>NZ_DALYXB010000014.1:0-154851 GCF_031982545.1 Lacrimispora sp.
AATTATGACATGGATCTTAATCATTATATAAGGCACTGTTTTATTAAGCGCTTACGAAAGTATCTTCTTCTTCTGGTGTGATATCTCTAAGATAGTGAAGTGTCATAGCCAAGGTGGAATGTCCTAACAAGCGTTGTAGGGTAGTTGTTGGAACTCCATTCTTATAAAGTAATGAAGCTACCGTAAAGCGAATTTTATGACTGGTTCTAGGTTCAATACCAACTGCTTCACAATAAGCCTTTAAATGCCTGTTAAATGTAATAGTGGTTAGCTGTTCACTATCTCTCATTAAGATAAATTCACCGTTTGGGTTGACATCCTTAATACGTTTCAGCACTTGTTTTGCCCCATCTGTCAATGGCATATAACGATAACCATAGTCAGTATTTCCTTTTATATGAGTGACATTTTCGTATGTACGGGGGTTAAAGGAAAGATCATCATTCATGGTTTGGTCATCTAAAAGTTGCGTTTGGATTTTAATGATATTGTCCTCTATATCTGTCCAACGTAAAGCACGAAGTTCAGCACTACGGCATATAAGGTAAAAATACAGTTAAACAGCAAGACTAAATATATCGTTTATAGGTTCCAGATAATCCAATAGCAGTTGTCTTTCAGCTAAGGTAAAAATCTTTTTTTTTCCATTAACATGTTTAAATTGGAATTGACGAAAGTTTATTTCTTTGATGGGGTTATGATTCACTCTTCCGATTTCAATAGCGTAGTAAAATAATCCATTTATAACACTTTTTGCGTCGTTAAAACGCTTTCTGGTCATAGACTCTGCTTTCAACATAGCACGAAAGAATTTTATAAACTCCGTAGCGTTCAGATCCTTAATAGGTATTTTAACAATGGACTTGTCTTTAAAATAAGCATTCCATAAAAAAATATTTTCTTTAATGGTCTTATTACTTACGTGAGTACAATCCCTCCTCCATCTAAGCCAGTTCGGGTATAGCCCCTCTAGAGATGTTCCGTAGAAAAGTAATCATATAGTTTGTTTATCAGGTCTGTCCGGTCACTTCCAATAAATTGTTTCCTGTTGATGTAAATATAATTTCTGCCATAATTAGGACGTATTTTAATTAATTCTAAGTTACAGACCTCTTTTAATTCTATTTCTTTTTGCATTGATTTATATAATTCTGCAATTCCATCTAGCGATAATGTGTCATGGGCAGGGGGATAAATCAACTCGTTTTTAGATTTACTTTTCATTTACGCCACCTATTAGGTGGTGTAAGGGCTCTAATTCTATATTGGATTTGTTCTAATTTTCATGATAGATTTTATGGCCAGTGGTATGGTATGAATGGCAGTTCTTGGTGTGCAATGTTCGTTTCCTATTGCGCCTTTCAGGCTGGTGTCATAGATGAGTTGGTTCCGCAGTATGCATGGTGTCCATCAGGAATGACATGGTATAAAGAAAGAAACAAATATTATAAGCGTAATAGTGGATATATTCCAAAACGTGGAGATATTATTTTCTTCTATAATAATGAACTTGGAAGGGTGGCCCATACAGGCATTGTAATTGACGGTGACGAAAAGTATATTACAACAATCAAAGGTAATACTAGCTTAGACCGTGTGCAGCAATGTACGTATAGCCGTAATCATTCAACTATAGATGGATATGGCAGTAAAGGCGGAGAGCCAATAGAGGTCCTTACACCACCCACAGCTAAGGAAATAGAAAACGTACTTTTGGATTATTATAGGGAGTTTTTAGATGTGTGTTATGTTGTACTTCCGTCTGATAAAATCAAATTGAATCAAGCTGTTGAAATTCCTGTTTTGCCGGATGGTAAGATTATTGTTGAAGCAAGCTCAGAGACAACAATTTTTGATAATAGTGCTAATAATCCAGGTTCTGTAATGTGTGATATTACCAACGGGCGGGCATTATCAGGTCAAATAGATATTGGTGATATGATTTCAGTTACCTTAGAGGGTTTTGAAGAGGCTCAAAGCATTCTTGATATCGTATTTGATATAAATTCATCTGTAGAAATAGGTTCTTCTGTACTTGAATCGGCATTAAGAAGTGACGAGACGGGAAACTGGGTATATGTAACATATTCAATTAAAAAAGAAGTTAGGGTAAAAGATGGTTTTCCACCAGTGGAATTTGTTTTCAAATTTACATATTGTGTGAAGATTTTCAATGGAGGAGATCCTACTATATTTGAACCTGTCTTTGCATTTGTTGAAGAACACAGGGCAGAAATAGAAATAGTTGAAGTCGCATTATTGGTAGTTATTGCTGCTGTTATTGCGTGGGAGCTAGGTGCAGCCGCTGCAGGCGCTACAGGAGCCGTAGAAATTGGTATTTTTATTGAAAAAGTATTAAGTAAACTAGCTTAAGTTACTTTTAAATAGATAAAAAAGTAAGGTTGTTTTCACACTTCAGTGAAAACGGCCTTTCTTTACTTTTAGCGCATTAGCTTAATTTTTTTGACATTAGTGCATTTCTTTCTTAAAAAAATTTTCCAGTCTTCTTTTGATACATTAGATAATGATTGTTTTGTTATTATTATAGTATTTCCAGCATTAGTTTTCATAAGGTAAAGATTTTTTGTTTCAATTATTTTGATAAAATTAGAATATGGAATTCGAGTATAGATGTCTGCTTCATAAATTGATACACTAAGGTACTCGTCATCAAAACTAAGATGATAAACTAAGTTGTCTGTATGCATATACCCTTTCATACTTTGCATATAGTGATTAACAAGCGAAATTAGGAAGTAGCGATATAATGAATACAACAATAAAGCTAAGAGAATAAAAAAGATCGACATAAATGTTGACGTATGAAGCATCTCATATACAGATATAAATAAAAAAATACTAATTATCATTATCGTCATGGAGTGAATAAATCCTGGAAGCAAATATTTTTTAATTTCCATTATCGTTTCCTTATTTGATACGCCTATCGCTTCAAACGAATACTCCATATGAGAATACTCCTCACTGTATATTGTATAACTTGATTTTCTTGTTTTTATCTACTATATAATCCAACCATTCATATTTTTCATTATCATTATAAAACGTTTTATGAACGGGAAAACACATGTTTTCACCAGTGAATAGCACTACATATTTCTTTGTCTCAGTAATACGACTTATATTTGAGTAATCTATGTTAAAACCGGATTCTTCTAATTCTTTGGAAATAGTCATATAATCATCATAAAATTTTAATATGTATTTTTGTTCAAAGTTTATTGCAATAACCAGTTTTTTTATAATTATTTTTCTTCCAAGTATCTTTTCAATATATATGAACAAAGCGCCTATCAATAAAATATTAGCAAGAGAATTGAACCTAAGCAAAAAAAGGCAAATTGCCAGTGATACACATATTAATACGACAATATTGATAAATAGATTAAATGATGGTCTCAATAGATATTTCTCAAAACTTTTTAGTATTTTTTTATTTATTGATACTCTTACAACAAAAGCAGGTTCCATTTATCTCCTTTCCTATTAATTATATGAAATTGATAATATTAAAAGCAACTGTTATAGTATCGGATTTTTATTTTGAGCATATATTAGACAAGATTGTGCTTTATAAAAGAAAGTCATGATTATTAGTTTTTGCGCAAATATTTACAGTGATCATGTGTTCTGGTTTAATTATCATAGCATTGAATTAAAAAATAAGCAATCGGCTATTTATGATTAAATTTATATCAGCTGCAATGTAACTTAGCCTATCCATACTAATATTGTTATGGTTAATAAGCTATGTGATCGGACTGATGCAGTAGGCAGTATATGTTGCAGTACACGCCTATTGCGGCAATTTAAAAATCAATGCTTTTTGTTGGATTGTATAATGAGACTACCTACTTTTTGTACAAAAATATCGTAAGCACGCCTACAATTAAACAGCAACAGAGGGAAACAGCCATAGCTGTTTCCCTCCTGTATAATTTAAGCTAGTTTTTCAATCCAAGCAGCGAAAGCAGCTAAAAAACCGTTCAAAAACTCTTTGGTACCTTCGTTATTTATCTCCCCATTTTCATCAATCAGTGTATGGAAAGAGCCAATATACGCTTCAGGTTGAGCAAGGGTTAAAACATTTAGAAAAGCCAGTACCTGTCGTAAATGATGATTTGCACCAAAACCGCCTATGCCACCTGGTGACTGGCTGATTACAGCACCTGGCTTGCCGCTCCAGACATTTTCGCCATAAGGTCTGGAACCGATGTCAAGTGCGTTTTTCAGAGCTGCGGGAATAGAGCGGTTATGCTCTGGTGTAATGAACAGTACGGCGTCTAAATTCTTTACTTCATTTCGAAATACAGTGTATTCATTCAGATCATCACTATCATAATCCTGATTATAAAGCGGAAGTTTTCCGATATCGATAATTTTGAACACATAACCTTCCGGTCCGTGATCTTTCACATAGTCTGCAATGCTTCCGGAAAATGAATTCTTTCTTAAACTACCATTAATAATTCCAATTGTCTTACTCATAAAATATACCTCCATTTCAAATTTGATTTCTATTTATTGATTACATACAGTAAATCTGGTACGAATAAAATGTGGATCTTCTACTTCATTCAGAATGGCAACAGCCATGGTTCCGCTTGTTACGACTGACTCGCCTTTGGAGGAGGTTAGCAAATGATCCTTTCCTAAAACGGGTACCGTGGCTTCTCCTGCAATAAATTCAGCCGATGGGGATACACCTACCCAGTTCACATTTTCAATGCTTCTTAAAAAATTAAGGGTTTTATATGCCTCTACTGGAATGGAAATCCAAGAGGCAACGTCAGGTAAGGTCTTCAAAGTGTCTAGAAACAGGTTGTCGTTTTCATCCAACAGGCTGGCTGCACCGAGAATAAAAAACAGTCTGGGCTTTTCGGTTTCACGGAAAAAGTTAATAAGCTTTGCAGCCAGATCCAGATGTAAATAAGCTTTAGCGGGAGCTGTTGCAAAGGCATTTATAATGACATCGAAGCCCTCCAGATCTGATTTTGTTAAATCAAATACATCTTTATCAATTACGTTTACTCCGTTCCCGAACGAAGATACTGCCTTATCCTTATGCCGGACAATTGCAGTTACTTCGTGTCCGCGTAAAACACTTTCTTTGTAGAGTGCAGTGCCGGCCATACCGGTTGCACCAATTATTGCAATTTTCATCGTTACACACATCCTTTCTTTTTCTTACAGGCTCAGATTTTAATGAAATGAGTCATAGTTGATTTATATAAATTCTTTTATAATGTCAGCCAGGCTGAAGTCAGACAATTTTTCTTCTGTTGCTGTTTGTATGTTGTCGTATAAATGTTTCAATGTGACTTCTATCTTTGCCCCCACAGGACAGTCTGGATTGGTGTTGCTATGAATGCTAAACAAATCCTGATGGTCTTCTGTTGCAAAAAAGATATCCAGAAGTGAAATATCTTTTGCCTCTCTGGCAAGACCTGTTACACCAAGTTTCGTGCTCGTTTTAATTAGCTTTGCCTTCTTTAAACGACTCATTAAACGTCTGACAAGGGCGGGGTTGGTGTTAATGCTGGAAGCGATGTACTCAGATGTGACAGGCTGTCCCTCCATCAGTACAATCACACTCATTATATGAATGCTTACTGATAATTTAGTTGAATACATAAGCACCTCCTTCTGTAACTATTTTAGTTACAAATAAGCGTTTTGTCAAGTACTTATTTACCTTTTTTTCTACTATGTTTATTCCGAAGGTTATTACTTACTGGATATAGAGGTTTTTTACTTGGTAATAATTGTAACTTATTAATTTATATTATATAATAAATCTAATTAATATAAATGGAGGAAAATGTATGAAAAAGTTTATAGTTATGGTGTCTTTGGTATTTTCAGTATTGGGTTCCATTGTGAGCTATGCTGATGAATGGAAGCAGGATTCCACCGGATGGCAATATGTGTACAATGATGGTACGGTATTAAGAGATAACTGGTTTACTGACCCTGAGACGGGCGAAAATTATCACTTTGATTCAAATGGGTATATGCAGACTGGGATTGTTAACGTAGAAGGAAAGGATCGCTATTTTAATGATTCAGGAGTACTTTTGGTAAATGGATTAATACCAGATGGACGTATGGCAGATCGTAACGGAGAAATCATCAATGATGTCAACGACGGAGTGACGTTTCTGGCAGCGTGGCTTCCTGAAATGAAGGTTGGAAATAGTAAAGTTGTCTCTGTAGGTATAAAGAATATAAGTAATAAACCGGTTACAGTTAAAAATAATTGCAATATAAAAACCAATGAGAAAACCACTACGTTATCTCTCTATAATTCGGATACGTATAGCTTTTATGTTGAGAGGACCATTAATCCGAATGAGACGATTAATATGAGTTTTATCAGTCGTGATTTTTCTGAGTTTTATACGGATGAAAGTAGCAATATCGTATTCCCGGTTCAGATAGATGGTAAAGAACTTTTATGTTATGTCAGTGAACATGTGGCGGTTATTATGCATAAATCTCAGGAAGAGCTTAATAGAGCTAATTAGTGATATTTCTGTATTATTTGAATCGGATTTTTTATAGGAGTACTTTGAAGAAAAAATGCGGTAAAAATGATTATTAAGCAATTTTAAACTGGATGAGCACTTAAAAAAGCTTCTGTAGTTGAGCGGTAATATAATAGCATAAGGTTTTTTACTCCGCGGTAGCAAAGTAGAAAACTTTATGCTATTTCTGCAATTTGTCAATGGTTGGGACGAGGTGTAAGAATGATATAATTTTAGAATCCCACCTCATTTTCGGATATGGTAATTTCATGCAAAGAGATTAAAACATTTTTCTCACTCCATAAGTGAATAGACTCTTATAATGCGTTATTCTAAATATTAGATTTCCGTGTTAATATGAAGATAATAAGTCCAGGGGGTAAGGTATGAAGCTTATGATTGCAGAACTTAGAAAGAATAAAGGAATAAGTCAACAAGAATTGGCAACTGTTATGGGGGTGGCACACCAGACTGTGAGCAAATGGGAAACCAACGTCACTTTCCCTGATATTACGCTTTTACCACAACTATCTCAATACTTTGATGTTTCAGTTGATGAATTGTTGGGATTAAAACCGTTACCGTCACGGACTTATATTCCTTGTGAAGCTGGGACTAAGGATTACTGGAGTAAGCGTCTGAAATATTTGAGGTGCACACGGAAATTTCTGTGGAATAAAGACTATTTGCAATTTTTAATCGAAAAGGTATGGAAAATTAATGACCCGATTCATATTTTGGATTGTGGGTGTGGTTATGGTTTTTTAGGCACTATGCTTCTGCCGCTTATGCCGAAAGGAAGTACTTACACAGGTATTGATTACAGTGAGAACCTTATTAATGAAGGGAGAGGCATCTTTCATACTAACGGGTTTGAGGTTCAGTTTGTATGTGATAATGTGTTAACCTATGAATCTGGAATAAAATATGATTTTGTCATTTCACAGGCAGTATTAAGACACATTGATAATTCACATTTATTTCTTAGTAAGATGATTTCATTCACAAAAGATGGAGGTCTCGTCGTATGTGCAGAGGTTAACAGAGAATTGGAAAATGTGGGTCTCGATATTCATGGCATGGATTATGATTTTTTGTGCCAATACCCGGGGTTTAGAGAAATGTGGAGTACAGAGTTAAAACGCCAGGGGAGAGATTATTCTGTTGCTCTGAAAATTCCTAAGATGATGAGGGATCTTGGACTAAGGGATATAGATATTAGAATGAGTGATAAGGTTAACTTCATTTCACCGGAACATGCTGATTATGCTGAAGAGGTAGCAGCATTTATTGAAGCCCATGAGTTCTGTGAGTATAAGACAAGTGAACAGCAAGCTCTTGTGGTTGAACGGTTTATGAATCATGGGATGGATAGAAAGGATGCAGAGTACTATTGTAGAAAGCAAAATAATATTACAGAGTTTATATGTCAAAATCGAGAATCGCTGACTTTTACTCAGTTTTATGGGTTGCATATCTCCTATGGAAAAAAATAATTTTATTCTGGCTCCCAATATGCGTGTGATTATGCTGGCTTTCATAATTTGTCGCTCTTGCTAAAATGAAGAAAGAAAGGTATTACCTTATCTGAGGCAGCCTTTCTTTCCTTGTTTTTTGAATTTTATTTTCCTGGCAGTTATACATTTATTTATTATAAAATTCTTCCAATCATTATCTGGAAGATATTTTAGTGAGTCTTTTGTAACAATAACAGGGATATATGTTTTTATCTTCACAAGATATATATTTTTAGTTTCAATAACCTCAACAATATCGGAATAAGGAATGGTAATACACTTTTCTGCATGAGTAAAGGTTAAATAAAAGTGATCTTCCAAAAATTTTATCTTATAATTTATATTTTCCATATGCATATATTGTTTCATCATTCCCATATATTGATTAACAATAGTAGAAAGGCTATGGAGATATATCATATATAAAATAATAACTAAAAAAAGAAAAAAGAATGACATGATTGGAGAATTGTGAATAGTTTCATAGATCGACTGGCATAAAAAACAATAATTGCGATTGTAATGAAAGGGCGAACAAGAGGTGGGATAAGATACTTGCTTGCTTCTTTTAGAGCATCTTTATTAAAGACACCTACTGCTTCAATCGTATCATTCATTTAAGATCTCCTCATTGTATATTATACAATCGAATTTTATTGCTTTTTGCCATGATATAGACCAACCACTCGTATTTTTCTTCACTATTAAATGAAGTTTTATATATAGGAAGACACATACTTTCATGAGTAAATAATGCAATATATTTTTTCGTCTCGGCTATCCGACTGATATTTGAATAATTAATATCAAAGCCATTTTCTTCGTTTTCTTGCGATATAGTCAAACAATCATTACGAAAATGCAATTTATAATTAAAACTGGTTTGTTCAGGGCTAATACTTCTGAGAAATTTCTTAATAAATACTTTTCTACAGAGTATCTTTTCGATATATATAAATAATGCCCCTATCAAAAATAGAATTGTTAAAGGCTGAATCCTAAGTAGAAGAAAGAGGAAAGACAATAATCCAGATATAATTATTGTAATATTAATAAAGCGTATAAATGAAGGTGGATATAAGTACTTTTTCATACTCTTAAGGATTTCTTTGCTGATAGATCCGCTTAAAACAAAATCTGAACCCATATGTTCTCCTTTAATTATGCAATTATAAAAACTAAAATTACTCTGCAAGTTATTGCTTAATAATATTTTCTGTGTTCCGGTGTAGTAATCATAGCATTGGTTTATTAAGTTAGCAATTATTTCTTACATAAAATGGGGGGAAACCAGCTGTTTGGTAAACTGACGTAAGATTGGCTATAATATAAAATAATGATATGCGTAGATGTCTGGTTAAAATGGAATACTGTACATGGGACTGTATAAAATAAAAATAGAATGGAGTAAAAATAATGAATAAATACTCAAATGAAGAACTGACAGAAGCTCTTCGTGCTATAAATTCCATAATAAGCAAATGCGAAAAGGCACAGGAGAAATTCCCGGAAGGAAACTCTCATCACACACTTCTTAGAAATCGTTTGAAGGCAATGTATATTTCAAAAGAATTGATTACGGATGCGATATCAAAAAATAGTTAGTCTATGTAAAAAGAGCATGTGGGATGATAGCTTGATTAAACTTAAATTCATATAAGGGTTTCTCCACCGCGAAAGCAAAGCAGAAACTCTTTTTTTATTGCTCAGACTTTGAAAAACAAGTATTTTAGTTAAGAATTGAAACAATTTAAAACAAGATAAAATAATAAAAAATGTATTGACACAACCACTAAGGATCTGTATAATTTAAATAATTTTATAGGCAAATTGCTATAAATTAAGACGAAACAATAAAAGCAATACAAAAGGAGAGGAAATATGAAAAAAAGAGTATTAGCATTGGGTACTGCTGCGTGTCTGGTAATTGGAGCTCTTTCTGGTTGTGCATTTACCGGAAGCACCGGTGGAACAACTGCTGGTGAGTCTTCCCAGAGTGCAGGTGCAAGTGAATCTGTTTCTGACAAAACCACGGCTCCGGCAGCAGGTAATCAGGTACTTAGCGTTTATGCAAATGCAGAAATCAAGACGCTGGTTCAGTGGGCAGCTTCTGACAGCCAGTCCTCCATGGTAAATAACAACGCATTTGAGGGTCTGCTTCGCCTTGATGAGAAAAATGAGGCCCAGCCTGCACTTGCAAAAAGTTATGATGTTTCAGATGATAAACTTACATACACGTTTCATTTAAGAGATGGTTTGCAGTGGAGCGACGGAACTCCTTTAACAGCCAGTGATTTCGTGTTCTCCTGGTTAAAGCAGATGAGCGCAGATGCGACTAACGGCTACAGCTTTATTATGACAGATTACATTGTAAATGGTACTGAATACAATGAGGGGAAAGTTAGTGCGGAGGAAGTCGGTGTAAAAGCTGTTGACGATAAGACATTCCAGGTGACCATTAAAGCGCCCACTCCTTATTTTGCGCGTTTAACCGTTCTCTGCCAGTTCTTTCCTTTAAATGAGGCATATGTTACCTCAAAGGGTGATCAGTATGGTTTAAGTGCGGATAACATGATTTACTGCGGACCTTATACAATTACCAGTTACGATCCGGCAGTTGGTGCTACCCTTAAAAAGAATGACAAGTACTGGGATGCTGCAAACGTTAAGATTGAAAATGCACAGGTAAGAGTTATGAAAGATGCTTCGGCAGCTTTAAATGCTTATCTGGCAAATGAGCTGAGCCAGGTTGCACTGGATTCTTCCAATGTGGCGGCTTACCAGAATAACCCGGAATTCAAGTCGGAAAGCGAATTCAGAACGGAATATCTTCAGTTTTCTTTAAGCAATCCGGTTATGAAAAACAAAAACATTCGTAAGGCTGTTTCCGCAGCGATTGACCGTGATACTCTGGCTAAGGTGATCCTGGCAGATGGTTCTTCCTCCAGCAACGGTCTTGTAGCAGAAGGTATGTATGGTGACGGAAGTAAGACCTTCCGTGAGCTTAACGGAAATTTATGCCCGTTTAATGCAGAAGAAGCGAAAAAGTATTGGGAAGAGGGATGTAAGGAGTTAGGTGAGACTCCCAAGCTCACACTTCTGGTACGTGATGATTCTGTGACAAAAGCTGTTGCTACTTACATACAGAGTGAGTTAAATAAGAATTTAGGTATTGATATTACAATCGATACGAAGACGGTTCAGGCCAGAAATGAATTAATGGATAACGATAATTATATGTTTGCTTCCACTGCATGGGGCGCTGATTATGATGATGCCATGACTTATCTTGATTTATGGACCAATGGTACACCTTACCGCGGTTCCTATCAGAATGAGAATTACAATAAGCTGATCAACGATGCAAGAGTTGAGACTGATGATGCGAAGCGTCTGAACATGTTGCTGCAGGCGGAGAAACTTCTGGTTGATGAAGATGTGATTGTTGCTCCTTTGTATCACAGAGGATCTGCTACACTCACTAAATCAAATGTAAAAGGACTGGTTAACCATCCGTTCGGACCAGATGTAGAATTTAAGTACGCTTACTTTGAATAATCCGCGGCGGGCAGAGGTTTGCCCTGGCAGCTAGAATGCGGGAAATGAGAAGAGCCGCCCCTTCTTTTTCAATATTGGAGGAGGACGGCTCTTTTTGGAATCTTATGAAAATAGGAATGCAAAGGAGGATACGGCATGATAAAATATATCTGCAAGCGTCTGATTTATCTGGTGCTGACATTATGGGTCATTGTAACGGCGACATTTTTTCTGATGAAAAAACTGCCCGGCTCTCCTTTTGATGCGGAACGTTTTAATATGATGTCTGCACAGCAGCAGCATGTTATTTTAGAACAGTATGGATTAAACGAGTCTCTGCCAAAACAGTATATAAAGTATATGGGAAATATTCTTCATGGAGATTTCGGAACTTCTTTTACCTATACGGGACAGAAGGTATCCACTGTAATAGGAGGAAGAATTGGTCCGTCGGCATTGATCGGAATTCAGGCGGTATTGATCGGTTTGGCACTGGGGCTTGTCCTGGGAATTATTGCTGCGTGGAAACACAACAGCGGAATTGACTACTTTACCATGATTGTGGCTGTGCTGGGAGTTTCTGTTCCCAATTTTGTCGCAGCGGCTTTGCTTCAGTATTATGTGGCTTTAAAATGGGGGATTCTTCCGGTTGGCTTCTGGACGGACTGGAGGTGCTCCGTTCTCCCTTCTGTTGCCCTGTCCTTTTCTGCCACGGCTATGGTCGCGCGGTTTATCAGGACTGAAATGTTGGAAGTATTGGAACAGGATTATATTGTTACTGCAAAGGCTAAGGGTCTGAGCCCTATGAAAGTACTGATGCGGCATGCTGTGAGAAACTCCATTATTCCTGTGGTAACGATTCTTGGACCGATTGTCGTTAATCTTCTGACTGGATCTCTGGCAGTGGAAAATATCTATACCATTCCGGGTATCGGCAGCTTATTTGTGGACAGCATTAAGGCCAATGATTATTCAACCATTATGGGAATCACTATTTTTTACAGCGCTTTCTACATTTTTGTGGTACTGATCGTTGACATCGCGTATTCTCTGATTGATCCAAGAATACGCCTGGCAGCAGGAAAGGAGGCGTGAGTATGGATGAGTTATTTGTAAGGGTTCATGTGGATGAATCCGAAAAGGAACATATCGCCCACCCCAATCTGACCGCATTTCAGGAAGGGTGGCTTCGCTTGAAAAAAAATAAAGCGGCGGTTGCCAGTTTGTTTACTTTAATAGCGATAGGGCTTTTGGCATTACTGGCGCCGGTGTTTTCCGCTTATTCTTATAAAGAAACGAATTATGATATTATTTACCAGATTCCTTCGGCTGCACATCTGTTTGGAACAGATCAGTTCGGACGGGATTTATGGGTCAGAACCTGGATGGGAACCCGTATATCCCTGCTGATTGCATTTGTGGCGGCCTTTTTGGATCTGACGGTTGGAGTGGTTTATGGGGCGGTTTCTGCTCTTATCGGTGGAAAAGTGGATGCAGTTATGCAGAGGTTCATTGAAATACTGGTGGGAATTCCCCATCTGATTATTGTGATTCTTTTGATGATGATTATGCCGGCCGGCATTTGGACCATTGTGGTGGCTCTTTCTATTACCGGATGGGTGAACATGGCACGTCTGGTCCGGGCGGAGATTTTGAAGCTGAAAAACCAGGAGTTTGTGCTGGCTGCCCGTGTTTTGGGGACAAGTACTTCCAGGATTATATGGAAACATCTCATACCCAATACGGTTGGGGTGATTGTTATTAATGCCATGTTCACGATTCCTTCTGCCATATTTACAGAGGCGTTTTTAAGCTTTATTGGTATTGGTATGCAGGAGCCAAAGGCTTCTCTGGGAGTTTTGATCAATAACGGATACCAGGTGCTTCGTAATTTTCCCCATGTACTGATTTTCCCTGCCATCGTGATTGTGCTTATTATGGTATGTTTCAGTATTCTTGGTGATGGTCTGCGTGATGCACTGGACCCCAGAATGAGAAAGTAGGTGAATCGTCAGTGAGCAGATTATTAGAAGTGAATCAGTTACGGGTACAGATAGAGACACAGCACGGTACGGTTTTAGCAGTCCGGGGAGTCAGCTTTCATCTGGATGAACAGGAGACTCTTGCCATCGTAGGGGAATCTGGTTCTGGTAAATCTATTTCTGTAAAAAGTATTATGGGACTGCTTCCTAAAAATGGAAAAATCGTTGAAGGAAGTATTCTCCTGGAAGGAAAGGATCTTGCAAAATACAGTGAACGGCAGATGCAGTCAGTTAGAGGATCGGATATTTCCATGATATTTCAGGATCCTATGACCTCTTTAAATCCGACTATGACCATTGGTAAGCAGATCGTGGAGGTTTTAAAAGAACACAGGAAGGATATGTCAAAGGCACAGATGAAAGACCGTGCTCTTGAACTCATCTCTCTGGTTGGTATTTCGAATCCGGAAGCCAGGTTTGATCAGTATCCTCATCAGCTTTCCGGAGGAATGAGACAAAGGGTTGTGATTGCAGTGGCTTTGGCTTGTGATCCCAGGATTTTGATTGCCGATGAACCTACTACAGCCCTGGATGTGACGATTCAGGCTCAGATTCTGGACCTGATGAGGGATTTGCAGAAGAAAATTAAGACTTCCATTATTATTATTACTCACAATTTAGGTGTTGTGGCTAATATTGCAGACCGTGTGGCTGTTATGTATGGAGGACAGCTGGTGGAAACTGGTGATGTGAGAGATTTATTTTATAAAACCGCTCACCCGTACACGAAAGGGCTTCTGGCCTCTATACCAAAGGCTTCAGAAAAGGGCAGTGAGCTGACGGCAATTCCGGGAACACCTCCGGATTTGATGGAACCGCCAAAAGGCTGTCCATTTGCGGCCAGATGTACCAAGACCATGGAGGTCTGCAGGCAGTATCCTCCTGAGGATATGCGTTGTGGCGAAAACCATCATGTGAGCTGCTGGCTGCTTGATGAGCGGGCCAAGGCTCTCAGGGAATAGGAGGAAATCAGAATGTCGGCGGATAAGAAACCTTTATTAGAAGTAAAACATTTGAAAAAGTATTTTCATGTGGGAAAAAACCAGATCTTAAAAGCGGTGAGAGATATCAGCCTGGATATTTATAAAGGAGAGACGCTGGGGCTGGTGGGTGAGAGCGGATGCGGAAAGTCTACTTTTGGACGGACGGTGATCCAGCTGTATGAGCCCACGGAAGGAACGGTTGTTTATGATGGGCAGATAATTAATAACAGCCTGTCACAGGCGGATCGTCATAGATTTACAAGGAAAATGCAGATGATTTTTCAGGATCCTTATGCTTCCTTAAATCCACGTATGAAGGTAATGGATATTATTGCTGAGGGAATGGACGCTCACGGAATTTTTAAGGGACAGGAACGAAAAAAGAAGGTGATTGAGCTTTTAGAAACAGTAGGGCTTTCTGAGGAGCATGCAAACCGTTTCCCTCATGAATTTTCTGGCGGACAGCGGCAGAGAGTGGGGATCGCCAGGGCCTTGGCTGTTGATCCGGAGTTTATAATCTGTGATGAACCCATATCCGCTCTTGATGTTTCCATTCAGGCTCAGGTAATTAATCTGCTGAAAGAGCTCCAAAAGAAGAGAAATCTTACATACCTCTTTATTGCCCACGATCTTTCCATGGTGAAACACATCAGTGACCGGATTGGCGTTATGTATCTGGGAAGTATGGTGGAACTGGCGGACAGTGAGACTTTGTTTGATGATCCGGTGCATCCTTATACACAGGCATTGCTTTCTGCAATTCCAATCCCTGACCCGGATGTGGAGAAGAACCGGAACCGGATCATGCTGGAAGGAAGTCTTCCTGATCCCATCCGTTTGACACAGGGGTGTCTCTTTGCCGGACGATGCCCTTATGCGGAAGAACTCTGCAGTAAAAATGCACCGGAGATGAAAGAAGTGAGACCGGGACATTTTGCAGCATGCCATAAAGCGAAATAACAGGATGGCAATGAAAAATAGATTGTTAGGAGAAAATGATGAAAGACTATATCTTGGAGGTCTGTGTGGATTCTGTGGAGTCTGCAATAGCGGCAGTACGGGGAGGAGCCCAAAGGCTGGAGCTCTGTGCGAATCTGGTGATTGGAGGAACTACTCCTGGAGTAAGCCAGTTTAAGCAAATACGCAAAGCCTGTGATATTCCCATAAATGTACTGGTAAGGCCCCGGTATGGCGACTTTTTGTATACAGATTATGAGTTCCAGATGATTGCTGAGGATGCCCAGATGTTTCGGGAGCTTGGTGCAGATGGTATCGTGGCAGGCTTTTTAAAACCAGATGGAAATCTTGATGTGGAACGGTTGAAGGTACTGAAAGAAAAGGTGGGGAAAGGAAGTTTGACTCTTCACCGTGCTTTCGATGTGTGCCGGGACCCTTATAAAAGCCTTGAGGAAGCCATAGAGGCGGGAGCAGATACCATTCTGACCTCGGGGCAGCAGAATACCTGCTTTGAGGGGAGAAAGCTTTTGGGGGAACTGATCCGTAAGGCAGCAGGCAAAATTGATATTATGGCTGGCAGCGGGGTGAATGTGAGTACAATGGTCTGTCTGATGGATGAGATAGGCGCCAGGATTTTTCATATGTCAGGCAAGGAGATCGTGGACAGCGGGATGATTTACCGGAAAGAGAACGTAAGCATGGGAATTCCGGGAATCGGTGAATACGATATCTTCCGCACGAGGGAGGAAGAGATACGCCGGGCAAAAAAATTAATGGAGGAAAAAGCATGTTTACGGAAGAACGTTTAGACAGGATATTACAGATTCTTCAGACAGAAGGCATGGTGAAGGTAAAGGATTTAAGTGCCCTTTTTCAGGTGACCGAGGATTGCATTAGAAAGGATTTAAAGAGCCTGGAAAATGCCGGAAAGCTGAAAAGAACCTACGGGGGAGCTTTGTTATCCCAGGATTATCCATTGAAACGGGATGTAATTGACCGAAGAGATACCAATATTGAGAAAAAGATGTTAATTGCCCAAAAAGCGTTCGATCTCATAAGCGGGAATGAAACCATTTTTCTGGATATTTCCACGACTAATATTATGGTTGCGGATCTGCTTGCCAAATCTCATAAGCGGGTAACTGTAGTGACAAATATGATTGACATAATGCAGACACTGGCAGTGAATCCAAGTATCGTTGCCATCGGAACCGGAGGGATTATGTACCACACGGTAAATGGTTTTATGGGGGCGGCGGCCATTGAAATCATTAAACAGTACAGTTTCGACCGGGCATTTATCGGAACCTGTGGACTGGATCTTACGGATAATTCCATTACTACTCTGGGGGTAGAGGATGGGCTGACAAAGAGAGCTGCCATTGCCAGCAGCAGGCATAAGTATCTGGTAATGGAAAAGGATAAATTTTATTTTAATGATTCCTATAAATTTGCCCATTTTGATGACATCGATGGGATTATTACTGATTCGAGTCCAGATGAAGCTACGTGCAAAAGGCTTTATTCAGCCGGGGTCACTATCCTTTAATCGTTTGATGAAGGCTTTATGGAAGAATACAATGAGATGATTACGCGGAGGAAAATTTGTAATGTTTACAGAACATTTGCAGAGGTATGCCCAGGAAAAATATGAACTCAGGCTTCCCTATTTAAAAGATTTAAAAGAGGAAGTTGAGAAAGCCATGGAAGGCTGTAGTTTTGAAGAACAGGTGCTCATGAAATTTTTGTACGGTACCATGCCCCTAAGGGATGCCGGAGAATATGATTTTAACGTATTCCTGGGATTTGTAAGGCATTCTCTTATGGTTTATGAGCATATGGAATGGTGCCGGGAGATTCCGGAAGATATCTTTTTACATCATATATTATATTATAGGGTCAATACGGAAAACATTGAAGACTGCCGTCAGTTTTTTTATGATAAGTTAATGGACCGGGTCAGAGGACTTTCTGTAAGAGATGCAGTGCTGGAAATCAATTACTGGTGTGCGGAAAACGGAACCTATGAGTCCTCCGATAACAGGACGATCTCTCCTATAACCGTGTATAAATCAGGAAAGGGCAGATGCGGAGAAGAATCCACTTTTGCAGTTACGGCTTTCCGAAGTGTGGGCATACCGGCAAGACAGGTATATACACCCAGATGGGCTCATTGTGATGACAATCATGCGTGGGTTGAAGTATACGTGGACGGAAAATGGCATTTTCTGGGCGCCTGTGAGCCGGAGGAAGTGTTGAATAAGGGATGGTTTACCAATGCTTCTTCCAGGGCATTACTGGTGCATACCAGAACCTTTTCTGATTATTCAGGTGAAACGGTGACGGAGTGTCTTGGGCAGGAGGATTTACTGGTTTATTATAATGAAACTGCCACTTATGCCCGGACCCGGCTTTATGAAATACAGGTGGTTGATAAAGAGAGTAATCCGGTAGGAAACGCTTTGGTTTCTATAGAAATACTTAATATGGCGGAATATTGCAGCGTGGCTTCTTTATATACGGACAGTCAGGGTAAGGTGACGATTACCATTGGTCTGGGCGATATACATGTACGTGCAGGGAAAGGGAAACTAAGCTGTGAGGCATGGATTTCACCAGAAGATGAAGATCATGCAGTGCTGTGTCTGAGAGATGAAAAGGGGGAATCCTCGAGGGACGTTTGGGTCGATACGGATGTCAGAGCTCCAAAGGACTATCCGATGCACGCCTTTCAACTCACAAAGGAGCAGAAAGTAAAGAACAGAGACAGGATTAGCAAAGCAAACCAGATGAGGGAAAATCGGATTGCAGAGTACTTCAGAGAAGAGGTCTCTGCTAGTCCGGAGAAGAATAATATTTTACGGTTATCGGCTGGTAATTTTGATGAAATATACAGGTTTATGAATGGGGATAATAACCCGGATCGGGAAATTATGCTGGAGAGTCTGACAGTAAAGGACTATAAGGATGCAAGCGCAGACATCCTGGAAAGTCATTTAAAGGGAGCGGCTCCGTACCGGAAGACCTGGGAAGAAAGCGATAAACTGGAGGTTTATGGGAAGTATATACTCTGTCCCAGAATATTGCTGGAAGAGATGACGGATTACCGTGGGTTTATCAATGAATTCTTCGGAGAAAAAGAGAAAGAAGATTTTCGGAGGAACCCATGGGATATTTGGAAATACATAAAGAACAACATAGGTTTTGAACCTAAGCTTGATTACAAGACAATTTTTTCAACACCCATTGGAAGCCTGAAGCTTTTACAGGGCAATCCACTCAGTCAGAAAATATTATTTGTTGCTATCTGCCGTAGTTTCGGAATTCCGGCCAGGGTGAACCCTGTGAATCTGGAAGCGGAGATATATGAAAATGATGGTTTTGTATCTGTGACTGGAGCGGAAGAGGGAACAAAACACCTGGCTGGAGAAAAGGGAAAACTGCTATTACACGCAGATACCGACATTGTGCCGGTTTATTATCAGACCTGGACCATTGGTATGAAAAAAGAGGGGCAGTTTGTAACTTTGGATTATACTGGGTTAAAGTTTAATGAAGGCTTTTTGAGCTTGGATTTAGCACCTGGAGAATACCGCCTTATTACTTCCGTCCGCCTCCCAAGTGGAAACCAAAATGCCAGTGAATATCTATTTGAGTTAAAAACCAATGAAGGTAAGGCGGTCACCATGCACTTTAGGACTGGAAGCATGGAGGACATGCTGGTTGACTATGTGATAAATGATTTTGAAGTGAACATGAAAGATCATGTGGGCGATCATACGGTTTTTGCATCGGAACTTATGGCGGAAAAGGCCAATATACTGGCTGTCTTATCTGAGGGGCAGGAGCCAACCGAGCACGTTCTTAACGAGATGCTGGAGCAAAAGGATTCCTTAAATACGCTTAATGCCCAGATTATTTTTCTGCTGCAAGGAGAATTTTCATTAAATAATAGAACCTTACAAAAGGTATTAAAAGCTATTCCCGAAATTAAGGTGGGTTACTTTAATTTCGATGAGGGGGTAGAGCCATTGGCTCGTAAAATGTATGTAGACCCTGAAAAGCTTCCACTTTTAATTGTCACGAAACCGGGGCTGAATGCAGTTTATGCATGCAGCGGCTACAATGTGGGTAGTGTGGCGCTGATGGAGAAGCTTCTGTGCTTAAGTAAGTAAATACCTGTTTGTAAATAAAAGGGCCGTCCTGAAGGATGGTTCTTTTTTATTGGGGAAAAAGTATGACAGGCGTTAATCCGGTTAAGGCTTTACTAAAAAGTTACCACAATTGAGGGCATAAGTTCTTTTACACCGGTTAAATAAAGGATGATATTATCATTACAAACGAGAGAACAGGAGGCAGGAAAGTGAAGATAGTAGGAATAACAGCATGTATTGCAGGAATTGCTCATACTTACATTGCAAAAGAAAAGCTGGAGGGAGCAGCGAGGGAAATGGGGGATGAAATTAAGATAGAAACCCAGGGATCTATCGGAATTGAGAATGCACTTACACCTGAGGACATAGCTGAAGCAGATGTGGTTATCATTGCTGCAGATATTGGAATTACCAAAGACCGTTTTAAGGGGAAACCGGTGATTGAGATTCCCATCAGCCTTGTTATGAAATCTGCGAAAGGTGTAATAAAGAAAACACACGAAAAATTAGAGAGATAGTGCAAAAGGAGAGGGTAAAAAAATGAATAGTAAAAAGAATAATATTCAGCGTCATGTTATGACGGGTATATCCTACATGATACCATTTGTTGTTGCAGGCGGTTTGCTGTGCGCACTGGCTAAAGCTTTGGGAGGATATGATATTGGTAATGCAGTAGAGGCCGGGGCAACCCCTTTTAGTAATTTAAATCCGTTTACGTGGCTGGGATTCTGGTGGGGTGTAAATAAGATCGGTACATTTGCAATGGATTTTGCTGTTGCAGTCATGACAGCGGGCGTTGCGTATTCAATCTCCGGACGTCCCGGAATTATGCCTGGTCTGGTTATCGGTTATTGTTCGTCACAGTCTAAGGCGGGCTTTCTGGGCGGATTACTGATGTCCTTCATTATTGGTTCCTTTATAAACTGGATGAAAAAGTGGAGAGTTCCCAAATGGTGTCAGGGACTTATGCCAGTAATGCTGATTCCTCTTATTTCAACTCTGGTGTGCGGTATGATATTCCTTTGTGTGTTCTCAATACCAATGTCGTTCCTAATGACAAAATTCCAGGCGTGGATTATCACATTAAATGGTGGAGCGAAGGGCATAATTGGTGGTGTTATTGGATTCTGTATGGGATTTGACTTAGGCGGTCCTGTGAATAAAACAGCTTCTATGGCAGCAAATGCATTGTTGGCAGACAAGATTATGGGACCGGCAGCAGCAAAAATTATTGGTGGTATGACACCGCCAATCGGGGCATTTATCTCTACGCTCATTGCAAAGAAAAAGTTTAGTGCAGACCAGCGGGAAGCTGGAAAAGCGGCATTTCCAATGGGATTATGCTTTATTACAGAAGGTGTTTTGCCATTTGCAGCATCAGACCCTCTGCGTTTTATACCAGCATCCGTTATTGGTTCCGCAGTTGCCGGAGCAATTGCCGTAGGATTTGGTTGTGAAAGCCCTGCAGCAGCAGGCGGAATCTTTGTTGTTCCCATGATGAAGAATCCTCTTGTATTTATTATAGCTCTTATTATAGGTTCTGTACTTACCGGTGTGATTTACGCATTTATTAAGAAACCTTTAAATGAACAGGATACGAATATAAAAGAAGATGAAGATTTCGATTTTAATATCGAAGTACAGTAGACGTAAAAGTAAAATGGAGGAATAAGTATTATGTTAACTTCAATGAAAAAAATTCTGGATCATGCCAATAAACATCATTATGCGGTAATGGCCATGAACAGTATCAATATGGAGATGGTGAGAGGTGCGATTACAGCAGCCCAGGAGGCCTATTCCCCCATGATTATCCAGTTTGGATGCGGACAGATGAAAAATCATGCACATGCGGAGGAAATGCTTCCCATGATCAGGGAACTTGCAGAGAGGGTATCGGTTCCGATTGCATTAAATCTTGATCATGCGACGGATTATCAGATTATTGCAGACTGTATCAACCGGGGATTTACCAATATCATGTTTGATGGTTCGTCCCTGTCTTATGAAGATAATATTGAGAGAACCGCAGTGGTGGTGGCAATGGCACATGCAGTGGGATGCTCCGTAGAGGGAGAATTGGGACATGTTGGCATGGCGGTGGATTCTGACGATACCAATCTGGACCTTTATACGAATCCCCATCAGGCACTGGATTTTGTAAATAGAACTGGTGTTGACGCACTGGCCGTAGCGGTGGGGACTGCCCATGGGGACTACCCAAAAGGTAAAATTCCAAAGCTGGACTTTGACCGGTTAAAATTGTTAAAGGAAACCGTTAATGTACCGCTGGTACTTCACGGGGGGTCCGGTTCTGGAGAAGAAAATTTAAAAAAGGCCATTGAATGCGGAATTAATAAAGTAAATGTAGCTACTGACGCATTTTCCACAGGCAAAAAGGCAATGATGGCGGCTCTTGAACGGGAGCCTGATATGGACTATATGCATATGTGTATGGAAGCGGAAAAAGGAATAAAGGAATTTGTAATGAATTATATGGAAATTCTTGGTTCTGCAAACCGATATAAGTTCTTAGATGCCATTGCAACGGGAAATGAATAAATAAAATGGAGAATAAATGAGTAACGCAGGTGAGAAGGCATACTTAAATAAAATACTGAAAGCTCTTTTGGACAATGAAAATATCCCGGTATCCAGACTGGCTGATCTGCTTGGAGTTTCGGTAAAAACTGCCAGAACCAGGGTGGACCAGGTGGATGAATGGCTGCAGCAAAAGGAACTGGGGCATATAGAGAAGAAACCGGGGCTTGGTGTTTGTCTGTATACGACAAGGCGTACGGAACTGCTTGCAATGGGGTATTCTGAGAGCACGGAAATAACTGAGGATATGTCAAGAAACAATCAGATGATTGGAATGCTTTTAAAGTATGCCATGGATAAACCGGTTACTCTTTGGCAGCTGGCGGAACGCCTGTATATGAGTGCGCCTACGGTGTCTGTTCTTGTAAAGTCTGTGGAAGGCTGGTTTCAAAAATATAATATAAAGATTGTGACTGTGCGGGGCAAAGGGATCATGCTTCAGGGTGATGAAAAAAACTACAGGCAGGCCATGGTAAATTATATGGTTTATATTATGCCGGAAATCACGGATGCCCTTTTTGAGACTTATGCAGCAGGGGTGAATTATGCAAGGGTAAAGAGTATTATTGTGGATATGGAAAATGCATGGAGAATACAGTTTGCCGAGAATTCATTCCGGACTGCCTGGATTATGGTGTGTTTGTCCATCAAGAGAGCTGCCCATCCTCTAAAACAAGATGAGAGTGAGACAGAAGACAGCTTAAGGGATTTTGCAGAATATCTGTTTGCAAAATCAATCTATGATAAGGTGAAATCAGAGTTTTCCATTCAGGGGATGGATGAGGATACCCTGCTGCTTACCTCCATGCTGCTGTCTGCCAGAAAGATTGGAAATGACGGTACAGAAAATATGCGCACAAATCCCAGCTATTTCAATCAGCTGCTGCAGAAGTTTGTGGGAGAAGTGATCAGCACAATTGCCAGTGTTTTAAATGATGATTTATCCGAAGATAAGGTGCTGTATGATGGATTGCTGATGCATATGCGTTCTGCTATTTTCAGAATGAAATATGGTGAGGAGCATCCCGATAATATCAGTAAATTTGTAAAAATAGAGTACAAGCAGGTGTATCTGGCAACATGGTCAACAAGCTCTCTTTTTGAATCTTATTACGGGGTGCAGATCACCGAGGATGAAATATCAAACATTGCACTGTATATCCAGTCAGCCCTTGTCCGGAAAACTATACCCATGAAAGCACTATTGGTCAGTAATTCAGGAATGGGGCCTTCCCAGCTAATGATTGATCTGATAAAAAAGAATATTCCTGAGATTATTTTCGTAAAAGCAATCAGTGAACATGATTTTAAGCCGTTTATGTGTGACCGCTATGATGTTGTTTTTACAAATATAAATTTAAAACACAGTCATGACAGAATGATCAGCATTGGACAGGCTCCTACGGATAAGGACATATTTTCTATCAGAGAAGCGGTGACCCGAATTCGAAACAGCAAAGGAAATATGCGTTTTCGGGCTTCCAGCATCTGCCATCAGCTGTTTCGCGCAGGTTATATGCTGGTTCATCCCGCTGTTAAAAATAAAGATGAACTCCTTCGGCTTATGGTGAACCAGCTGCTGGAGTCTGGTGATGTATCTGAGGATTATTTAAAAAATGTAATGGACAGGGAGAAAGCAACAACAACTGCTGTTGGGGGAGGCGTGGCAATTCCACACGGTAATAACCAGGCAGTCAATGAATCCAGAGTGGTAGTAGCAGTTTTGGAGAAGCCCATCGGGTGGCATGAGGATATGGTAGATGTGGTATTTCTTCTGGCACTAAAAATGGATACGGATTTGCAAAAAGCATGTACCCAGCAGTTTTACAAGGATTTCATTTCCCTGACTGAAAATGATGAATTCATGAAACAGATACGTCAGGTGAAGACTGGACTGGATTTATACCAGTACTTTATTAAGTAGAGGAGTGAAAATATGGCTGTGAAGGCTATTTTAGATAAAGAGGTTATTGATTTGGATATGGTGGCGGAAGATAAGGAATCGGCTATCCGGTTTCTCTCGGGTCTGCTTTATAAAGCAGGATATGTCACTGATATTGATGGATTCGTAAAGGACGTATTTGTAAGAGAAAGCGAAGGGATTACAGGAATTGGAAATCATGTGGCAATTCCTCATGGAAAGTCTGATTTCGTAGAAAAGGTCGGAATCGCAATAGGTAAGACAAAAAACATGATTACATGGGAGTCTTATGATGAACAGCCGGTTCATTATATATTTCTGTTTGCAGTACCGTCTGATAATGAAAATGCAACGGTTCATTTAAAGCTGTTATCTGAACTGGCCGGAAAACTTGGGAATGAGCAGACGATGGAAAAGCTGGAGGCCTGCAAAACCTTTTCTGATCTTACAAAGGCTTTTGAGTAATAGAAAATACATGAAGTAATCGGGAATGAGGAACGAATGCAGATGAAAATATCAGAAATACAGTATGATGGAGAGGCTCTGAAAAGAGTTTATGAAAATTCTCAGTGGACAGTAGGAATCAAGAACTGGAAACCGGCCAATGATATTGAACAGATCGGAAATCTTGAAAGACATAATTGCACAGATGAGCTGTTCGTTTTACTGAATGGAAGCTGTACTCTTGTCTATGCTGCAGAAGAGGGGAAAGACCTGAATATGGAAACTGTTGAGATGAGACCACATGCAGTGTATCAGATTCCACCTACACTTTGGCATAATACGATTATGACGAAAGAGGCAAAATTACTGCTGATAGAAAATAGTGATACATCTATGGAAAACTCAGATTTAAGGGATTTGACAAAAGAAGAGGTATCCTTTCTGAAAAATCAAATAAAGTAATTACAATACTGGGGAGTATATGTAATGGCGCTGCTTTGTCAAGTTGACAGGCAGCGCCTTTTTAGCTGTAATCTAATTATCTGCAAAGCATAAAGTGGCTAAACCTTGTGATCCGATACTTGGCAGAAAGGTATCTCCCAATACTGTTGTTCTGGTTAATCTGCACCCCTGGTCTATATGGAAAACGCTGATAGAGCCTTCGTTTCCGTTAAGAACATACAGGTCATCGGCGCAAACGCTGCTGTCAATTGGCGAACCCATTCCATTGTTTGTGCTGTAGCTGATATTAGAAACACTCATATGTCCGAAGCAATCGACCTCATACGCGGATATGGTGTTACTTCCGGCATTGGAGGTATAGGCATATCTTCGGTTTTCAGAAAGTGAGATCCAACAAGTAGCTTTCTGATAATTTAGAACCGATGGGCTGATTACAGACAGAGTTCCATCAAGATTAACTCTGTAAGAGGATATTGCATTTGTACCGGCTTCTGCAACCAGCAGAATCTCATTGGTTAAAAAAACTGCACCAAAAGGCCCGGATCCGCTGGAATTGCTGATAATGGGGCCGTATAGAGACCCGTCGGTCTGTACGATGAATGTACTGAGAAGATTCGTATCCAGCTCTGTGACAACGATAATTTCACCACTATAATTAGTGACAATGCATGCAGGTTTGGCTTGCGTTGAACTTAATTGTTTTGAATAACCTGCAATTTCAGTAAGTATGCCGTTGGCATCTACCTGAAAACCCATGATATTAGAGGCTATGCTGCTTCCATTGCCTGCATTAGCGGCATAAAGAACACCGTGATGGGCTGCCAGACTGATTGGCTGGATTCCGCCGGAGGGTTTCACATCTGCCAGAACCAATGCACCTGAACTGGTAATCCTGAAGCTGGAGATGCTGTTGCTTCCTGCATTTACTACGAATAGAAAATGTTCATCAGGAGATAGTATGACAGCTCCCTGTGAACTTAGGGGGTCTTCTTTTGGGGCTCCGGTGCCTTTGCCGCCTGTCTGGTAAGACGTCACATGAATGGTATTAAGATAAGAATCCAGTTTAATGGCTATAACTTCGTTATTGTCAGCAGCATTTGTCATAGAGTAAATTATATTTTTATATCTGCAGTTGATTGTATCATACAATTATCGCCACTCCCTCTATAATTTATTATGCAATAAAAACATATTCAATATGAAGGCATACTAGTATTAATATATGCTTTGAATGTGTATGAAATTTCCTGCGGATTTATTTTATAAGAGCCCTTTACTTTTTATTTTTTATCATTTTTCCCTCTACTCTTTTTAAGATAACCCGGTTTGAATGTCCAAGGAACATAGGAACTCTTTCAATATAGACATCACTGGTGTCAAGTCCGAACCAGTTTGAGGGGGAAGCTGTGAATTTCTGTATAAACAGTTTTGTGTTTAAAACGAAAGAGTCCCAGGCTGATAACGTGGCATCGTGAGATAAAATCTCCTGGATAAATACAAATCTGAAATCTCCCAGCTTTCGGTTGGGAAGAATGGAGTAGCTGTTTGACTGGGGTTCAATTTCCCCGTTTTCCACCAGCTCCGTTGATATCTGCCGCAAAAACACATTCAGGTTCTGATCAATACGAAAGCCCAGTTTTAACTGAATTTTTATAATGTTGTTTGTATTGAATTTTTCAACTGTATATTCTGCCTGATAGGGTTCATCGGTTACGTTAACATCTACGAACCAGTAAATATCGGCTTTTTTGGGCCGTTTGTCTAAAAGAAAATATAATATTTTACGTTCAATTTCCTTTGAATTTGGACATTTGCTTAAGCACACAAGATTGCTGGCATACTTGGGAACGTCTGGATCCCGGCTTAACTGAGTCAGTAGTTTTAAATAATTATCAAGGGGCACAAATTCCTCATAGCGCACCCGGATCACATGAGCTCTGTCCCAGAGATACATAATAAATAAAATTGATACGGCAATGATAATGGCTACAAATCCGCCATGGAAAAACTTAACAATATTTGCAATAAAGAAAGAAATTTCAAAACTCATAAAGAAGACAAGCATAATGTCTGCAAGCAGAATGGGTGTTTTCTTCTTAAGCATATAGTTATACAGAAGAACAGTTGTCATGAGCATGGTAACTGTTATTGCAAGACCATAGGCTGACTCCATTTTCTCAGAGCTTTGAAAGTAGAATACAATTCCAATACAGACAATCCATAAAATCCGGTTGATTGCAGGAATATAAAGCTGTCCCTTGGAAGGGGAGGGGTATATGGTATGGAGTCTGGGAAACAGATTCAGTTTAATTGCTTCTGATACAAGTGTAAAGGAACCTGATATCAGGGCCTGAGAAGCTATGATGGCAGCAAGGGTAGAAATTAAGATGCCGTAAACAAGCATACCATGGGGAATCATCTGGTAAAATGGATTAATGTCTTCTGTCAGAGCAAATACCGGATTGCTTTTTGAGGATAAAATCCATGCACCCTGACCGAAATAATTGAGTAATAAACATATTTTAACAAATGGCCAGGTAAAGTAAATGTTCTTTCTGCCTACATGTCCCAGATCAGAGTATAGTGCTTCCGCACCAGTAGAGCATAAGAATATGCTGCCCAGAATAAAAAAACCAAGTTTATTGTCGGGACTGAAAAGGGTATTAATTGCATAATGGGGTGACAATGCACGCAGCAGAGAAGGATTTTGCGCGAGATTGATCACACCAAAAAATGCCAGGCTGCAGAACCACAAAAACATGATAGGGCCGAACAGTTTACCAATGGAATCTGTACCAATGTGTTGAATAAAAAACAGAATACAGATTATGAAGATAACCAGGGCAATGATATTTCCCTGATTGTCACCAAAAAGCTCGTGAAAGACTGGAAGCAGTTTCAGACCCTCAACAGCGGAAGTCACGGTTACTGCCGGAGTAAGCATACCGTCTGCTAACAGCGCGGAACCTCCGATCATTGCGGGGATAATCAGCCATCTTGAGCGGCTTCTGACCAGTGTAAAAAGGGAAAAGATACCGCCTTCTCCATTATTGTCAGCTCTTAGTGTTATAAATACGTATTTTATGCTTGTTAATATGGTGAGTGTCCAAAATACCAGGGACAGGGTTCCAAGAATAAAATCTTCGGAGACAGTTTGAATCCCCCCGTTTCCATATAATACAGATTTCATTACGTAAAGCGGTGATGTACCGATATCTCCATATACAACACCTAATGTTACCATGATTCCTCCAAGTGTTAATTTAGAAATACTTGATTTCTTTGATATTAATTCCATGTTATCCTCTTTTTATATATTTTTTTCAAATCAAAAAAACCTTTGCTGCAAAGTAAATATCACAACAAAAGTCTTGTTACTTTCTCACGGCGCTGATTATAGTATGCTTTAATAGCCGAAATAATAATCGTCATGATGCAGCAGCGGATCACATTTCTGTGAACTATGGGGTATTTTACAAAAAACAAAATGGGATGTCAATAAAGGATCCGTTAAGAAAGCTTGAATTCTATTAGCTTTAGTGATAAGTTTGTTACAGAAAAGGGAATATATGGAGAAAGGAAAACGATATGGATACAGATAAGGTGCAACAGTTCATGAAGTTAAAAACAAAGGTTGTTTTTGGAGACTCATTTATTCTGAATCGAATGACAAGAATTCTGGGAGGTGCACAAAAGCATACATATCTGGCAGAGACTGAAAATGGGTTATGCTTTGTTATCTACATATGGGATAAAAGCACATCGTATTTTACTTATAATGAGGAGGATATTTTTTCGTCCAGCAGCTCTCTATTGTTTGAATTAAACAATAATTTGATGTTACAACATAAGGTGCTCACACCAAAGCTATACTTTATGGATCGAAGTAAAGGAGAACAGGATTATGATTATGCTTTTGCAGAATACATAGATGGAACTGATATGGATAATATTATTGCGCAGCAGGAAGACCGATTGCCCAGAGCATTAAGTTCTTTAGAAACCAGTATTAGAAACCTGCATAAAATAAAGAGTGACTTTGTGGGACAGTTAAACCGAATGCAAACGGAAGAATTCGATGTTCTAAAATATTCCCTTAAAGCCGCGCAAAAGAATATTGAATATTTAAAGGCAGCAGATGACAGCAATAAAGAATTGTATATGGGAGTATGGGATAAATTGCTCAGACTGTCAAAGATTATGGAGAAAAGGCAGGAGTATACCTTTATTCATGGTGAGCTGGGACCAAATCATGTTCTGGTTGATAAATATGACAATGCTTACTTAATTGACATTGAGGGAGGCAAATATTGTGATTTGGAGGAGGAAATAAGCTTTTTAAATATCCGGTTTGGCAGTCTGCTGGAAAATCTGGAAATAGATTTAGATTCAGATCGGATGGAGTTCTATCGTATTGGGCATTGCCTGAACAATTTGTCAGGAGCGATACAGTTAAAGTTAAAAGATTATTACGATATGGACGATGTAAATGGAATGATTCAGTATTTTAATGGATTACTTAAAGAGGTAGTGGGGCAGCAGGCGGCTGGGAGAGGAATTTGATATGAATGTTCTGCAGATAAAAGATAGGCTTGTGTGTAAGATATCAAAATGTAAAGATGTGAAAGGGATCGCACAGACTGGCGACATAAATGCAATATTGGTCCCTGGGAAAAGTGATATTGATTTGTTTGTTCTTTGTACGGATATTCCGGAGAAAGAAGAACGGGAACGGATCTATGCTTCTTTTGCTGGAGAATACTCAGAATGTACCATGAATGTATGCAATGGCGGTATGTGGGGGTATGGGGATATATTAATAATTGAAGAAATAGAAGTTATGCCTATGTATTTTACCGTAAAAGAGATGACGGAGTATTTGAAAGAGACTTTACAGGGAAAACATCTTGGTATGGCAGGGGGCTTTTATCCTACGGGAAGATTGTCCAGCGTGGAGACCATTCATATCTTATATGAAGAGGATTCTGTCTGGTCAGAGATAAAAGCAATGGTGAAGAAATATCCGTCAGAACTGTTTCATAAGCTGTTTCAATATCATATCTCACGCGTGCTGAATGAGGAGGACCTGGGCAGAGCGATTTTGAGAAAAGAGGTTCTTTTTTATCATCAGGTTTTGGAAAATTCATTGGATCATCTGCTTCAGGCTCTTTATGCACTGAATCATACATATTTTCCCAGCCGAAAAAGAATTGAGGGGTATATCCAGAGGTTTGAAAATAAACCCGAGCATTGTTATAGCAGGCTTTTAAGGATTCTTGAATTGGCGGCTTCCAGTGATACCATAGAGGAATCAGTAAAGGAACTGGAATTACTGGCTGGGTAAATTGAAAAGGCAGGAAACTATAATTAAGTGCAGAAATATAAAACCAGCCATATGGTCAACTTATTTCTCCAGTTTAGACTGTTTTGATATGTCTTTAAAAAAATTATAGGCTCTCTTCTTTTCTTCATCATTCAACGATAAATAAATCTCAGTCATGGCGGCTATCTTAATGTTGTCGTCAGAGAGGATATTCTTATCGGCGGATTGATATGGATTGTCTGTGCGGTAGTTATAAGCTGTTTCCTTCAGTATTATGTTATCATCAAACTTAAAGGTATTGTTCTGTCGTATTGAAAGGTCAATGTCCTGAGCTGACTTATCAATATAATAATCATGACTTTCTATTAAATATGCCGGAGTCGTCATTAAGATCTCTGCTAGTTTTTCCAGAATGTCTGCAGGAACTTTTCGGATACGGCCGTTTTCATATCTGAAAACAGTAGATCTTGAAATCCCTAAAAGACTTGCCACATCATCTGCGCTCATATTTAATTGTTTTCTTCTTTGCTTAATTCTTTGACCAATTATTGACATCTTACCACACCTCCTTTTGAATGTATCATATCATTAATGTTGCAAAAACGCAACATGTTAAGACGCAAATATGCAATTAACAGAATGGCGTTAATGCGGTTTCTAACTGTGCAATTATAAAAAGCAGGCCTCCTCTCTTTTTAAACATATAGAGAGGAGGCCTTAAAAATTTTATTAAATTCCATCCTACCGGAGTTCGTCTCTCCAGTAGGCCACTTTTCTTTCATTGATTTCTTTAATTACTTCAGGATCCACTTTATAGTTTCTGGAAATATCCATCAGACCATTGATTTCCTGTTGCACATCTGTAACCTGAGTATAGCAGTAGCCACACACATAGGGAATTTCTTTTATAGCGGTTGTAATGCTGTCAAACCTTTTTAAAAAGTCTTCTTTTGTATTGACTTTATTTCCGTATCCCCAGCCTTCTTTATCACTGTCAAATGCAATGCCTCCAAATTCACTGATGATCACTGGCTGACCTTTGTAGGAAAAGCCGTTTGCAAGGGCGGATTTGGAAGTGGAGTGGTAGATCTCCTTTGTCATAATTTCATCTTTATACTGCGTATATCGCTTTTTGAGAATCTCGCCTGCCTCTTCATAATCATGCAGAGTAAGGATATCGGAAACGGTATGTTCCCACCCGTCATTTACGATTACCGGGCGGTGTGGGTCAATGCTCTTTGTCAGGTGATAGATAGCTTCTGTAAAGTGCTGCTGTGTTCTGTTTGTCTCAACCTGTGGTACACCCCAGGATTCGTTTATAGGAGTCCAGGTAATAATGGAAGGGTGATTATAATTCTGTTTTACAATATCAAGCCATTCTTTTGTAAATAGTTCCACTGATCTGTCAGAGTAAATATAGGCAGCAGGCGCTTCGCTCCAGACCAGCATTCCCTTAACATCACACCAGTAAAGGAATCTTTCATCCTCTGTTTTCTGGTGCTTTCTTAAGCCATTATAGCCAAGTTCATGAATCTTATCAATATCCTGAATTAACGCTTCCTCGTCTGGCGGAGTCAAATGAGATTCTTCCCAATACCCCTGGTCAAGAATCAGCCTTTGATACAGCGGAGCTCCGTTTAGAAGAATGTTAGGACCTTCGATCCGGATCTCACGCATTCCAAAGTAAGAACCGATTTCATCCCACACCTCTCCATGAAACCGGGTACTAAAGCTGATGTCGTAAAGATTTGGTTCGGCAGGAGTCCATGAACGAATTCCCCAGGGGTAGCCTGCCTCTGCAGCCACCAGATCAACGGAAATTTTTGTGGGATTTTTCGCTATGGCCGTCAGAACTTTTGTCACAAATCTGCCACCAAAGCTTACCAATGCCTCCACTTCCAGCTTTTTTCCGTCCAAAGCTTCAGGACAGTCCACCGTATATTCCAGTTCCAGCCTGCCTTCCGGCAGATTAGGAGTCATTTTCACTGAGCGCAAGCTGATGTTGGGTACATACTCCATCCATACGGTCTTCCAGATTCCTGTTGTCTGAACATACCAGCAGCCGAAATTCTCGGATATCCAGCGCTGTTTTCCTCTTGGCTGCTGTGCATCGGGATGATCCTCCGCTTTTACGACTACAAGGTTTTCGCCATCGGTTATAAGATTTGTAATATCATAGGAAAAGCGGGAATATCCGCCTTCGTGCATTCCGGCCAGCTGACCATTAATCCACACCTTTGTAAGAAAATCACTTCCCTCAAAATGCAGAATCAGCTTATTGCGTGCTGTTTTTGCTTTATCAGCTTGAAATGTACGGGCATACCACACATAATGATGAATTTCTTCATTGTGAATATTACTTTTTTTCGTCTCATAGGTGAAGGGTACATAGATCTCTTTTTCCCTGTGAAAACTCTTATACCAGCCTTCTGCCTCTCCTTTGTTGCCGTCGTCAAAACTAAAGTTCCAGATTCCGTTTAAACTGGCCCAGTCATTTCGGACAAATTGTGGTCTTGGATAATCTTTTTGATAGCATAACATGAAGTTAATTCTCCTTTATCTGTTTTATACTTATGTCAACCCTTGACGCCAGACATGGTAATTCCCTGTACAATCTGTTTTTCAAAAATCAGGTATATGATAATAGCAGGAATTGATGCGATCATATTGGCCGTCATCGGTTTCACATAATCCACGGTGTAAGTTCCGGCAAAAATGGGGATTCCCACAGGCAATGTAAATTTACTGCTGTCCATAGAACAGAGTAAGGGCCAGAGATAGTTATTCCAGCTCCCTATGAATGCAAAGATACTAATGGTTGAAAGGACTGCCTTTGACAGCGGCATGACGATTCTGGCAAATATCGTGATCTCCCCTGCGCCGTCTATTCTTGCGGCTTCAATCAGGGAATCAGGAATACCTTTAAAAAAAGTAACCATGATAATCAAATTCATGGAAACTGCCACAGATGGCAGAAGCAGACCTGCATAAGTATCAATCAGATGAATATTGTTGGCTGTAATAAACAATGGTACGATGGTGGCTTCTCCTGGTACCATGAGCCCCAGTAAAAAGTAAAAGAACAGTTTATTTCTCCCCATAAATTTGATTTTTGACAGAGCATAGGCAGCCATGGCAGAGAAGAGAAGGGTTAAAACTGTAACAAGAACTGCAACCACCACGGAATTGAGTAGCCATTTGGCAACATCAGAGCCGATAATCAGATCCAGATAATTCCCAAAGGTGTAAGGGGGAGTAAACCAGCTGACTACGCTTTTAATCTGCTTTCCTTCATATTGCAGGGATACAAAGAAAGCCCAGATCACAGGAGCCAGAAAAATGATGGCAAGCCCGGCTGATAAAACAGTCAGAATAAGACTTCCGGCTTTTGCTTTTTTACGCTTCATCTTTTTGTTCCCCCTTTTTCTGAATTGTCTTCTGAATCAGGGTACACACCACCAGAATAGCAAACAATACATATGACATGGCAGCCGCATATCCCATATTATTTTTTGTAAAGCCCGTTTCATAAATATACTGGATTAATGGTTTTGTACTTCCCGCTGGTCCTCCGGCCGTGATCAGCTGAATCTGACCGAATACTTTAAAGCTTGCAATAATCTGCAGCATCACGATTAAGTACGTGGTGGGTTTTAGCAGCGGGAGGACGATGGAAAATAATTGCTGCCATTTTGCAGCTCCGTCGATTTGTGCAGCTTCGTATATTTCAGGAGAGATATCCTGCAAAGCTGATAAATATAACAGCATGGAAAAACCGACCGTCCACCATACGGTCATTATGGTGACTACCGCCCACGCATGATTTGTATCGATCAGCCACTGGATTTCCGACCCTGATTTTAAGAGACCGGTCAAATGAAGAACACCGTTCACAAAACCCATATAGGGCGCAAACATATATTTGGCAATAAAGGACGCAACCGAAACTGAGATAATACTTGGAAGATAAAATGCGATCCTTAATCCACGTCTGATCTTTACCGGCCGATTGGCAAACAGAGCAAGTATCAGAGCCATGATTACCAGAAATGGAACGGAAAGTGCAACAAAAATAATCGTATGTTTCAGTGCATCAATAAATTTTTGATCCGATAAAAACTTAATATAGTTATCCAGCCCTACGAATTTTACTTTTCCCATTAAGGACCATTTATGTAAACTTACATACAGCCCCTGAATGACAGGCCAAATAGTAAAAACTGTATATAAGGCCAAAAAAGGAAAGCACAATCCAAGACCTGTCGCCATATCTCTTATTTTTCTGCTTCTGCTCAAGGTATAAGTCCTCCCAATTATACAAACCGCCTTGTTCAGAGGGGGAAATAATCCCCCTCTGCTTACCTGTTATTACGGAAGATTTGATTCAAGCTCATCATTAAGGGCATCAATGCCGGATTTAGCATCACCTTTTCCGGTCCAGATGGTATCAAGGCTGTCAATCATGCCTTTCTTCATTCCGTTAAAAGTTGATACCTTAGCAGGAAGAACTGCTTTCTCAACTTCGGACATGTAACTGCTTCTGTATGGAAGAGCCTTATATTCATCGCTTGCAAGTACTTCTTTGCATGCCGGAATCTGGCCGGAGCCAGCCCAGGTAACGCCGCCCTTCATAGACGCTGATACCATGAATTCCACGGCAGCCTTGCTATCCGCCTCATTCCTTGCTTTCTTTGTTGGAAGAATGAATGTATGGGAATCTGCCCAGCAATTATCTGTATCAAAGAGCTTAGGAAATGGTACTGGAATAAAGCTTAAGTTATCTGTCTGTTCAAAAGCTCCAACAGCCCAGGTTCCGCCAATGCAGATTCCTGCTTTGCCGCTCTGGAAGAATTTCTGGTGGTCATCAATTCCTTCTTTAATATAACCTTTGTCATAAAGTCCTTTTACAAACTCGGCGGCCTTAACAGCCTTTTCCTTATCAAGAGTCACCTTTTTGCCGTCATCGCTGACAATAGGAGTACCACCCATCTGGAAATAGGATGCCCACCATAAGCGGTAAGGGTCATCTCCGTTGCTGGTAAGAGAGATTACGGAACCATCTGCTGGAATCACAGATTTTATTTTCTCGCAGACGGCATAAAACTCGTCAGCGCTTTTAATATCGACTCCACCGCTTCCGTTTAAAGCTACTCCTGCCTGTTCTAATATATTCTTATTAAAGTACATAATTTCTGCATGAGTATCCAGCGGCACCGCGTAAACCTCTCCGTCAAACGTAACAGCATCGATAGAAGCCTGGGAATAATGCTGGCTTAAATCAATTCCCAACTCTTTAAGATAGGGAGTAATCGGTTGTACGACACCATCTTCCACTAACTGAGGCAGGGAAGAAGCATGGGATATACCAATATCAGGTCCTTTATCAGCAGCAACAGCCGTCTGAAGCTTGGTATAATAGTCTGCCCATACCAACATGATGGACTGTACCTGCTTCGTAGGACTGGTACCATTGTAATCTTCAATCATCTTTGACATAAAGCCGCCGTCGCCTCCGCTGAATAAGGACCACATTACCAGCTTGTTGGCGTCCACTGCAACTTTTTCCGGATTGTTAACCGTTCCATCATCGTTGACATTCTTTGTTTCTTCCGCAGCGGCTGACGTTTCCCCAGACGCAGTCTCCTTGCTTTCCTGTGTACCTTTTGCTGCCTGAGTACTTCCGGCAGTCTGGGTTGCTGTGCTGCCTGTGCAACCGGACATAGCTGCCATAACAAGTGTCGCTGCACCTAAGGCAGCCATCCATTTTTTGCTTCTTCTCATAATTACCTCCTTATTTTGTTTGAATGCTTACACCATAAACCAGTACGCTGGCACTCAAATAAAATTAATTTAATAACAGCAATACTGATATAATAAGGCAACAATACACCTTTTTATTGTGTAAGTCAATATATTAAAATGAAAAATATAAATATATTTGTACATATTTTATATTTACAACAGTAATAGTGTTTTAACGCGTTTTTATTTTCCTCAAAAAAATAGAAATTCTGTTATAATCATTTATTTCCTCTTTCCGGCCGTAAGACAATAAAAAACAACCATCCGGAAACAAACTTATTTTCCAGACAGTTGTCTTGTTTTTTAAATATAATTAATATTCTATCTCCATTAAAATATCCCTGGGATAGTCGCCAAAGGTCTTGCCAAAAAGATTAAAGCCGCCTTCGTACCTGGTGTTTTTCTTATTTCCTATGGTCATTGCGACAAATGGTTTTTCAGGAATTGCAATATCGCTGAGTCTTACTTTTGAAGCCCGTTCGCCATTAATATAAGTTCCGTCTCTCCTGATTTCCCACTTTATCCAGATGCCATATTGTGTGGAACCGTTGGGCCAGAGAGGAGGTGTAAGTCTCCCTCTTCTGGAACCAAAATCTCCCGGACAGCACCAGGTGGCACATTCGATGCCGTTTACCCACAGGGTAATGTCAGATCTCCAGTCTTCGGCATAACCAGGAGCTTCCGAACATATCTCCATGGCAAACGACAGGCACACGGGAAGTCTGCCGGCTGGCAGCTGATTTGGAAACTTATATTGCACATATCCCTTTGATGTCCATAAAAGTCCGGCCTCCATCCGTTCTGGCAGATAAAAGCTGTACTCCTTGTCTTCCATTCCAACAACTCCACTGGGTGTATATAAACCGCAGGTAGGGAAGATGCTGCAATCTACAAATGAGCCCACCGGCATCTCAATGCTGACTACCTGGTTAATCTGACTGCTTCTCGGAAGAAAACAAAGATTGGCATAATCCTGTTTCCGGCTGCAGACTTTCATGGTTCCGTGGCTCCCTGGCTGCTCCTCCATGCGGATTAGGTCTGCAGCCTCGAGAAGCTTTAGATGAAATGCGGTGCTGGACTGTGGGAGCTCAAGAGCTTCCGCTATCTGGCTTATGGAATAATTGTCCTGATATAATAGCTTAATAATCTCCAGCCGCACGGGGGAGGAGATTGCTTTGCCGAATTCGCAGATTTCCTTAATATTCTCCAGGGTAAAATCCTTGATTTTAGCCATGATATTCACTCTCCTTCCTTTTTCAAAACCTTATATGTACTTTCCGGATCTTTGTATTTGGTATTTATAATACTCTATCATTAGGGAGGCTGTCAATCATGCCGGATTCCCTTTTAAAGAACTTATTTCACCCCATAAAGCATTCCGAGTCCAGACAGCAGCCACGGTGCTTTCACGTATAAGGGGATGCATTTCATATTTTCTGTATGAGAGATATAATGAATTTCTGTAATACCTTCTTTTTTTAGTTCTTCCACCAATACTCTCATATCTCCATATAGTATCTTTTGCTCGAATAAATCGTGAAAGGCGAAAACTCCGCCTTTTTTCACCACCCTGAGAGCTTCCCGGACAACCTTACGTTTGTCGGGCTGAGTCATAACCTCGTGGAAAACAAAATTACTGATTACAGCATCAAAGCTTTCGTTCTGAAACGGAAGTGCGGCAGCGTCTCCTTTTATGAATGTAATGGGTTGAACCTGTTCAATCCGCCGGTTTTCTTCACACTGCTCCCTGGCGTAGTTCCATTGTGCTCCCCAATAGTCGATTCCGGTTATTTCTGCTTTTGGAAATGCTTTGGCGCAGCGAATGGTAAGTGCACCGGAGCCGCAGCCAATATCCAGAAGGGTGCCGTTTCCGTTCCAGATAAGATGATTCAGCAATTCGCTGTGAATACCCCTCATTACCCCTCTTCCGGTGAAGGAGAACGCATGACGGCAGACCTGGTGATATACGGACAGAACGGCCGACAATATGGTCAGCACCAGAGCTGTGGCGGCCAGAAATTTCACCGGAAACAGATAGGTGAACAGCAGGCTGAGCGCCAGAAAGATGACGGTTGCGGTCCAGAGAAACTGCATCATAGTTTTGGAAATCCAGTTTCCGTAGTTTGGTTGTTTCATATTCAAAAAACCTCCTTTAAATGGGGCAGCATAACAGCTGCCTGTTTTTGTTATATAAAAAATCCAGGGCACCATGCCCTGGATTCTATAACTGCTCTTTACAGTTTTGAATTAGATGTGTAAACCCGCCTTCTGCATAACAAGCCAGCATGTTATTGAAAAATAATGTCTGTGACCTGTCATAATTACCTTTTAATAACTGAATGTTTCCATAGATGCGCATATTTGCCAGAAGCTGTATGAATTCTGGATTAGGTACGTGACCAATAGCTTTTGTAAAATGAGTTATAAAATGCTTTGTAAGCTCCTGCTTTAGATTGTCCCCAAAATGCTCTTTTCCGCTGCCAGAGGATTTTTCCAGCAGTATGAGTATCTCTCTTCGGTATCTGAGTTCAAGATCCATCATAACCCGGTCGTTATCCAGGGCGGTAGACTGATCGTTGAGTTCCCGGTTCGAGAGGGCGTTTCCAAGACTGGTCCATTGTTCTATAACTGGTTCCACAATGGAAGAAAACAGCTGTTGTTTTCCGGAAAAATGAAAATAGAAGGCACCGGTCGTAACGCCGCAGGCAGCACAAATTCTACGAAGACTGGCCTGTTTGTAACCTTTTTCATAAAACTCATCTATACCAGCCTCTATAAGCCGCTCACGGGTTGTTCCGGCATCGGACTCCTGTGAAAACGGATTCTCCCAATTTTGCTTCATAATTGCTGTCTCCAATCTTTTTGTGTCTGCATAACAACTGTTATGTTATCACAAATATATAGGCCAGTCAAGAATGACTGGCTCTGTAGTAAGAGGTATCTGGGACTATAAAAGAAAAGGGCTGGAATCCTCTTATGGGAAACCAACCCTGAATTTTTATTGATTCACTGTCTCTGACCGATTTGAAATCAAAGCACTAAACACCATCACAACAAAAAATACGATAAGAAAAGCAACGACAGCCATTCCGTGCGCAAACCATGCGGCAATAATCATAAATACGCAGCCTGCGAGGGATAAACAGGGCATTAAGATACGATTAAAGAAGTTAAGTCCTTTGCTCTTTACCATAAACATAATAAAGATTGGAACGTATAAAGCATAAACAGTTACAATCGGAAGTTCGGAAGAATCAAAAGTGAAAAATCCAAACCAGCTGGCAGTCAGATTTGCTCCGTAGAAATAAAACAGCCAGATACCGCAAAGAAATAACCCTAAAATAGCTGAATTGACAGGCATGTTGGTCATGGAATCTACCTGACTGAAAACCTTTGGTTTTGGTCCTAAGCCCCTGGCAGCGAGAGAATAAATTCCCCGGGTGCAGCCAAGCATCAGCCCGTTTAACGTACCCAGACAAGAGATAATTACAAATACAAATAACAGATTTCCGCCTATTGAAGTGAAAACAGTCTGGAATGCCAGCTTGGCTCCTGCTTCACCGCCCGCCATAATTATTTCATTTTTAACGGTTCCTGCAAGTCCGATGTAATACAGGATATAGGCTGCCATAGTGATTAAAGTACCGGAAATTAAGGCAAGAGGCAGATTTCTTTTTGCATTTCTAAGTTCTGCATTGATACAGGTTGCAATGATCCAGCCCTCATAGGCGAAGCTGGCTGCAACAACAGCTGTAAATAGCCCGCCAGAGGTGCTGGCAGATACGGTATGGGTAAAATTATAAGCAGTCATTCCGTTGCGGAGTCCTGTAAAGGTACCCACAATTGCCATAAGGAATAAAGGGATGAGCTTAATGACAGTCGTGCTTACCTGAAATTTTCCTGCTAAAACAGGGGACAATGCGTTGATTGTAAAGCTGGAAACCAGATAAAGACAGGCGATGGTCATACATTCTCCGCCGGTAATGGAGAAACCGAAGATGACACAGGTATACCGGGCAGATACCCATGCAAGGACTGAAGTAATGGTAGGGTAGTAAATAATTGCCATAAAACTTCCTACATAATAGGCATATTTTTTTCCTACGGTCGCTTCCGCGTAATCCACAATACCGTTAATGTACTGATACTTCGTAGCCATAACAGAAAATGTGTACGCACAGGAAATCATAATAATACCGCCGATGATCCAGGCCAGAATTCCCTGCTTTAAATTTCCTCCTGTTGCAGTCAGAATCTTTTCGGCTTTAAAAAATACACCGCTTCCAATCACGATGCCTACAACCATGGCAATGGCTGTAAATAGTCCATACTTTTTTTCTAATTTTGATTCCATAGTTCAACTGTTCCTGCTTTTCTATAGTATTGTTTATATAAAAAAATCCTTTTTATTTTATCATAAAATGAAATACAAATCAGCAAGATTTTATTGCCAGAAGCAAGATTTTTTATTGGTAAAAAATCGTTAAGAAACAGCAGGATTAAGTCATAGCTTTCGGTACTTTGGCTGTTCGGATAAATCCACCATATAATCGCTGGCTTTTCTCTTACCGGAATCAGTCAGAGTCAGATAGATCTTTGCCATGGCAGTAATCTTATCTCTGTCATCCGGATCCGCGCTATTAATAATGGCACCTAAGCTATCATTGGTGTGATATCCTTTTCCTTCATCTTCACGGAAGAAATCTTCGCTTCCGCTTGCAGGCCGATGAATCCATGGGGAAGCATCCGCGCCGGAATCTGGGTATTCAAAACAGTCATCCTGCCAGCCCATTAAATAAGCAGGGGTAGTTCTAAGAATGACCGCCAGCTTTTCTAAAACATTAGCAGGAACTTTTTCTATTTGTCCGTTCTCATATCTGAATATCGTAGACCGTGAAACGCCTAAGTCAGCGGCTACATCATCAGCACTCATTTCTAATTGTTTTCTTCTTTCTTTAATTCTCTGACCAGTGATTGACATGTTCTTACCTCCAGTAAGTATCATACCATTGATGTTGCAAAAATGCAACACTTATGGCCCTTGAGCTGACTTTGTATGTTGACATTTTATTTTTTATAAGCTATTCTTATGACATAATAGTGGCACAAATGCAACGGAAAAGAGGTGAATTATTTGAATATATACATGTTAAAGGATAAGATAGCGGATTCTGGATTGACACAGGAATCAATTGCAGACGCTATGGGTATCAGCAGATGTACTTTTTACCGTAAGATGAAAAAAGAGGGTAATTCTTTCACTGTACAGGAAATGAACAGAATGATAAAGTTCATATCTTTGACAAAGGAAGAAGCAGCTAAAATTTTTTTACTTCCAAAGTAGCGTAAATGCGATAATATCATATAGATTTCCCGGTCAATTTGCAGATGCGGTGTTTGGTACAGTCAGGCACAGCATCTGCAGTTTTATTGTTGTCATTTCAGGCACAGGATATTTTAATAATTTGGATTTTTAACGCTAAATAATTCATATATATCATGTTAATGTCAAAATTGAATCATATTGTTACATAATTATCGAAATAAGTGTTGACAATTCAATAATTAATGAAATAAACTAGAGACGGGCAAACTAAAATTCTGAAGTTTGCTTCAGGATCATGGTGAAAGAGGTAATTTGTTTGCCTTGAAACATCATATCAGAAGGGGGCAGATATGGATAAATCGGTAAAAGAAGACAAATTTTCAAATGCCTATGAATATATAAAAAATAAGATTATACTGGGCGAATATCTTCCTTTGCAGGATATTTCTGATATGGAGTTACAGAAAGAATTAGGCATGAGCAGGACTCCCATCCGCGAAGCGATTCAAAGATTGGAAAAAGATTCTTTTGTTAAAATCTATCCGCGAAAAGGAACCTTAGTTGGAGAAATCGATTACAATCTGGTCAATGCAATTTATGAGGTGCGTCTACTGAATGAGCCGTATATAGCGGTAGAGTGTTATAACAGATTAAGCAAAGACTGGCTTAAAAAAATGTATGATTCCTTTCAGAATCCACCTGAGTTTAAAGATCATGAAGAATATGTGAAGTATTACACCAGTTTGGATGATTGTTTACATAATACGGTTATCTCTCAGTCTCAAAATAGCTTTTTGAAAGAGTTGCTGAATGTGGTAGCAGATCATAGTAACAGAATCCGGGTATATTGTGCAAAGGTTAACTTAAACTATACACTTTCCATTGAGGAGCATCTGGAAATTTTGAATTCAATGCTTTGTAATAATGATGCAGATGTTCTTGAAAATTATAAAATGCATATTAGAAATTCCTGGAATAATGCAATGGATTTGATTTTCCCTAAAAAATCAATCATGTAATATTATAAAATAGAAGGATACGTTAAAATAATATTGAATGCTGAGAATATGCCTTAAAAGCACATTTTCAGCATTCTTTTTTTGCTGCCAGAGAAAGCTTTTATTGCTAAACAGATAGCACAAAAAAAGAAAAATAAAAATGTTTCAAATATGCAAATATACCAATCAAATATTATACAATTAAGAAAAATTATATAAAATATACAGAAAATAGCTTGACTATAAGTCTTTGTTAGTATATTATGTGGCTATGTTTCATCTGATATATTAGTTGAATATAAGTAAAATAACAGGTGAATAAAAGAGGAATTTAGAATCTCTCAATCTATGAAAGTCAGGAGAAGGGGCTTTCAGTTAACCACGATATCTTTTTAAGATAATAATAAAAAATGGAGGAAGTAAAGATGAAAAAGCAGTTATCTAAAATTCTTGCACTCGGTTTAAGTTTAACAATGTTCTTAACCGCATGCGGAGCTGGAAAAACAAGTACGAAGACGGAAGAAACCACGACAGGTGCAGCTGTTTCGGAGAGCACAACTGGCACAGCTCAAGTTGGAGAGATTTTTGTAATAGGAAATCCCCAGCCCTTGACTGGTGTCAATGCACAGGTTGGAGAATCTGCCAATATGGCGGCTGAACTGGCTGTTAAGGTGATTAATAAGGAGGGCGGTTTTAATGGGGTACCGATTAAGCTTGTAAATTATGATGATCAGGGTTCTCCTGAGGAAGCGGTTAAGATTGCCAATAAGATGATCCAGGTAGATAAGGTGGATGCCATCCTGGGATCCTTAACAAGCAGCAACGTACTTGCAGCGGGTGGAATCTATAATGAGGCTAAGATTCCTACGATTGGAACGGGCAACAGTCCCACATGGATGCAGCAGGGATGGGAATATGTTTTCCGTGCAGGATTAAACACCGCTCTTTCCATGCCTCATGTTACTGAGAAGATGCTGAGTTTAAATGTTAAGAAGGTGGCGGTATTCCGCGGTCTGGATGATGCTGCGAAAACCAGCGCTGAAACGTTTATAGAAGAAGCAAAAAAGGCGGGAATTGAAGTTACTACCATTGAAAGTTACACAGAGGGGGACACCGATTTTTCCGGTCAGGTGGCTAAGATGATTAATTCTAAGCCAGACGCAGTATTCTGCTCAACCAATGGTCCGACTCAGGCAATTTTTGCAAAGCAGCTGCGGCAGCTTGGATTTAATAAACTCTGCTTTAACCGTGAGGGGATTCCGGTTGATACAATTAATGTGGCAGGGGATGCAGTCAACAACTGGGTATTTGCTTATCCATACGTGGTATACAACAGTATTGAAGAAGCGAAAGATCCTGAAATGAAGGAATTTTTAGAGCTTTACTTTCAAGCATATGGTGTAATGCCGTTCCATGACTGCGCATACAGAAGCTGGGATGCGATGATGGTATTCTGGGAGGCCTCGAAGATAGCAGGAAGCAATGATAAGGAAGCAATAAAAGATGCAATCAGCAAGATCAAGGATTTTAAATCTCTTGGAGGCATGCTTGATTTCACTGACGGAACCCGGGAAGGGCTTCACACTCTCAACGATTATATTATTATTGATGGAAAATACTTAGACTTTAATGAATGGCTTAAGGCAGGGAATATTTCTAAACTGGCAGAGTGATAAAACATATAGAATGGTCCGCCTATATCCGGTCAGGTGGAATATAGGCGGGTTCCTTGGAGGTAAGAAATGATAATACAAATTCTTGTTTCGGGTCTTGTGCTGGGATGCGTTTATGGACTGATCGCCCTGGGTTACAGCCTGATCTACAAAGCATCAGGAATGCTTAACTTTACACAGGGCGATATTCTTACATTAGGCGCGTTTTTGGGATATACCTTTTATGGGGTTTTACATATTCCCTTCGTTCTTACAGTAATCATTGTTTTTATTATTATGCTGGGATTTGGAATGGTTTTGGAGAGGGGCATCATCAGTAAGCTTGTAGCTAAGGGGACCTTGCCAATCTATACGGTTCTGGCTACCATTGCGGTTTCCTATATCATTCAGAACGGGTCCATGCTGGTATGGGGAACCCAGTCCATTAACTTTCCAAGAATTTTTCATGTTACCAATATTAGAATTCTTGGTGTAAACATTCAGACAGAAGCATTTGTCTGCATTTTAGTTTCCATGATATGTATGGTTTCTCTTCATATCTTTATGAAACATACCAGGTTTGGGACTTCCATGAGAGCTGCTGCCATGGACCCGCTGGCTGCCAGAAGTCTTGGAATCAATGTATCTCTTGCCACGGGGCTTACCTGGGGGATTTCGGCAGCAGTGGCCGCGCTTGCAGGTATGCTGATCGGACCTCTTTACGGGGTATATACAACCCTGGGTGCGACCATTGGCAGAAAAGGTTTTGCCAGTGCAGTAATGGGAGGATACGGCAATATGTACGGTGCCATGCTTGGAGGTGCAATTCTTGGATTGGTGGAAACGTTTACTTCCGCTTATATTTCCTCCTCTTATAAAGACCTGGTGGCTTATATCCTGTTAATTACGTTTTTATTTATTAAGCCCACTGGTATTTTTAATGAGCGGGCAATTCAGGATTAGGGAGGAGAATGGAATGAATCTACGATTAAAAAATGCGATATCAAACAGAAAAAAAGACTTAATAATTCTTTTGGTCCTCTTATTGATGCCTGTGTTTCTCAATGTGATACATTTTGAATATGCTTTTACAATTGTGAGCTTTATCTTTATTTACATCATAGCAGTGTCGGGTCTGGATATTGTGTTTGGTTATAGCGGCCAGATATCGCTGGGTCATGCAGCCTTTTTTGCAATCGGGGCTTATGGATCTGCGATTCTACATAAATATACCCATATTCCGGTGATTCTTACCATGATAATTGCTGCTTTTCTGGCAGCTGTTATCGGTGCAGGTCTTGCTTATCCTGCTTCCAAGCTGGTTTTTCATTTCCTTTCCCTGGCAACAATTGCCTTCGGAGAGATCGTGTATCAGTTGGTTGCCCAGTCTCCGTATGATATTACGGGCAATTTTACAGGGTTTTTTACAGATTCAGTCAGCATTTTTGGATATAAACTAAATACCTACAGCAAGTTTTATTATTTTGGACTGTTCAGTGTGCTTATTTTTCTGCTCATGAAAAACAATTTAATAAAATCAAAAGTTGGACGGGCTTTTATAGCAATCAGAGAGAATTCCCATGCAGCGGATGGAATGGGAATCAATGTCCGGAATTATAAAATCCTGGCATTTGCCATCAGCGCATTTTTTACAGCCTTTGCCGGCGGGATGTATGCTCACTGCGTGAAGTTCATCAGCCCGGACACATTTATGTACAAGCAGTCTGTTATGTTTCTTACCATGCTTTTATTTGGCGGAACGGCTTCCCGCTTTGGCCCCATTTACGGTGCAGTATCGGTACTTATCTTAAATGAGGCGCTCCGTGCTACGGAAAAGTATCAGCTGTTAATTTACGGTGTTTTGCTGTTAATTGTAATTGTTGTGCTGCCAGGGGGTCTTTATGGGGCATATCAGGACGTTGCAGTAAAATTCAAAAAGAAAGGAGTAAATAAATGCTGAAGGTCAAAAACGTAACCTTAAGGTTTGGCGGTCTGGTGGCGAATAATGATGTTTCCATGGAAGTAAGAGATGGGAAAATCACTGGCCTCATTGGTCCAAACGGTGCGGGTAAAACAACTTTTTTCAACTGCATCAGCGGTGTTTATACTCCAAATGAAGGAAAGATAATATTTGAAGGGAAAGAAATTCAGGGCTACCGTCCTTATCAGATTAATAAAGAGGGAATCAGCCGTACCTATCAGATCATCAATTTGTTTAAAAAAATGAAAGTATATGAAAATGTAATCGTAGGAATGCATTCCAGACTAAATTCCAGCGTTACAGATTCTCTTTTTAAGACAAAAAAAGAAAGGGAAGAGGAGAACAAGGCTTATGAAAAGGCTTTGGAATTGCTGGATTTCGTAGGGCTTCTGGAATTGAAGGATGAACCGGCAGGATCCCTTTCTTATGGAAAACAGAGGCTTCTTGAAATCTGCCGGGCCCTGGCAAGCGATCCTAAGATATTGCTGCTTGATGAGCCGGCTGCAGGAATGAATGCCACAGAGAAGAATGAGCTTGATGTATTGTGCAAGAAAATAGTGGAAAGAGGAATCAGCATTCTGATCATTGAACATGATATGAAGCTGATGATGGGGCTTGCTGATTATATGTATGTATTAAACTATGGTAAGCTGCTTGCAGAAGGCGCTCCCTTGGAAATCCAGAACAATCCTGCCGTGATTGAAGCTTACCTGGGAGGTGAATAATGGGAAAACATTTATTGGAATTGAAAAACCTTCAGTATTCTTATGGAAATATTAAAGTAGTGCATGGGATTGACCTCTATGTGGATGAGGGGGAGATTGTAACCATAATAGGTGCCAACGGAGCTGGGAAAACCACAACCCTTCAGACTGTTTCCGGACTGACGGCTGCATCTGGTGTAAAAGGGGAAATCCTTTTTGACGGCAGGAACATCGGAAGAACCAGAGGGCATTTAATTGCAGGTCAGGGTCTGGTGCAGGTTTTAGAGGGAAGACATGTATTCTCAAAGCTTACTGTTGCAGAGAATATTCAGATGGGAACCTATATCCGTAAGGATAAGGCGAATATTAACAGGGATATTGATCAGGTATATGAACTGTTCCCAAGATTGTATGAACGAAGAACCCAGCTTGCTGGCACTCTCTCCGGTGGAGAGCAGCAGATGCTGGCAATCGGCCGTGCCCTGCTGTGCAATCCCAGAATGATTTTGCTGGATGAGCCTTCACTGGGACTGGCACCTATCATTATAAAAGAAATTTTTGAATCCATTGTCCGTATTAATAAGCAGGGAACTTCCGTTCTTTTTGTGGAGCAGAATTCAAAAATAGCTTTGAATGTGGCGGATCGGGGTTATGTGATGCAGAATGGAGAAATCATTCTTCACGACACCAGTGTAAATCTGCTTCAGAATGAAGCGGTTAAAAAAGCTTATTTAGGTGAATAAAGGGGGACGTATTTATATGAGAGAAAGACCTTTTGTGGCTGACTTGGTAAAGGATGTAATGGTTCCGAGAATGTTTCGGGTCCGTCAGATATTTCCCCGTAATAAAATCGAACCAGAAGAGATTCCTGGCATAATAAAGAAATTGCTTTCAGAAGAAAAGTTTTCTTCCCAGATTAAACCGGGAATGAAAATTGCTATTACAGCAGGTTCCAGGGGGATAGCAAACAATGCGTTAACGACAAAGTGCATTGCGGATTTTATTAAATCAAAAGGTGCCCAGCCCTTTGTTGTTCCTGCCATGGGAAGCCATGGGGGGAGTACTGCTGCGGGACAGAGGGAGATTCTTAAGGGCTATGGGATTACAGAAGAATATCTTCAGTGCCCCATTCTTTCTTCTATGGAGGTAAAGAAAATCGGAGTGAATGAAGAAGGAACGGATGTTTACATAGATAAATACGCAGCGGAATCTGATGGCATTGTCCTTGGCTGCAGAATCAAACCTCATACGGCGTTCCGGGGTCCCTATGAAAGCGGAATTATGAAAATGATGGCAATTGGATTGGGAAAACAGTATGGAGCGCAAGTTTGTCATGAAGCAGGGTTTAAACATATGGCAAAAAATGTGCCTTTGTTTGGAAAGGCTATAATCAGGCATGCTCCTGTCTTATTTGCAGTTCCGACCATTGAAAATGCTTACGATGAGACCTGTAAGATCGTAGCGGTAAATGCAGATGAGATTGAGGAAATGGAGCCAGTTCTTTTAAAAGAAGCCGCCTCCTATATGGCAAGAATTCTGGTGGATTCCTGTGATGTTCTGGTTGTGGATGAGATAGGAAAAAACTATAGCGGTGACGGAATGGATCCCAATATAACCGGAACCTTTTGTTCTCCTTATGCCTCTGGCGGGATAGCTGCCCAAAGGGTGGCGGTTCTGGATTTAAGTAAAGAAACCCACGGAAACGGCATTGGATTAGGATTTTCAAGCGCTACCACAAAACGTGTTTTTGATAAACTGGATTTAGCCTCCATGTATCCAAATGCTATCACCTGCACCGTGCTTGGAGGAGTCCGGATCCCAATTATAATGGAAAGCGATAAGGAAGCGATTCAGGTTTGTATTAAAAGCTGCAACGAAATCGACAAGACCCGGCCAAGAGTTGTCAGAATTCCCAACAGCCTCCATCTGGAGCATATTATGCTTTCCGAGGATTATTTGGAGGAAATTAAGGGAATGGAAACCATTGAGATAGAATCTGAGCCAATGGATCTGCCTTTTGATGGGGATGGAATGCTTTGGTAGGTTCTGAAAATAAGGAGAAGTGACAAAATGAAAGCAATTTATATAGTGGAGCCTGGAAAGGTGGAAGTGAAAGAGGTTGAAAAACCAGTAAGAAAGCCGGGAGAGGCATTGCTCAAAATTTTATACGGAGGTATTTGCGGAAGTGATTTAGGCTCTTACCGGGGAACATTTGCGTATTTTGATTATCCCAGAATTCCAGGTCATGAATTTAGTGCAGAGATTATGGAAATTGATGAAAACAATGAATACGGTTTGAAAAAGGGAATGATTGTAACCTGTAACCCTTATTTTAACTGTGATGCCTGCTACAGCTGTGAAAAAGGGCTTGTCAATGCCTGCATGGATAATCACACCATGGGCTGCCAGACGGATGGTGCATTCTGCCAATACATCACCATGCCGTTGGAACGAGTTTTCGATGGAAAAGGACTTTCTCCCAGGGTGCTGACAGCCATTGAACCTTTCTGTATCGGTTATCATGGGATTCAGCGCGCTGGTATTAAAAAGGGAGATAAAGTGCTGGTGGTAGGGTCTGGTACCATCGGAGTTCTGGCTGCTATTGCGGCAAAGGCTCTGGGAGGCCAGGTTTACATATCAGATGTGGCAAAAGAAAAGCTAGATTATGCAATGGAACACTTTGAATTTGCGGGAACCATCTTAAATGACAGCCCTCATGCGCTTCTTCAGGCGGCTGGAGAAATCACTGGCAGTATTTCAATTAACGGCAATGAAGCAGTTTATGGATTTGATGTATGCATTGAGGCGGTAGGTCAGCCCTCCACCTTTCAGGATTGTATTGAGGCTGCAGCATTTGGAGGAAAAGTGGTTATTATCGGTGTTGGTAAAAAGAATCTGGACTTCAATTTTACTATGATACAGAAGAAGGAACTGAATGTCTATGGCAGCCGAAATGCTATGAATAAGGATTTTATAGAATTAATAGATCTGGTAAAAAATGGCGGAGTCGATTTGGATAAGGTAATTACCCATGAATATCCTTATGAGGAAGGGGCAAAGGCCTTTGAAGACTTCAGCAGTAATGGTGCGCATATGCTAAAGGTACTTTTAGATTTTACAAAGTAGCTGATTGCCAGGAATACGTTCGGATTGATGGATAAACGATTCAATCCGAACGTTTCTTTTGATGTTAATTTTATTCCGCTGTTTAGAAACTGCAATAGGAAGTGACGCAAAACAGGGATTTGGATATTGACTTTTCATTTTCAATGAGCTATGCTAATATTGTGTAGTAGCATAAATGCAACTGGGGAGGGGTGAGTTATTTGAATATACAAAAGTTAAAAGGGAAGATGGCTGAGTCTGGAATTACCCAGGAGGCAATCGCTGATGCCATCGGAATGAGCAGATGTACATTTTACCGGAAGATGAAACGAAGGGGAGATACGTTTACTGTGGAAGAGATGAACAAAATTGTAAAGATAATACCTCTGAGCAGAGAGGAGGCTATCACTATTTTTTTTACCCTTTGAGTTGCATTAGTGCGACTTCACGAAGGGAACAGGGGATGGAGGTCTAACATGATTATTCCACTTGATGCGAATATTATAGGGAATTTAACAAAGACAGAACGTGAAATTATAAATTACATAAACAGCCATGAAGGAACACTTGCCGGAATGTCGATTGTTGATATTGCATTTGAGACATTTTCATCACCATCCACCGTTTCAAGGGCGATTCGTAAATGCGGGCTGAATGGTTTTAATGAACTGAGATACCGCTCCGGGCATAAAGCAAAGAGTGAAGAGATTCAGAGCATGAATGAACTTTTTAATAAAACACTGATAGAGGCTCAGGCGGTTCATGAGCGTATTTCACTCACTGATATACTGGCAGTCATTGAATGCCTGAAAGATGCACACCAGATTTCTGTATTTGCGAGAGGGCTGACTACCTATGTTGGTCAGGAGTTTTCCTTAAAGTTACAGCTTCTTGGTTATGATGTTTTCTTTTCCGATGATCCTAACATCATGAGAGTGAAAGCGTCCAAGATGAAAGAGAAAGATATTTTATTTATCCTGTCATTAAACGGCCAGACACCGGAACTGATTCTGGCAGCTGCCACAGCCAGTCAGAAAGGAAACTGTGTGATATCCTGCTGCTGTAATCCGCAGTCCGAGTTAATTTCATACAGCAACATTGCGCTTGTAGGATATAAGCATGCTCACCAGGCAATTAAGGAATTCGAGGTGTCTTCAAGAATCGCTCTTTATATGATTTGCAGAATTATCATTGACTATATTTCGGAGTCTGTCTAAGACTCCTTTTTCATAACCTGAAAAGATTTTCATAGCAATCTTCTCTATAATAACAGGTGAGCAGAGATTTTCATAATAAGAGAGGTGGAATAAAGTGATCTATACATTGACGGCAAACCCGGCGATTGATATGAATATCTCGTCTAATGGAATTATGGGAAAGGTGGTTAATCGGACGTTTGATGCAGTTTATACTCCCAACGGCAAGGGGTTAAACGTCAGCTACTGTCTGAACCGGTTTGAAACACAGTCCGCTGTTCTTGGTTTTTTCGGCGGTTTCTCCGGGAGGTATATTGTTGAGGAGACACAGAAGATGGGGATTAAAGTATATCCGGTCTGGGTGGAGGATACAACCAGAATTAATATCTTTTTAAATGACAGAACCGAGGAATACAAATTTGTCAATGAAGGGTCTTACGTTTCTCAAAAGAAGCAGAGAGAGCTGTGCATGCTTATAGAAACTCTTGGGGATATGGATACGCTAATTGTCAGCGGAAGCCTGCCAAAAGGACTGACAGATTCCTTTTATGATGAGGTCCTGGATATCTGCAGAAAGAAGCAGACGGCTGTTATTTTGGACATCAGTTCTCCTTATCTTAAAAATCTGATGAGGATCAGGCCGTATCTTATCAAACCTAACGATGAGGAGATTAAGGACATCTTCGGGATCGTAATGAGAGATGAGGCTGATATCAAAGATGTGCTTCTGGACCTCCATGAAGGTGGAGCAATGAATATTCTTTTAACTTTGGGAGAGCGGGGATCGTATTTTTACAACGGAAGTGACTTATACCATGCAGGGGCTAAGAAGATAGAACTGGTCAGTTCGGCCTGTGCCGGTGATGCGGCACTTGCAGGTTTTTTAAGTATATGGCTGGAACAGCCAGATGAGATTGAGAGGGCATTAAAGCGTTCCGCGGCGGTAGGTGCCAATGTGGCAGAAAGCAGCGGACTTGGTTTAATGGATAAAGTTGAGAACTATGCAAAAGAAATTATAGTGAGAAAGGTGGAGGGAGTATGAAATTACTTGGAGTTACTGGCTGTCCTACGGGGATTGCCCATACGTTTATGGCAGAAAAGGCTTTAAAAGCGGCAGCAGAAAAACTGGGGTGTCAGATCAAAGTGGAAACCAACGGAGCCATCGGGGTTGAGAATGCTTTAACAGAAGCTGATATCAAAGGAGCAGATGCCATCATTGTTGCCAGCGATAAAAGTGTGGATCTGGATCGTTTTAACGGCAAGCCGGTTTTGGAGGTGTCGGTTGGAGACGGGGTCAGCAAGGCAGAGGAACTGGTTCAGGCATGTCTCTCTGGGAAAGTGCCTGTAAGGGGAGGGGCAGTCATTCAAAACCTTAATCCCCGTCAGAACCAGAATGCCGCACGTCAGATTTATAAGCATCTGATGAATGGTGTTTCTCATATGCTTCCCCTTGTGGTAGCCGGTGGTGTACTGATCGCCATTTCTTTTCTGTGGGGCATTTATTCCTTTGATCCGGCATCGGATCAGTATAACCCGGTAGCTGCCATGATAAAGTCGGTAGGCGGCTATTCCATGGGGCTGATGGTAACAGTCCTCAGCGGGTTTATCGCCCAGTCCATTGGTGGACGCCCCGGGCTTTTGGCAGGTCTGGTGGGAGGAGCCATTGCAGCTGGTACTGATGCGGGATTTCTCGGAGGAATTGTGGCTGGCTTTTTGTCCGGTTATCTTTCCCAGGGGGTCGTCCGTTCATTAAGAAGACTTCCCAGGCAGCTGGAGGGGTTAAAGTCCATTTTTATTGTACCTATCGTTACAATTGGTGGAGTGGGAATCCTGATGATGCTGTTTGCCCAGCCATGTGCGGCTCTTAATCAGTGGATGATGGCAGCATTGTCAAAGATACAGAATACCAGTCCGGTTCTGTTAGGAATTGTAATTGGCTGTATGTGTGCATTTGATATGGGAGGTCCGGTTAATAAAGCTGCTTATGTAACGGGTACCGTACTTCTTGGACAGGGGAATTACTATTTTATGGCAGGTGTTTCCGCCGCATGCATTACGCCCCCTCTGGTTCTGGCTATTGCAGCTACCATTAAGAGAAACCGTTTTTCGGAGGATGACCGGACGGCAGCATTGGTTAATTACGTTCTTGGTTTTACTCATATTACAGAAGGGGCGATTCCTTTTGCAGCGAAAAATCCGTTAAAAGTCATTCCCATACTTATGTTAAGTTCCTCCATTTCCGCAATCACTACTTATTTGATGAGGGTTGAAGTTCCTGCACCTCATGGAGGCTTTCTGATACTCGGTCTGGTGAATAAACCGGTTGTATGGGTTTTATGTATTTTGCTCGGTTCTTTTGTAGGGGCAGTGCTTTATATTTTTGTGACTCCTGTTGCGAAAAAGAATACTGCTTTACCTGAAGATTTATTAAAAGAAGAAACCGTTTGCCTTTCCCTTGAAAATACTGGAAAAGAAGAAGTCATTGATGAAATGGTGGCAATGCTTTATGCAGATGGGGTTCTACAGGAGGCAGAGGCGTTTAAAAAAGAGATCATAAAGCGGGAAAAAATTTCTTCTACAGCATTTGGAAACGGAATTGCAATTCCCCATGGAAAATCCCGGGCCGTTCGAATGCCCAGAGTAGCAGTTGGATTATCAAAAAACGGAATTTTATTTGATTCTTCCGATGGGAAACCGGTATATGCAGTATTCATGATTGCTGTGGGGGAGAATGAAGATAAAGTTCATTTACAGCTTCTTTCTGCTCTTTCGAAAAAGCTTATGGATCCCAAGTTTTTGTCCAGGCTGAAAGAATGTACGGGGAAGGATCAGATTATACGGCTGATTACAGAAGAATAGGAGAAAAAAGATGCCATTAGTTACTTCAAAAGGAATGCTGCTTGATGCACAGAAAGGAAATTATGCTGTCGGAGCTTTTAATGTAGAAAATATGGAGATGGTCATGGCAGTAGTAGAGGCTGCCCAGGAGATGCAGTCGCCTGTCATTTTACAGACAACCCCGTCTACCGTCAGATATGCAGGTTTCAATCTTTACTATGCCAATGTAAAGGCGGTTGCGGAGAGAGCCACTATCCCGGTTGCTCTGCACCTGGATCATGGCAGCAGCTTTGAACTGGCAGTTCAGGCACTACGGGAAGGGTATACCTCTATTATGATAGATGGTTCACAACTACCATGGGAGGAGAATACAGGACTGACCAGACGGGTTGTAGAGGCATGCCGCCCCTGCCGGATTCCGGTTGAGGCGGAGCTGGGGTGCGTGGGAGGTAAAGAGGATGGTGTGAGCAGCAGGAATCCCGGTCTTACTTCGCCGGCTCAGGCAGCGGAATTTGTAGAGAAGACTGGAATTGATTTTCTGGCAGTGGCAATTGGAACTTCTCATGGAGTATATGAGGGGGCACCCCGCATTCGTCTGGATCTGCTGGGAGAAATTAAAAAGTGCGTACCTGTTCCTCTGGTACTTCATGGAACGTCTGGCGTAGAGGATGAGGTTGTAAGGAGCTGCATTCAGGAAGGCATTTGTAAGGTAAATTACGCTACCGATCTACGGATTGCGTTCAGTGATGGGGTAAAACGGATTCTGAATGAAGACAGTTCCGTGATAGATCCGAAAATTTACGGGAAAATGGGGAAAGAACTGGTAAAACGCTACGTGCAGGATAAGATCTGGGTTTGCAAAAGCAGTGGAAGAGGGTTCTGAATATCGATGATGCAAAAAGAAACCCAGAAAGAATAATTACCCGGACTGTCTATATAATGGTAGAAATAGAAGGAATCCAGACCGTAGCTGGTAAGGAGGAAGCATGACATTATCTGAAGATCTGATTGGCGAAGGGTATACAATAGAACCAGTTGCCGAAGAGGACCTGGAACAGTATATTAAAATAAGAAAAGAGTTTTTAAAACCATTTGTAGATCGGTATTATGGTGGATGGGTTGAAGAGATACAAATGATTATTGCTGAAGACCTGTTTCACAGATCCAGAAAAGATGCCTGTTTCTGGAGCGTCAGGTTAAATGGGATAATCACAGGGTTCTTAACATATAAGGAACGGCCGGACCAGATAACAGATGTCTCTGTAACATTGTCTGAGCCCGGTCGTGTAAAGAAACTATTAGATGATTTTCTTGATTTTATTACTCAGTTGTCCGATGGGACTAAAAAACCTGTTTTACTAACGGTCTACCAGTCAGCTCCTTTTGCAGAACTCTATGGGGAGCATGGATTTATCATTTATGGAACATCAAGAACCCACTACCTCATGAGTTATAACATCGAGGACACCAGTGGTATGGGGGATTATAAAAATCGTATTTTTGCAGAAGGATTCCGGAAATGTGCGCAGGATCATGTGTGAGCGTTTCCAGAATAAGACATTATAATAAGCAGATACGTTAACAGAAGCAAGATGGCCATAGTAATAAGTGAAATAGCAAAACTACCTGATCCAGATGTGTTCATGTACTGGTTTGTATCAAATCGAATTATGGTGAGTCCTGATAATATGGGGTATATACTGCGTAGTGTGGCATTTTTTATAAACATAGAGAAGTAACCAAAAAGAAAAGATACAACAACCCCACCCATGAAGGCATCTGGTTTTCTACCGGTAAAAACAATAATGGGAAGAACTGAAATATAGGTACAGAGAGAGAGGACAGTCATTTGCTCAAAGCTTTTTAATAAGACGGTGAGATCGGGTACTGTTAAACCAGTTACGAAACCCACGATTAGTGTTATAAAATAACTGTAATAGCCTAATAAAATACTTATTATACCCATTGCAATCAGCTTTCCATATATCAACCGGGGAAAGCTGATTGGGATTGTAAAAAGATATTTTAATGTATCATCTTTGTATTCCCGGTTAATGAGATAACCTCCGATGAGGGTGAAAATTACAGGCATAAATATAGTAGTGCTATTCCATACAGTATGATTGAAAAGGGTGGTAAAATCAAAATTTCTAATCTGATTTTCTGGAATGGTGACATTCTGTGTAATTACAGAAAGTAAGGATGGAAAGGTCATGCCAATCATACCAATAAGTAAGATATGTAAACGTTTTAATTTAATAAATTCCGCTTTTATTATGCTAATCATTTACAATTCTCCTCTCTTAATATTCTCTTTTGTCATAGATTTGTGTGATACAAATAATGCAAATCATGGCTTCAAGTAGAACCACAGAAAAGCATATAGGTGTAGAAACAAAGTAGTTACTGAGGCGTTGATAAAATGTGGTCTGTATCACTCCGGCTGGTGTGTAGAACTGATAGAGCCATCGGAAAATAATAGGTACTGGCATTAGCGTTCCGGCATTCAATCCAAGCGGACGCATCATAATCAGGTCACTAAAATGCATGGCGTAATTGATCAGAGTGTAGAAGAAGACCATAATAACAGACAGAATATAATTCTTGTTAAACCAGACAACCAGGACAATGCATGGTAGAGAAGCAGACCACATTAATAAGCCGGTTGATGCAGTTAGACAGAATTGGAAAAGCGGTTTGGTAACCGATATGTTTTGTGAAACAACAAATAAGGTACTGACGAAAAAACCTGTGATTTGAAATGCAATTGAAAATATCAGTAATACCAGAAGCTTTACAACTACCAGTTTCTTTTTTGATACGGGAATACAAAGCAGATTTTTAAGTGTATTATTATCCTGTTCTGTAAAAAACAAGTTAATTGCTAAAAGAATGAGTAAAGGCATTAGAATTAAAAATGCATTGTCTTCCCTGACTCCGGATTGGATATCTGCAAAATCTGAATCAGATAAAAGCATTGCGTTAAAAATGGGGAATATAAACGCAGACAGGATACCAAATGGTAAAAGCCGCTTTCTTTTAAATTTTAACAACTCTGCATATAATAAATTAGCCAATTCCTTCACCTCCCGTTATTCTCCTGAAGTAGTCTTCCAGGCTGTCTTCGCAGGTGCGTGCTTCTGAAACCTCCAATCCATTTTCTACAAATGTACGATTTAATAAAGCAGCAGGCAGATGATCCTCATAGATTCGAAGGCTGTTACCTTGTTCTACAGTAAAGTTTTTTGTGTTAAAGTTTTTTTCCAGAATTCTGGCAGCCTGAGAAGGATCTGAAATGATAAAATGCAGATACCTTCCGTTTTTTTCTTCCAGATTAACAAGACTTTCCTGTTCCAGCAAAACACCATGATCTATAATTCCGATGTCATCTGCAAGTAACGATATCTCTGATAAAATATGGCTGGAGATAAGGATTGTTTTCTTTTTCATGCTGCTTAGCTCACGGATAAAAGAACGCATTTCGGCAATTCCGATGGGGTCAAGCCCGTTTACCGGTTCGTCTAAGATCAGGAGCTCCGGATCATGCATAATTGCCAGAGCAATGGCAAGACGCTGTTTCATGCCTAGTGAGTATTGTGAGAACAGCTTTTTATCACCATAAGGCAATCCTACTGTCTCCAAAGAATTTTGTATTGCATTGCGGGTGGGAGTGCCCCTCAGCAATGCGAAAATTTTCAGGTTTTCGGTACCAGTCAGATTCGGATAAAAGCCAGGTGATTCTATCAGACTTCCGATTCGGGGCAAAATATTTTTAGCATCCTTTTTTATATTCTTTCCAAATATGCGTATTTCTCCGAAAGTAGGATTTGTCAGATTTAGAAGGAGTTTCATCGTTGTAGTCTTACCAGCTCCGTTCCGCCCTAATAAACCATATATACGCCCCTGCCTCACCTGGAGATTTAAGTTATTAACACTTTTCTGCTCACCATACTGTTTTGTAAGATTGATTGTCTCAATGATCATATCACCCAAATCAGATTACCTCCTTTTCTCATTGAAACCATTCTAAACCCAGAACCTTGCATGAACCTTGCCGGAACCTTGCATTAATCTTGCAATTATGGTTCAACAGCCGGAAAATGAATGATAAACTCACTATAAATGCCTGGTTCACTCTGCACATCTATGATCCCATTCATTTTTTCTGTCAGTTGTCTGACGATGAACAATCCAAGACCACTGCCTTTGTCAGAACGTCCCTTATCACATTTGTATAAACGATCAAAAATATGATGTAAGTCAGCCGGAGCAATTCCGATTCCGTTGTCCAGAATACAAATGATAACAGCCGCCTCTTTTAGGTACATTTGAAATGTTATTTTGTCTGCATGGCTGTGGCTGATTACATTTTGGATCAGATTATTGATAACCCGCTGGTAACCGTCAGGGTCAGCATTAATAAAAACAGGTTGTTCTGGTATCTCTATTTCATATTGAAGCTGATTCTCTTCAAAGACAGGTATCCAGTTCTTTAAAATATTACGTGTCAGTTCTGCCAGCTCAATCTCTTCTGCAGACAAAGTAAATTCGCCGGAGTTTAACTTAAAGCAGTCAAATAACTGGTCAATATAGTCCTTAAGATTATGTGCTTTCAATCGGGCTGTTTCCACATAGTCTGCCTGTTCTTCAGGACCGGCAATTCCTTTTTTTATGGCATCTAAATATCCGATCAGAGTGGTTAAAGGAGTTCTTATATCATGGGACAAGCTGGTCATAAGCTGCCGGTTTGCTTCATCTGCTGCCTTGAGCTGATAGATCTGTTCTTCATACCCATATACAATTTCATTTAGCTGATAGGAAAGCTCAGCGGTTAGATCATTATGGACAGCCAGAATTTTGCGGTTACCATTTCCGCCCTGAATATCTGATAATGCTGCTGTTATTTCTTTTAATTGCTTCCTGACTGCAAGTAACTTGGAATAACAGAAAATTGCAAAAGAAAGTGATATACACAGAAGGATGCTTAAAAGAAGTATCACAACCATTTTTATACCTCCTTATTAAAACGATAGCCAATTCCTTTAATAGTCTGAATGTAAAAGGGAGTACCTGGATCGGGTTCTATCTTTTTACGGAGGCGGCTGATAATTGCCATGATATTGCTGTCATCATAAACATACGCTTCTTTCCATACCGCTTCATAAATCTGCTGTTTTGTTAAAATCCTGCCCTGGTTCCTGGCACAGTAAAGCAGAAGATCAAATTCCTTAGGGGGCAGTTCAAAGGTACCATTTTGAGTTGTAACATTTCTGTTGTCAAAATCAATACTCATTCCCACATATATGAGCGGCTGGGATCTGTCCTGTATTTCATTGAATCGGGTGTATCTGCGAACCAGTGAGATAATCCGGGCAATTAATTCCTCCATATTGAAGGGTTTTGCCAGATAATCGTCAGCACCGGAACGAAGACCATATATCTTTGAGGTGGAGTCATCTTTCGCAGTCAGCATAAGGATAGGAATATTGCTTTTATTGCGTATTTTATCCAAGGTCTGAAATCCATTCATTCCAGGCATCATCACATCCAGTAGAATAAGATGGTATTTCTTTTTATCCAGCATTTCCAGGCCGTTTAAGCCTGAGTGACAATAATCTGCACGTATTCCTTCTTTTGCAGTGCATTGTTTGATTAAAACACATAAATCTTTATCATCGTCTATTATTAATATTTGGCAATCCAAGTTTCTCCCCCTTAAACCAATGTTTTATCAGATAGATCCATTTTGCTTTCAGTGTAAACGGATGTGCAGATAAATTCAAGAGAGTTGACTGAATATATCCGAAAACCTCCCCCGATGGAAATGGGGGAGGTCGTGTTGGAAACACATTGAATTTATAATTGTCTCTTTAAATAATCACTGGCTGAATCTGCCTGCCATCCAGTGCATATTCCAGTGTCTTACTAATTAGTTCGGTTCGGGCAATCATGGAATTCGGCTTTTTCACGGGACTATCCTGGCCAAAAGGCACAAAATAAATATTTTTTGTATTGTAGAGTATGCCGATATTTTTAAAATTCATTCCAAGAGCATCATTGGTAGAAAGAGAGATAACCAGAGGTTTCTCATTTCTTAAATGTGCTTTTGCAGCCATAAGAACTGGTGAGTCGGTAATTCCGTTTGCCAGCTTTGCCAGTGTATTGCCGGTGCAGGGAGCAATCAGAAGGATGTCTAAATATCCTTTTGGCCCAATGGGCTCTGCTTCTTCCAGACGGAGTATTGGCTTATTTCCTGCTATTTCAGTAATTCGTTCCATATATTCTTTGGTACTGCCAAACCGGGAATCTGTGGTCTGGACGTTGGAAGAGAAAATGGGATAGATATCTGCCCCTTCATCTGCTAGAACTTTTATTTCTTCTTCTATTTTGTCAAAAGTACAAAAGGACCCGGTAATTGCCAGGCCTACTTTTTTTCCTTCCAGTTTCATAATGCACTCCTTTGCCTAAACAGTTTGAGATAAACAGGTGAGAATTGCTTCATACAGAATTTTCGCCGAGGTTTCGGGAGCATAGATTCCAGGGAGGCCAAGGCTAAGCTTTGCACGGATTCCCTGCTGCCTGCAGGCTTCAAAGTCCACGCCACCCGGGGCGGAGGCAATATCGATAATAGTTGCCTGCCGGGAGGCCAGAGAGACAAGTTTCTCATCAATGACCAGTGCTGGTATGGTGTTGAAGATATAATCATATCTGCCTATTTCTTTTTCTAAATCACTTAATAAAATGGTTTCAAAACCCATGGCTGATGCAAGAGCCAGCTGGTTTGCTTTTCTTCCTGCTATGGTAATTGTAAGGTCGAGGCCTTTTAGCTTAAGTGCCAGGGTTTTGGCACATCTTCCGAACCCGGTGATCAGGCATTTGCTCTGATGGAGACAGCCCGGGCTTAACCGTATGGCCTCTGCAATGGCGCCTTCTGCAGTTGCAATAGTGTTTTTTATGGTGACATCTTCCATATCCATATAGTCGAAGCAGCCAATTTCATTTTTTCTGGCATATTCTTTCACATATGCCGGAATATTGCCTCCAAACAGGATATGGTCGGAGGTAAGATGGCTTAAGAGATTGCCAATTCCAAGGTCGTTCATTTCATGGGCAGAAAACAGGCTGATTTTATCCTTGGTAAACGGAATAGGACAGAGAATGATATTGCAGGTTTCCATGGCTTCCTTCAGTGAGAAGTCAGGTTCGTCTCCGTCAGAATGAAGAACAGTAAAAAAGCCGTTTTCAGTTAAAATGCGGCTTAAATAAAGCTGTCTTGAGTCGCCGCCTAATAGAAGAAATTTATGCATACGGTCATCACTCCTTATACTGGTTTATATGATAAAAAAAATGATTTGTGTATGGTACCATCTGGGAATGTTTGTCATATTTCTGTTAGTATGAACCTATTTTTTAGGAATGAATGTCTATGAATGATGGGATTTTTAAAGGCTCTGCTACAGCCATTGTTACGCCCATGGATCAACATGGGAATTTGGACCTTGTGGCTATGGAGCGGCTGTTGAAATTTCAGCTGGAAAATGGTACAGATGCAATTGTGGTAAACGGAACGACAGGAGAATCCTCAACGCTGGAAGAGAAGGAAAAGACAGAACTGCTGGAATTTGTGGTGCATTATGTAAATCACAGGGTTCCCGTGATTATGGGGACGGGAAGCAATTCTACGTCAAAATCAGTAAGGCTTTCCAGAAAGGCACAATCACTTGGAGCATCAGCACTTTTGCTGGTCACACCGTACTATAACAAGACCTCCCAGCATGGACTGGTGGAGCATTTTAATACCATAGCGGACCGCGTGGACATTCCGATTATTTTGTACAATGTTCCCACGCGTACAGGGGTTAATATTGAGCCTGAAACTTATTTAAAGCTTTCGGAGCATCCCAATATAAGAGCTGTGAAGGAGGCTGGTGGAAATATTTCCCATATTGCAAAAGTTGCGGCTCTGTGCGGAGACCGGCTGGATCTCTATTCGGGAAATGATGATCAGACTGTACCGATTATGTCTCTTGGGGGGAAGGGCGTGATTTCGGTCCTGGCTAACATTATGCCCCAGGAAATGCATACCATGTGTCAACTGTTTTTTGAAGGACAGGTGAAAAAGAGCAGAGATATGCAGTTAGAGTTATTACGCATTATGAATGCTATGTTTATGGATGTAAACCCTGTACCGGTGAAAGCGGCTTTATCTGTACTGGGACTGTGTGAAGAAAAATACCGGCTGCCTCTGGTTCCGTTAAAAGAAACCGACAAAGAAAAATTGAAAGAGGTCATGGAATCTTACTTTAGCCATTTTTAAACTTGATAAATGAAAGAAGCGCTTCATAACTACAAAGTCTATGAAGCGTTTCTTTTGTTTTAATTAAAACTATACGACAAAGAATCGCGAATAGAGTTGCAAATTGGATTTCTCTGTAAGATAATAAAAGAAAATTTTATCGGAGGTGAATAAATGCAGGTGTCTAAATATGAATTTAATGTAAAATCCAGAGAAGATTTCTATCTGTATCCCGAAAAATACCGTGTGGAACCTTTTCGGATATACGGAAACCTGTATTATACAGGAAATAAAAGTGTGGGCTCTCATTTAATTGATACAGGGGATGGGTTGATACTTGTTGATACTACCTATCCAACTACCGTGGCCATGCTGATTGAGTCAATTTGGGAATTGGGGTTTAATCCAAAAGATATCCGTTATATCATTCATACCCATGGTCACTTTGATCATATTGGAGGAACCGCTTTACTAAAAGAACTTTCCGGGGCGCGAACCTGTCTGGGAGAGGGCGATGCATTCATGTTTCATGAAAGACCTGAGCTGGTATTGGCATGCGACTGTGGCTGTAGCTATTTCAGGCCCTTTGAGCCTGATTTGATTATGAAAGACGGTGATATTATTACCCTTGGTAATACCAGAATCCGGATCGTTTCTACTCCCGGACATTCGGATGGAGTTATTTCATTCTTTTTTGAAACGGAGGAAAATGGTGTCCGTCTGACTGCAGGTATGCACGGCGGAGCAGGACTTAATACTCTATGCAGAACCTTTATAGAGCGTTATGACAGAAAACAGAGCAGGAAAGAATTTCTGGAGGGGATTGAACGGGTATATGAAGAGCCTGTTGACATTATGCTGGGGAATCACGCGGGCCATAATCGTACTGTGGAGAAGCGGCAGTTAATGATACAGAATCCAGAAGAAGCCAATCCATTTATAGACCCATCTGAATGGAAACGTTATCTGGATACGGTAAAGAATCGGTATGAGATCATGCTGGAGGAAGAGGAAGCAGGGACTGATCTGATAGAAAAGTAAGAAAGCTGGTGAATTGGGATGTCCGGAATTGCATTATTTGTGCCAAGCGATGAGATGTATGAGCAGGCAAAGGGGATACTGAAAGAAAAAGAGAATCATGTTACCATAGTAAAAAGAATCCGGGTGGAGGAGGCGGTTACAGAAGCACAGAAGGCTATTTCGGAGGGCGTAAATATTATCATAGCAAGAGGCAGGCAGGCGGCAGAGATCCGGCGACATACCAATGTAGCGGTAGCTGAAATTGTTATGACAGCACAAGAACTGGGACTTCTGGTGATCCGGGCAAAAAGCATTGTGGAGAAGGAGTGCCCCAAAATCGGAATCTTTGGCTGGGGGGACATGCTATGTGATACAACATACTTCAACCAGTTATACCATGTTGATCTAAAACGGTATATATTAAAAGATTTTAATGAATGGCGAAATACCATTGAAGAGGCAGGAAAGGATGGGCTGGACATTATTATCGGAGGTCAGTCAGCACTGGATGGGGCATATCAGATGGGAATTCCAGGCCTTTATATGTCCTCCACTGGAGAAGCCATACGGGTGGCGCTTAAAAATGCAGAGTCTCTTTACTATATGTCAGAGATTGAACAGCACAATTATGCTCAGTTTTCAACGGTTCTGGACAGCGCATTTAATGGCATTATCAAAATCAGTGTGGCAGGAAAGATTCTGGTAATGAATCGTGCCATGGAGCAAATACTGGGGTGCAGCTCGGAACAATGTGTGGGAAAACCAGTAACCCGCTTTTTAAAAGATCTTGAAGAAGCAGTGTTAAATCAGATTCTGGAAGGCCGTATGGAAAACTATTCCACATTTATAACGCTGCTCGACCAGTCCATAGTCGTCTCCATGGAGCCGATTGTTGTGGGAACCCGTATTGATGGCGCAATTATTTCCTGCAACCGCTTAAAACGGCTTGATATGAACGATAAAGATGTTATGAAGGAGCAGTATTTAAGAGGATATGTAGCTTATGGTACTTTTGATGATATCAGCAAGAATTTGAAAGATATGCATAAAATTGTAGAACTGGCAAAATTATATGCCCAGTCTTCCAGTCCCATGCTGATTGAGGCGATATCGGGCCCGGAGTTAGAAGCGGTCACTCAGGGTATTCATAATTATAGTATGAGAAAGAATGGACCCTTTATTGTTATTAACATGGCAGGATTGACAGAGGATCAGCAGACAAGAACTCTGTTTGGCAGTAAAAGAGAGGGACAGGCGGAAGAAGAACCCGGAGCCCTTGCCCAGGCCAATCACGGGACACTTGTAATTCAAAGTATTGACAAGCTGACGCTTCAGGCCCAGTATAATCTCATTCGTGCGATTCGCACAAAACGATTAATCAGAGGTAACCGGATTGAAGATACGCTGATGATTGATACAAGGATTATTGCATGTACGGCAAAAAATTTAACTCAGCTGCGCAGTGAATTTAAGTTTCGGTCTGATTTGTATTTTACCCTGAAATCTCTGCGTTTAAAGATCCCCAATTTAAAGGACAGACGGGAGGATGTGGGGTATTTACTGGATCTGTATACCAGAAAATATATGGAACAGTATTCCCGGTATCATGTGATGGCTCCTGGCGTAAAACAGGTTCTTTTGGATTATCCATGGGAAGGAAACAGTATTCAGCTGGAAGCATTCTGCGAGAGAATGATTCTGACAGTAGGGAAACGAACCATTACAGAGGCATATGTCAGGGACTTACTTGATGAACTCTATCACCGGGATACCAGTATCTACGCAGTTTCATTGGAAGAAGAGGAAAAGTTGCAGCAATGGAGTCCTGCAGGAACCGCGGAAAACCCGGAACGCACACTTATTAAATCAATACTTAATAAGTATAACGGTAATCGTACCTTAACTGCCAGAGAACTGAATATCAGCACAACCACATTATGGAGAAAAATAAAAAAATTTGAAATCAGTGAAAAATAACCCTGGACTCTTTTGCAAAGTGAAATGATTTTGCAATGGATTAACCGCATTTGGAATAAATATTGAGCAATATGAAATGCATGCACAGAATGTAAATTGTGCATGCATTTTCTGTGTTAATGTGTCAATTGTATCGGGGGAGGGATAAGGCTATACTTGAAAAGAATTTCAAGGCAAGTGATAACGGAGGCGCATATGAACAATATATTTCAGTTTCAGGATAACATTCAATTTGTCAAAGCAGTTTATTATAATTTTCACTCGATTCCATTACCAAAACCTTTTAAGGATGGGACTGGGGGAATGGGAAAATATGCACCCGAGCAGGGCTGTATTGAACTTTATGATTCAGAAGGGGCGTGTGCTCATCTATGTGTAGGAAGAAGCTTTGTAAAAAATATTCTTCCTATGATCTTAGATGGACAGACAAGAACATACAGTCAGTGGAGAGATACTCTTTACTGGAAAATGAGAAATTCCGGATTTCAGAGTGGTCAGGCGGTGGAAGTCGGACAGCTGGATTTAATGATGCTGGATATTCTGGCTCAAAGAGCGGGTAAGCCGCTTCACCGGTTTCTTGGAGCAGAGAAAGACTGGGCAGCTGCCTATAAAGGAGGAGGATCCCTGCTTCTGGAGGACGAAGAGCTGGTAGATGATATGCTCAGGTATGTGCAGGAAGGGTATCAGACGGTAAAATTCAAGGTCGGCAGCAGTGATGGAAGGGACATGGAGCGTGATATACGCAGGCTTAGAAAGGTTAGGGAAGCTGTGGGCTCCAGGATTGGAATTGCAGTTGATGCAAATCAGCGATGGAATGTTGATGATGCATATCGTTTTGCAAAATTGGCGGAGCCTTACGATCTTGCATGGTTCGAAGAACCGATACACGCTCACGATATGAATGGAATTAAGCAGCTAAAAGAGTTGGGAGTTTCCATGCCATTGGCATTTGGAGAATCAATGAGAATTTACTATGCCTATGAAACATATGCGGAAAAGGGAGTGGATCATCTGCAGCCTTCCATAGGACGGATGAGCCGGATTGATGATATGCTGAAAATTCGTGATTTAGCCAGAAATAAGGGAATCACGTTCTCCTCCGGAGGAAGAATTTATTTAAATGCTATTTTCGGATGCCTGTACGGTGAGGATGAAATGATCGAATATCATGAGCCGATCAGTAAGCCAGTTGGTAAATATACCCTGTTCCAACCAGAAGAGAGGAACGGTAGATTTTACTGTCAGCCCGATCTGCCTGGAAATCCTCAGCGTATGGATCTTGAAAAACTGGAAAAGGACGGGCTGCTGGAGAGCAAAAAAATATTCTATACAGAATAACAACTATCGTTGCGGGAGGGACAACTTTGGAAAAAAATTACAGAAGAAATCTCTGGGTATCAAGATATAAAAATCCCAGGGATTTTATAAAAAAGAACTTTGGTTTTTTATTTATACTGCCCTGGTGGATCGGTTTTGCCATATTTAAATTCTATCCTTTTATGGCATCGTTTATATACAGCTTTCATGAATACAATCTGTTTCGGACAGCTGCATTCGTGGGACTGGAAAACTACAAGGCGATACTTCAGGATAAGCTGACTATGACAGCTTTTGGCCAGACTTTTAAGTATGCGTTTTTTACAGTTCCGCTGGAACTTTCTTTCGCTCTGTTTATTGCATACATTTTGAACTTTAAAATAAGAGGGGTCAATTTTTTTAGAACTGCCTATTACATACCCTCTATTTTAGGAGGTTCGGTATCCATTGCAGTTTTATGGAGATTTCTCTTTAAGACAGAAGGTCTGATCAATATGATATCTGCAAAATTTGGAATGGAACCTTTTAACTGGCTGGGTGATACAAGGGGCGCATTTTTAGTTATTGTGCTTCTGCGTATCTGGCAGTTTGGTTCTCCAATGGTTATTTTTCTGGCAGCATTAAAGGGGGTGTCTGCGGATCTGTATGAGGCGGCCTCCATAGATGGAGCTGGAAAATGGAGACAGTTTTTTAATATTACAGTACCTCTTATCACACCGGTAATTTTTTATAACTTTGTTACACAGCTTTGCCACAAATTCCAGGAATTTAACGGCCCCTTTATTATCACAAGAGGAGGTCCTCTGCGGTCAACCACACTGGTATCATTACTGGTTTACAATAATGCGTTTAAAAGCTATGAAATGGGTATGGCAAGCGCCATTGCCTGGCTTCTGTTTTTAATTATTACCACATTCACCATTATTGCTTTTGTCAGCCAGAAGTACTGGGTATATTACAGCGATGAGGATGGGAGGTAGGAACAATGACAAGAGAAAAGAGAGACAGAATTAATACATTTCTTCGTTACCTGATCCTGATATTAGTAGGCACTGTAATGGTATATCCATTAATCTGGATGGTGGGTGCTTCATTTAAAACCAATGCAGAAATCTTCTCAAGTATAGGATTTATTCCAAAATTGCCAACAGTGGAGGGGTATGTTCGAGGATTTAAGGGTTATGAAGGAATGACGCTTCTGTTTTTTATGTGGAACACTTATAAATTTGTTCTTCCCAAAGTTGCCGTCACTGTTTTTTCAGCAGTTTTTACAGCATATGGTTTTGCAAGATTTCAATTTATCGGAAAGAAATTTTCCTTTGCAGTACTATTATCTACGTTATTTTTACCTCAGGTTGTGCTCAATGTTCCACAGTACATATTGTTTAATCAGATTGGCTGGCTGGATTCTTATCTGCCCCTGATTATTCCCTCGCTATTTGCAGGGGACACCTATTTTGTATATATGCTGATCCAGTTTCTCAGGGGGATTCCAAAAGAACTGGAAGAGGCAGCGAAAATAGACGGCTGTAATGTATTACAGACACTGTGGTATGTAATTGTGCCAATGCTGAAGCCTTCCATTGTATCATGCGCTTTGTTTCAGTTTATGTGGGCTTCCAATGACTTTATGGGGCCGTTAATTTATGTCAATACAGTAGCAAAATATCCGGTTTCCATTTTTCTGCGTATGTCAATGGATGCAGATGTGGGATTTGAATGGAATCGGGTTCTGGCAATGTCGCTGATAGCGATTATCCCGTCATTAGCAGTGTTTTTTTTGGCACAGAATTCTTTTGTAGATGGAATTGCAGCAGGCGGGGTAAAAGGTTAAAAATACAAATTTTTGGAGGAGGAGAAACATGAAGAGAAACAATTGGAAACAGACGACAGTATTTGCTTTATTCGGTTTATTAGCAGCATCTCTTGCAGGCTGCATGCCGACAGAGAACAGTAAACCACAGGGGGAGACAACCGTATCAGAAACACAGGCTGCGAGCCAGGGAGCAGCGGAGTCTGTAGAAGCGGAAGGGCTTAAAGTAAATACGACTGATCCCATAACTCTTCGTATGAACTGGTGGGGGGGAGACAGCAGGCATCAGGCAACACTGGAGGGAATCAAGGCATTTGAGGCAAAGTATCCCAACATAAAAGTAGAAGCAGAATACGAATCGTTTACGGGTCACGAGGAAAAGGTCGCACTGGCTCTGAAATCAGGCTCAGCAGCAGATGTGGTTCAGCTGAATATGGACTGGGTATTTAATTATTCGCCGGACGGAAGCCTTTTTTATGATTTAAACAAGGTTTCAGATATTATTGATTTAAAAGCATATGATAAGTCAGATCTGGATTACTATACGACGAATGGAGTTTTACAGGCATTACCAGCAAGCAATACGGGGCGTGTATTCTTCTGGAATACCACAAGGCTGAAAGATGTGGGGGTACAAATTCCTAAGAATTTAGATGAACTGTATGCTGTTGGAGAAGCTTTTGCAGCTTATAAAGATGGCACCTACTATCCGATTATATTAAATGAACTGGACCGCATGACACTGATGGTTTATTATTTGCAGTGCAAATACGGAAAACCCTGGGTAGAAAACTATCAGCTGCAATACAGCAAGGATGAGGTACAGGAGGGATTGGAATGGATCAGCTTATTGGAAGAAAAGCATGTAATTCCTACTTTGAAGGTTCTTGCGGGTGATGGTTCAGAATTGGTGGATACAAACCAGCGATGGATTGACGGGCATTATGCAGGTATGTATATTTGGGACAGCAACTTAAAGAAATATCAGGAGGCAGCCCCTGGATTTGAATTTGAGGTAGGAGATTATGTTAATATGGGAGACTATAAAGGCGGCATGACAAAAGCCTCCATGGTATTTGCAATCCCCAAAGCTTCAAAATATCCGGCAGAGTCAGCTGCGCTGATCCAGTTCCTGTTCGGTGATCCGGAAGGAGCAAAGATCCTTGGAGATACCAGAGGAGTGCCGGCGAACAAAAATGGTCTTGCATCTCTTGATTTGTCCAATAGCCTGGCAGCAATAGCAAATAAAAAGGTCATGGAATGGACTACTTTTAAGTTTGATCCTGTATTTGAACGTTCTGCACTTAAAAATCCAGACGGTACTTATTATATGGGTATGCAGATGCTCAGTTATAAACAGGATGATGCAGCAGGAGTAGCAGAATATTTGGTTAATGATATTAATAAACAGTTAGAAGCAGCAAAATAATTATAAAAAGAGAGGGAGAGTTTTATGAGCAAAATTTTAAAGAATCCAATTCTTCCCGGATTTTATCCCGATCCTTCCGTATGCAGAAAAGGATCTGACTACTATCTGGTGACCTCTACCTTTGAGTATTTTCCGGGAATCCCTCTCTTTCACTCAAACGATTTTGTAAATTGGCATCAAATTGGTAATGTCCTCTCCAGGCCAGAGCAGCTTGATCTGGATGGAGTCGCATCTTCCAAGGGTATTTATGCCTCATCAATTTTTTATAATGAAGAAAAACAACGTTTTTATGTTATCAGTACACTCGTTAAGAACAGTTTATACCACGAGAATGTCAATTTCTATGTATGGTCAGAGAACCCGGAAGGACCATGGTCCCAACCCATAGTTATAAAGGGAGCGGAGGGAATTGATCCATCTCTCGTATTTGACGGAGAAAAAGCTTACTATCTGGGAAACTTAAGACCATTTCCACTGGAACCGGAAAAAGGAAGGTATATCTGGCTGCAGGAACTGAATTTAGAGCGGGGAGAATTAATCGGTGAGCGATCTATTTTGCTGAAACAGGGAGCATTTATGAATGCTGCCGCACCGGAAGGACCCCATATTTATCATATCGGAGACTGGTATTATCTGATGATTGCGGAAGGAGGTACGTTCCGCAATCATGCCAGTACCATGTTCCGCAGCAGAAAGCTTACAGGCTCTTATGAAGCAGATCCCAGAAATCCTTTAATTACACACAGAAATTTAAGGAATGATTATCCGATTAAAAATCCAGGTCATAGTGATCTTATTCAACTGCATAACGGAGAATGGTGGGCAGTACTCTTGGCTACAAGACAGGATGGCGGAAATTATGGAAATCTTGGAAGAGAGACGTTTGCTGTTCCGGTTGAGTGGGAGGAAGAATGGCCGCTTTTCTCACCCGGGACCGGACATGTTGAGTTTTGTTATCCTGCGCCGGATTTGCCAGAGCAGAAATGGCAGACTGAATGGGAGCGGGAGAACTTTGACTGCATGGAGCTGCCGTATAAATGGCTTATGCTGAGAACACCCAGGTTCCCCATATACAGTCTGACAGAGAGGTCAGGATTTTTAAGGCTTTATCTTCATCCGAATACAATAAAACAGGAAAGCTTTTGTTCTTTTGTGGGGTGCCGCCAGCAGCACCTGTGCTTTAAGGCTGCAGCAGCCATGGAGTTTGATCCTGCCAGGCCGGGGGAGTCAGCTGGAATGGTTTTGCTGATGAACCATAAATACCATATACGAATAGAGTACGGTAACTTTGACGGCAAAAAAGAGCTGCGTCTTACCAGATGTTTTGATGGGCAGGATGAAATTCTTCGTTCTCTTCCATGGAACAAAAATAAAATTACATTCTATATACAAATGAATTATCAATCTATTGATTTTTCCTATTCTCTCGATGGAAAAAAACAAGACATGCTTTTGAATCAAGTGGATGGTAGTCTGTTAAACAGAGAAACAGCAGGCGGTTATACTGGAACAGTAATTGGTTTGTATGCGTCTTCTAATCATGCCGAGAGCAGCAATTTTGCTGATTTTGACTGGTTTGATTATTATGCGGAATAATTAAATAAAGTAAATACTTTAGTTTATAAATACATTACCCTTCTTCTTGCTATCCCATTTTCTCCATGCTATATTAAAGTATAAATTTTAGAGGGAGAAAGGATGTCTATGATGAACAAGAGAAAAAAACGCATATTTACAAAGCTGCTTTTCGGTATTTCTGCTCCAGTCATAGTAATATTAATTTTGTCAGGGTTCCTGATTACTATGCAGGTAGGAAAAAGCATGGAACATCAGTCCATGGAAAATCTTAATTCGGCATCCTTAGCGGCGGCAAATCAGGTGGACTCTTTCCTGACTTTTTATCTGGCTGAGATGAAGAGTGCTGCGGCAAGCCAGCAGGTGGAAGAGTATTTAAAGAATGCGACTGGAAAAGTCAGAATGCCTGACAGCCAGGGATATCCGGAGATTAAGAAAACCCTGGACAAGATACAGGCAACGGATAAGGATAACATTCTCGCTGCATGGGTTGCAGATCTGGATTTGAGTCAGGTAACCCAGTCGGACAACTTTACATCGGAAGACGGCTGGGATATCTCAAGCAGGCCCTGGTACCGGGCGATGGAACTGGATCACCCAATCTTGACGGAGCCATATGTGGATGCCAGTACCGGACAGGTCATTGTCAGTGCCGTTTGCGGCGTATTTGACAGCAGCACTGGAAAACCCCTTGGTGTGATGGGACTGGATATTAAGCTGTCCCAGCTTGTTACCATTATGAGTAATTACAAAATCGGGACAGGCGGATTCGTGGTTCTGGCCACTGAGGGAGGACAAATCGTTTATCACCCAAACAATGATATGATTCAGAAGAACGTTTCGGAAGTGGAAATATCTGATAATATCAAACAGGCCATAACCGGACAGGCAGCAGGTAGCTATACATACTCCATGAATAAGGAAAATTATTTCGGTGCAGTAAATAAGGTGGGAAATTCCGGCTGGCTTGTACTCTCCAGTATACCACGATCAGAAGTTCTTGCTTCCCGCACGGCTGTGACTGTCACAATTGTCTCTGTCTTTTTACTGGGATCGGCACTACTGGTTCTCTTAATTATTCTTATTTCCAGACGGTTGACTAGCCCCCTTAAAAATCTGTCCAATGTTGCAGAACAGATTGCAGAGGGTAAACTGGATCTGGCTATGGAGAACTTTGATAATGATGAAATTGGTATGGTCGCTGCTTCATTGGGCAATACCGTATTACAGCTGAAAGATTATGTAAATTATATTGATGAAATCACTTCGGTTCTCAACCAGATTGCAGACAAGAATCTGGCGTTCCGGCTGGAATATGATTACAAAGGAAATTTTGAGAAGGTTAAGAATGCCCTGCTTAAAATCAGCAGTACCTTAACGTTAACCATGGAGAGAATTGTAAATGCTTCGGAACAGGTAGCCTATGGATCACAGAACATAAGCGGAAGTTCACAGGCACTTGCACAGGGAGCAACAGAGCAGGCCAGTGCAGTAGAAGAGCTGGCGGCCACCATCAATGACATCTCACATAACATTGATAAGAACGCCCAGGATTCCACCAGCGCCAATGAACAGGCGGTTGTAGCCACTGGTGAGCTGGAAACCAGCAGCAGCCACATGGAGGCTCTGGTTACTGCCATGGAGGAAATTAGTGAGAATTCCAGGGAGATCAGCAAGATTATCAAGACCATTGAAGATATTGCATTTCAGACCAATATCCTTGCACTCAATGCGGCTGTGGAAGCAGCCAGGGCAGGGGAAGCGGGAAAAGGATTTGCTGTAGTCGCAGATGAAGTCCGCAATCTGGCATCGAAAAGCTCAGAAGCAGCTCAGAATACTACACATCTTATTGAAAACTCCATTCAGTCAGTTATGAATGGCTCTGGCCTGGTAAAAGACGCAGCAGAGTCTCTTTCAACGGCAGTTGTAAGCACCCGTTCCGTATCGGAGATGATAGAACGGATCTCAGAAGCCTCCGTCAGGCAGTCGGAAGCAATCCGTCAGGTCACTGTGGGTATCGATCAGATCTCAGCAGTAGTGCAGACCAACTCCGCAACTGCAGAGGAAAGTGCAGCTGCCAGCAAAGAGCTGTCTGATATGGCTGCAGTATTAAAAGAACTGGTTGATGAATTTCAATTAAATCGTAATTAATTTAAATAAGAGGCTGTCGAAAACTAACAGATCATAGTTAGTTTTTGGAGGCCTCTTCTTGCTTTTTATGTAGTGGTTATGCAGTTTTTTGATTTACCAGAAATGGTGATAACGATTCCAAAACATCGTCATGGTTGTTATTGTAAATGATCAGTTCAAGATTGCAATCAGAACAAATGGTCATGATGCCTAAAATAGATTTGGCGTCAATAACAATACTTCCTTTGCAGATGTCCATATCGACCTCAAAATGATTCGTCGCTTTAACAAAAGCGGCAGCTTCTTCCATGTTAGCCAAACGTATTGGATACTTTTTCATGATGTCATACCTCTTAGAAATTATATTGATTGTACAAAAATTAATACATAGCTAGATTATAGGACCAGTTTCATAAATAAGCTATGTCTAAATTTGTATAAAAACCGTCTTTTCTTGCAAATAATGTCATAGTGGTGATATAATTAATCGGGGGAAGTGCGAGTAGGTTTGCCGTTTGGAGGACAATATGAATGAAGAACTTCTGAAATTTTTGAGGAAGACATCGGAAGAGAAAAACGGTATTATCAAGGATGCATCTTCAATTTTGACATACTATGTAAGAAATTTGGATGGCAGTGTGGTGGATAAGGATCTGATTATAGAAGAGGGCAGCATGATTGGGCTTTACTGTCAGCCCCGCTATATAGCAATTCCGGACCATAGTCATAATTATGTAGAGCTTGTTTATATGTACAGTGGCAGTGCTGTCCAGATTATTAATAAGACCGAAAGGATTAAACTGGATACCAGTGACCTTCTTCTGCTAAGAGAGGGTACCAGTCATGCGATAGAGCCTTTAGGGGAAGATGATATAGCAATTCATTTTTTCCTGAAGCCGGAGTTTTTCTCTCATCCATCTCTTATTACAGAGGATGGGGGGATCTTAAGGCATTTTATTGCGGGTGCAGTATCTGAAAATCATTCGGTGGCGGATTATCTCCATTTCCGCCTGCAGGAAATTTTACCTGCAAGGAACCTGTTGGAGAATATGATCTGGTCTCTGATGGTGGAAAAAAAGTGCAGGCAGGAGATTAATCAGGCGACCATGTCCATGTTAATTATGGAACTGCTTCATGATGCTGATAAGGTGGAATCCCATGATACGACACAGTATGAAGAGCAGATTGCCCTAACAGCGTATCAGTATCTTGAAAATCACTATACCTCGGCTACACTGGAGGAATTTTCTTTAAAAGTCATGCAGCCAACCTATTATGTCAGCCGGTTGTTTAAGCGGTATTATCAGATGACTTTTACAGAATGCTTACAGCTGATCCGACTTTGCAGGGCAGCTAACTGCCTTACTTCATCCAGCAAATCAGTGGAAGAAATTATACAGGAAATCGGTTATGAGAACAGCAGTTATTTTCACCGGATTTTTAAAGAACGCTATGGTCTGACGCCGAAGCAGTACCGGGATAAGTCCAGGGATTAATTCTGAAAAGATTATGAAATATATGCTCATAACATTGACTTTGGCTGGATAGGTTATTATAGTTAAGGCAAAGAAAAGGGGCGATTATACAGCATGAATCAAATGAGAGATCAATTAATTCGATTTATGACGGGAAGATATGGCGCTGATAAATTGGGGAAATTTTTAACAGCCACGGCATTTATTTTATTTGTTGCAGGTCTGTTTATAAAGAGTCCCTGGGTGGATCTCATAGCAGTTGCAGTCCTGTTAGTAAGCTACTATCGTATGTTTTCAAGAAATATCAGGAGACGATTTGATGAAAATCAAAAATTTGAGCGGTTTTGTTTTGCTATCGTAGAAACATTTCGCAAATGGCGTTTCCGGATGCAGCAGAGCATTAAGTTTCACATTTATAAATGTCCAGGCTGCGGACAAAAAATCAGGGTACCAAGGGGAAAAGGAAAAATAAAAATTCACTGTCCCAAGTGTAATACTGATTTTATTAAGAAAAGCTAGTGATAAAAATAGAAGGGAATAATTATGAATTTACAATTTAAGCCAATTGAGGCGAGTGATGTCGAAAAGATAACTCCATTTTATGCCCTGCGGCCAAATAAGACCTGTGATAGTGTATATCTGGATTGTTTTATCTGGAGGGAATACTACCATGTGAAGTACGCAATCAGTGACAATAAAGCATTGCAGTTTTTGATGGAAAAGGATGGCCAGCCCTTTACAGCAATGCCTATGTGCAGGGAAGAAGATCTTTCTTACTATTTTGATGAAATGAAAGAATACTTTAATGAGGTTTTAAAAAAGCCTCTTCGAATCTCTCTGGCAGATGAGGCGGCGATTGAGTATCTAAAGCTTGATCCCGATCAGTTTGAAGTGAAAGAGGTAGAAGATTTAAAGGATTATCTCTATGACGCTCAATCATTAAGGACACTTTCCGGAAAGAAGCTTCACAAAAAGAAGAATCATTTAAACTCTTTTCTGAAAGAATATGAGGGAAGATATGAGTACCGTACCTTATGTTGTTCCGACAGGGACAGCGTGGTGGAATTCTTAAATGAGTGGTGGGAGAACAAGGTAGAGGCTGCAGAGTTTACCCGTCAGCTGGATTATGAAGTGATGGGAATTCACAGCATATTAAAAAACTGTTCTTTCTTAAATGTAAGAATGGCAGGAGTTTTTATAGACGGTATGTTAAAGGCATTTACCATAGGCAGCTACAACCACTTTGAAAAAATGGCTGTTATTCATATTGAGAAGGCCGATCCGAATATTAAAGGCCTTTACCAGTTTATTAACCAGCAGTTTATCACCCATGCATATCCGGAAGAACTGATTTTGGTGAACCGGGAAGATGATGTGGGAATGGAAGGCTTAAGAAAAGCAAAGATGTCTTATTATCCCGTTGATTTTGCAAGAAAATACTCAGTGGTACAGAAGGGTTTCTAAACTATGGTACGGTATTTGAAGCAGGAAGAAAAAAGTGAAAGCCGGGCGTTATGGGAAAAAGTTTTCTCTGAGGATTCCAAGAGCTTTCTGGATTATTATTATTCGGACAGAGTCCACAAGAATAAGATTTTAACTGCATGGAGCGGAGGTCAGCCTGCTGCGATGCTCCATCGCAATCCCTATGAAGTGGTGGTAAAAGACCGCATATGGAAGGTGGATTATATTGCCGGAGTGGCGACTGATCCGGATTTCCGTCATCAGGGTTATATGAGAAGACTGCTTGCCCGTTGTTTTTCAGATATGTATATGGAGCGGATGGAGTTTTGCTTTTTGGTTCCGGTTGATCCTGCTATTTACCATCCCTTTGATTTTACCTATATCTGTGATCTGCCAAAGCGGGTACTTAACGAAAAGGGAAGAACCCGGTTAAGTAGCCGTGCGTTTATGGAACGGTCTGATGACTGCAAGGAGGCCGCCAGGTTTGTTGGCCGCCAGCTGGAAAAAAAATATGAGGTGTACGCTCACAGAGATGAGGAGTATTACCGGAATTTATGCAGAGAAGTAAGAAGTGACAGGGGAGACATGATTCTTCTTTTCACCAGAGATGAAAGAGAACGGCTTGCCGGTGTATGGGCTTATTACGGAGAACTTGCAGAAAACCAGCGGGAGCTTATTGTTCTCGGGGATTATGTAAAGGAAGTTGGCAATGTAAGACCGGCTGTAATGGGGCGTATCATTCATCTGGAGCAGTTTATCTCCGTGATCAGGCTGAAAGAGGATTGTCCTGTCAGTGAAATGGAATTGTTTATTGAAGTTAAGGATGATTTTATACGTCAAAACAACGGTGTTTTTCGCTGGAAGCTTACAAAAGATGGTTCCTCAATGACTCCGGTAACAGATAATAATAAGATAAAACCTCATCTGGTTATGGGGATCAGCGAACTAACCTCCTGGCTTTTCGGCTATGGAAAGCCTGAGGTTCCGGAAAACCGACAAACCATGGCAGACCGGGTAAGACCTTTAAATGGAGTGTTTTTCGATGAAATAACCTGATTTTTTAATTATGAAAATCAGTTACGGGCGGGTTCAGCTGAATCCGCCCCTGCATGTTGGAGGGATAAGTCGATGAATGAACGAAGTCTGTTAAAGGACTGGATCATGGAAAGCCAGAATATTGTATTTTTTGGCGGAGCGGGGGTATCAACAGAAAGCAATATTCCCGATTTCAGAGGCGTTGACGGGCTGTATCATCAGGAGTATGAGTATCCCCCGGAGACTATTATCAGTCACAGTTTTTACCGGTCCAAACCAAAGGAATTTTACCGTTTTTATAAAAATAAGATGTTATTTCCGGACGCAAAACCCAATCCGGCTCATCTGGCTCTTGCAAAGCTGGAAGATTTGGGAAAATTAAAAGCGGTTATTACTCAGAATATAGACGGACTTCATCAGGAAGCAGGGAGTAAGAATGTGCTGGAGCTTCATGGATCTGTCAGGAGAAATCATTGCACCCGGTGTATGAAGTTTTTTTCATTGGAAGACATGCTTTCTTCCATGGGGGAGGACGGGATTCCAAGGTGTACATGCAGCGGGGTGATTAAACCGGATGTGGTCTTATATGAGGAAAGTCTGGATGAAGGTGTGCTAAGTAAGTCAGTCGCTTACATCTCCCAGGCAGATTTGCTCATCATAGGAGGGACTTCGCTGACTGTCTATCCGGCGGCCGGACTGATTGATTATTACAGAGGCAGCAAAATGGTGCTTATTAACAAAACCGTTACACCAATGGATGGGAAAGCCAATCTGGTGATCAGCGGCAGCATCGGGGAAGTGCTCCATGATGCAGTGGGAGTCTGAAGCGGTTCAGGATAAGAAGGAGAGCAAAACGATGTATCAGGCAGCAGAAAACAGATATGACACAATGAAGTACAAGCGTTGCGGAAGAAGTGGAATCATGCTTCCCATGGTATCTCTGGGATTATGGCAGAATTTTGGACTGGAAAAACCGGTATCTGAACAGAGAGAAATTCTTTTAAGTGCATTTGACATGGGAATTACCCATTTTGACCTGGCTAATAATTATGGGTTTCCTGCACCTGGAAAAGCGGAAGAGAATTTTGGAACAGTTTTAAAGAGTGATCTGCTTCCTTATCGGGATGAGCTGATTATCTCTACAAAAGCTGGATATGATATGTGGCCTGGCCCCTATGGAAACTGGGGTTCCAGAAAGTATTTAATGTCCAGTCTGGATCAGAGTTTAAAACGCATGGGGCTTGAATACGTAGATATATTCTATCATCACAGACCGGACCCGGAAACTCCTTTGGAGGAGACCATGGGGGCTTTGGCAGATATTGTAAAACAGGGAAAAGCTCTTTATGCAGGAATCTCTAATTATGGTGAGCAGGAAGCGGTAAAAGCGATCTCCATGTTAAGAGATATGGGAGTTCCGTGTCTCATTGATCAGCCAAGATACAACATGCTGGAACGGGGAGCGGAAGATGGTTTGTTTGGAGCACTGCTGGAACAGGGAACCGGGTGCATCTGCTACAGCCCTCTTGCGCAGGGAGCTTTGACAAACCGGTATTTAAATGGTGTTCCGGCGGATTCCAGGGCTGCCAGAAAGGGAACTACCATTGGCGGACGTTATCTGACTGAGGAACGGCTTGAGCAAATCAGACGTCTTGATGAGCTGGCCGGAAGTAGAGGACAGACACTGGCGCAGATGGCACTTTCCTGGGTTCTTCGGGAACCAGCTGTGACCTCAGTTTTAATAGGAGCCAGCAGCGTAAAGCAGCTGAAAGATAATGCTGCATGTCTGGAGAATCTGTCTTTTACCGAACAGGAACTGAAGGAAATTGATATTATTTTAAAATAGCGTCTTATTTGAAAGAGAAAATAAAACGTACGGGACAGGTGTATGATATGATCTATGAAGTTGGAGATGTTGTAAAATTAAAAAAGCAGCATCCATGCGGGAGCCAGGAATGGGAAATTCTGCGTGTTGGAGCTGATTTTCGTTTAAAATGCACGGGATGCGGCCATCAGATTATGGTACCCAGGAAGCTGGTGGAGAAGAATACCAGGGGATTAAAGGGAAAAGATGGGCAGCCAAAATCATAAAATCCCTATTATATTAAGAAAAAAGTAATGAAAGTAGGAAAAGGACTTGCTTTTATCATAAATTTCCGGTATAATACTGTACCGTGACACATATTAATCCTTGCTCCTGAAACTGAAGTCAGGGGCCAGAGACCACAAGGAGGTAAACAAGCATGAACAAATATGAATTAACGATTGTTCTGAACGCAAAGCTCGAAGATGAAGAGAGAGCAGCTGCCATGGAAAAGATTAATGGTTACATTACTCGTTTCGGCGGAGCTGTAACTGGCGTTGATGAATGGGGTAAGAAGAGATTAGCTTACGAAATTCAGAAAATGAAAGAAGGATTCTACTACTTCATCAAATTTGATGGCGCGTCCAATACACCGAACGAATTAGAAGAAAACGTTCGTATTATGGAGCCGGTTATCAGATACTTATGCGTGAAACAAGAAGCATAATAGATAAAGAAAGCGTGATCGTATGAACAGAGTAATCCTTATGGGCAGATTGACCCGTGATCCAGAAGTAAGATATTCCCAGGGCGAGCGTGCTATGGCCATCGCAAGGTATACCCTTGCTGTTGATCGCAGAAGCCGCAGAAGTCAGGACGGCAATGAGCAGACCGCTGATTTTATCAACTGTGTAGCATTTGACAAAGCAGGTGAGTTTGCAGAGAAGTATTTCCGTCAGGGTATGAGAGTACTGATTTCCGGAAGGATCCAGACTGGAAGTTATACGAATAAAGACGGCGTAAAAGTATATACAACAGATATCGTTGTAGAAGATCAGGAATTCGCAGACAGCAAGGGCGGCGCTCCAGGTGAAGGCGGTGGCTATCAGCCAACCTCCAGACCAGCTCCCTCCAGTGCAATCGGCGATGGATTTATGAATATCCCGGATGGAGTCGAAGACGAAGGACTTCCATTCAACTAAATCTAACAGGAGGTATACCAATGGCATTTAACAGGAATGATAAAGCTGATGGCGCTAAGATGAGAAGAGGCGGCATGCGCAGAAGAAAAAAAGTATGCGTATTCTGCGGCGAGAAGAATGGCGTTATCGATTATAAAGATGTAAATAAATTAAAAAGATACGTGTCTGAAAGAGGAAAAATTCTTCCCAGACGTATCACTGGCAACTGTGCTAAGCATCAGAGAGCACTGACTGTTGCAATCAAGAGAGCTAGACATATCGCTCTTATGCCTTACACTATGGAGTAAATCCTTATTTGATAAGGGTTTGCGGATAGGGTAAAGGAGTTTTACTCAAAATTTACTCAAATCGGGATGATTTTTTCGGACGAAGTATTGGACGGGAAGAAAGTTTCGTGATATAGAAAGACTTCACATGAAAGTGTGAGGTCTTTTTTATATTTGATTTATAGAAGAAATTAGTGTTATATAGAAATATTCGTACTGGTGATGTGGAGAAGCTGCAAAACTTATTTTTGAGTTGGTGTTGAAGAAATTATGTTTATTCAATATAATATTAATAGATAAGCCGGAATAAAGACGTAAAACTCATCTCAATGGCAGAGAACACTGCTAAATATAATAAAAGGATGGCTTATGTCGTCCTTTTTGTTGTTATTGTATATTCTGTAACATGTGAGACTTAAAAAACGGGGGTGCTAAGTTGAATAAGAAATGTTTAGAATCTGAAAGATTATTCTTGAAACCTTTATCTTTTCAGGAATTACAATATATAAATAATAATAATATTGATAAGATTAAAACTTCAATTGAATTAGAAGCAATATTAGATTCCACTATATTTGCAATTTCAAAGAAACTAATGAAAATGCATAATATTAACGAAGATATTCATGAATGGTATACATATTGGTTGATTATTAATAAGGAGAATCAAAAAGGAATAGGGTTTATAGGGTTTAAAGGGGCACCAGATATAGATGGTTATTCAGAAGTTGGATACAGTATTTCACCTAATTACAGAAAGAAAGGATTTATGACTGAGGCTTTAGAAACATTAATAAACTGGGCTTGTAGACTTCAAGGCGCTAAAGGTATAACTGCAAAAGTTCTAAAAACAAATATTGGTTCTATTAAAGTATTGAGCAATTGTAATTTTAAATTGGTTAGTTCTACTGAACAAGAGCATAATTATATTATTAAGAGCCAAAAATAGTGCACAAGTGAGAAATCTTTACGGAAATAGAACAGTGAGTACGATGTCTCTTTTGGCTCTGGAGGACGAAAATAGAGCAATGCGATTTAATATGGGTTCATTTCTGCTGGTGGAGGTAGTTATAAAGATTTCTGCTCAATTATATAGAAATATATAGATAAAGATGATAAGCTTAGTCTTATATGATTACGTTGCTTTAATATCAACATATATAGGATAAGGGGGAATGTCATGTCGGTAATTCAAGGATTGGAATGGACCTTTAATACAGTGGCAGAAAAGTATGAAAAATTACGTCCGGGATACGTTCCAGAGTTATATAAAGATATTTTCAATTATATCCCAATTAATCAGTCCAGTAATGTAGTGGAGATTGGAATTGGAGGTGGTCAGGCGACATTACCAATTTTAAAAACGGGCTGTAACCTGATAGCTGTGGAGTATGGTACAAACCTGGCTGAATTATGTCGTAATATATTTAAGGAATACCCAAATTTTTCTGCGATAGCAGCAAAGTTTGAGGACTTTAAATGCGAAGACAATACATGTGATTTAATATATTCAGCATCAGCATTCCACTGGATACCAGAGGAAGTTGGATATAAGAAAGTTTTTGCACTATTAAAAAGTGGTGGTGTATTTGCACGCTTTGCCAACCATCCGTATAAGGATAAGGGGAGAGAGGAAATACATAATGCGATTCAAAAGGTTTATTCTGTATACATGCCCGGGACACGTAACAATAATGAATATAGCGAAAATGCAGCGAAAGAACGTGCTTATATAGCGAGTCAATACGGCTTTGTTGACATAAGTTATAAAGTATATCATAGAACAAGAACTTTTACTGCGAAAGAATATACATCTCTTCTTGGTACTTACTCTGACCATATAGCAATTGAAGAAAGCATAAGAGCAAAGTTCTTTTCAGAGATTGAAACAGCAATAGACAATCTGGGAGGTAAAATTACAATCTATGATACCATAGATTTGCAGCTTGCAAGAAAGCCGCAGGATTAATAGCATAAACAAACAAAGAGGGGAACAGATGAATATGGAAATAAATACATCAGCAAAAGAAACGGTAGATTCCTTGAAAAAAATATTTGATAAACACAAAAATGACCGTATTTGTATCATGGCTACTACTTGTTGCGGAAAGTCTACATTACATGAGCTGATTCCAGAGACTGTGGATATGGATGATGAATTGTGGCCCCAATTAACCGAAGAAGAGGAAGCGCATTTATGCCAGAAACCATGGACGAAAGAAATTGGTGACTTTGCTGGCAGGCTGGTCAGAGAGAGGGTAACGGTGAAACCCGGACACCCATTATTCACTTTAATACTGTTGGATTGCGAAGTGCTGATATATCTTGATATAAGTGATGAACTGCTTGCGGAACATTGTAAAAAAAGACAAGCAGATTTTCAGGATGCAAAAAATGTTAAGGATGCGATTGAATGTACATGGAATAAACAGCGGGAAAAGAATGATAAAGTATGCTACTATTTAAAAATTACAGAGTAATATAAAATTAAGCGTTTTGGCTAAATCAAAAAGTGAATTAGGTGGAGGGGTCATGGAACGCGAAATTATTAATTATTATAAAGCATACGATGAAGATGGCAGGCTGTTTCGAAATAATAGCCATAAGATAGAATGGCTGACCAGTATGCATTATTTAAAGAAGTTTATTAAAGAAGGGGCTTTTTTATTAGATGGTTGTGCAGGGACTGGAAACTATGCGTTTCCTTTGGCTGAATTAGGATATGAGGTTATTGCAGGAGATATCGTTCCTGGTAATATTGATATTATTCGTGAGAAGCAAAAGAGTAATCCTGTATTAAAAGATATATATGTTGGAAATATGCTGGATCTTTCAAGGTTTTGTGATGATAGTTTCGATGCAGTACTATGTATGGGAGCGTTTTATCATGTTAATGATGAGATAAGATCGGGTATCATGAAAGAATGTCTGCGTGTGTTAAAACCAGGTGGATTGTTGATTATTTCCTACATTAATACGATGGCTGGAGTTATTGTTGAGTTGGATGATGAGTTGAAAAACATGGATCAGGCGGAGAAATGGTTTGAAAACAGGACTACAGATGGGATGTTCCTATATATGGCTCCTTATCAAATAGAGGAAATGGCATTGAGTTTTCATACGGAAATTGTTTGCCATCTTGCCGTAGACGGAATAAATTATTTACTTTCTGATAAAATCAATGTTGCTGATGAGGAAAGTTTTAATAAGTGGTATCAATTTCATTTAAAAACCTGTGAAGATAAAAGTTTGTTAGGATATAGCTTACATAGCATGATAATATTGAGAAAGTAAGTTATTTGAAAAGGAGCGGGATTATGACAAGTATTTATTATCAGGCAAATAGAAACTACCCTCTTACCCAGTCAGAGCAGGAGAAGATTGATCAGATTTTAAAAGAATGCGAAGAAAATTATCCCTTCCCGGGAAGAGGCGAGACGCTGTGCCAGTACTCCTATGATCTGGCTGAACCCACATGCATTTTTTCTGGTGCTGTGAAGCTTCCATATCCGTGTGATGATGGTAATGGTATGGATGATGAAATAGTGGAAATGCAGACAGAGGCATTATTCTTTCTCATAGAGTGGCTGACTTCCCTTCGAAGAGTGATTCCAGATGCGGTATGGGAGGCTTCATTAGAAGATGTCGAGTTTATATGGGAAGAAGAGAATGGGTACCGGTTAATGACAAATGAAGAATATGAGGATTATTGTTGAGAGATATCAGGAGGCAGAGTGAAGATTCCGATGGTGAGTATAAGATATGTACAGGAAGAAGATAGAAATTTCTGGCTAAAGCTTGATAAACATTTGCCGAAGACTGAATTTGAAAAAAAGATCAGGGATAAAATGGGGTATGTTCTGTTAGAAAATAATATCCCGTATGGCTTATTAAGATATAATCTCTTTTGGGATAATACTCCATTTTGTACAATGCTTTATGTTAACTCTGATAGTCGTAATAAGGGCTATGGAAGGAAATTAATGGAGTTTTGGGAAAACGATATGAAGTCAATGGGATATGGAATGCTGATGACGTCTACCCAGGTGGATGAAGATGCTCAGCATTTCTATAGAAAATCGGGGTATCAGGATAGCGGCGGATTAATTATTAATATCCCGGGATATGAGCAGCCCATGGAAATGTTTTTGATTAAAAAAATATAGTTTGGGCTGCCTCATGTATTTTAATCCGATTATCCAATAAGTCTTTCCAGCTGATGCATGTTTTTATGAAGAATTTTCATATTTCCGAAAGCAAAAACCAGGCCGACAATGACCCAAAGTGTAATCTCTATGACTGAGTAATTTAAGATCCTCTGCGCAAGAATCAGGATGTAGCAACAGGGCAACAGAGTCAGCCATGCCGTGACTTCGCCAGGCACGTAATGCCGGTAAGATAAAGGTAAGAGGATAATGTGGAATAGAACCAGATGAATAATGTTTGCTGTCAGCAGACCATACCATAATCCATAAAAACCGGTGATGTTTCCCAGTAAAGTGGCAGACATCCACAAAATAAGTTCTTCAAATACCCCAACGGAAAAAGCTGCTGTGTTGTTAGTGTTGCCAAAGGGTGTGATGGGAAGGGGAATAAATTGTCTTAATCCTTTTTTACACCATTGTTTTGCTCTCATAATCTCTTCCATATCGTGTACAATAAATAATAACGGAAATAGCCAGGTAAACCATCTTAACTCATTCATAATTTTATCTCTCCTTTTTGATTTTATTTTAATCAAATGACGGAAAGTTTCAATCAACAGAATTTTACTTGTTATAGTAATAAGCTATAATAAGATACAGAATGTTGCTTATCTATATTGAATGTATTAAATTGTTGTCTGGAAAGGAGTACTCATGAACCAGAATGATTTGCGCGTGAGAAAAACCAGAAAAAACATTGAGAATTCATTTCTCTCGTTGCTGAAAGAAAAGGACTTTCATAAAATAACGGTTCAGGATATTCTTGACCGTGCACTCATTAATCGTTCTACATTCTACAAGCATTATATGGATAAATATCAGTTGGCAGAATCTCTTTGCAACGGCGTATTTGATGTTTTAAAAGTGGGAGTCATGGACAGACTTGAATGCGATAAAATGGAAGATGCCATTATGATTATTAAACCAATGTATCAGATTCTATCTGACAGGAGAGAAGAAATTCTGGCGCTTTTTGAAATACATACAGAAACCATTCACTTATATGAGGATATGTACAATTTCCTTCAAGAGAGCTTTTATGAGAGACAGTTAAAGACAAATAGAAAGTCCATAGAACTATTAGATTATTTGTCGAATCAATATGCATCTCTTGTGCTGACTGCAATGAAATGGTGCCTGAAAAATGATGGATACGAGGAGCTGACCAGACATACTCAGCTTTTTATGTATCTGGCAAAAGTATTTAACTATCCCAGAGAGTAAATAGTCAGGCCGCCAGATCAATCTGTTCCAAGTAAGAAACAGATGAATCCGACAGCCTGTTATTATCTGCGTTTTATTAATTTTACGATTTCCATAATCGGTATGATTGAAACTGCAATCAGCACAGCCACGGCATACTCCAGAAGTGAGATATGCTCAAAAGAAAATGCTTTTCTTAAAAAAGGAACGTAAATAACGGCGGTTGTTAAAATAAACGACATCAGCAGGGAACCATTTAAAAAGCTGTTCTTTGTTTTCAGATGAAAGATGGAACGAGTTCTGGAACGCATATTAAACGAATGAAACATCTCAAGGAGAGACAATGTAAGGAAAGCCATTGTCATGCCGTCTGCGCTTTGGGCAATTTCCCAAACACCACTTTCCACATAATGGCCTACGAAGTATGCGATTAAGGTCAGGAGTGCAATGACAAAACCCTGTAAAGCGATTTCGATACCAACGCCATCAGAAAAAATACTGTCTTTTGGGTCTCTGGGGGCTCGTTTCATAATATCTGCTTCTTCTGCTTCCATACCCAGACCAATGGCCGGGAAACAATCAGTGATCAGGTTGATCCAAAGCAAATGAACTGGTTTTAAGATGGTAAAGCCAATGAGACTGGCTACAAATACTGCAATTACCTCTGCCAGGTTAGAGGAAAGCAGGAACTGGATTGCTTTTCGTATATTGTCATAAATCCTTCGCCCTTCGGCGACTGCCGCAACAATGGTAGCAAAATTGTCGTCTGCCAGAACCATATCAGCAACATCTTTTGTAACGTCAGTTCCTGTGATTCCCATTCCCACACCAATATCGGCTTCTTTAATGGCTGGAGCATCGTTGACGCCATCTCCCGTCATGGCAGTTACTTTAGAGAGCTTCTTCCATGTCTTCACAATACGGACTTTGTGCTCTGGCTGTACCCGCGCATAGACCGAAAAGCTGGTAATCTTTTTCTCCAGTTCCTCATCGGATAGTTTTTCCAGCTCCCCGCCGGTGATAGCCATGCTCTCATTTTCAAGAATACCCAGTTCCTTTGCTATGGCTACGGCAGTATCTTTGTGATCGCCTGTAATCATGATCGGGCGAATACTGGCATTCTGGCATTCCTTAATCGCCGCCTTTACTTCAGGACGGACTGGATCAATCATGCCGGAGAGGCCAAGATAGATCAGTTCATTCTCCAGCACTTCAGGTGAAAAGTCATGGGGAGACTGATCCCAGTTTCGCATGGAAGCGCATAAAACCCGGAGTGCCCGGTCTGCCATTGCTTTGTTAGCCTTAATGATATCATGGCGGATATCATCTGTCATGGCTACGATGTTTCCATTTATAAACGCATGGCTGCAGCGTTTTAATACCTCGTCCGGTGCGCCCTTGGTAAACTGGATTATTGAGCCGTCCTTCTTTTTGTGCACGGTTGACATCATTTTTCTTACGGAATCAAAGGGTGCCTCTCCGATTCTTTCATAATCTTTGGCTAGTACCGGCTTTGATAAGTTATTTTTATATGCGTCATTTACCAAAGCGCATTCCGTAGGTTCTCCTACCGCCTGAAGGCTGTCCGGGTCAAGGACTGCATCGGAGCACAGTGCCATTGCAGTCATAAGAAGGGGTTCATCTGACGTGGCGTGCTCTACCACCGTCATTTTGTTTTGTGTTAAGGTTCCGGTCTTGTCAGAGCAGATGATCTGGGTGCAGCCTAAGGTTTCAACGGCTGTCAGCTTTCTGACAATCGCGTGTTTACGGGACATTTTAGTCACGCCGATGGATAGGAGAATGGTGACTACAGCTGCCAGACCCTCCGGTATTGCGGCAACAGCAAGTGAAACAGCAATCATAAAAGTATCAATCAGTTCTTCCAGATGAATGCCGCTGCCGGAGACTCCAATTCGAATGATGTTTACAGCAAACATTAAGGCGCAGATCCCCAGAACCATAATGGACAACACCTTGGAAAGCTGATTTAGCTTGATTTGTAGGGGAGTTTCTTCGTCTTTTGCAGTATTAAGGGCATCGGCGATATGGCCGATCTCCGTCTCCATACCGGTGTAGCAGACGATTGCCTTACCCCGGCCATAAACGATTGTAGAACCGGTATAAATCATATTTTTTCTGTCTGCCAGTGCTACTTCGCCTTTTCCGGTTTCTAACACATCGCTATGCTTGGAAACTGAGACGGATTCACCTGTCAGTGCGGCTTCTTCTGCCTTTAGACTTGCGCTTTCCAATATTCTGGAATCGGCAGGGACGGAATCTCCTGCCTCCAAAGTGATGATGTCGCCAGGCACAAGCTGCTCGGAGCGGATGACTTCAAGCTTGCCGTTTCGGAAAACTTTTGATGTGGCAGCCGTCATTTCCTGAAGAGATGCTATGGCAGATTCAGCTTTGGATTCCTGATAGACACCAAGAATTGCATTAATCACCACTACGATCAGGATAATGACAGTATCAATCATGCTTTCTCCTGAATACATGGATGTAGCTCCCGAAACTACTGCAGCAGCAATCAGTACAATCGTCATAAAGTTGGCCAGTTCTTTTAAAAATTTCTTAAAAAGACTTGTTTTTTTACCCTCTTTTAATCTGTTTAAGCCGTACTTCTCCTGACGTTCCCGAACCTGGGCTTCTGAAAGTCCATGAGGAGATGAATCAAGCTGTTTTATAACTTCATTGGATTCCAATAAGTATTCTTTTTGCATTGTTTTTCTCCTATATTGTTTATGTCTTGCTAATCAATGATGGTTAGTGTATCCCTTTTTTTCTTTAATTATCAGAGTTAATCAGTCTCCACAATGTTGTTCTGCTGATTCCCAGACTTTTGGCGGCTTTTGTGTGGTTCCCATTCTGGGTATCCAGTACAATGAGCGCTACTTCCCGGTTGATTTTATTCAGTGGTTGGGATAAATTCAGCATATTCATATAACCGTTTGCAGAGGCGGAGGTGAGAGTGACTTCCTTGTGTAATACTTCTTTTACTTCTTCGATTCCAATATATGGTCCCTGGGACAGGACAAAGAGATTATTCATTACCCGGCTGAACTGCATGTAGTTATAAGGCCAGTGATAGCGCTGCAATTCTTCCATGGCATCTGGTGAAAAACCCAGAACCTGTTTATCGTTTTCCATATTCAGCTGATTTAAATAGAGATTTGCTATCGGCTCTATCCGGGAAACATCTGCTCTGAGTGTAGGAAGCGTAAAAACAAATAATTTCAACCGGTTAATAAATTCCATGGAACCGGAATCCGTAATGCCGTAGGAGTTGCAGAGAAAGGAGATAAGAAGCCGGTTTCGCTTGCAGGCATCGGTATCGATTATATTGATCCAAAGCTGTCTCTGCCGTTCTTCGCTTAATAAATTCATGTTCTTTATAAAGATGGTGTTCCCGCTGCTGCAGAGAGGGGAATTGTGGTGACTGGTTAAATATTCCCACACCTTTTCATTTAATAAGCTGCAGTCTATTTCAATAAATGGCTGATCCTTAACAGAGCTGCGCAGATAGATGGCCTTGGCAATCTGTTCCTTTCCCGTGCCTTCCTCTCCGGTAATGATGACCGGATATAAATCCTTGTTAACCTGATCAATGGTTTTGTAAAATTGGGCGAAAAAATTAGTGACGCTGTATATGCTTTCATAAAACTCTTTTTCAATCTCTCTCTGGTTGCTGTATTGAATGCCGCTTTTTGCACCATTTGAAGGAGCTTTGTTTACGGTAATGTAAAAGGCTATATAACCGGTTCCTGCAGAAAGCAGACGCTGAGCCTGCACAGAGTAGATCAGGTTGTTCTTCCTGAAAATTAAATTGCGCTTTTCATCCAGAGGTATATTGTTAATTTCCAAGTGCAGAGAATCGATAATTGTTGTATCAGTTTCTGATATGGTTGAAAAGATCAGCTTCCCGTCATTGTCGAAAACAACGGTACGCATATCTCTTAGCTTGACAAGGCTTCTGAAAAAGTTGTTTTCACTTCTTAGCTGAGTGTAGTACCTGCAATATTCAAGTGCAGTATGAAGGGCATCCCGTATGCTTTCCACTCCGGAGGTAAGAAGAAATGCATCCATACCAAGGTTTCTCGCCGTTGTATAAGTAATCATATCACAGAGTATTGCTTCATAACCAAGAGCTGCAATCTGTTTTAGTATTGGTAAAGCCTCTTCTGTAGAGTTGATGGAAAAAACATCGATGGGGTAGGGAAGAACCTCTTTTAGAAACTGACTTTGTTCTGTTATGCTGGAGAAACCGGCAATGGCAACCTTTTTCGTGTCTGCATTGGAGAGCTTTAACGTACGAAGTATATCGTATGCCGATGTATGGATTTCAATAACAGGCAGAGAGATGGATTGCCGCAACAGCTTTGCTGTACCTCCACGGGAAATTACCACATCATAATTCTCATAAAAGTTACTTTGGGCAATTTCCACACCCTTTTTAAGATCGCCCACCAGGATATTCAATTCGATGCTTGGATATTCCTCTGCAAGCTTTGACATAATAGATTTCATACCTTCATAAGGTGCAATTGCCAGAATTCGTATCTTATCAGACATGGGTATCCTCCTTATCATATAACGTTCTTATTTGAAACACAAATCTGAGATTCATTATACCATAATTTGTGCAGTATTTATATATTTATAAAAAATGTATACATTTACTAGGAATAATAGTAATTCTTTTTCCACGTGTTTCATATATAAACCAAAACAGACCCTGAGTTTATTTTCTCAAAATTGATTGTATGGTATGATGTGTAAAATAAAGGTGTCTTACTAAGAACCTGATCAATTAATAATTCTGGAAAAGGTAGAAATATGATTAAATTATTGATAATATCGGATGACTTCACAGGAGCACTGGATACGGGCGTTCAGCTTTCAGCTGACGGGGCAGCAACCTATGTGACTCTGGATTCTGATTTTAATATGTCCGATTTTACTCAGGATATTGACGTTCTGGTTATAAATACCGAGACCCGCCATTTAAACCAGGAACAGGCGTATAAAACAGTGTTTTCCATAACCCAGCGGGCGAGAAATGCCGGAATTCCCTATATATATAAAAAAACAGACTCTGTGCTTCGGGGTAATATTGGAGCGGAGCTTTCAGCAGTACTTGATGCCAGCGGTTTTAAACAGATTCATTTTATTCCTGCCTATCCTGAGATGGGTCGAATAACAAAAAACGGAGTCCATTATGCAGATGGGATACCAATAGCGGAAAGTATCTTTGGGAATGATCCGTTTGATCCGGTTCTTTATTCTGATATTCCAAGTATTATATCTTCACAGACCTTGATTCCTACTCATGTAATTAATCAATTGGAAAATGAAGAATGGAAGGACAAGGAAGGCATTCTGATACACGATTCCCACACATCTAAGGATATGGAAAGGATCGCCCTTACGCTAATGGCAGGAAAGGCTTCCTGCTTGTTGGCAGGATGCGCAGGGTTCGCGGCTCTCCTTCCTAAAATGCTGGGTATACAGGGCAGAAAGCCTGTAACTCCAGTCTTATCACCTCATATGTTCATCGCCTGTGGCAGTATTCACCCAGTGTCACTTGCCCAGTGCGAGGATGCCAGTCAAAAAGGTGTACCCCAGTACGTTCTGTCGCCAAAAGAAAAGCTTGACCGTTCCTGGATCGGAAAAGGGTCTGACAATGCTCTGGTAAATAAGATTTTGCGTTCCTGTGAGGAGAATCCGGTTGTTATCTTAAATGCTAACGGCCCAGGAGAACCGGAAGCTACTTATCAATATGCAAAAGAAAATGGGATTACACAGGAACAGCTTCGGACAGAAATTGTCTCTGTTATGGGATATATGATTGAAGCATTGTTAGATAAGGAACTGAAAGCCACTGCTTTTCTTATGGGAGGTGATCTCCTTTATCAGTTTGCAAAGCAGACAGGGATTAAAGCTATTTCGCCCATCTGTGAATTAGAGAAGGGAGTCGTGCTTTCAGAAGCTCTTTATAAAGGGAAAAACATAAAATTAATTTCAAAATCCGGTGGATTTGGACAAGAAGCTCTTTTTACTGATTTATCAAGGAAGTATTTTTTACACCCCATGGAGTCTGAGCACGTGGCTATTGAAATAAATTACTGACCAAGGCTGAAAAGAGCCCGCGGTTTTACAGAAACTTAAATTCCTGTAAAATCACGGGCTCTTTTTCATATGCAAATAAGTTTAGAGAAGATCCATGAATTTTTGCAGACCATCTCTGGTATCATCGCTGTTTAATCTGGAATAAGATGCAGCCTTTTGAAAAAACTGGAATGATTTTACATCCTCAGAAAGGAAATCATGGAATAACATATCAAATAGAACCAGTATCAGGATTTCCCTTGTTATGGTATTGCTGCTAAAGAGCAGGTCTGTCTTCGGAATCACCAGGATGATATTGGCATAGGGAGAACAGAGAGACTTCTCATAATTGGTGATGAGCAGGACGCTGCTGCCATTTTTCTTTAAATCAGCCAGTATGGAAGCCAGCTGTTTGTGATTGCCGGAGAGAGAAATGGTGATAAAGAGATCCGTCTCCTGAGAAAGACTTTGGTATAGCTTCAGTGTATCATAGTTGGTAAGTGCCTGTACGGTAAGACCCAGTGTCATAAATTTATGGGCAATTATTTCCGCTATATTCTGATTAAAGTTCAGTCCGATAATAAAGATCCGCCGTGATTTTAACATCAATTCTCTGGTGTGGCTGATGTCTGTTGGATTGGTTAAATGAAACAGGCTGTCCAGAAGCATCTTGTAGTCATTAAGCAGAGCGGAGTAGTCGGAATGGTTTACGGAGGAAGAACTTTTGTCAATTTCCTTCTGCATCGTATATTTTAATTCATTCAGGCCGGAGTATCCTACTTTTTGAGCGAAACGGATAATGCTGGCATCGGATGTTCCGATCTCCTTTGCCAGTTCCTGAGCGCTGAGTTCAATAAATTTCAAGGTAGATTTTTTAATGTATTGTACTATTTTCCAGTCTGTTTTGGTGAACTGGTTGGACATGCCGTCTATACGGGCCATTAAGGTAAAAAGTTCATAGTTTTCTGTCATTTGAAATACAGCCTTCCTTTCAATCTTCCCGGAAAAGGGAAGCCGTTTTGTTATTTCTGTAGCAGTTATGTAGTGAATTTCAGATTAAGTATATCATAATTCTGATTTATAATTCAATATTCCTTGATTAAAAAAGTTATAATTACAAAAAAGTAGCAAAATACATAATTAAAACTGTGAAAATAATATAAATACATTATTGACATGAAAAATGTAGTATGCTACAATTCGAATGACTAAAGGATATACAAAACTGATAAATAAGGAGGTACGAGATGGAGAAACCGCAGATTTTGCTCTTAACTCACGGAGGATGGGGAAAGGCGCTGACGGAAAGTCTGAAAATGATTATGGGAAGCGTTGATTTTGTTCATGAGATTCCGCTTTTGCCGGAGGTTACGTTTGCAGAGTATTACGCCAAGGTGGATGAATATGCAGCCGGTATGCCGGAGAAGTCCCTGATTTTTACGGATGTATTTGGCGGAACAACCACCAATGCAGGTGCTAAAATCGGACGGGAGCGGAATATTAAGGTGGTTTCGGGACTGAATGCGCCGCTCATGATTGAAGCCTGTACCCAGATCCAGTACACCGGAGATTGTAACTTCGATGTGGTTTTGCAGCAGGGGCAGTCATCAATCATTGATGTGATCGGTGAGGTCACTAAGTCAATGGAAAAAAAGGAGAGTTAAAATGGCAGAGATTGTATTATGCAGAATTGACAGCAGACTGATTCATGGACAGGTTATGACCAAGTGGGTGAATCAGTCGCAGGCCAATCGGATTGTTGTAGTAAGCGACAGTCTGGCTGCGGATGAATTTATGCTTGAGATCTACTTAATGTCAGCACCAGCGGGGGTTAAGGTAGAGTGTTTAAGCAGAGCAGACGCAGTAAAGAATTGGAATGAAGACCAGTTTGGCAGTGGCCGGATACTTTTACTGCTTCCGGATTTAGCAAGCATGAAGGAAGTATATGAAGGAGGAATTAAGGTCACTGATATTCAGGTAGGAGGGCTGGGGGGAGCTCCGAACCGGAAAGTGGTATTTCAGAATATCACTTTAGATGATGCAGATGTGGAAAAGTTGATTTCGTTACAGGAGGCAGGAGTAAAGATTATCTTCCAGACGATTCCGGAAGATGTACCGCAGGATTTTCACACCATTTTAAAAAAATACAATAACTAAGGAGAGTATGATATGAGTGTGTTGATGTTAGCTGTATGTATGGGGTTTTATTATTGGTTCTGCCGTTTGAGATTTGGGTATACCTTTTCTTCCATGCTTCTTCAGCCAGTTGTCATTGGTGTTTTTGTAGGGCTTCTGACGGGAAACATGCCTTTGGCCATGAAGATTGGTGCAGGACTTCAGTTGGTTTATTTAGGGGTTACATCCACTCCCGGCGGCAATGTGCCAAGTGATCCTGCTCTTGCAGGATGTATTGCAATTCCTCTTGGAGTAATGTCCAATATGTCTCCTGAGGTTGCCATTGCTCTGGCGATTCCATTTGGAGTCATTGGAGTATTTGTGGATCAGTTAAGAAGAAGTACCAATGCAGTCTGGGTTCATATGGCAGACCGGTATGCGGAAAAAGCAGATACAAAAGGAATTTTAAGGGCAGCGTTTCTTTACCCGGCTATCGCAGGACTGGTAATTCGTTTTCCAATCGTTTTTGCAATTGACTTTTTTGGTGTAACAGCAGTAGAGAAGCTGATCGCAGTTCTTCCTCAGTGGCTGATGCATTCCTTTGAAATCATGGGAGGAATTCTTCCGGCTCTTGGTTTTGCCATTACCTTATCCGTAATTGGAAAGAAGTCACTGATACCGTTCTTTATAACAGGATTTTTCGCAGTTATGTACTTAAAACTTGATACCATGGCTGTAGCAATTTTTGCAACCTGCGTTGCATTGTTGTTAGGTTTATTCCAGTTAAAGGAGGAGGCGATTTAAAATGGGAGAGCAGACACAGGTAAAAAAACTGAATAAAAAAGATATTACCAAATCCATGTGGATCTATTATGCAGGCGCAGAACTTTCCAATTCCTACGAGCGTCTGCAGAGTCTTGTATTCTGTGCGTCCATGACGCCGGTTTTAAAGAAGCTGTATGATACCGACGAGGAACTGAGTGCAGCCTTAAAACGTCACCTGGTTTTCTTTAACACAGAAGGAATCTTTGGAGCCATCATTCAGGGAATTGCCATTTCCATGGAAGAACAAAAGGCCAATGGAGAGAATGTAACAGACGAGGCAATTACGGGTATTAAAACCGGACTGATGGGACCGCTTGCAGGAATGGGTGATGCAATCGTATGGGCAGCAATCATGCCGATTATCATTTCTATCTTTTTACCTTTTGCAAGCAGCGGTTCTGCACTGGGAGGCATTATGCCGCTGATCCTGTATCCGGCAATTACCATTGCAATTGCTTACTGGCTGATTCATAATGGCTACACATTAGGCAAAAAGTCTGTGGTATCACTGCTTCATGGCGGCAAGATGAAATCCATTATTTTTACAGCAAATGTCATCGGTCTTACCATGATGGGGGCATTATCCGCAAGCTACGTCACCATTTCAACACCTTTGAAGTTTGGTTTTTCCAGCGGAACGCAGATTGTGGTACAGGACATACTGAATACGGTAGCACCAGGTCTTCTTCCTCTGGCAGCCGTGTTTATCATCTATTTTTATCTTAGAAAGAAAGGACCGTATTACAACAGAATCCTGCTTACAGTCGTGGCAGTATCTGTCATTACTTCTCTGCTTGGAATTCTGTAATGGTCTTAAGGAGTAATCATGGAAAACATATACAGTAAAAGCGGTCTTCAGGCCGTGATTAATGCTTCCGGTAGAATGACAAAGCTGGGTGTTTCCACCATATCGAAAGGTGTGGGGGAAACACTGGTGGAGGCAGCCGGCAACTATGTGGTAATTGACGATCTCTATGTCTATGCAGGCAGAAGAATCGGGGATCTTATCGGAACTGCCGATGCCTGTGTTACATCCAGCGCCTCTGCCGGAATCGCACTTGCAGTAGCTTCCCTGATCTGCGGAGGAAACTTACAGAAAGTAAAACACCTTTTTGACCTTCTGCCTTCTGTTACGAAAAGGGAAGTTATTATTTTAAAAGGGCATAACGTGGACTTTGGGGCGCCGGTTGCAGAGATGGTACAGATTGCCGGAGGGAAAATCGTTGAAGCAGGATATGCCAACGGAGCTTCTGTAGAAGATATTCAACAGGCAGTAACCAAGGATACGCTGGCAATTCTTTTTGTCAAATCCCATCACTGCGTTCAAAAGGAAATGCCGGAAGCCAGATCTGTTATTGAGCTGGCAGAACGTCTTGGGATTCCATGTATCGTGGATGCGGCAGCAGAAGAAGATTTAAACATCTATGCAGCCATGGGTGCGGATTTTGTATGCTACAGCGGTGCAAAAGCCATTGAAGGCCCTACCAGCGGTTTCGTTGCATGTAAGACAAAAGAACTGGCTGACAACATGAGACTCCAGTACAAAGGCATCGGCAGAGCCATGAAGGTGGGGAAAGAGTGCACCATGGGACTTGTAACGGCAGTGGAAGAATATATTGCCGGGGGAAAGACAAGCCCTGTCTCCAAAGAAGAGCTGGAACGGTTTGCAGCATGTGTAGGGGAGATACCAGGCTGCAAAACATCAATTATTAAGGATGAGGCGGGAAGAGAGATATTCCGTTGTAAAATTGATTTTAATCCCCAGCAATACGGGATGAATGCCAAAGACGTGGTAAGAGAGCTGCAACGGGGAGATGTAGCCATCTTTACCAGAGATTATCAGGCAAATATCGGTTCCATCGCAATTGATCCCAGGCCTTTAAACAGTGAGAAAGAACTGGAAATCATTGAACAGAGGCTTAAAGAGATTCACAAATCAGTAAATGGAGGGAAATAGAAGATGGAAGGTTTAAATTTTTACAAAGGAAGAGTCTGCTTAAACTGTCTGACAAATTCCGTTGATAATGCTAAGGCAATTTATGAGGCTGCAGGGGGTCATGTTGCAGTTGGGATTTTGTCGGCAAATTATCCGGATGTGGAACAAGCAGTGGAGGATATGAAACGATATCAGAAAGCAGTAGACAATAATATTTCCGTTGGCCTGGGTGCAGGAAATCCCGGACAATGGAAAGCAGTTGCGGATATATCCGGGCAGATTAAGCCAAAGCATATTAACCAGACCTTTACGGCAGGCGGATATACCAGAGCCAAAACGGGTGAGGGACCATTTTTAAATTCCATGGTTGCTCCCTGCGGTAAAGTGGGTTATGTTAAAATCTCAACTGGTCCGCTTTGTAAAGATATGGAGCCGGCAATCGTTCCGGTTAAAACTGCAATTGCAATGGCAAAGGAGCAGGGAGCCGATTCCTTAAAGTATTTTCCCATGGGCGGACTAAAGGTAAAAGAGGAGTTTGAGGCGGTAGCCACAGCCTGTGCAGAGAGCGGATTCGGACTGGAGCCAACCGGAGGAATTGATCTTGATAATTTTTCTGAGATTTTAAAGATTGCAGTTGATGCAGGAGTGGAACACATTATTCCTCATGTATATTCTTCGATAATTGATAAAGAAACGGGAGCAACGAGAATTTCCGATGTTGTGAAACTTTATGATATGATTCGGGAGATTTTAGATTAAATATAAGCTGTTTTCCTGTCTGCGGGGCGGGAAAACAGCTTTTTTAATCTTATTCATTTCTGTATTCACTGGGACTGATTCCATAAACATGCTTAAAGGTTTTACTGAAATGAAACGGGTCAAGGTAACCGGTCAGCTGGCTTATATCGGCAATGGACAGATCCGGATTGCGAAGAAGCTGCCTTGCTATATTAAGTCTGTAGTTTCTTAAATATTTGGAAGGTGTAATCTCTGTGTATTTGAAAAATATTTTGCTTAAATAAGGCACAGAAAAACCAAATTCAGAAGCCAGTGTGGTGAAATCGATCTGAGTCTGATAATTCTTGTGAATGTATTCTTTTATCAATTCCACGATTTCTTTTGCCCTGTTTGAGGAATGAAGGAGTGTTACGGAGTCAAACCGGTCCAGGGCAGCCAGAAGCTTGGTTTCCAGGGCAGCCAGTGTCTTTTCCAGTTCCTCATAATTGACTGGCTTCAGTAAATAATTGCTCACCTCGTACAGGAGCGCTTCTTTTGCGTATTCAAAATCTGTATATCCGCTGATGATCACACATAAGATAAACGGAAATTTTTCGTGTATATTTCGGACTAACTCAAGTCCATCCATCTCCGGCATCCGTATGTCTGTGAAAATTACATTGGGCAGATGTTCTTTCGCCATATCCAGACCTTCCAGACCATTGGTTGCAATGGCTGTCACCTCAAAAGCGGGATTTAACTGTTCGATTCTTCTGGCTATATTTCTGGCAATTAAGGCTTCATCTTCAACAATTAAAACAGAATATTTCAAGGGATCATTCCTCCTATGACAACAATGGCTCCATGGGGTACATTGTTGCTCAGTCTAAATATATGATTGCCGTGGTAGAGGATTTTAAATCGGATGTAAATATTCATCAATCCCATCCCGTCTATTTCCAGATTGGGCAGAACGCCGTTTTTCTCGATCAGGTTAATCTGGTTTTGCAGTTTTTCCAGGTCTTCACTGGAAAAGCCAGGACCATTGTCCCGGATTTGCAGCTCCCAATAGGTGTTGGTCATAATACCAAGAATTTTCACACTCCATGGTGGACTTGATTTAGTCGAATATTTGATTGCATTTTCCACGATCAGCTGGAGGCAGAGTTTTGGAAGCCGGACCTGATGCATTTTTTCCGGTATGTCAAATTCAAATTGAAGAGAGTCACAGTACCTCACCTTCATGCATTCCAGATAATCACTGGTATGGTCAAGTTCATCTTTTAAAAGGACCAGCTGTTCGCTGTCGGAAGAGATATAACGCAGGATTCTGGAAATGGTCTGACACATGAGAATAATCTCGCTGTTCATGTTTTCGTCCGCCATTGCCTGTATGGTAGCCAGAGAGTTGTATAGAAAATGAGGGTTCATCTGCGCCTGCAGGGCCAGCATTCTGGATTGCATGTCACTGTTTTGAAGCTGAAGTTCCCGTTCCATTGATTTCCTCGCCTGTCTCTGCATTTTTAACAGAGCCTGGTATAAGGTGTTCACCTCTGTAATGCCAATTTCCATTTCCTCAAATTCAGTAGTGTCTTTTTCTTCTCCTGTCAGCTGGAATGCACGTACCTGGTGGTAGATTTTATAAAGCGGAGTGGCAATTCTCCGTGAAATCAAATAGGACACCATAACGGTTACGAGCATGACGATAAACAGAAGTATAAAAGCTGTGTTTAAGTATTGATGAACCGGCTGCATCAGCATGCGGTTATCAATAACAAGAGCTGTAGTAAAACCGGTATAATCAGATGAAGAGTAAATGATGTATTTATTTTGGGATTTTAAATATATGGGATTTACCCCCGAGCTTTTGGCGGGTTTGCTTTGCTGGGCCTGTATCAATTTGTAATAGCTGTCTGGTGTGCCGGAGCTGCCAGTCGTATAGATGGTCTTCCCTTCCGGACTGAAAATGTATACATCTTCCTGATACGGGCTGTTAAAGGTATTTACTGTATTTGCTATACTTTTAAAGGATTTTTTGACCTCTACAATTCCCTGTGGAACATTGAGCGGGCTGTAATACAAGCGGCAGAGTGATACAAAATAATTATCACCCGAATACGAATAAAAGCGTCCAAGAGTGTCGTCTTTATCGCAGTATATATATTTCTTGCCCTTCGCCTCAACCACCTTACTGCACCAGTCTTTTTCACTCACCCGTTCCTTTGATGCATGATTATCAAGACCTACTCCAAATTTGCCATAATCAAGGGAATAAAGGTAAGTCTGATCGGCGGGAGAATTGGGACCGATCATGGCGATAATCAGGTCGAACAGGATTTTAGTGTTATTAATGTTTTCATAAATTTCATCTGAACTTAAGGTGTTGTCCTGATAATTGATATACATACCAAATTTTTCTTTGATCAGGTTGGAATAAATAATATTCTGAGATACAGTATCAAGGTCGTGAATGACGGAATCAAAGCTGCCCATAATCATGGCGGCATTATTCTGTAGGGAAGAAAAGGCATTTACCTTTATCTTGCCGGTTTCACTAAAAACTGTGTGAACCGTAAATGCCAGGATTACTGCAATGAATAAAGCAGTATAGGGAAGAAAAAGTGTTGACATTATGCTGCGTTTCTTAATATTTTTTGTTTTATTCGCTGTCATTTTCAGCCCTTTCCTCCTATAATTTTTTCCGTTGGTTAAAAATATACATGAAAACAGATCAAAATGTTCATTCAAAAATGTGTATATTACACTATATAATACAGATAACATGATAAAAGTCAACAATTAATTTTGGGGAGGTATTTTTTATGAAGTTAAAAAAGTTAGCTGTATTCAGTCTGGCTCTGGCCGCTGCCCTTTCATTTTCCGGTTGTTCAAAAGAGGAGAATGCTCCGCAGAAAAGTACGGCTGCAGGAGAAAGCACGTCTGGGGAAGCGAAGACATCTGCTGCGTCGGAAAAAGGTGGAGTTACTCTTTCTTTTATGGCCAGCCAGGACTGGATTCAGGATGCAGAAATTGAACTGTCCAAGAAATTCACACAGGAAACAGGAATCAAGGTTGATTATCAGATTATTCCATCGGATCAGTATGTGAATCTTCTGATGACAAAGTTAAACACCGGGGAGTGCACGGATATTTTTGGGGCACAGAGCGGTAAATTTGATATTAAGGCTCAGATCAATGTGGAAAAAAATGCGGTGGATTTAACAAAAACCTCATGGGGAAGCCAGGTTGAACCACTGGTGGCGGATCAGTTGTCTGTAGATGGTAAGCTATATGGGCAGCCGATACAGGACGTATCTTCTGTATGGGCAATCGGTTATAATAAACAGATTTTCAAAAAACTGAATCTGGAGATTCCAAAAGATTATGAAAGCTTCCAAAAAGTGTGCGATACCATTAAGGCAGCAGGAATTACTCCGATCTATGAGTGTGTGTCAGATGGATGGCATCATACATTATGGCTGCCTGAGGCAGGTGTTGAGGCTGAAACAGCAGAACCTGGCATAGTTGATAAATGGAACAGCAACCAGGCGACTTTCAAAGGAAATGCAACCATGATGACAATTCTGGACCAGATAAATGACATGGTTGCCAAGGGATACTGGGGAGAAGACTACATGTCCAATACCTATGCTGATTCAGCAAAAAACATAGCCTCCGGTAAATATGCGATGACAGTGGCCAATCAGGGGTTTGGAGTCGAAGTGAATAAGGTTAACTCTGAGATTGCAGTGGATGACATTGGCTATTTTGTAATTCCGCTGGCTGACAACCAGACATTAAACGTGAACCCGGCAGGTCCTGCAAGATTTATATTCAGCGGCTCCAAGCACGCAGCTGAAGCACAGCAGTACTTAGAATTCCTGGCAAAGGAAGAAAATCTTAAGTACCTGACTGAACATGTAGGTAAGTTCAACAAACTTCCATTTAACAACGCACCCAGCATGTATACAGATACGATTCAGGATTTCTATAACAGATATGATAAAAAAGGTACTGTAATTCAGACAGCTGTAAAATATGTAAATCCGCAGTGGAGTGAGATGGGAGCAAATTTGTCTGCCATGATCGTGGGAGAAATGTCTCCGGAGGAAGTTCTGGCATCCATTGATGAAGTGAGAGTCCAGCAGGCGAAGGCAGCAGGCGATCCCGACTGGAAATGACAGCATGGAAGATCAGTTGAAAGAGAGTGAATACGATGAATAGAAAAAAGATATATCCTACGTGGTTTGCAGCTGGGGCATTGCTCCTTTATTCGGTGTTATTTGTCCTTCCCGGAGTGATTGGAATCGGTTATTCTTTTACGGACTGGTCATCTTATTCAGACCAGCTGAAGTTTGTGGGGCTGGAAAATTTTAAGACTGTATTTTCCGCTGACGGAAATTATCTAAAGATTATGAAAAACACTCTGGTATTCACTCTTGGCACAACTGTTATAAAAAATATACTGGGACTTGCGCTTGCAGTTCTGCTTACAAAGTCCATTCGCTTTTTGAATTTTCACCGGGGTGTTATGTTTATGCCCTCTGTGCTGTCCACCCTGATACTGGGAATGATTTTCACTTCTATTTTAAATCCGTCAACCGGGTTGTTAAACACATTTTTTAAAGGTATCGGTCTTGGTGGTCTTGCAAAACCATGGCTTACAAGTCCCGCGTACGCATTCAAGTCGGTAATGGCAGTGGATATCTGGCGCGGCACCGGATACATCATGACGATTTTAATTGCCGGAATCCTGTCTATCTCCTCGGATTATTATGAGGCGTGCAGTATCGACGGAGCTTCTGGATGGCAGAAATTCCGGTTCATCACGCTGCCGCTGCTTTTACCAACTCTGGCCACAACCACTGTTTTAAATGTGATCTACGGTCTTAAGGTCTTTGACATGATCTATGCGTTAACAAATGGTGGTCCGGGTAAGGCTACGACAGAGGTTCTTTATACGGCAGTATTTAAAAAATTCGGCACTGGTCAATATGCCATAGGTACGGCTCTTTCATCCGTTATGTTTTTATTTATGGTGTTTATCGGATTCTTCATGATCCGTCTGATGACGAAAGACGAGGTGCAGGAATAATGAAAGCAAAAAAGAAAACTGCCGCTGCAGCAGTGAATGCAGCGGCGTGGATTATAACCGCAATATGCCTTATTCCCATGCTTTTAATATTGTTAAATTCTTTTAAAGACAGTCTGGGAGCGTCGGAGATGAATCTGAAGCTTCCGGCACTTCCGTTACAGTGGAATAATTTTCTGGTAGTAATAGAAAAGGGAAAGCTTCTTACCTCATTTATGAACAGCTGCATCTACTCCGTAGTCAGTGTGTTCCTGTGTACCGTGCTTGCATCAATGGCTTCTTATGTATTTTCAAGAAACCGTTCCAAATTAAACCGTTTTCTCTATCTTTACATGGTGCTTGGAATTACCATGCCGGTTAACTATGTGGCATTGACAAAAGTTATGATGTTTCTTACACTGAATAATACAAGACTTGGAATTGTGCTTTTGTATACGGCAATGCAGCTGCCATTTTCAGTATTTCTGATTCATGGATTTGTGGCAAAGCTGCCGTCAGAGCTTGATGAAGCCGCCGTGATTGATGGCTGCTCACCGGTGAGACTTTTTGCATCAGTCATTCTTCCACTATTAAAGCCTGCGATTGCCACGGTGATAGTACTGACCTTTTTAAATACATGGAATGAATTTGTTTCGCCTCTGTATTTTTTAAGCAGTTCTTCTAAATGGCCGATGACATTGTCCGTATATAATTTTTTCGGTATGTATTTTAAAGACTGGAATCTGGTTTGTGCAGATATTCTGCTGACCAGCCTTCCGGTAATCCTGGTATATTTGCTGGGGCAGAAATATATTGTATCCGGTATGACGGCCGGAGCAGTGAAAGGATAACGTTATGTCAGAGAATAATAGTGGGGTGATTGTGATCGAAGCAGGGGGAGTGACCCTGACTTATCGGAATATTGCATCAGATATGATCCATTGCAGTTGCAGCAAAGTTGGGAGAAAGCAGGTAACCTCCCCTCTTGGAATCCAGCTGCCGGAGCAGGGGAAACTGGATTACGAGAGTACGGAATCCTTTTGTCTGCTGGGAAACGGGCGGATGAATGTGAAGGTTGACATAAGAACTGGGGCAGTATGCTGGACTCTTGCCGATACGGGGAAGCTGCTTTTTGAGGAAGCCGGAAGGGAACTGGAGGAGATTCCTGTTTATGGCTATACAGTAAGTGGGGATAATCTTGATGTTTCACGGGTAAAAACTGTGGATGGAGAGAGAAACTTTGTCAATAATCTGGTTTCTCAAAAGGTGCGGACTGCTTACCGGGGAAAATTGTATTTTAAATGGCAGGAAAAAGAACGGATTCACGGTTTGGGGCAGGGAGAGGAAGGGATCTATAATTATAGAGGAACCACTCAGTATCTGTACCAGCATAACATGAGGAGTCCCATCCCATTTCTCGTATCAGACCAGGGCTACGGCATATTATTTGACTGCGGGTCTTTGATGACGTTCAATGATGATTGCCGGGGATCTTACGTCTATTTTGATACCATTGATCAGCTTTCCTACTATATTATACAGGGCAATAATCTGGATGAAATCATGTCAGGGGTCAGAAGGCTGACCGGTCATGCACCCATGCTGCCTAAATGGTCTTTTGGATACATTCAGTCAAAAGAGGCCTATCATACCCAGGAAGAACTCCTTGCTGTAGCAAATGAATATAGAAAAAGGAAAATACCAATTGATGGAATTGTACAGGACTGGAATACCTGGGGGGATGGAAAATGGGGCAATAAGATTCTGGATAAAACCCGTTATCCGGATTTTCAGGCAGCGGTAGAGGCGCTTCACAGGAAACACGTTCATGTAATGGTTTCTGTATGGCCAAATATGAGTTCTGATGGAGAGAATTACGAGGAATTTAAAAAAGAGAATCTCCTTTTAAATGATTTCTCCACGTATGATGCGTTTAACCCTGAAGGTAGAAATATGTATTGGAAGCAGCTTGAACAGGAACTTTTTTCGGCAGGTGTGGATGCGTGGTGGTGTGATTCCACAGAGCCGTTTAGCGGGCCTGACTGGAGGGGCAGCTATAAAAAGGAGCCATGGGAGCGTTATCTGATTGTTGGAGAAGAACATAAGAAATATTTAGACCCAGGGGAAGCAAATCTGTACGGTGCAGTTCATGCCAGAGGAATCTATGAGAATCAGAGAAACAGCTGTGAGGATAAACGGGTATTAAATCTCACCCGTTCCGGCTATGCAGGTTCACAGGCTTATGGCACTGTCCTCTGGTCAGGGGATATCTGCGCAACATGGGAAACATTTCAGAAGCAGATACGGGAAGGGCTTAATTTTTGCATGAGCGGGCACCCTTACTGGACTTTAGACGCAGGCGGCTTCTTTGTGGTAAAGGACAACTGGAAGAAGCGTGGCTGCGGCTGCCATAATGATCCGGAACCAAAATGGTTCTGGCAGGGCGGATATGAACTGGGAACAGAAGACGGGGCGTACCAGGAGCTTTACGTCAGATGGATGCAGTTTAGCGCATTTCTTCCTATGTTCCGTTCTCATGGAACTGATACTCCAAGAGAGATCTGGAATTTCGGGGAGCCTGGAACTATGTTTTATGATGCACTGGAGAAATGTATCCGTCTGAGATATCAGCTTTTGCCATACACCTATTCGCTGGCCGGAAAGGTGGCGCTTCATGATTACACCATGTTTCGCAGCCTTCTGTTTGATTTTCCGGAAGATGAGACTGCCTGTGAATTGGGCTCCCAGTTCATGTATGGGGATTCTCTTCTGGTTTGCCCTGTGACAGAACCCATGTATTATGAGCCGGAAAACAGCAGCTTAGAGACAAAGAAGCAGTGGAACTGTTATCTTCCCTCTGGAGTAAGCTGGTATGATTTTGAGTCTGGGGAAAAATACGAAGGCGGACAGTGGGTTACAGTGGAAGCCATTCTTGACCGGATACTGCTATTTGTACGGGAAGGTGGCATTATCCCCATGGAGCAGGGACTTGAGTATACGTTAGAAGCGGTCAATACCCCATTTGAATTCCATATATATGAAGGAAAAGATGGAGTTTTTGAACTATATGAAGATACAGGAGATGGGTATGAATACGAGAGCGGAACGTATAACCTGATTCCAGTTTCATGGAATGATGCTGAGAAAGAGTTGTGTGTGGGTGAAAGCAGCTTTGTATTTGATCAGTCCATATCCGGGCGGATCTGTGTGGTTCATACTTCTTCAGGAATAACCAAGACTTTTTGTTATAATGGTAAGGAAATAAAAGTTAAAATGCAGGAGACGGATCCTGAGGGTGAAACCTGCTAAACGATATGGGAAGAACCGGAGAAATGTATTTTGTTCACGAGTACATTTCTCCGATTTTAGTGGTAACAGATTTTATGATTTAATAGAATATACCATTAATTGAAGCTCTTTTGAAGTTTCTGGTTTTCCATAATAATTGGAATAGGTTTGTAATATCATCATATTTCTATTCTCTAAAATTTCATCCAGTTCTTCATGAGAATAGAGCCGGATTGTATCACCGCGGAGGATTTCCGGTTTAACCAGGGGTTCTCCATAAGAAATAGTTTTACCCCCATAAAGCATAATTCTCTTTTCCGCGTTCCATTCAAAACAGGATAGAGAGAGCGCATTCTCCCCTGCCTCCCAACTGGTGGCTGGAAAGTGTAATTCTGCATATTCCGCATTGCACAGATCCATAAAGTGCTTTCCGCCAGGTTTTAATGCATCTGCTATCACATCAAATATCTTTAAATTTTCACTATCATTTTCCAGATAACCAATAGCACCGTCTGCCAAGTTTAAGACAACATCGAACTCCTGATTAAATTTAAGATCACGAATATCTGAAAGTATGAACCGGGCGCTTAACCCCTCTTTCTTTGCTGCATTTTCTGCATCTGTTATATAGTCTTTGGTAATATCTGCTCCGACAACCTGAAATCCTCTTCTTGACAGTTCCAGACTATGCCTTCCAAAACCACAGGCCAGATCAAGAATTCGTTGATCTTTTCTTAAGTCTAATGTTTTAATAATAAAATCAATCTGCTGTTTCGTATCCTCCACCCATGAATGATTTTTTATATCCAGGCTCCATATATTTTTATACCAGTCTGATCCTTTTTCTATCATCTATCGTTCCTCCAAATTCTTTATTGCCGGCATCATTATTTTAAATTAAAAAACAGAAAATTAGTAGACTTGAATAAAAAAAAATGGTATGATTGATAATAGAGTGCGGCTATATACAAAATATTTGTGTTGTGCATTTTCGACAAAAATATACAGTAATTTTATCGGATTTGTATATAGATCTCCTTAGGTATCCATGATATACTGTACCTAGAAAATAGATGTGTAGTTTGTGACTGGTAAGGCAGGCAAGATCTACAGGGTTAATATCACATGTTAGCAGTATGTGGTAAGTGGTCCTGATGGCTTGTCTATTTTTTTTATCTGAAGGGGCTTATGAAGATAGAGAAGGTTCTGAATAATAATATGGTATTAGCTTATAATACTGAGGGAAAAGAGATCATACTGAAAGGGAAAGCAATCGGCTTTGGTAAGAAAAAAGGCGATGAAGTGGACCACAAACTGGTAGAGCGTGTGTTTATTCAGAATGATAAGCGTGACGCCCGTCATTTTGAAGAATATTTTGCAAAACTTCCTCAGGAATATTGGGAGATCAGCGAACAGACTGCTGATTATGCAAAGAATGAGTTTGGCATGCAGCTGGATTCCAGGATCATACTGACGATCTGTGATCATATCGCAGGTGCGGCTGAGCGTTATAAAGATGGAATTATTCTTCGAAACGCCATGCTATGGGAAGGAAAGAGGTTTTATCCCAGCGAATTTAAGGTGGGTCAGTATGCGGTTGATTTAATCCAAAGAAGGCTTAATATTTCCATGGAAGAGGATGAAGCCATGTTTCTGGCATTTCATTTTGTCTATGGGCAGAACAAAAAGCAGGAGCCTGACAATCTGGAGTTAATTACAGGCATTATCCGTGATATAGTGGATATTGTTGAAGCTGCTTATCAGGTAAAACTAAATACGGAAACCTGGGATTACAGGCGTTTCGTAACACACATTCGATTTTTTGCACAGCGTATGCTGCAAAACAAGCAGTACGAATCTACGGATGATGAGTGGTATCAGCTTTTGAAGGATAAATACCGCAAATCATACAACTGTATTGTTAAAATAGCTGATTATATTCATGACCGGTACTATTATGAGATGGACCGGGAAGAGATGATGTATCTGATGATTCATATAGAAAAAGTGACGAGAGAACTAACTTAGTTTTTTAGAGCACTGTTAAAACAGAAAGATGGGATTGTTACCGGACTTTATGATCCGGGCAGGACCCTGCACATAAGCGGCTGCGGATTATTATCAGGCAGTCAGCTTTTAGCAGGGTCTTTTTTATTACTTTTTGAATGATGAGGTGTTATAGACACCTTTTCAGATAGACTATTAAAATAACCTTATAAAGGGGGATCATTTTATGGCATTAGATTATGCTAAGACCGCAGAAACAATCTTAAATAAAGTCGGCGGAGAAAAAAACGTATCAGGATTGACACACTGCATGACACGTCTGCGGTTTGTACTAAAAGATTCAGCGATACCAAAGGATGCTGAAGTTGAAAAAATTCCAGGAGTCATTCGCGTTATTCGCCAGGGCGGACAATATCAGGTGGTAATTGGAAATGAAGTCAGCAATGTTTACAAGGAGATGTTAAAGCTGGGCCATTTTGAAGAAAGTACAGGTTCTTCGGAAGGCGGTCCCAAGGAGAACTTATTTTCAAGGCTTTCCGGTTTTATAGCAGGCTGTATGACACCACTTCTTCCTGCTATGCTTGGCTGTGGTATGATTAAGGTAGTTCTGACACTACTTACTACGTTTAGTCTGATTGACAAAACAGGCAGCACTTATGTGATTTTAAATGCAGCAGGAGATGCATTCTTTTACTACATGCCAATATTGCTTGCCATGACAACAGCAAAACGCCTTGGCTCTAATATTTACCTTGCAATGGTAGTTGCTGCATTAATGATTCATCCAGACATTACAGCACTTTTATTAAAGGGAAATACCTCATATTTTGGCCTGCCGGTAACAGCGGCCTCTTATCCCTCATCTGTACTTCCAGTATTGCTGATTGTACCGCTTATGGGTTATGTGGAGAGATTTGCAGATAAAGTCTGCCCAAGCCTTGTTAAAGTATTTTTGAAGCCTTTACTTGTTATTTTTATTACGATTCCCATTGCTCTTATTGTAGTTGGACCAATCGGAAGCATCCTTGGAAATTACCTGGCTTCTGGTATTAATTTATTATATAGTAAGGCAGGCTGGCTTGCAATTATGATACTTTCTGCAGGTATGCCGTTTATCGTAATGACAGGTATGCATTATGCATTAATTCCGATTGCATTAACCGGTCTTTCCAGTTTGGGATTTGATGCAATCTTAATTATTACCATGTTCTGCTCTAACTTAGCACAGGGCAGTGCATCTTTAGCAGTTGCAGTACGCACGAAAGACAAAGATGCAAAATCTACAGCAACTGCTTCAGGCATTTCTGCAATTATAGCCGGTGTAACAGAACCAGCTATGTATGGTGTTACATTAAAATATAAGACTCCTATGATCGCTGCTGTAATCGGTGCCGGTGCTGCTGGATTTTATGCAGGAATCATGCATCTGGTAGCTTATTCCATGGGAGGATCTCCTTCCGGATTATCTTTAATTCAGATGATTGGCGGAACCGGGTTTGGGAACTTATTAAACGGTGTGGTAACTCTTATTATATCACTGGTTGTTTCCTTTGTTATGACCTTAGTTCTTTATAAGCCGGAAGTAAATGAAGAATCACCAGAAGAAATTATTGAAGCTCCTGTTCCGGAGAAGAGGACACTTGTGGATACAATTGAGCTGGCAAGCCCATTAAGCGGAGATGTAATTCCGCTGAGTCAGGTAGAGGATGCAGTATTTGCCGGCGGTATTTTAGGAGAAGGTCTGGCAATTATTCCTTCTGAAGGAAAAGTATATGCTCCTGCTGATGGGATCATCAGTGCTGTTGTTGATTCCAAACATGCAGTGGGAATTACTACAGATACAGGAGTTGAAATTCTGATTCATGTAGGTCTTGATACCGTTCAGCTTGGTGGAGAAGGCTTCACACTCCACTGCAAGGCTGGAGACAAGGTGAAAAAAGGCAGTCTGCTTCTGGAATTTGATATGAATAAAATTAAAGAAGCCGGTTTCCCGGTTACCACTCCGGTTCTGGTATCCAATATGGTTAACTTTGTCAGCCTGAAGACCACAGATAAAAAACGGGTGAAAACAGGTGAAACTTTATTAACAATTGTCTAATAAATGAAAGAGGTGTAAGATGTCTGTATTTTCTGATAACTTTTTGTGGGGAGGCGCAGTAGCAGCTAACCAGTGTGAGGGTGCCTGGGATGTAGACGGGAAGGGAATATCTGCTTCCGATGTATGTACTGGAGGTTCCCATACAAGATCCAAGCGGATCACAAGGACCTTAGAGCCTGACACCTTCTACCCAAGCCATGAAGCGATTGATTTTTATCATCACTATAAAGAAGATATTGCTCTGTTTGCAGAGATGGGATTTAAAGTATTTCGTTTCTCCATTGCCTGGACCAGGATTTTTCCAACAGGCATGGAGGAAACTCCAAACGAAGAAGGACTTGCTTTCTATGACCGTGTAATCGATGAATGCAGAAGCCATAACATTGAGCCTCTCATTACCATCTCTCACTATGAGATGCCATTTGCACTGACAGAAAAATACAACGGCTGGTCCTCCCGAGAGTGCATTGATTTATTCGTGAGTTATGCCAGGACGCTGTTTAAGCGTTATAAAGGAAAGGTAAAGTACTGGCTGACATTTAATGAAATTAATGCCGGAACAATGCCTATGGGAGGGTTTCTCTCTCTTGGTATTTTAAATGAAGGAACGACTGATTTCACCAATCAGGTCGATAATCCTCAACTTCGCTTCCAGGGTCTGCATCATCAGTTTGTTGCCAGTGCCCTTGCTGTGAAGGCAGGTCATGAGATTGATCCTGACTGTAAAATCGGCTGTATGATCTGCCACATTACCACCTATCCAATGACCTGCAATCCCGATGATATTCTGGAGGCCCAGAAAAGAAACCAGATCTTAAATCAGTTCTGCGGAGATGTTCAGGTGCGTGGTGAGTATCCTACATTCATGAACCGATATTTCAAAGAAAATGGTCTTGAAATTAAGATGGAACCAGGTGATTTAGAGATTATCAAAGACGGCTGCGTGGATTATTATACGTTCAGCTACTATATGTCCAACTGTGCTTCCGCTGATCCGGAGCTTGAAAAAACCTCCGGCAATTTAATGGGTGGAGCCAAGAACCCCTATCTGGAAGCAAGTGACTGGGGCTGGCAGATTGATCCCAAGGGTCTGCGCTATACATTAAACGAGCTTTATGGCCGCTATGAGATACCGCTTATGGTTGTGGAAAACGGTCTGGGTGCCTACGATAAAAAGGAAGAAGACGGAAGCATTCAGGATGATTACAGAATCAGCTATTTAAAGAAACATATCGAGCAGATGCGTGAAGCAGTTGCTGACGGTGTGGATTTAATGGGCTATACGCCATGGGGATGCATTGATCTGGTCAGCGCTTCTACAGGAGAAATGGCAAAACGTTACGGTTTCATCTATGTCGAGAAATACGATGACGGAACCGGGGATTTATCCAGAAAAAAGAAAAAATCTTTTGACTGGTATAAGAATGTAATTGAAACCAATGGAGAAGTATTAGATTAATATAACTGGGGAGTTATTAATATGAAAAAAAGAGGTTTGGCAACTGGTCTGGTTTTAATGACCATGGTTATGGCAGCTGGTTGTGGCAGCGCGGCAAAAACAGAAACATCTGCTTTGCAGACAACAACTGAAACAACGGCTGCAGCGACAAAAGCAGCATCCGTTACGTCAGACGATACAAAAGACGGGGGCGCAGTGGTTTCTACCACATACGGCCCGGTAAAAGGGGTACAGGAAGGGGAGCTCCTGACCTGGTACGGAATTCCATACGGAAAGGCACCGGTGGGTGAATTAAGATGGCAGGCACCGACTGCACCGGCTGCCTGGACGGAGGAATTAAATTGTACCGAAGCATCACAGCCAGCAATTCAGCTTTCCGGCAATGAGAGTAAGGGAAGTGAGGATTGTTTAAAGCTTGATGTATATGCAAAAGAGAACAGTAAAAAGCTTCCTGTGCTTGTATTTATTCACGGAGGCAATAATCAGACTGGAAAGGCAGGGGAAATTCCCGGAGCTGATCTGGTAAAGAATGATAACTGCGTTTATGTTTCTGTGGATTACCGCCTTGGGCTTTTAGGCTTTAACTGCCTGCCGGCATTAACTGCCGGAGAGAATGGAACCGGAAACTTTGCCATGCTTGACATCGCCTATGCTCTTGACTGGGTAAAGGAAAACATTGAAGCATTCGGCGGAGATCCGGGTAATATTACTATTTCCGGATTTTCAGCAGGAGGCCGTGATGTTATGGCAATGCTGATCAGTCCTCAGTTTAAGGGCAAATTTCAGAAAGCAATTGCCTTCAGCGGAGGTATGACCACAGCGTCAGAAGCTTTAAGTGCGAAAAAGATTGCTAAAGCCATAGCACCCCTTGCGGTTGAGGATAAGAAGGCAGCAGATGAAAACGCTGCTTACCAGTGGCTGATGACAGATTCAGCTGATGTTAAGGAATACCTTTATTCCATATCAGCAGAACGTCTGGTGCCTCTTATGGGGAATGCTGCAATTCGTATGAGTGTATTCCCTCATCTTTATGAGGACGGAGTGGTCATTCCGAAAAATGGATTTGATACAGAAGATTATAACAGCGTTCCGCTCATGATGCTTACGGGAAGCTCTGAGTTCTCCATGTTCTGTCTGGGAGACGGATATTTTAAGAGTGATGACATGGCAGGATATTCAGAGGATGAGATTAAGGCAGCCAAAGCATTTGCCAGCAAATACGGAAGTGATATGTACCGGATCTTTAATGCTCAGGAAAGTGCGGTGAAGATGTCTGATCATTATCAGTCTGATATTTATATCTGCCAGGTTAATTACGGCAGTGATCAGTCTTCAGTGAAAGATTTAGGTGATTATGGTGCATTCCATGGCATATTCGTACCCATGCTTTCTGCCAAACATAATTATCTTGAGTTTTTCCCGGATGCATTTGGTAAGGCAGGCTATCAGGCAATGGCGAAGCAGTACAACAGTTATCTGGCGAACTTCTTAAAATCTGGAGATCCAAATGGTGATGGGCTGGCAGCGTGGAGCAGCTGGAAACCGGATAAAAAGGTGTCCATGGTATTTGACGGGACACAAACCGATGCAGTTGTAGAAGAAAAAGATGTAACAACCACCTACCAGGATATCATGAAAGCAATGGATCAGGATACCAGCGTTTCTGATGAGATTAAGGATAAAATGATTAAAAATGTTCTGAACGGACGGTGGTTCAGCCGTGGATTAGATGAACATTACGGTAATAAGAGCCTTTGGAGTGACGTAGAATAAGAGTCTGAAAAGAGATTTGTAATTCCTGAAAAACCGGGAGTTACGAATCTCTTTTTTTGTGGTACTATATGGGGAGAGGTATGTTTTTTTACGAATGAAAATGAAGCGGCGGAAATTATTCTCTTATATTTCCATAGAGGATTTTATATAATCGAATCATAGAAATGCGGCTGACAGGGGGAATCAGACATGGTTAAGATATTTCTTGCAGAGGATGAAAAAATTGTCCGTGAAGGAATTAAGAACGGAATTGCCTGGGAAAAATATGGGTTTGAATTTGCCGGGGAGGCGCCGGATGGAGAGTTGGCTTATCCCATGATATTAAAATCGAAGCCGGATATACTGCTTACGGATATCCGGATGCCTTTTATGGATGGACTGGAACTGGCGGAGATGGCAAAACGGGCATTACCGGATATACATATTATGTTTTTCAGCGGATACGATGATTTTGAGTACGCCAAACGGGCGATTAAGATCGGAGCTGCGGATTATCTCTTAAAACCGGTGAGCAGCAGCCAGCTTTTGGAAGCGTTGGAACGAATGAGTGAGACAATCATGCAGGAAAAAAGCGAGAAGGGATACAAGCAGGAATTTCTAAAGCAGCAGGAAGAACGTAAGCAGATGGACCGGGACCGGTTATTTGATATTATTGTATCAGGGAAGCTGGGACTTTCTGAATTGCTTCGAAAAGCTCAGGAGCACAATCTTTCTTTATCTGCCCCTATGTACAATCTCATTTTGTTTCAGGCAAAAGGAGCGGAGAGCCAGGATCAGTACTCGGATGAGAATGTACTGTTTGATAAGAGGCTGAAGGAAGAACTGGAGGGAAGAGCCGACATTATCGGATTTAACCGGCTTTCAGAAGGGTATAGCTTTCTAATTATGGGAGAAGAATCCGATATGGAACGGAAGGTAACCTGTTATTCGGAAATTCTCATACGTCTGGCGGAATCATTTCCTGAGATGGAGTATTTTGGAGGGATCGGGACTCCGGTGTGCAGACTCAGTGAAATCCGCACTTCCTTTAAAGCAGCAAGCAGGGCTTATGCCTGCCGTTATATGCTGGACCGCAACCAGATTCTAACGGCGGAGGCAGCAGTGCGGATTCATAATGATACGGGAAGTATCAGCCTGGAGGGAATTGATATCACCAAGTTAAGCCGTGACATTATTCCCAACTTCTTAAAGAACGGATCAGTCCCTGAGGTGAAGTATTTCGTTGAGGAATATATGGAAGCCTGCGGTAATAATATTAATTCACTGATTTTCAGACAGTACATCCTGATGGACGTGTATCTGGCAGTTATTGGGTTTGTGTCTCAGCTGGGTTTTGAGCCGGAACAGGTTTTAAAGGAGTTTGGAGATGCGAAGACTATGCAGCCCTGTGTGAACTCCATGGAATCTGCGGTTAAGTATACCAGGGAGATCCTTGCAAAGGCCATTGGTTTTCGAACTACCTGTTCCCAGAAAAAGTACCGGCTGGTTCTTGAAAAGGCAGTGGATTATATAGCGGCCCACTATCAGGACGAAGATATTTCACTAAATGCTGTGGCGTCGGCGGTAAATATCAGCCCCAATCATTTCAGTACTATTTTCAGCCAGGAGATGGAAATTACATTTGTGGAATACTTAACAAAGGTACGCATGGATGCTGCCAGGGAATTACTGTTGAAAACGGATTTGAGGACTTCAGAAATCGGATATCAGGTGGGATATAAGGATCCCCATTATTTCAGTTACCTGTTTAAGAAGATTCACGGAATCACACCGAAGGCGTTTCGGTCAGGGGGAGAAAATGAAGTACAAAAGTGATTCAATTAAGGCGAAAATAAAAAACATGCAGGCAATTTTATTTATCCCGGTCATCATTATGATTGGGATATTGCTATATACCATGGAATGGCAGAATCAACAGTATCGTCAGAGTATACGTAACCTTACCATGGCTACGGAGTTTAATTTTGATTTTAAGTCCAACATTGATTATAAGATGTACCGGATTGTGATCGGAGCAGACACCTTTGAATCCTTGAACCCGTATGAAGATCTGGAAGATTCTAAAAAGATGTTTTTGGAACTGAAAGACACCACTCCCCAGGAAACCAGTAAAAAGGGGCTGGATGGGATCGTGGTTTTAATCGGAATGCTGGAAAAAAGAATTGAGGATATTCAGACCAGCAACATTATCGGGGATTATGACCGGAATATGGCACGTCTTGACCAGGATATCTATGCAATTACTGATTTAATCCAGGAATCCATGTCCGATTATATCTATAATGAGACAAGGACATTGGAGTCTGTGCGGCAGAAGCTTGACACCCAGACAAGACAGGTCATTGCTCTTTGTATTGTGATCGCTTCTTATCTGATCGTATTTTTAATTGCTTCCTTTTCTTCATTTGGAAAGAAAATCACAAAGCCCATTGAGGAGCTGTGTGAATACACCATGAAGCTGGCAGACGGGAATCTGGAAGTCAGTGCACCAAAAAGCAACATCAGGGAAATTAAGGTGCTGGGGGAACAGTATGACCAGATGGTGTACCGAATCGGAGAGCTGATCCGCCACATTAAGGAAGAACAGGAGTTAAAGAGAAAAACAGAACTGAAGCTGCTTCAGGCTCAGATTAATCCCCATTTTCTATATAATACGTTAGATACCATTGTCTGGCTGGCCGAGGGAAAGCAGCATCAGGAGGTGGTGGAGATGATTACTGCACTGTCTTCTTTTTTAAGAATTGGTTTGAACAACGGGCGGGATTTTATTACGATTAAAGAGGAAGCAGAGCATATAAAAAGTTATTTATTAATCCAGCATTTCCGCTATGAGGACATTATGGATTATGAGATTGATTTTGAAGAACGGATCCGGGATTATTCCATATTAAAACTTACCCTGCAGCCCATTGTGGAAAATGCACTTTACCATGGAATAAAAAATTGCAGAAAAAAAGGATTCTTACGGATCAGTGGCTGGCAGGAGAATGAAGATATTCTTTTAAAGGTAGAGGATAACGGGATTGGAATGAAACCGGATGAGGTAAGAAAGATGGAGCATCAGATTGCCGGCGGCAGCAAAGCGGATTTTCATGTAGGAGAAGGCTTTGGAATTGCCAATGTGGCAGAGCGGATCCGACTGAATTTTGGTGAGGCGTATGGACTTACCATTGAAAGCGAGTACGGAGTTGGAACGGCTGTTACGGTAAGGATTCCGGCAGTAATATGGGGAAATATATAAAAAAATCAACTTTTATCCGAAAAAAATCAACTTATTTTCCGGAATACATGGAAATAGCGTAAGAAACTTAACCCTTTGCAAAAGATATTGTATTGAGAAATCAGGGGGATGGGTCTATGATACAGGTAGTTACTTAATAGTGATTTATTCTTATTGGAGGGAACGGATATGAAGAAAAGAGTTTTAAGCTTTTTGACAGCTGCGGTTATGACAACCGCCATGATTTTATCCGGTTGCAGCGGATCTCAGACAGCCGCAACGACAGCAGCACCTGCTGCTACTGAAACAAAAGCAGAGACAACAGAAGCAGCAAAAACGGAAGCAGCAACCACCACAGCAGCACCTGCAGAGAAAAAGGAAATTGTAGTGGGATTTTCTCAGGTTGGTGCAGAGTCTGACTGGAGAACGGCAAATACCGAATCCATGAAGTCAACGTTTACAGAAGCAAACGGTTACAAGCTGATTTTTGATGATGCACAGCAGAAACAGGAAAATCAGTTAAAGGCAGTTCGTAACTTTATTCAGCAGGATGTTGATTATATCGTTATCGCACCAGTTACAGAAACTGGCTGGGATACCGTATTACAGGAAGCGAAGGACGCAGGCATTCCGGTTATCATCGTTGACCGTATGATTAATGTATCTGATGATTCCTTATATACTGCATGGGTTGGTTCCAACTTCCTTCAGGAAGGTTATGATGCAGTAGCATGGCTTGATGATTATTTAAAGAAGAATAACAAAGCAGACAGTGATATCAATATCGTTACTCTTCAGGGTACCATCGGTTCTTCCGCACAGATTGGACGTACCAACGGCGTGGAAGAGAAGATGAAAGATCACCCGAAGTGGAAGATGTTAGAGCGTCAGACTGGTGAATTTACACAGGCAAAGGGTCAGGAAGTTATGGAATCCTTCTTAAAGACCTATAAAGATATTAATGTTGTAATTGCTGAGAACGACAACATGGCATTTGGTGCGATTGATGCGATCAAGGCTGCAGGGAAGACCTGTGGACCGAAGGGCGATATCATTATCATTTCCTTTGATGCAGTTTCTGCAGCATTTGACTCCATGATCGCAGGAGATATGAACGTTTCCGTAGAGTGTAATCCTCTTCACGGTCCTCGTGTAGCTGAGATCATTCAGAAGCTGGAGAAGGGCGAAAAAGTTGATAAGATTGCATATGTAAAGGAAGGCGTATTCCCGGCAGATACAGCAGCAGCTGAAAAACCAAAGAGACAGTATTAATTGGTTGGGACTAAGGCGCTGAAAGCAGAATGATAGCCAGAGAAACAGGTGCAGGGAATGGAGGACGGGGTCAGTCCTCCTCCAGGCACCTTTTTTAATCTCCTGACATGCAGTGAAAAGCAGAAAAGTGGAGAAAAAGGAGGGATTTTATGCCCAATGAGATAGTACTTAGCATGAAAAATATATCGAAGACATTTCCCGGGGTACGTGCCTTAGACCATGTGGATTTTACCTTAAGAAGCGGGGAGATCCATGCTCTTATGGGAGAAAACGGAGCAGGTAAATCAACGCTCATAAAGGTTTTGACCGGGGTAGAAGAATTTGAATCAGGTGAGATAAAAATTAAAGGTGAAAGCCAGACGATTATTAACCATTCTCCCCAGGAAGCCCAGGAGCATGGGATCAGTACCGTATATCAGGAAGTCAATCTCTGTCCCAATCTATCGGTGGCTGAGAACCTGTTTATCGGAAGGGAACCAAAGAGGGCAGGTCTCATCGACTGGAAGACCATGAACCGGAAAGCAGCAGAGCTTCTTTCCAAACTGGATATGAACATAGACGTAACAAAGGCACTGGAGAATTATTCCATTGCGCTGCAGCAGATGATAGCCATAGCAAGAGCTGTGGATATGTCAGCAAAGGTTCTGATTCTTGATGAACCTACCTCCTCCTTAGATGACAATGAGGTAGAAAAGCTGTTCCGGTTGATGAAGCGTCTGAAAGCAGACGGAGTGGGGATTATCTTTGTTACTCATTTTCTGGAGCAGGTTTATGAAGTCTGCGATAAGATAACCGTACTTAGAAACGGCGGTCTGGTAGGAGAATATGAAGTAGAAAAGCTTCCCAGAGTACAGCTGGTAGCCAAGATGATGGGTAAGGATTTTGATGATCTGGAAGCCATTAAAAAAGATGGAAAAACTGCCGGAAAATCCAGTGAGGCAGTTATTGATGCCAAAGGAATCGGCAGGCAGGGAACCATAAAACCATTTGATTTTCAGATTTATAAGGGAGAAGTGATCGGGCTGACCGGACTCCTGGGTTCCGGCCGTTCAGAGCTTGCAAGAAGTCTGTACGGGGCAGATAAACCGGACAGCGGGGAGCTGAAGGTCAATGGAAAGACTGTAGTTCTCCATACCCCTCTTGATGCCATGATGGCTGGTATGGCATATCTGCCGGAGAATCGGAAAGAGGAAGGAATTGTTGCTGATTTATCGGTAAGGGAGAATCTAATTCTGGCTCTTCAGGCTAAGAGAGGCATGTTCCATCCAATTGGAAGCAAGGAACAGGAGGAACTGGCTAACAAGTATGTGAAGCTGCTTCAGATTAAGACCGCAAGCCTGGATACTCCCGTAAGAAGTTTAAGCGGTGGAAACCAGCAGAAGGTAATACTGGGAAGATGGCTTCTCACAGATCCTGATTTTCTGATTCTTGATGAACCGACCAGAGGAATTGATGTTGGTACTAAGACTGAGATTCAAAAACTGGTGGTCCAGCTGGCAAAAGAGGGTGTTACTGTTATGTTTATTTCCTCTGAAATTGAGGAGATGATCCGTACCTGCAGCCGGATGGCAGTTTTAAGAGACCGGGAGAAGGTTTCTGAGCTTATGGAGGATGAACTTGATCAGAACCATATCATGAAGGCGATTGCAGGAGGTGGAACAGATGAATAAGGGAAAGGCATTTATAAAAAGACTGACAGGATACCGCTTGTTTCTGCCCCTCTTCTGTCTGGTGCTTGTTCTGTTTTCCAATTTGATCAAGACTCCCGGCTTCTTTGAGGTAACGATTAAAAACGGCGTTCTCTATGGATATATTATTGACGTAATTAATCGTGCAAGCGATCTGGTTATTCTGGCTGTTGGAATGACATTGGTAGTTGCTGCTTCAGGTGGTACAGATATCTCAGTAGGGGCTGTCATGTCTGTGGCGGGAGCGGTGTGCTGCTTCATTCTTTCAGGGGGACAGCAGTCTGTAAATGAGTTTGTGAATCCTTATATTCTGGGGGTACTGGCTGCTATTCTTGCAGGAATTTTATGCGGCTGCTTTAATGGTTTCCTTGTTGCAAAGCTTAAGATTCAGCCCATGGTGGCAACTTTGATTTTATTTACCGCCGGACGGGGAATTGCACAGCTCATAACAAAAGGGCAGATTACCTATATCCGCGTGGAATCCTATAAGATGCTGGGTTCCAGCATCCCTGGCATCCCCATTCCCACTCCTGTGTTTGTGGCTCTGATCGTGGTACTGCTCACCTATGTTCTGTTAAAGAAAACGACATTGGGACTTTATATTCAGACTGTGGGAATTAATGCGAAGGCTTCCAAACTGATGGGGATTAAGTCTGCAATGATTATTTTTCTTTCTTATGTTTTCTGCGGTCTCTGCGCCGGTATATCCGGACTTGTGGCCTCTTCCAGAATCTATTCTGCCGATGCCAACAACATTGGACTGAATCTGGAGTTAGATGCCATTCTTGCAGTGGCACTTGGAGGAAACAGCCTTGCAGGCGGAAAATTTTCACTGTTAGGAAGTGTCATCGGAGCTTACACCATTCAGGCGCTGAGCACCACCCTTTATGCCATGGGTGTTTCTCCAGACCAGATTCCGGTATATAAAGCGATTGTAGTTGTTGTAATTGTGGCGTTACAGTCAACTGAGTTAAAGCGTATGGTGAGTAAACTGCAGATAAACGTTAAGTCAGGAAAGAAGGTGGCATAAATGAAGAAGAGAGAAAAAATTGATGGAAAGGTATTTTTACTGATTATCACCATCCTTCTCTTTTTGGTGATGTATGCAGCCGGTCTGATCATATTCAAGAGCAAAGGGTTTGCAAAGCCTCAGGTATTTTTAAACCTGTTTATTTCCAACGCCGGTCTGATTGTAATTGCAGCGGGTATGACAATGGTTATGATAACCGGTGGAATTGATATTTCGGTTGGTTCCATTGTAGCCCTGACCTGCATGATGCTTGCATGGATGATGGAAATTAAGGGAATGGGAGCTGTTCCTGCCCTTGTAATCGTTCTGATTATGGGAATTGTATTTGGTCTGGTACAGGGATTTTTAATCGCATATTTAAAGATCCAGCCCTTTATTGTTACATTGGCCGGAATGTTCTTTGCAAGGGGCCTGACTGCCATTATCAGCCAGGAAATGATCAGTATTAAAAATGAGCTATTTTTAAAATGGGCAAAGAGCAAAATTAACTTAACCTTTTTAGGCGGTACCGTAAACAAAAAAGGTGTGATGAATTATTCATTTATTTATCCCAGTGTGATCATTGCACTGATTGTGTTAATCGGTATATTTGTTCTTTTAAAGTTTACCAAATTTGGAAGAACCATTTATGCGGTAGGCGGAAACGAACAGTCAGCGCTGATGATGGGATTAAATGTCAGGCGGACCAAGCTTCTTGTTTATGTGATCAATGGTTTCTTATGTTCGTTGGGCGGTTTCTTGTTCGCGTTAAATACCTGCGCCGGTTTTGTTGAACAGGCAAAGGGCTTTGAAATGGAAGCCATCGCCTCAGCGGTAATTGGGGGAACCCTGCTTACAGGAGGGGTGGGCAACGTGTTTGGCAGTCTGTTTGGAGTTTTAATTAAGGGAACAATTGAAACCTTCATTACTTTCCAGGGGACGCTTTCTTCCTGGTGGACCAAGATTACGATTGCAGCGCTGCTTGCATTCTTTATCATTCTTCAGAGTTTATTTGCAAAGGCAAAGGAAAAGAAATAAAATATGAAAAAAACAGAAGCCGGGGGGATATGCCTTCTCCCGGCTTCTGTTTTTTTCTCATCACTGGCCGCTTTTTTTCTGGTTCTCCGGTCTGCGGTTAAGATTGCAGCAGTCCATCGTCTGATTGCCAAAGGTTTCTTTGTTCGTTTTGGCCAAATCAGCCAGGTAGTTCTGAAATGCTTTTTTTATTCGCTGTCCAAGTTTCATTGGCACAACCTCCTGCATTGTATTCTGAGTTAATGGTAATATCCTGATTTGTAGAAATTATGTAGAAGTTTTGATTGCCTTTGCAGGTTATATTTATTATAATCGAGGAAACCTGCTTTTAAAAAGTACAGGAATGAAATTTGGAAAAAACGGAGGTAGCACAGAAAAAGTACGCTTTTACTGTTATGAGTATGAAAAAATTTATTGGAAACAAAGCATTTTATAAAATGGTACTGGCCATTGCAATTCCTATTATGATCCAGAACGGAATTACTAATTTTGTCAGTCTTCTCGATAACATCATGGTGGGAATGGTGGGTACCGGGGAGATGTCCGGAGTTGCCATTGTAAACCAGCTGATATTTGTTTTTAATGTCAGTGTGTTCGGCATCGTCTCTGGTGCGGGTATCTTTGGAGCCCAGTTTTATGGCTGTGGAAAGCATGACGGAGTAAGGCACACCTTCCGGTTTAAATTTATATGCTGTCTGTTCCTGGCAGCTGTGGCTGCTGTCATATTTTATTTTTACGGAGAGAACTTGATTTACATGTACCTTCATGGAGAAGAAAGCGGCGGAGATCTTACAATTGCTCTTACCAATGGCCGCAAATACATGCTTGTTATGATAGTTGGGCTCTTACCCTTTGCCATTGAGCAGGCATACACCAGTACTCTTCGTGAGTGCGGGGAAACCGTAATTCCCATGAAGGCAGGAATTGTTGCAGTGCTGGTTAATCTGGTCCTTAACTATATTCTTATCTTCGGTAAATTCGGAGCACCGGTTCTTGGCGTGGTGGGCGCAGGAATTGCCACTGTTGTGGCAAGGTATATTGAGACTATGATTGTAATAGTCTGGACCCATAAGCATAAGAAACGCTTTCCATTTATTGAGGATGCATATAAGAGCATGCATATACCAGCGGGTCTGGTCGGCAAAATCTTTGTGAAGGGTACGCCTTTGATTGTAAACGAAGCTTTGTGGGCAAGCGGAGTGGCAATGTTAATGCAATGCTACTCTGTCAGGGGACTGACTGCTGTGGCGGGATTAAATATCTCCAACACCATTGGCAATGTGTTTAATGTGGTTTATCTTGCTCTTGGAGTGTCTGTTTCCATTATTGTAGGCCAGCTTCTGGGTGCGGGAAAGATGGAGGAAGCCAGAGAAACAGATACCAAGCTGATCGTGTTCTCCGTTGCATCCTGCGCGGTAATGGGTACAATCCTGGCGATTGTAGCACCTCTGTTCCCGATGATTTACAATACAACCGATGAGGTAAAGCACTTAGCAGTTCAGTTTATCCGGATTCTGGCCTTTATTATGCCGATGAATGCATTTATGAATGTATCTTATTTTACACTGCGTTCCGGAGGAAAGACGGTCGTTACCTTTTTCTTTGACAGTGTGTTTATGTGGGTGGCAAGTATTCCGGCAGCGTATCTGCTGAGCCGATACACCCAGATCCCCATTATTCCGCTTTATTTTATGTGCCAGATGGTAGATATTATTAAATGTATCATCGGTTTTGTTCTGGTAAAGAAAGGGGTATGGATTCAGAATATCGTTCTGGACCATGAGGCATAAGAGAGGAGAGGGTATGATGTTTGAGTCTGTTTCCGTTGATACAACGATTGAAGAGCTTTGCACAGAAAAAGAGCTCTCCCAGTTTTCTGATTTTTTTTTCACTCATATGACAGAGGATGTATGGAAGCGTAAAATTGGTGATTATGGAAATGAACGGTGTGGGATACTGCCTGCGATAAAACGGATTTATGAGGTAATGGAAGCAAACACCCAGGTGATCTACGATGTTTATCCAAAAGAGGAATGGGAAAAAGAACCGGATAAGGAACAGGTGAAACTGATTCATATGCCGGGAGACCCGGATAAGCCCTTTGTACTTGTGTGTCCGGGAGGAGGGTATGCAAGGGAATGGGTTCTGGTTGAAGGCTATCCCATTGCCGAGCAGTTAAACCGAATGGGGTATTCTGCATTTATCTTAATTTACCGGACAGGTCAGAAGAACCTTCTTCCCAAACCTATGGAGGATACTGCGGCAGCTCTTAAATTTCTTGATGCCAATCGCGAGAAGTTTCAAATCAGAATGGAAGGCTATGCAGTGGCGGGATTTTCCGCAGGAGGCCATCTGGCAGCTGTATGGGGAACGAAAGAGAAGGGATATGCGGCCTATGACATTCATAAGCCGGGTGCCCTGTTTCTTGGTTATCCCAGCATCTCGACGGTTCAGTTTTTAAAGGATATGGAGCGGGCATCTGATTCTGAGCGGGCAGCAGCCGTGAAGTATTTAGAACGGATCGGAGGGGAGAATTTTACAAAAGAAGGGCTGGCAGAGTACAGTGTGGAACACCTTATGGATCAGGATTATCCTCCCTGCTATCTGATTCACAGCAAGGATGATCCAGTGGTTAATATTGAAGCCAGCTACTTAATGGAAGAACAGCTAAAAAGCTTAAATGTCCCTCGCAGAGTGCGGTTTATGGAGCATGGCGGACACAGCTTTGGTCTTGGAAACGGGACGGAACTTAATGGCTGGCTGGCAGACGCCGTCAGCTTCTGGGAAGAGGTACGTTAAGGACTCTTCTTATTGTCCTGTTTTTTCTGATCAGCATACTGCTTGCGGTTTTTAGAAGGTGACATGCCGATTATGGACTTAAATACACGGTTAAAATGGGTTACATTGGAAAAGCCCACCTCTTTGCTGATATCTGTGATTGTCCGGTTTGTCTCCATAAAAAGCCTTTGAGCATGGATGATGCGAATGTGATTGATGTACTGGATAATGGTGCTGTTGGTATAGCGCTTAAACTCCCGGCATAAGTAATAAGGGCTTAAATAAAAGCGGGAGGCCAGATCCTCCAGTGTAATGTTTTCCGAAGAATGGCTGTGAAGGTAGTGAAGAATTTCCGTAATGCGGCTCCGGTTCTCCGGGGCTGCTTTTTCATCCGCTCTTCTGGCGATTTTAATTAAAAGAAGATTGAGCAGCATCTTCATGGCATCAGAATGAAACCCTTCCCCATCGCCCTGTTCTTTTAAAATATCGTTTAACAGAAGATGAACGGACTGGCTGGCTTTTGTATCAAACCGATAGACTCCGGCTGACTGGCTGAGGGTGTGGAGAACTTCCGGCACAATGACTGTTTCTGGGGAAAAATAGACCAGAACCCGTTTAAAGGGCACGTCGTTATCTCCATAGGAATGGTGCATGGAGTAGGGAGGAAAGATAATAAATTCCCCTGAGTTTAAAGAATAAATATTATCGTTCACCATATGATATCGTTTTCCGTATTCCAGATAATATAATTCAAAATATTCGTGATAATGGGATTTGGCCATGTTATCGTTCACGCCCTGAATCCGCTCAATGGCGATCGTCTGGCCTCCTGCCATAATGAAACTTGCTGTATCAATCAAGATTGTACCTCCATGGGTATAACTGGCTTCATTATAACGTTTTAATGTCCGGATATCAATATAGGATTAATGAGAAATGCTCTCAGTAAATGTTCTTGCTTTTTCCTGGCTCCTGTGATATCATGAACTTAGTTAGCAATAACTAACTACATGTGAATATTCTATACATCAGACTAACCCTCTGAGATTATCCTTCATTGACCCGTGAGGGATCATGACTCCTACAAAAAACCCGCCCCTGTAACCGCATGACAGGGACGGGCTTTTTGGTGTGCGGAAATATTGTTTAATGTATTAAAATAAAGACAAGCTATGAAATATATTCATAACTTTACTTAAAATAATTCATTTTATGTTGTGCAGAATTCATGATAGAGTGTAGTTGTTAGCAGGTAATAATTCACATGTGAAAAAGAAGTTATTAGAATTTTATTGGAGGAATTACATGAAAGAAGATAAGCTTAAAAAGGAAGTGTCAGGTTTCAGTGCCTTTGTTATGGTAATCGGAACCATTATCGGCTCTGGTGTGTTTTTTAAACCCACTGCTGTTTTTGGGGCATCAGGAACACCGGGGTTGGGACTTCTTGCCTGGGTTCTGGGCGGTCTTCTTGCACTTGCAGGCGGACTGACAATTGCGGAGATTGGAACACTCATTCCCGAGACCGGCGGAATGATGACTTACTTAGAAAAAATCTATGGAAGGCTGTACGGATATTTAATCGCCTGGGCACAAACTATTATATTTTATCCTGTCCGCTTTGCCGCAGCAGCAGTTATTTGTGCAACTCAGATTGTCAGCCTGCTGGCGCTTGCCCAGAAGCAGATCATCCCAATTGCTATTTCAATTATCATATTTATCAATATTATCAATGCGCTTGGTAATAGAACCACTGATCTGTTACAGAAACTGGCAACTTTTTTGAAATTTATTCCTATTATACTGATTATTTTAGCGGGTCTTTTTTTAAACCCTGAACCTGTAAAAATACAGCTGATTCCATTTACAGATCCAACCCGTTCCTTTTGGAAGGCAATATCAGCCGCATTGCTGGCTACACTTTATGCGACTGACGGCTGGATGAATGTTACAAATATCGCAGGAGAAATGAAAAACCCAGGTAAAAACCTGCCTAAGGCCATTATCGGCGGAATCAGCATGGTAACGCTGGTATATTTAGTGATCAATGTTGCGTATTTAAAAGTAATGCCTGCCAGCGCTCTTGCAGCAACTGCAACACCGGCAGCAGATGTGGCACGTATCCTGTTTCCCAGCTTTGGAGGCAAGCTGATCACCATAGGAATTATGATTTCTGTTTTCGGTTCGCTTACCGGTTTCGTAAGAGCCGGATGGAGAATTCCATATGCTCTTGGAATCAGAAACCTTCTTCCTTTCAGCACCTTTTTCGGTAGCTTGAGTAAAAGATCACAGATGCCGGTAAACGGCGGTTTCTTTATGATGATGATTACAATTATCATGATGATATGCATTGGTGATTTCAATATCCTGACAGATATTGGTTCCTTCGTCATCTGGACCTTCTATATTCTTACGTTTGTGGGGATTTTTGTATTAAGGAAGAAATGGCCTGACAGAGAAAGACCATATAAGGTTCCTCTCTATCCCATTGTACCAGTATTCGGCATCATAGGTGGCTTCTTTGTTTTAATTTCAACGATTGTTTATCAGCCTAAGATAGCCGTTATTTCAATTGTTTTTATGATATCCGGTATTCCGATTTATTTATATTTGGTTAAAAAATATCATAGTGATAAAGGAGAAAAATAAGAATGGAACAAGGTAAATTATTTAGTCAGGATAAATTAAAAGAAATCAGAGAGCAGTTTTATTATGTGGATAAAGATGCAAACGGCTGCAGCAGATTGTTCTTTGATAATGCAGGAGGTTCATTCCGTTTAAAAAAAGCAGAAGAGCGTTTCCGGGAAATTGATATGATTCCTGACTGTTCGGAGAGAAATCATAAAATGGCAAAATATCTTCAGGAGATTGAAGAGCAGGGAAAAGATGATGTAAGAACAATTTTCAATATAAAAGGCGGATCCATTGTCACAGCACTGACGGCATCTCAGGCAATATTCCAGCTGACTGGATCAGTAGCAGAAAACATTCCGGGTACCAATATTGTGACTTCCGTTCTGGAGCATCCGTCAGCTTTTGATGCTGTGGGGTATTATGCAGAGAAAACAGGAAAAGAAGTACGTGTTGCAAAGAGTAACCCCCTTACCGGCGGTGTGGACGCAGAGGAAATCGCAGGTCTTATTGATCAGGATACTGTTTTATTAAATGTGATGTATGCTTCCAATATTTCCGGCGCCATTTTTAATATTCCTGAAATTATTAAGACTGCACGTAAAATCAAACCGGATCTTTATATCATTGTAGACGCGGTACAGCATACTCCCCATGGCGCCATGGATTTTTTCGGACTTGACGTAGATGCCGTTACATTTGCACCTTATAAGTTCTTTGGCGTAAGAGGAATCGGCGTGGCATACATATCTGAGCGTATGGCAAAACTTCCTCATCATAAACTGGCCGGAAAAAAAGAGGGGGAATGGGAATTAGGAAGTCCCGCACCGGCCCAGTATGCCATGATTACGGAGATTATTAATTATGTCTGCAGTCTGTCAGAGGATAAAGCAGAAACCTCCAGAAGAGAGGCATTCGCAAATGGAATGGAGCAGATTGCTCTTCACGAAAGAGCCTTGCTGTATCATCTTTTGGAAGGAACAGAAAAAAACAGGGGACTTCGAGGCAGGAAGGGAATTAACGTATTCATGGATCATGGATCTTTAACAACCCGCGATTTAATTATAGGTATCGGCTTTGATAACATTGATTATGCTGATGCAGTAAAGGAATATGAAAAACGGGGCGTAATTGTTTATGAAAGAGTTGCGTCAAGTTTATACTCCAGAAGAATGCTGGAATCGTTTAATTTAAAAGGAGCAATCAGGGTGTCCCCTCTTCACTGCAACAGCATAGATGAGCTGGATCAATTTTTAGAAGTTACGGAAGAAATATCAAAGCTGTAACGTTGACAGATATTCCCTCCTGCCTATATAATTAGAATAGAAATGGGGGAGGGAATATGGATTTTACAGAATTAGAAACCTATCTGGCTGTCGCTGATTCTCTGAATTTAACAAAAGCAGCAGACCACCTGTTTATCTCTCAGTCAACGGTTACTCACAGGCTGAACAGACTGGAGGATGAGCTTCAGTATAAGCTTTTTACAAGAAAAAAGGGAAAGCGTACGGTGGAACTCACTGTCCGGGGAGAGGAATTCATGTCGCTTGCCCAAAGATGGATCGCCCTGCATCGTGAGATTGAGCTGCTAAAGCACAGCTATTCCAAGACCTTGTCAGTAGCATCAATAGACAGTGTGAATGTCATGATGCTGCCCACAGTCTTAAAAGAAATATCAAAAAAAGAGCATGGGGTGAATGTTAAAATTCAGACCGGCCATACACCTGAAATATACGATCTGGTAAAACGCAGAGAAGCGGATATCGGTTTTGTCTCTTCGGATTCCTACTACGAAGAGATTATTACCCAACCGGTTTTTAAGCAGAAATATGTATTAATCAGACCCTGTGCCAGACCCCAGGGGAGAAAAAAAGTTCATCCCTCTGAGCTTGATCCATCCATGGAACTTTTTCAGAGCTGGGGGTATGATTATCTTAAATGGCACGATTACTGGTGGCCGTCAACGGTATCTCCTCATATCAAGATAGATTCCGTAACGGCATTATGTAATTTCCTTGATGATGAGCAGTACTGGGCCATTGTACAGCTAAGCAGTTTAAAAACCATACTTAAAAATCTCAGTGTACAGGTATACGACATTGCAGAGCCGCCTCCTGAATGGGTATGTTATAAAATCATGCATAAATACCCAGACAGTAAAAATGCCGCCAGTATACGTTCTTTTAACCAGATCTTTGATCTATTTTTATCTGATACGGATCTGTTCATGGATAATATATGATGGGATTAACAACATAGACATACTACACGAAAATAAAAGGTTATATGAGCGGACAACCCCGTACTGTGGGGAATGTCTTCTTGTATAACCTTCTTTTATTCCAGCATCCAGGGCTCAAATCTGCAGATATTTTCATTGGATGATGCAAAGACTTCAACTTCCCGCTCAATCATATTCAGGGCATTCAGCTTACTGGGTTTGGGGTACCGGTGTGTCAGCTGGTAGCAGATTCTTGGCGGCGGAGATTCTTTTAACTCATAAAAGGCGATTTTCTCTGTTTTCTGCATGGAACGTATTAACGAGATGGGGCCGATAGCCCAGTTCCCTGGCTTATCAAGATAGTGAATCAGGGTGGAGCCGGTATTGACGGTAATCATATGCTGTGAATTATTCCAGTTACTGCCATGCCACAATTCATAGTCTGCTCCCCAGCGCAGATATGCCTCCTTGCGGGGATCTAACTGTGAAGTGCTGATTCCGCTATAGTAGTTACTTCCCTCATGAGTAATCAGATACATTTTTTCACGGTATACAGGCCTGGATATAATATCAGGATATTTGATTTGACTGAAAACGAAACCGATATCGATAATACGGTTTTCTAACAGGCTGTGTATTTCAGCAGAGTGGAATGTCTGAACTGCCAGCTCAATATCAGGGTAGAGATTAAGAATTTTTTTGTATAAGGGCACAAATGTAAAGTTATTTATCAAATCTACACTTCCAATGGAAAGCAGAGTTTTGACAGACGATGTATGAAGAGAATACATGTCTCTCCAAAGGCTTGCCCATTGCTGCGCAATTGGTACCAGATCCGTTCCGTGGGAGGTGAGTTCTGCAGTACGCTGTCCGCGTTGTCTCATGAATAGCTTTACTCCAAGCTCATTTTCCAGGCGTTTGATACGCTGGCTTATAGTACTTTGGCTTATAAATAGCTTTTCTGCAGCCAGAGATAAGGTTTTGTATTCTACAACTGACATAAAAGCTTCAATTTCTTCTATTGTCATATTCCCCTCCTGAAACATTATAATTATTAATATTATATATAATAATTATTCGTTTTACAACAAATATAATACTTGCTATGATAAATCAGAGATTTGGTACATGCGCATGACCAGTCAGTAATTGGAGGTATTATGATATGGATAATGTAGGTTATAAAATTTATCAGGATTTTAAAAGACCATCGAAAGAGTTAGTAGAAAAATTCCGTAGTATCCCAGTTGCCAATATCGGGGATTGTATGAATCGGACATCTTCGCTTGCGTCTTCATTGGAGCCATTAAATGACAGCACTCTTCTTGGAACGGCATATACCTTAACCGCTGTAGGGGGAGATAACCTTTTATTTTACTATGCCATTGATAATGCAAAACCAGGAGATGTGATTATTGTTGCTGGAGGAGGATATACAGAACGGGCGCTTTGCGGGGAAATCATGGCTTCCTATGCAAAAAAAAGAGGTATAGCCGGCTTCGTGGTAGATGGTGCGATCCGGGATAAAAAACAGCTCTCAGAAATGGATTTTCCGGTATATGCAGTCAGTTCCACTTGCAACGGACCATATAAAAATGGACCAGGCTGCGTTAATATTCCTGTCAGCATTGGAAATCAGGTTATTTATCCAGGTGATATTATTGTGGGTGATGATACCGGAATTATAGCCATAAGACCGGAAGATGCAGAAATATTATATGAAAAAGCATTAAAAGTAATAGAAAAAGAAGCGGATATGATGAAATCCATAGAGGAGAAGGGTACGCTGGATCTAAGCTGGTTGTATCGGAAACTGGAAAAGGATAACTGTCAGATAATACTTGCTCAAGAATAAGGGGAGGGTTTCTATGTTTACAGTAACACTTGATGTAATACAAACGGTTGCTTTAGGAGCAATTGTATATATAATAGGGAGAAGTATTAAAAATCGTATTCCACTATTTCAAAAATATTTTATACCTGCACCTGTTGTAGGAGGTTTACTGTGTAGCTTTTTGATTTTTGGTTTATCTAAATCAAATCTTATTGAGGTAAAGCTGACTAATACACTGCAGGATTTTTTTATGAACCTCTTTTTCACATGCACGGGTTTTACCGTTAGCATACCTATTATCAAAAAGAGTGGGAAACAGGGAGCAATACTGGCAGTGGTAGCTGTATTTTTTCTGGCAATACAGAATGTGGTAGGGATTGGTCTGGCACAAATGCTGGGATTAAATAAACTTCTGGGAATTGCTATGGGCTCTATATCCATGTCAGGTGGAGTCGGATCAGGAGCAGCCTTTGGACCGACACTGGAAAAGCTGGGCGCAGAAGGCGGAACTACAGTAGGGGTTGCGGCAGCGACATTTGGTTTGTTGGCAGGAAGTCTGGTTGGAGGCCCGGTTGCAAAGCGTCTGATTGATAAGTATCATCTGAAGGCGGATGCCGGTTTACAGATGGAAGTTGAGGAAAAGAGTCATGTATCACTTATTGAAAAGAACTTTTTGAATTCTGTATTGTCCGTTCTATTGGCAGCGGGTGTGGGATCTGTTATTTCCTGGGGGCTTAACTTGACTGGGCTGACATTTCCTTATTATGTAGGCTGTTTATTTGCTGGTGCAATTTTCCGTAACATTGCGGAGGCATGTCATACCGAATTCCGAATGGAAGAGATCGATATTATTGGGAATATTTCACTTAACCTGTTCCTTTCCATGGCATTAATGTCCCTTAATATAGCTAAGCTGGTAGGACTTGCAGCCCCTATGCTGGTAATACTCCTGGTCCAGACCTTTGTTATGGCGATCTATGCTGCAACAGTAACATTCAGAACAATGGGAGGAAACTACGACGCTGCAGTTATGGCAGCCGGTCATTGTGGAGTAGGATTGGGACAGACTCCTAACGCGATTGCCAATATGTCTTCTATTATAGAGGAAAATGGTCCGGCACCCAATGCATGGTTCGTATTGCCGGTTATCACAGTAGTATTTATAAATATTTTCAACCCGATAGTCATAACTGCTTTTATCAATTTGGTAAAATAAATTATATTGATTATCCTTGTATCATGATAGACTGAATCCTGATAGTCAAACACAGAAAAAGAGACTGTGCTTAACTATCAGGATGTTTTTTGTGTAATAAAGCTATTTACAAAAGAGGGAGAGGATAACTTGACACTTTTGTAAAATTACATACCAATCATATCAAACTGCTGGAATGAAATCACAAGTCTGCAGTCTTTTTTAGGATTCGGATATTTAATCTGAACGGATTTTAATGTCTGGCTGTAGTACCAGCCGCAGTCTGCGGCTTCGAATTTTTTACCATACAGGAAATGAGGCAGTTCTTCGCCGTCTAATGTAATCCAGAACGGTGCCTTGTCTCTGCGGATTACATCTAAATAAATATTCTCAACCGTGGTCTGATAGCTGCCTTCCTGCTTGAATTCCACCACGGTCTGTTCACCAGAAGTCATTGTGATTCCAGTCTTTAAATAATCTCCGTTATGATAATTTAATGTAGTGCCATCATCCTCGTAGAGTGTAAATGAATTGTCTTTACCAGCAGCAAGCAGCAGGTGGATTCCCGTAACAGTCTCGGTGGTTAAGTTATTCATCTGGTTGGCTGCCATAGGAATGATTGCACCTTCCCGTACAAAGAGCGGAATACTTGCCATTGTTACCGGGAACTCAAGGGTTTGTCCTCCCTCGAATTTTTCTCTGGTATAGAAATCATAGAACGTCTCCCCCTGGGGCAGGTAGACGCTTCTTGTAAGAGCACCTTTTTCCACAATATTAGCTACCAGCAGAGAATCTCCAATCATAAAATCTATGCCCTCTTCATAACTGGCAGGGTCATTCTGGAATGCGCTGCACATGGGTTCCATAATAGGTAACCCGGTTTCGTGGGCACGTTCCATAAGAGAGTACAGGTAAGGGATCAGTCTGTAGCGGAACTTGATTGCATCCCGGATATATCCGGTGTGATTTCCGTACATCCAGGGTTCTGTCACCGTATTATCTGTATTTACGGAGTGTACGGAAAATCTCGGCTGGAAAATACCGTTTTGAATCCAGCGGACCATCAGCTCTGCTTCCGGAGATGTACCGTAAAATCCGCCGATGTCACAGCCCTGGTTTGCCACGCCGCTTAAACTCATGCCCAGTATGGTTGCAATGTTATATTTTAGTGAATCCCAGCAGGTTAAGTTATCACCAGCCCAGGTCTGAGCGTAGCGCTGAATTCCGCTGTGTCCGGACCGGCATACAATAAAGGGTCTGGTGTTTTCAAAGGTTTCATGAATGGCCTCATCGGTGATCTGGCACATGATGTTGGACATTACGGATTTTAACTGACCGATGGTACCGCCTTTGCCTTCAAAATCACAGCGGCAGTCTTTGTCCACCATGCTGTCATATTCACAGTTATCGTTCCATACCGAGCAGGTTCCCATTTCCAGAACATTTTCCTTTAACAGTTCTTTCCATACACTGCGGGTTATGGGTTTGGTAAAATCAGCGAAAACTCCCTTGCCGCCCCACCAGGTACCAATACCGGGCTCGTCGCTCTGGCTGTCTTTTACAAAGATATCTTTTGCTTTCATCTGTTCCAGATTGGGATGGGAAAGAAGAATTCCAGGTTTTACGTTTGGAGATACAGTAATTCCTCTTTTTTTCATCTGTGCAAAGAAGTCTCTTGGATTTTTAAAACGTTTTTCATTCCAGGTAAATACACAGCGTTTTACACCCTGTTCGGTGTCCTGAGAGGTGTAACCGGAGGAAAGCTGGAAACCATCCACCGGGATATCCTCTTCTTTGGTTGTGTCAATAAACTCTGCGATTGCGTCATCACAGTCAGCCTCCAGTTCAGGATAATACATGGACGAGCCAAGATATCCAAGTGCATACCGGGGAAGCATGGCGGATTTACCTGTAAGATCAGTATACCGGGAAACAACTTCACGGATAGAAGGACCGGCAATCAGGAATAAATCGATATCACCGCCGTCGGTACGATAACGGCTGTGAGGTTTCCAGTAATTGCTCTTTTCTCTACCCATATCAAAATCGCATTCATAAGTATTATGATAGAAATATCCCACTGCTTTTTTGGAACTGCGGTTTAATTTAATGTAAAACGGAATGTGCTTATACAGGGAATCGGTTTCCTTTGGGTTATAACCCATGGCATCCTTGGGGCTCATGGATAGGAATTTCTGCGCTTTATTCCACTGCCCGCTCTTTTCACCAAATCCGTAGAAGCAGTCCTGGGGTGAAATCTCGCTGGTGTGAATCCGGCGATGATTGCTGTCCTCTAAATATCCAAGGTCTACAATATCAGAATGAAGGCAAGTACCTTCTTTATCATAAACGCAGATACGGAATGGATCTTTTTCAATCACAACCTTCAACTGGGTCCCGGTCAGAATGGCCTGTTCTCCGGTCTGGCTGAGACTTGCGGTGGCTGGAACAACCCGTTTTCTCTGCCCTTTTAAAAGCCCGTCTATGCGATCCTCCCATGCGGTCATAACCAGACTGTAGGATTCTTCCGCAAAATCACCGTCAAATCCGGCTCGGATTCTTAAAATGGTTTCTGTTAAAAAGTGTACCCGGATCTCGATGGAATTGGTAATGATTTTAAAATAACCATCCATCTCCTTTACTTCATTCACGTTTGTACATAACTTCATAAGGCATATACTCCTTTACTGTAATTCTAAAACAGGTTTGTGATATTATCATAAAGAAAACGGCAATCAAATACTAGACTAAAATTGCAGACTGTCAGTCAAAACTATACATATCTTGCACTCTTTCAGAGGGAAATATGCCGGATACAGACGTAAACCTGGGGATAAAAGAGCAAAATAGGTATAGGATATACTAAAAAAGTGTAATTTTTGTCTAGCACTGAATGACGAATACGAATATAATGAAGGAAAAAAGGAGGATTCAACCATGGCCAGTATGAATTGTCATTATTATAGTTATTCTTTGGGACATACAGTGGACATCAACGTTTTTGTACCAACACCAGAGGGAAATGAGCAGATCACCAGTGAATCAGCAAAGAAAGCATTTCCTTATGAAAAAGGTCTGCCAGTCCTGTATCTGCTTCATGGAGCGTTTGGAGATTACAGCTCCTGGATGCGTTTTTCCAACATCGAGCGTTATGCTCAAAAGCATTGCTGCGTAGTAGTTATGGCATCAGCGGAAAACAGCTTCTATCAGGATATGTACCGTGGAAACCGCTACTTTACCTTCTTTTCAGAAGAACTTCCCGGATTTATTAAAAGTATTTTTCCGGTTTCCAAAAGACGGGAGGATACCTTTGTAGCAGGACTGTCCATGGGAGGCTATGGAGCATGGTTTTTGGGATTGTCAAAACCGGAGCAGTATGCCAAGGCTGCCAGTATGTCTGGTGCGCTTAATATTGTAAAAACCTTTGAGGAAATCAAAAATGGATCCATTGATGGTCCGTTCCCCTGGAAAAATATTTTTGAAAATCCGGATGAGATTGCTGGAAGCAGTGCAGATCTGATGGTTCTGTATGACCGCTGCGTAAATGACGGAATCGTACCGGAGCTTTATCAGGCCTGTGGAACGGAAGATTTCCTTTATGAAATGAATAAAGAAGTAAAGAAAATTATGGAAGAAAAGGGTGCCCATGTTATTTATGAGGAAGGATCGGGCAATCATAACTGGGATTTCTGGGATCAGTACATCAAGAATGTCCTGCAATGGATGTTACCGGTTTAATTGAGAATTCTTTCCTAAAAAGAGGGCTTGTTTTTTCAAAAATCTTGTGATATTATTATGACAGTTAGTTAATCCTAACTGCGTGTGAATATTCTAACATCAGACTAACCCTCTGATTGCATCCTTCATTTGACCCGTGAGGGATCATGACTCCTACGAAAAAGCCGTACCTGTTACCGCATGACAGTACGGCTTTTTTGGTTAAGAAACAGGCGGAAAATTCGGTTAACGGAGGAATAAATGGAGATAAAACAACTGGAATACTTTGTGGCAATTACTTATTTGTGCAGTCATGTATTATTTCTTTATAAAGGAAAAGCAGTGGAAGTGAGAAAAACAGATACCATTCGTGAAGTGAGTCACACTTATGCTAAAAAGCTTCTGGGTGCAATACTCCATGTAGGTGAGGGCAATGAAACAAAGGCGCCCGATCAGGCTGTTTCATAATAAGAGAGGAGAAAGAACATGCTTCAGACAAAAACCATAAAACTTCAATCAGGCAAGCGGATTCAAGGAATGCTGCAGGTGGAAAATCATGATTTAGAACTGCCATTCTGCGCTGTGTGCGGCAGCAAAGAAGGACCGGTAGTTCTTATTACAGCCGGAATACATGGTGCAGAATACATTGGAATACAAACGGCCAGAGAATTGTCAACGGAGTTTGATCCGGAAAAGATAAACGGAACCATTGTATTTCTCCTTGCTGCAAATCCCCAGGCAGCATTTTCCTATACCCGACTTTTTGTGCCGGAAGATGGGAAGAATCTAAATCGGGTATTTCCAGGAAAAAAAGATGGAAGTCTATCCGAAAAAATTGCTTACACCATAGAGCATGAGCTTCATAATAAGGCAGACTATTATATAGATCTTCATGCTGGAGATATTCATGAACAGGTAATGCCTTTTGTGTATTATCCTGGAATTGCCAGAGAAGAGGTTACTGAAAAATCCAGAATAATGGCCGAGGCAACAGGAATGGAAATTCGTGTAAAATCCTCCGCAACCACTGGTTCCTACAATTATGCGGCAATCCAGGGAGTCCCCTCGATCCTGATGGAACGGGGAGGGGGAGGAAGTTTTACAAATGAACAGCTAATTTCCTATAAACAGGATGTACGAAATGTTCTTTCGGTTCTTGGTGTTATAAGCAAAGACCGGATGGAGAGAAAAGATCATATTCAGAATGAAGTGATAAATGCTGTTTATACGGATTCATTGGCAGATGGCTTCTGGCATCCGACGAAACAGCCGGGTGAACGGTTTTTAAAGGGAGAATTGTTGGGAACAGTGGAAGATGTGTGGAGGGCATCTCTCCAGCAATGTCATGCTAACTTTGACGGGATTGTTTTATATGAGACAACAGCCATGGGGGTGAGGGAAGGAGACTCGCTGATTGCTTATGGAGAGTACCGCCAGTTGTCATAATTCGTCCAATGAGCTATAATAAAGACAGAAATGCCATTGGAGGAATAAAATGAAATCTTTAATTATAGCAGAGAAACCATCCGTCGCCCGGGATATTGCCCGGGTTCTTCACTGTACAAAGAATCAGGGAGGTGTTCTGGAAGGGAACGCCTATGTAATCACCTGGGGGTTAGGCCATTTAGTCACTCTGGCAGACCCGGAGGATTACGATCCTAAATATAAGGAATGGAAGATGGAAGATCTTCCTTTGATGCCGGATCAGTTCCGTCTTGAGGTAATCAAGCAGACCGGAAAGCAGTACAGTGTGGTGAAAAAGCAGATTCACAGAAGTGATGTGGGAGAAATCATCATTGCAACCGATGCGGGACGGGAAGGGGAACTGGTAGCCCGCCTGATTCTGGAAAAAGCAGGAAACAAAAAGCCAATAAAACGGCTCTGGATCTCTTCTGTTACAGATAAAGCCATCAATGAAGGCTTTGCCCGTCTGAAGAACGGACATGAATACGATAATCTCTACGATGCAGCCATGTGCCGTGCAGAAGCGGACTGGCTGGTGGGAATCAATGCGACCAGAGCGCTGACCTGCAAATACAATGCCCAGCTAAGCTGCGGACGTGTTCAGACTCCTACCTTAGCTATGATTGCAAGGAGAGAAGAAGAGATTAAAAACTTTGTGCCAAAGTCCTATTATGGTATCACAGCAAAGGCTTCCCAGCCGGCGTTGACATTTATCTGGCGGGATGAAAAGTCTAAAAATTACCGTTCTTTTGACCGGGATCGCTTAGAAGGACTGCTTAAGCAGATGGATAACGGAAAAGACGGGATCATTACCGAGGTAAAAAGCACTCCGAAAAAAAGTTTTGCCCCCCAGTTGTATGATTTGACAGAGCTTCAAAGAGAGGCAAACCGGAAGTTTAATTATTCAGCAAAAGAAACCCTCAATATTATGCAGAGGCTGTACGAGAATCATAAAGTGCTGACTTACCCGAGAACAGATTCCCGGTATTTAAGCTCTGATATTGTCCCCTCGATCAAAGAAAGGCTGGAAGCCTGCGGTGTGGGGCCTTACAGAAAGCTTGCAGGGAAACTGCACAATGTGAAGATAGAAGCAAAGCCCTATTTTGTAGATGATAAAAAAGTATCCGATCATCATGCCATCATTCCCACCGAACAGTTTGTCCAGCTGGATCATATGACCATTGATGAGAGGCGGGTCTATGACCTGGTAGTCAGAAGATTTCTGGCGGTTTTGTATCCCCCGTTTGAATATGAACAGACCGAGCTTGAGGTGCTGATAGGGGGAGAAAACCTGGTTGCAAGAGGAAAAACGGTAAAAGCACCCGGCTGGAAGGAAGTCTATGAATCCCCGGACGAAGACGAGGATGAAGAAGTGGAAGTAAAAGAACAGAATCTTCCTTCTGTGAGAAAGGGCGATCCGGTAAAAGGCTTTACGCTGTTACTGACGGAAGGAAAGACAAAGCCGCCGGCTCCATTTAATGAGGCTACTCTCCTCTCAGCCATGGAAAATCCTGTCTCCTATCTGGAGACAAAGGACCGGAATATGGCAAAAACCCTGGGAGAAACCGGAGGTCTGGGAACTGTGGCAACCAGAGCAGATATTATAGAAAAACTTTTTTCCAGCTTTCTTCTTGAGAAAAAAGGAAAAGACATTTACCTGACATCAAAGGCAAAGCAGCTTCTGACTCTGGTACCGGAGGATTTAAAAAAGCCGGAGCTGACTGCTGACTGGGAGATGAAACTGTCTTCTATCGCAGCTGGAAAACTGAAGCGAGGTTCTTTTATGAAGGACATCAGACTGTACTCAGAAGAATTAATTCAGATGATCAAAACCGGAGAAGGAAATTTCCGTCATGATAATCTGACCAATACCAAATGTCCCGTTTGCGGAAAGCGGATGCTTTCTGTCAAAGGAAAAAACAGTGAGATGCTAGTCTGTCAGGACCGGGAATGCGGACACCGGGAAGTGGTTTCAAGAACCAGCAATGCCAGATGCCCGGTCTGCCATAAAAAGCTGGAACTGAAAGGAAAAGGAGACGGACAGATCTTTGTCTGCAGATGCGGTTACAAAGAAAAGCTGACTGCCTTTAAAGAACGCCGGACGAAAGAAGGGGCCGGCGTCTCCAAGAAAGATGTGGCAAAATATATAAATAAGCAGAAGAATGAGGCCGCTGAGCCGATCAATTCTCCTTTTGCGGATGCGTTTGCAAAGCTGAATTTAGGAGGAGAAAAAGACTGACAGTGTACCTGGATACCGGAAGGAAACTTTAATTTCTTTCCGGTATTTCTAATTATGCAAAGTTTTCGATATACTTTGGTAAAAGTTTAGTAAAAATTTACTATTCATATTGACGGTGGCATGGACTGTTATTATAATGAATTTGAAAGGTGAGGATATAGATTATGGCTACGATTAAAGAGATTTCAAAGCTTGCGGGTGTTTCAGCTGCTGCAGTGTCCCGGGTGCTAAACCAGGATGATACCATTGCGGTGAGCCCGGAGGTAAAAAAGAGGATATTTAAAATTGCCCACGAATTAAAATATGTCCCACCCAGAATGCGTCACGCGCAGAAAAAGAAGGAAATTGTCATAGGAGTGGCTGACTGGCATATCATCCGTACGGACAGAACCAATATCAGGCTATCCTCCCTGGACTTAATTGTAAAGTCCATGTCTGGAAAGCAGGAAGTGAAATTCTGCCGCCTCGATAAGAATCAGCCGGGTCAGTATGACGGGATTATGGCTTTCGGTGTTTTTTCCCAGGAGGAGATGGAGTTTTTAAGAATGCAGAGCTATTGCATCGTATTTATTAACTCGGATCCCAAGAATTATGAGTATGACAGCATTGTTATGGATTTTACAAAGGGAATCTGTGAGATGCTTAATTATCTTATGGTACGGAAGAAGTATCGTTCTGTCGGCTTTATAGGCGGTCTTTATGAAGAAGGACAGGTAAAGATCGGTTACCGGAGACTGGAAGGAATCCGGGATTCCTTTATGGAGAGCGGATATTATGCGGAAGAGAATTTCTACATAGGCGAAATCAGCCGGGAAAGCGGCTATGAGCTGGCAAAGAAAGCCATTTTATCGGGTCATCTTCCCGAAGCGGTTCTTTTAGGAAGTGAAGAAGTTGCAGAAGGAGCCTTGGAAGCATTTCAGGATGCAGGACTTCGTGTGCCAAAGGATATTGCGGTGGTGATCTACAAGGATATTGAGACCATTGAGTCCAAATGGCCCACCTATACCAAAGTCCGCATGTTTCCTGATATTGTATGGCAGACTGCCATCAAGCTTTTGCTGGAACAGATTACGGAAGGCCGGAAAGACAATATGACAATTTATCTTCCCACCAAGCTGGAGGTGGGTGACAGCGCGTAATGCCTCATGATCCCAAGAAAAAACCGATGAATCACACGAAAAGGAGAGCAGTATGAAAAAATCAGTTTCTGTATTAATGGCAGCAGCACTCTGCGCATCAATGATTGGCGGATGTTCTGGCGCAGGTAAGACCGGAGCACCGGCAGAGACAACCGCAGCAGGGACAGAAAGCACTTCTTCTGCAGCAGGAGCAACAACCGCAGCGGAGACAAAGGCAGAGAATAAGAAGATTGATAAGCTGAATGTTTATTTTGTACCTTCCAGAGAGCCACAGGAAATCGTCACCGCTACAGAGCCTTTAAAAGGTCTGTTAAAGACAGAACTGGGCAAAGAGGGTTATGATATCGGTGAAGTGGTAATTACGGTTGGAACCAGCTATGAAGCAGTGGGGGAAGCTCTTTCTGCTGGCACTGCAGACATCGGTTTTATTCCGGGAGGAACTTATGCTCTTTACGATGATGGAGCAGAAGTACTTCTGACTGCAACCAGAGATGGTCTGAGCAAGAATTCCGATAGTGCAAAGGATTGGAATGACGGCAAGGCAACTGAGGCAGCCACAAATCAGGCAACTTCTTACCGGGCCCTGATCATTGCAGGACCTTCTGAAAAGGGAAAAGCACTGGCAGCAAAGATTAATGGCGGACAAGCACTGACCTTTGAAGATTTAGACGGCGTAAACTGGAGCGTAATGTCCTCTTCCTCATCAGCAGGATACATTTACCCATCTTTATGGCTTCAGAAGAACTTTGAGAAAAATATTTTAAATCTTTCCCATGCAGTTCAGTCCGATTCTTACGGCAGCGCATTTGCCAGACTGGCTTCCGGTCAGGTAGACGTTTTATGTACATATGCAGATGCACGCAGGGATTATGAGGAAAAATGGAAATCAGAGTATGGCAGAACCGGTTCCATCTGGGAAGAGACCAATGTTATTGGTGTAACCCCTCCAATCTTCAATGATACAGTCAGTGTAAGCAAGACTTCCAAGATCATGGATGACAGTTTCAAAAAAGCAGTCCAGACTGCTATGATCAACATCGGAAATACGGATGATGGCAAGAAAGTCATTGCTATTTACAGCCACAAGGGTTATCAGGCGGCTAAGAGCTCCGATTATGATGATGAACGTGCAGCACAGAAGATGATCAAGGAATTAAATGCCAAATAAATAATATAAAACAGGCTGCGGAGGCGACGTGATCGGAAGAATTAGCGCGCCTCCGTTTTTTTCTGGGAAATGAGGGTATGTATGATTGAATTTAATCAGGTGGGCAAAACCTATTCCAACGGCTTTCAGGCTTTAAAAGACGTTGATTTAAAGATTGAGCAGGGAGAATTTGTGGCCATAATCGGTTTATCCGGCGCTGGTAAATCAACACTTTTAAGAACCATTAACCGAATGCATGACATAACAGAAGGGACACTTACGGTAGACGGAGTCAATGTTATGGAATTAAGGGGGAAGGCGCTGCGCCGTTTCCGCCGCAGAATCGGTATGATCTTCCAGTCCTTTAATCTGGTGACCAGAACCCGGGTAATTAACAACGTTCTCATGTCAAAGGTACCGGATCTTCCGTTTTTTAAGGCTCTCTTTGGAATCTTTCCAAAGAAGGATAAGCTGGAAGCGTTAGAGGCACTTGATAAAGTGGGAATCTTAGACAAGGCATTTGTCCGGGCGGACCAGCTCTCCGGAGGACAGCAGCAGCGAGTTGCTCTTGCAAGAACTCTGGCTCAGAACCCTCAGATTATTCTGGCCGATGAGCCGGTTGCTTCTCTGGATCCGGTTACAGCAAAGCAGGTTATGGGCGACTTTCTAAGAATCAACAAGGAGATGAACATCACCATTCTCTTAAACATTCATCATGTAGACCTGGCACTGCAATATGCAGGCCGTGTGGTTGGAATCCGGGCAGGCAGGATTGTTTATGACGGTCCGGCTACAGAAGTGACCCAGGAAATTCTTGATGAAATCTATGAAGGTAAAACGGAAGAGGAGGCAGTGGGATGAGCATTTACGACAAGATATTTCCGCCGAAAAAAATGGTTCTTTCAAACGGAAAAACAGTCTTAAAGCCAGCATCCAGACTCCCTCTTGTTGCACTGATTCTGGTACTTTTCACTGCATTGTCCGTTAAGATTACAGGATTTGATTTAGGAGTTTTACGGGAACGGGGAAGCCAGTTCTTTGTTATTCTTGGAATGATGGCTCCTCCCCAATGGGGCTACAGCGCACAGGTCTGGAAACCGTTATTTGATACCTTAAAGATGTCACTTCTTGGAACCGTGATCGGTGCTGTCACTGTGATCCCCTTTGCCATGGCAGCTTCCACTAATATCGTTAAAAACAACGCAGCAGTTGGTATAATGAGGCTGCTTTTAAGTATTGTGAGAACTCTCCCAACTCTGGTTACTGCGCTGATTGCTACCTATGTTTTTGGACTGGGTACTCTGGCAGGAACCACTGCCATTGCAGTGTTCACATTTGCTTATATGGGAAAGATTCTATACGAAGAAATTGAGACAGCTGATATGGGTGCATTTGAAGCAATGGAAGCCATTGGAGCTACCAGAGTCCGGGCATTTGTCCGTGCTATTATTCCCCAGGTACTCCCCTCCTATCTATCAAACGGGTTATTCTGTTTTGAGGGAAATGTACGTTATGCCGCCATTCTGGGTTATGTGGGGGCAGGCGGTCTGGGATTGATTTTAAATGAGAAGCTGGGCTGGAGAGAGTATCCCAGTGTAGGTATGATACTCATTATGCTGTTTGTTACTGTATTTTTCATAGAAACGGTGAGCCGTTACTGCCGCCGGAAACTGGTATAGGAGGTGGCAAACTATGAATAAACAGATTGAAAAGGCCTATGAAGAACGTCCCAGGAATACCGTGTATCAGGTTACGGTCTCTGCCATTGTCCTTGCTATGCTTATCTGGTCCGGATCGGCAGTGGATGTATCCAAAACCGGTCTTTCCGGAGTACAGATTGCCGGAAATATTTTAAGTGGTATCTTTCATCCGGACGGGAAGCTCTTGTTTAATTTAACCCTTCAGGGAGTGCCTTATCTGCTTTTGGAGACTGTCTGTATTGCATTTTTAGGCACGATTGTGGGAGCGTTTCTGGCAATTCCCCTGTCTTTTTTATCCGCATCTAATTTAATGCCGGCTCCCATTGCTTACGTCACACGTCTGGTGATAATGGCGGTGCGGACCATTCCTGCTTTTGTATATGGACTGATGTTTATCCGTGTCAGCGGACCGGGAGCATTTACAGGACTTCTTACCATGTCGGTCTGCTCCATTGGAATGGTTTCCAAGATGTACATTGAGGCCATAGAGGATCTGGATACCAGAATTCTGGAATCTTTAGATGCATGTGGCTGTAACACGTTTCAGAAGATCCGGTATGGAATCTTACCTCAGCTGATTCCTAACTTTGCATCAACGGTAATATACCGGTTTGATATTAACTTAAGAGATGCCACAGTTCTTGGTCTGGTTGGAGCAGGAGGTATCGGAGCTCCGTTAATCTTTGCCATGAATGCCTACCGGTGGAATGAGGCAGGCGCTATACTGGTAGGGCTCATCCTTCTGGTTCTGATCGTGGAATATATTTCCACCAGAATCCGGGTGAAGCTGGCAAGGGGGTAAATGATTGAAAAGAAATGCAAAAATTTATTATACTTCGGATGTTCATGGCTATCTGTTTCCCACCAGTTATGGGGATAAGACGGAACGTCCCATGGGACTTTTAAACTGTATTTCCAATTTTGAAAAGGATGGGAATACGCTGATCTTTGATGGGGGAGACACCATATCCGGCTCCCCCATGGCGGCTTTTATCACAGAACAGGCCGGAGAACTGTTAGAAAATGAACCGTTGGCGCAGGTGTACAATGCGGCTTACTATGACGCAGTCGTACCTGGAAATCACGATTTTAACTTTGGTTATGACCGGCTATCGGGCTATATGAAAAAACTAAATGCAGTCTGCCTTTGTGCTAATACAAATGATTTAAAAGGGGACACAGGAATTACCTCCAGTTATATCTTTCCATTGGAAAACGGGCTTCGCCTGGGAGTTGCCGGTATTGTTACAGATTACGTAAATGTATGGGAAAACCCCAAACACCTGGAGCAAATCCAGATTACGGATGCATTTGCTGCAGCGAAGAAAGAACTGGAACATTTAAAAAAGGAATCAGACATTACGGTCTGCATCTATCATGGGGGTTATGAATGTGATCTGGAGACCGGAGCAGTGCTGACATCCGGCAATGAAAATATCGGATACCGGATTTTAAAAGAGCTCAATTACGATATTTTGTTAACGGCTCACCAGCATATGACGGTTAAGGGGAGAGACTGCTTTGGAACCCACACACTGCAGCTGACGGCCAATGCTGTTCAGTATGCCTGTATTGAAATGGAATATGAAGATGGAATCTGCAAAGTTTCTTCCTCCATATTGCCAGCAGGATCCTGCCACAACAGGGAACCATATGAATCATTGCTTCCGTTGGAGGGACAGGTACAAAACTGGCTGGATCTTGAAATCGGAAGCTTAAAGGAAGCCATACCGGAAAAAGAGAAGCTTGAAATGGCGCTTGGCGGAAGTCAGGTGGCAGACTTTTTTAATCAGATACAGATGGAGTATACCAAAGCTGATATTTCCTGCATCGGACTTGGCAATAATCCCATTGCACTTCCAGCACATGTCACCATGCGGGATCTTGTAAGAGTTTATCCTTTCTCCAATACTCTGGTGGTACTGGAGGTTAACCAGGAAGTTTTAAAGCAGGCACTGGAACGCTGTGGAGAATACTTTACTATGAATCATGGAATGGTTAAGATATCAGAAGTATTCCTAAAGCCTAAGGTGGAGCATTATAACTATGATTATTTTGCCGGGATTACATATGAGATTGATCTGGAAAGACCGGTAGGAGACAGAGTGGTCAGTATTCTTTTTGATGGCAAACCAATTGAGGACAGGAAGCTGAAGCTGTGTATGAGCGATTACCGTGCAAGTGGAACAGGAGGCTATGAGGTTTACAAACAGTGTCCCGTGTTAGAGCGATTTGGCACAGATGTTCCCCAACTTGCACTGGAGTATTTAAAGAACCACCCTCATACGGAGATAAGACGATGTGGCGGTATGAACTTATATAACCACAGGTTATAAATGATATAGATATTATGTATGTTCTTGTTGAGAAAAAGTATTGAATTTCTCACTGTAAAGTGGTAAACTCCATTTCAGCAAATGTGATATCGAAAAAGCAATGACTGGGATACAGTCTGATTCCCCACATTCCTTTACAGAGAGCAGCTCGTCAGATGGAAAGGGCGCAAAGGAAGGAACAGACCATCACCCATGAGTTCCGAACTGAAAGACTTCCCGACAGGAGGATTGATTAAGTAAGGACGGGTCTTTCCGTTAGCAAAGAGCCGCTGCCCGACAGGCGGTGGATTTAAGCGGCTGCAATTTGCAGCAAACAGAGTGGTAACGCGGATTGGTTCATTCGTCTCTGCATCTTTTGATGCAGGGACTTTTTTCGTTATCAGGGACAAATGTATGTGGCTTTTGTCTGAGTATGAAAGGAGAGATTCTATGAATGGTTTAACTATGATGGTTCTTGCGATTTTATTTCTTGGGGGAGCGTATTTAATTTACGGAAGATATCTTGCAAAGACCTGGGGAATTGACCCGGAGGCAAAAACTCCGGCTTTTGAACTGGAGGATGGGGTGGATTATGTTCCTGCGGATACCAATGTTGTATTTGGTCATCAGTTTGCTTCCATAGCCGGAGCCGGGCCTATTAACGGGCCGATTCAGGCAGCCATGTTTGGCTGGCTTCCGGTTTTACTGTGGATCCTGCTTGGAGGAGTATTTTTTGGTGCTGTACAGGATTTTTCCTCCATGTATGCTTCTGTAAAAAACAAAGGACGTTCCATTGGATATATCATTGAGCTTTACATAGGGAAAATGGGGAAGCGGCTGTTTCTTTTATTTACCTGGCTGTTTTCCATTCTGGTAGTGGCAGCGTTTGCAGATATTGTGGCGGGCACATTTAACGGTTTTTCAACTGAGGGAGCGCCAGTGACCGCCAATGGAGCAGTGGCAACCACGTCAATGCTGTTTATTGTGTTTGCAGTGGTTCTTGGGTTTTTCTTAAAATACAGCAAATTTGGCAAAATGGTTAATACGCTGACAGCAATTGGACTTCTGGTATTATCTGTAGGGCTGGGACTGATTTTTCCGATTTACATCCCTCAGAATATCTGGCTTATTTTTGTGTTTATTTATGTAATAGTTGCTTGCGTAACTCCGGTATGGGCACTGCTTCAGCCCCGGGATTATTTAAACAGCTATCTTTTAATAGCCATGATCGTGGGATCGGTAATTGGAATCATCGTGTATAATCCTACCATGAACCTTCCATCTTTTACCGGATTTAAACTGGTAAGCGCAGGCGGAAGCATCTCGTATCTGTTTCCTACCCTTTTTGTTACCATTGCCTGCGGCGCAGTTTCCGGTTTTCATTCCCTGGTGGCTTCCGGGACTGCCTCAAAACAGATTAAGAACGAAAGGAATATGCTACCGGTTTCCTTTGGCGCAATGCTGCTTGAGAGCCTCCTTGCAATTGCAGCCCTGATCGCGGCGGGATTTGTTGCCACGAAGGAAGGACTTCCTGCTGGAACACCGCCCCAGCTTTTTGCAAGGGCAATCGCTGTTTTTTTAACAACAATCGGACTTCCGGAAACGTTGTGTTACACACTGATTACCCTGTCTATTTCTGCATTTGCCATGACAAGTCTTGATTCTGTAGCCAGAGTTGGGCGAATTGCTTTTCAGGAATTTTTTGCCGATGATACGCCGCAAGAGGAAAGAAGCTCCTTAAATAAACTCCTGACCAATAAGTACTTTGCAACAATTATTACCCTGATCTTATGTTATGCATTATCAAGAGCTGGTTACAGCAGTATCTGGCCCCTATTTGGTTCCGCAAACCAGCTGCTTTCCGCACTGGCGTTAATTGCATGTGCAGTGTTTTTAAAGAAAACCAGCCGGAAGGGCTTTATGCTGTGGGGACCTATGGTCATTATGCTGGGAGTTACTTTTACCGCTTTGGGATTAAAAATTAAGGACTTAGTCTCGTCTCTGTCGGGTAAATTTGTATTTGGCAATGCACTTCAGCTTGTTTTCGCAGTATTGCTGCTAATATTGGGAATGGTAGTTGCCGTAGAAGGTTTGAAAAAATTAGTAGGAAAAGAGACCGAAAATGACGCAAGTACTGGAGAAAATGTATTAGCTTAAAGGTACTTCATAAAAATACCAATTCAACTTTAATAATTTACTTGACAAAACTATAATCATGTATTAGTCTAGCAATGTAATTTATATAATTAACTTTAAGGCAAAGAAGCCATAATCAGTGCAGAGACGCACACGATTATGGCTTAATTTTTTTGCTCAAAATTAACGGAAGAGGTGTTTTTATGGATCATGGAGATATTTCCTGGATGCTGATCAGCTCCGCTCTTGTACTTCTTATGACCCCGGGACTTGCATTTTTTTATGGGGGTATGGTAAAACGGAAAAGTGTTGTAAACATGATCATGTCTTCAGCTATTATGATGGGAATCGGATCCATTATGTGGGTTCTGGTTGGTTTTTCCCTGTCCTTTAGCGGAGATATTGGAGGTGTCATTGGAAATCTTAACTGGTTCGGACTATCTTTCGATACCTTAACCGATGTGACTCTTCCTTACCCCAATACACTTATATTTGCCATTTTTCAAATGATGTTTGCAGTTATCGCTCCGGCACTGATCACAGGTGCGGTTGCAGAACGTATGAAGTTTTCCTCTCTGGTTATTTTTATGGTGCTCTGGTCTCTTCTCATTTATTATCCCCTGGCCCATATGGTGTGGGGAGGCGGACTGCTCTTTCAGATGGGCTCTGTGGACTTTGCCGGAGGCGACGTGGTACATATCAGTTCCGGTGTGAGCGCACTGGTTCTGTCTATCATACTTGGAAAACGTAAGAATCTTGGCAAAGCACCTTATCATCCACACAATGTTCCTTTTGTGTTTCTGGGAGCCGCCCTTTTGTGGTTCGGCTGGTTTGGTTTCAACGCAGGAAGCGCTCTGGGAGCCAATGAACTGGCGGCTCATGCTTTTATGACAACAAATACAGCGGCAGCTTCTGCCATGCTTTCATGGGTACTGATTGAGGTAATAAAAAATGGCAAACCTACTCTGGTGGGAACGTCAACAGGGTTAGTAATTGGCCTTGTGGCAATTACACCGGGAGCAGGGTTCGTTCCAATCTGGGCCTCTGTCATAATCGGAGCTCTCGTAAGCCCCATCTGTTATTTCTTCATCACCAGGGTAAAACCAAGATTTCAGTACGATGACGCTCTTGATGTATTTGGCTGTCATGGAATCGGCGGGATCTGGGGAGGGATTGCTACCGGTATTTTTGCAAATAAAGGCATAAATCCAGCTTTGCCATACAATGGGCTTGTTTACGGTGAGATTCAGTTATTCCTTCGCCAGATTGGTGCGATTGCAATTACGATCCTGATTGCAGTGGCAGGTACTCTGATTGCCGCAGGAATTGCGTCTGCCATAACCAAAGGAATAAAAGTTTCAGGAAGAGCCGAAATGACAGGACTTGATACCTCAGAGCATGGGGAGACTGCTTATCCTGCATTTAATGGTATGGATTAAGGAAGGGGGATTATAACGTGAAGAAAATTGAAGCATTTATCCGTCCGGAAAAACTGGAAGATATTAAGGAAATTATGGACGAACTGAAATTAAACGGGCTCAGTATTATGCAGGTGATGGGCTGCGGAAATCAGAAGGGCTGGACGGAGTTTGTCCGTGGAGCAGAGGTGGATTATAATTTCCTTACTAAAATAAAGATAGAATTATTTGTTACTGACGACAAGTCAGAGGCCGTAATATCCGCAATTACCAGACGAGCTTATACAGGAGAGTATGGTGACGGTAAAATTTTTATATCCGATATACAGGATGCCGTCAGAATCCGCACAGGAGAGCGGGGAGATGACGCAATTAAATAGTTGTATTTTATAAGGCAGTAAAGCAGGATTTTTCCGGTTTTACTGCCTTTTTTTGTTAGAAACATTTTTTTATGGGAATGAATATGATAGATCGGGGCATATGCCCATTGAATTAAAACCAGATAATCGTTATAATTATCATATTTCCATAACGATTAAAAGAAATTATAAATGGACTAGCGGAGGAGTTATGAGCATCAGGGTTGTAGTTGTAGATAATTCAGAGGAACTATTGGTGAAACTGACAGGTATTTTAAAGGATATGAGTGAAATAGAATTGTGCGGAAGCTTTCCGGAAGCCATTACGGCAATGCAGTTTATAAAGGAACATCCGGTCGATCTGGTTTTTTCGGATATTGTCATGCCGGATATCAGTGGTATTACACTGGCATCCAAACTTTACGAACTTCCTGAACCGCCAGAAGTTGTACTTCTGTCCGGAATCCCGGGATTTTCATTGGAAGCATTTAAAATTCGTGTATTTGCGTTTATTGTTAAGCCATACACAAGGGCGCAGATCGGTAAGGTGATACGCTTATATAAAGAGAAAAGGTCAGGGGCAGAGGCCGACAGTACGGCTGAAATAGCCAGATAGACCCAGGGGTTCGTCTCTTCCCCGTTTTTGCTTTTTAATGGACGAACCCTATATCCTATGTTATAATAGGAAGATAGTGAAAAAAGAACCTTTTTTCCATAAGGAGTTAAATATGAAAGAGAAGTTTAAAATAAAGGGACAGCTGGGGATCTACATGCAATGGCCTCTTTACTTAACCGGACTGTTAATTGTTGCCAATGCAGTGATCGGTGCAGTGAGCGCAAAAGCAGGGATCATTATGGCTCTGTTTACGCTGATGTATGCAGGTATCGCCTTCTGGCTTTCTTTTTATAGAAAGAGACGTCTGCTAAGCGGTCTTGTGGAATTCTCTGCAGAGTACTCCTGGATGCAGAAGAAGCTCCTCAATGATCTTGAGATTCCTTACGCAATTGCAGATGAAACTGGTAGAATTCTATGGGGGAATGACGAATTTTCCGTGGTTCTGGGAGAAGAGAAGCATATCAGGGCATCGAGAAAGAATTTAACCGGTATCTTTCCGGAGATTACAAAAGATGTGCTGAAGCTGGCAGATGGAGCTGTAACACTTCATGGAGTATGCAATGACAGGAAGTATCAGATTCAGCTCAAAGCAGTGCATATGAACGATGCATCGGAACTGATGAGCGAAACTGAAGGAATGAATGATGCAGAACATACGCTGCTGGCAGTTTATTTATTTGATGAAACAGAGATTCTCACATATAAACAGATGGTAGATGACCAGAAGATGGTTGCAGGTCTTATTTATCTGGATAACTACGATGAGGCATTGGAAAGCGTAGAAGAAGTACGCCGCTCTCTTTTAACGGCGCTCATTGACCGAAAGATCACAAAGTACATCACCACTATGAATGGAATTGTAAAAAAGCTGGAGAAAGACAAGTACTTCGTCGCCATCAAGCAGTGTTACATTGCAGAACTGAAAGAAAACCGTTTTTCCATTCTGGAAGAAGTGAAGACCGTCAATATCGGCAATGAAATGTCGGTCACATTAAGTATTGGTCTTGGAATGAACGGCGACAGTTACTATAAGAATTTAGATTTTGCAAGAATTGCCATTGATATGGCACTTGGGCGCGGCGGCGACCAGGCAGTGATCAAGGATGGAGAACGAATCCAGTACTTTGGAGGAAAAGCTCCCCAGGTGGAGAAGACAACCCGTGTAAAGGCCCGTGTAAAGGCACATGCACTGCGGGAACTGATGGAAACGAAGGACCGGATCTTAATTATGGGACACCGCCTGACCGATATCGATTCCTTTGGCGCTGCCGTTGGAATCTACCGGATTGCTACTGCCATGGACAAAAAGGCTAATATTGTTATTAATGAAGTCACCACTTCCGTCCGTCCCATGAAGGACCGGTTTGTGGGTAATCCGGATTATCCGGAGGATTTATTTTTAAAAGGTGATGCAGCAGCCAGTCTGGTTGATGCCAATACCCTGCTTGTTGTAGTGGATGTGAACCGGCCAAGCATTACCGATGAACCCCAGCTCCTTCGTATGGTGAAAACCATCGTGGTTCTGGATCATCACAGACAGAGCAGTGAGATCATTGATAATGCGGTTTTATCCTATGTAGAGCCGTATGCATCCTCTGCCTGTGAGATGGTAGCTGAGGTGCTTCAGTACATTGCTGATGGAATTAAGATCAAATCTGCGGAAGCAGATGCTCTATATGCAGGAATTGTGATCGATACCCATAATTTCACCAATCAGACAGGTGTAAGAACCTTTGAAGCCGCAGCCTTTTTAAGAAGGAACGGTGCAGATGTTGTCCGTGTCAGGAAGCTGTTCCGGGATGATCTTGATGATTATAAGGCAAAAGCGGAAGCAGTCAGAGAGGCTGAGATCTTTGAAGGAAACTTTGCTATCAGCACATGCCCCTCTGAGGGAATTGACAGCCCAACCGTAGTAGGTGCACAGGCAGCCAATGAACTGTTAGATATATCAGGCATTAAGGCTTCTGTGGTTATGACAGAGTATAACAATACGGTATATTTAAGTGCCCGTTCCATTGACGAAGTCAATGTTCAGGTGATGATGGAGAAGCTTGGCGGCGGCGGACACAGAACCATTGCAGGTGCCCAGCTTGCCGGTGTAAGCATAGAAGAAGCAAGAAACCAGGTAAAAGCGGTTATTAAAGAGATGTTAGAGAAGGGAGACATATCATAATGGATATTGTATTATTAGAAGATGTAAAAGCACTGGGAAAAAAGGGACAGATCGTTAAGGTCAATGACGGATATGCAAGAAATTTCATTCTCCCGAAAAAACTGGGAATGGAAGCAAATACAAAAAATTTAAACGACTTAAAACTTCAGAAAGCCAATGAAGCGAAGATCGCAGCAGACCAGCTGGAAGCAGCAAGAGAGCTGGGTAAGAAGATTGAAGAATCTTCCATTACGCTGACAATCCGTGCAGGGGAAGGCGGAAGAGCATTTGGTTCCGTATCCGGTAAGGAGATTGCCCAGGCGATCACAAACCAGCTTGGACTGGATATTGATAAGAAGAAACTGGTTCTTCCTGAGCCGTTAAAGACATTTGGTACCCATGAGGTTCCTGTTAAGCTTCATAAGGATGTAACTGCGAAACTGAATGTTAAGGTAATAGAGAGCTAGGAGGCACAGATATGGATGAGGCCCTGATCAAACGGATACTCCCTCACAGCATTGAGGCTGAGCAGTCCGTCATCGGATCCATGCTGATGGATCGGGATGCGATCATTGCTGCTTCCGAGATCGTTACAGCAGGAGATTTTTATCAGCACCAGTATGGCGTCATGTTTGAAGCCATGCTGGAGCTTTTTAATGAGAATCTGCCGGTGGACTTAATCACGTTGCAGAACCGTTTAAAAGAAAAAGATGTTCCCCCTGAGGTATCCAGCCTGGAATTTGTAAGAGACATCATTACGACAGTTCCAACCTCTGCGAATGTAAGGTCCTATGCTAAAATAGTACGGGACAAGGCTGTATTAAGGCGTCTGATTAAGATAAACGAGGATATAGCCAATACCTGTTATGCAGGAAAGGAACCTCTGGAGGATATTCTGGCGTCTACAGAGAAGACCATATTTAACTTACTCCAGAACCGTAATTCCGGAGATTTCGTACCCATTCGTCAGGTAGCCATGAATGTACTGGAGAAAATTGAGGAAGCCTCCAAGAATCAGGGAACCGTAACAGGAGTTCCAACCGGTTTTATTGATCTGGATTATAAGACTTCCGGACTTCAGCCGTCAGATTTCGTTCTGATTGCGGCTCGTCCTTCTATGGGTAAGACTGCATTCGTATTGAATCTGGTAGATCATATCGCTGTGAAGAAGGGTCTTCCAGCCATGGTATTCAGTCTGGAGATGTCAAAGGAGCAGTTAGTAAACCGTATGCTGGCCATGGAGTCCAATGTAGATTCCCAGAAGTTAAGGACAGGAACGTTATCGGATAGTGACTGGGATGCGGTAGTGGAAGGAATCGGGGTAATAGGAAATTCCAAGTTAATTATAGATGACACCCCTGGAATTTCAATTATGGAGCTACGTTCCAGGTGCAGGAAGATGAAGTTAGAATACGGGTTAAGCGTAGTGATTATTGACTACTTACAGTTGATGAGCGGAAGCGGAAAAGGCGGAGAGAATCGTCAGCAGGAGATTTCCGAGATCTCCCGATCATTAAAAGCCCTTGCAAGAGAGTTAAGTGCGCCGGTAATAGCGCTGTCCCAGTTAAGCCGAGCCTGTGAGACAAGGCCGGATCATCGGCCGATGTTATCGGATCTTAGAGAGTCGGGAGCAATCGAGCAGGATGCCGATGTGGTTATGTTTTTGTATCGAGATGATTATTATAATAAGGATACTGATATGCCGAATATAGCGGAAGTTATTATAGCCAAGCAGAGAAATGGTCCGATTGGAACAGTGAATCTGGTGTGGAGACCGGAGTATACGAAGTTTGCAAACATGGCCCGGCAATGAGCAGGATAGAAAAAGGGGTAGCCCCTCTGGGAAAAACAAATGCATTTGTTTTTCCCAGAG
>NZ_DALYXB010000015.1:0-128453 GCF_031982545.1 Lacrimispora sp.
GTACGGTGTTGTGAGAGGACGGTAGATGAAATAATCATCTACCTCCTACTCGATTGCATAAAATAAATGGAAGGCTGTACCACACCTTCCATATTATGCTTGAATTTTTTAAATTTTCCTTTTATAATAGCTAAAAGGGAAAGGAGGCGTCAGGTTGGCTAAACGAAAGGCAACACAGCCATCAAAGAAGGCTGTACATCCTAAAAAAAGCAAAAAGATCATCCGCTATCGGCGGCCTCTGAATATCAATGTTGGTATGATTATTTTTGCCCTGATTTTCATCTATATGGTCTTTAGTGTAATCACTTACGCAAGAAGAGATAAGGTACAGTTCTATGAAGTACAGGAAGGCAGTATCGTTAACAGCAAGGACTATACAGGGATTATACTTAGACAGGAAGAAGTAAAGAATGCAGACCGTTCCGGCTATGTGAATTATTATGTGCGGGAAGGAAAGCGGGCAGCGACCGGGACAAGGGTTTACTCCATCGATGAAACCGGAAGCATTACTACGTTTCTTGCAGACCATTCACAGGACAATGTAACATTGACTTCAGAAAATCTGACTGAATTGAAAAAACAGCTGACCGCATTCAGCCTTACTTATGACAATAATCAGTTTCGCTCAGTATATGATACAAAATATGCTCTGGAATCTGAAGTAATGGAATATATGAATCTTAACGCACTGGATAATCTGGGCAGTATGATGGATGAGGCCGGGATCAGTTTTGAACAGGTGAAAGCAGATCAGGCAGGAATTGTGTCTTATGGTGTGGATTCGTTTGAAGGTTTGCAGCCATCGGGTATTTCCGAGACCTCATTTGACCGCAGCAGCTATGCTAAAAACAAGACTCAATCAGGAAAGCTGATTGAAAAAGGAGCGCCAGTCTATAAAACCATCACCTCTGATCAATGGTCAGTGGTATTTCCCATGTCAGAGGATGATATAAAAGCATATGGGGATAAAAAGAATCTGACTGTGGGATTTTCTGGTCGTGATTTAAAGGCAACCGGAAGCTTTTCTGTGATTACGGGGACCGATGGAAAAAGCTTTGGCAAGATTGATTTAGACAAATATATGGTGCAATTTGTTTCAGACCGTTATGTAAATTTTGAAATAGTTTCCGATCGGGTTGACGGACTTAAAATTCCTGTGACAGCTGTAACAAAGAAGGACTTTTACCTTGTTCCCATGGACTATGTGACTCAGGGCGGTGACAGCTCTGATACTGGTTTTAACAAGGAAGTCTATTCGGACTCAGGGACCTCCGTGGTATTTGTTCCCACGGAAATTTATTATTCTGAGGGGAATAATTATTACATAGAGATGGATGAGGCTGACGGATTTAAAGTTGGGGATTACATTGTAAAGCCCAATTCTACAGAGCGATATCAGATTGGAGCCAGCAATTCCCTTCAGGGAGTTTATAACATCAACAAGGGTTATGCCGTCTTTAAGCAGATTGATGTTTTGGTTTCCAATGATGAATATTATACCGTGAAGAAGAACATGACCTATGGGCTTGCGGTATATGACCATATTGTCCTCAATGCACAGACTGTTAATGAGGGAGAATTAATTTATCAATAAGAGGTGATAAACTTGGTGAAAGAAAATCTTTTAATCGTGGAAAACAGGATAGAAGAAGCCTGTAAAAGATGTGGGCGGGATCGCAGTGAGGTTACTTTAATCGCGGTCAGCAAGACAAAACCTGCTGATATGATTCGTGAGGCTTACCAATCGGGAATCCGGGATTTTGGAGAGAATAAAGTTCAGGAAATCTGTGATAAATATGAACTGCTTCCCGATGATATACGCTGGCATATGATTGGTCACTTGCAGCGCAATAAGGTGAGACAGGTAATTGATAAAGCTGTGCTGATACACAGTGTTGATTCAGTCAGACTGGCAGAACAGATCGAGGAAGAAGCGGCAAAGAAAGGGATCTGCGTGGACATCCTTTTAGAAGTAAACGTTGCAGACGAAGAATCCAAGTTTGGCTTTCGTCTGGAAGAGACAGAACAGGCAATCCGTGATATTTCTGTTTTTCCCCATATAAGTATAAAAGGACTCATGACTATTGCACCTTTTGTAGAAAATTCTGAGCAAAATCGTCCTGTTTTTAAAGAATTAAATGAATTTTATGTTGACATGCAAAGGAAAAACATTGATAATGTTAATATGAATATGCTCTCAATGGGTATGACCGGAGACTATGAAATTGCCATAGAGGAAGGAGCTACTCTGGTAAGAGTCGGTACCGGGATTTTTGGTACAAGATATAAGATTGGAGAGAATGAAGTATGAGCATTTTAGGCAAATTGATGGATAGCATGCGCTTGAATGATACAGATGATGAAGATGATTACTATTTAGATGACGACTATGAAGATGATAGCGATAAACATGCGAAGAAACCCCTCTTTTCCAAAAAGACAGAAGATGAGTACTACGAGGAAGAGGAGTATGAACAAAAGCCACGTTTCTTATCACGCTCTCCTAAGGTAGTTCCCATGAAGCAGTCTCGTACAATGGAAGTTTCCATGGTTAAGCCTACCTCAATTGAGGATGCCAAAGAAATTTGTGACCACATGCTTGCCGGTAAGGCGGTTGTACTGAATATGGAAGGTATTCATACTGAGGTAGCTCAGAGAATCATAGATTTTACATCCGGTGCTACTTATTCCATGAATGGTAATTTACAGAAAATATCCAATTATATTTTTATAGCAACTCCGGAATCAGTAGAGCTTTCCGGTGATTTTCAGGATTTATTAAACAGCGGAAGTCTGGATATGGGTGGTATGAATTTACGCCTTTAACAGATTTTTTCAAAGAAATATTGGTTTCTCTTAATGGGACAAGCAGGCATTTTTCCATATCAGCATTATCTTTTTGCTGACAGTGGAAAATTGTTTGCTTTCTTCCTTATTATCGTCCGCGGTCTTTGGACATAAAGGGGTGCCCGGAGGGTGTTTCTTATTATCGTCCACGGTCTTTGGACATAAAGGGGTGCCCGAAGGGTGTTTCATAATAGCGGATAATGAAAAGATGCAATGGAGGAAAAGCAGCATGGGAAGCAGAATGCCGGTACATATGGATGGTACCTTTATTTACGATATCGTGATGGAAACTTCGTTTGATGGGTTGAAAGAAGAACTTGGTAAAATGAACTTAGGGGAGCGTAAAGTTTGTATTGTTACAGATACCAACGTTGCTCCTCTTTATCTGAATGAAGTTGAACACATTATTTCCAGTTGCTTTCACAAAACAGAACATTTTATTTTTCCTGCAGGAGAAGAACATAAAAATCTCAATACAGTAAGGGATTTATACGAAACGCTTATCATGAAACAGTTTGACAGACATGATTATCTGCTGGCATTAGGCGGCGGAGTTGTGGGCGATCTTTGTGGTTTTGCAGCCGCCACTTATCTCAGAGGAATTTCCTTTATACAGGTACCTACCACCCTGCTTTCTCAGGTTGATTCTAGCATTGGCGGGAAAACCGGAGTTGATTTCGATGCTTATAAAAATATGGTTGGTGCATTTCACATGCCAAAACTGGTTTATACTAACGTAGCTTCCTTAAAATCATTATCAGAGGAGCAGTTTTCTTCCGGAATGGGCGAGGTTATTAAACATGGTCTGATCAAGGATGCTTCCTATTACCAGTGGCTGACAGATCATGGCAGTGAAATACAAAACCGCAATCTTGATATTTTAAGTGAGATGGTGACTGTCAGCAATCGGATCAAGCGGGATGTGGTTGAAAAAGATCCTACCGAGCAGGGAGATCGGGCACTTTTGAATCTGGGACATACATTGGGACATGCAATTGAGAAACTCTCTGATTTCAGCCTTTTGCATGGCCATTGCGTCGGTCTGGGATGTATAGCCGCCATGGCTGTCTCCGTCAAACGGGGATTTCTCCATGAGGATCAGATTCCAGTACTGTTAGATGTGATGAAGCTGTATCATATGCCGGTTACTGTATCTGGTTTATCCCCGGTTGAAATAGTAAAGACTACAAAGAGTGATAAAAAAATGGATTCGGGAGCAATACGCTTTATTTTATTGGAGCAGATTGGCAAAGCCTTTGTTGATAAGACCGTTACTGATGAGGAAATGGCAGAAGGGCTGTCCCAAATTTTAATCTAAGGAGAACTCATGAAACAAAAAACAAATTTAATCATTGGAATGTTCATTGGCTTTTTTTGCGCCATAGGATTGGATCAATGGACGAAATTACTTGCAGTGAGACATTTAATGGGCCAGAACCCCTATTCTGTTTGGAACGGTGTGTTTGAATTATACTATTCTGAAAACCGTGGAGCTGCGTTTGGCATGCTGCAGGGAAAACAGTTCTTTTTTCTTTTGATTGCAGTATTAGTGCTGGGCTGTGCCGTTTATAGCATCAGCCGGATGCCTGCTACCAGAAAATACATTCCGTTACACCTGGTTGCCATGTTTTTATCAGCAGGTGCAGTGGGAAATATGATAGACCGGTTCACCAGAGGCTATGTGGTAGACTTTTTGTATTTTAAATTAATTGATTTTCCTATTTTTAATGTGGCTGACTGTTATGTTACAGTTTCCATGTTCATTTTTCTGCTTTTATTTTTATTTTATTATAAAGAAGAAGACTTACAATGCCTGTCTTTTCGTAAAAAGGAGGAACAGGCTTGAATCAGGAATATTTTGTAGAAGCGGGCGAATCAGCAATCCGCATTGACCGGTATTTAAGCGATCGAAACCAGGAAATATCCCGGTCTTATTTACAAAAGCTTTTAAAGGATGAAAAAGTTCTGGTAGATGGTAAACCAGTAAAAAGCAATTATAAAGTAAGTGCCGGGGATAAAATTCAGTTAACTATTCCGGATGCGGTTGAACTGGAGATTGAACCGGAGGAAATGGATCTGGACGTTCTTTATGAAGATAAAGATGTTATTCTTATTAATAAGCCCAAAGGCATGGTGGTTCATCCGGCTGCCGGACATTTTAGCGGTACGCTGGTAAATGCTCTGATGGCTCATTGCCGTGATGATTTGTCAGGAATTAATGGAGTCATGCGCCCGGGTATCGTTCACCGCATTGATATGGATACCACAGGCGTTTTAATTGTGTGCAAAAATGACAACTCTCATAATTCCATTGCACAGCAGCTGAAAGACCACTCCATTACAAGAAAGTATTATGCAATTGTCCATGGTGTGATAAAGGAAGAGGAAGGCACTGTTTCTGCCCCCATCGGGCGCCATCCCGTTGACCGGAAAAAGATGAGCGTGAATGAAAAAAACGGAAGAGAAGCAACCACTCATTTTCGTGTTCTGGAACGCTTTAAACAGTTTACCTATGTGGAATGCCAGCTGGAAACGGGACGTACCCATCAGATCCGCGTACACATGGCCAGTATCGGTCATCCGCTTTTAGGAGATGTGGTTTACGGTCCCTCAAAAAGTCCCTACAAATTAACAGGTCAGACTCTGCATGCAGGAGTATTGGGGATTGTTCACCCAACCACAGGGGAATATATGGAGTTTCATGCACCATTACCAGATTATTTTGAAGATTTATTACGAAAATTACGTGCCACCTAGGTCATATGATCCAGGTGGTTTTATATTTCGATAATAACTGTTAAATATGGATAAAATATGGATTTTTCAGAAATTTAGTTGTATAATAATATTATAAGATAACTGGAAGGAGTGATCGATATGAGTGAAAACTTAGTGATTGCGATTGGAAGGCAGTGCGGAAGTTCTGGTAAGGTTATTGGTGAGAAAGTGGCTGCAGCCCTTGGTATTAAGTGCTATGATAAAGAGTTACTGGCGCTGGCTGCCAAGAACAGTGGATTATGCGAGGAATTATTTCAAAGCCATGACGAAAAGCCCACCAATAGTTTTTTATATTCTCTGGTTATGGATACATACAATGTTGGATTAACAAGTTCTGGTTATATGGATATGCCCATTAATCACAAGATTTTTCTGGCTCAGTTTGATACAATTAAGAAGCTGGCAGAGGAAGAATCCTGTGTGATTGTTGGAAGATGTGCAGACTATGCGTTGGCAGATGATCCAAATCTTGTTTCTGTATTCATTACAGCAGATGACAAAGATAAGATACAGTCCTTAAAAGAGCTGTATCAGATTGATGATGCAAAGGCAAAGGAAGTTATGGTTAAGACAGACAAAAAGCGTTCCAGTTATTATAACTACTATTCCAATAAAAAGTGGGGAGATGTGAGAAGCTACGATTTATGTATTAATCGCAGTCCCATTGGAGTGGATGGAGCTGTAGATATGATTCTGAAGTATATTGAAGTAATCGGTAAGGGAAAAAACGTACAGAAGTAAATAGATTTTGCAAGCGGACATTTCTTTGATCAGAGGAAATGTCCGTTGACATTATTCGAAGGATGTGATAATGTTTGAATATACAAAATAATGTAAATTGATGAGAGAGTGATTGAATGAAAGAAAAAAACCTGGGGTATGGGAGTTTATATCAGAAAACCGGAGTGACAAAAAGCCTGCTGGCTCTTGATTTAATGTCCAGAAATGTGGGAGACAGACTTCTTCCCATATCAGAGTATCAGGAAAAATTCGGAGTTTCCCGTGGAACGATACAGAATGCGTTTGCCTTTTTAAAAGATAGCAATGCGGTTGTTTTAGAAAATCATGGCCATCAGGGAACTTATATTACATCACTGGATCATAAGAAGCTGCAGGAGAATTGTATGCCCAGAGGGGTTATGGGTATCATGCCTCTTCCGTATTCCGTAACGTATGAAGGATTGGCTACTGCCATGTATGAACAATTTTCTTCTTTAAACTTTAACATGGCTTATGCAAGAGGAGCGGTGGGACGTATAGAACTGGTGGAATCAGGAACGTACCATTTTGCACTATGTTCCCAGTTTGCTGCTGAACAATCCATAAAAGATGGAAAACAGATTGAAATAGCAATAAATTTTGGACCTGGAAGTTTCCTTTCCAGGCATGTATTGCTTTTGGCTGATTCCGGATATGATAGGATACAGGATGGAATGAGAGTGGCTTATGACAGCAATTCCCTGGATCAAAGCTGCATTACAAGAAATATCATTCATGGCAGGAATGTGACGCTGGTTCCCATCAGAACACAGCAGACTTTAACTGCATTAAAAGAGGGAATCATAGATGCGGGTGTGTGGAATTATGATGACATTCTGGAAAATAAGCATGATTCCGTTAAAGTGGCATTTCTCGGGGACTCGGATTACAATAATCTGTTTTCAACGGCGGTTCTTGTGATTGGAAAAGAAGAGGAGTACTTAAAAGCAATGTTACTAAAATATATTCATGCAGCACAGGTTACCGCTATTATACGCGATGTTAGAGAAAAGAAAAGAGAACCCTTTTTTTAATTGGGTTTTTAATCTATCAATATACAAAATAATGTATATTAGATTTGGGGGAAATCATGAATCTAAATGAACTTTTAATGGAACGTCTGAACATTCTGGAAGAGAATCATGTAATTTGTAAAGAGGCAGCTAATTTCACAAAAATAGCCGTGGTGCGTATCCTGGCTGAATTACCGGGTTTGGAAGAAACGAAAGCGGTGATGTTCATTACCCATCTTGCTATGGCAGTACAGAGAATTTTAAGTGGTGAGGATGAGATTCCGTTGGACAGTCAGGTTTTAAAAAGTGTAATGGATGAGCCCGTTTTCCAACAGGCACAGGAACTTAGAGATGAACTATTGCAGGAAACCGAAATTCAGTTTCCACAATCAGAGAAGGATTTTTTAGCCGTTCATCTTTGTAATCTGCTTACATAATAAGGTGTGAATGCGAAATTGCATTTATATAAAGGAGAAAAAAGGAGGTAGCAAAATGAAAATTGTGGTTGGGGGCCAGATTGACAAGGAAGAAATCGCTAAAATCGTGAGTCAGCTGATGAATGGAAAAGCTGAGATCGAAATTAAGGGTGACCTTGATGGTGCCATGGGAATCAAAGAAGGGAAATATGATTATTATGTAGGGGCTTGTAATACAGGAGGGGGCGGAGCCCTTGCAATGGCACTGGCGCTGTTAGGCTCTAAATCCTGTTCTACTATTTCCATGCCTGGCCAGATTAAAAGCGAAGCATTTATACGGGAAGAGGTAGAGAAAGGTAAAAAAGCGTTTGGTTTTACAGCCCAGCATAAAGATGAGGTTCTTCCTGTTCTGTTAAAAGCAATCTGCGAAAAAGAGGGGGTATAATGATATGAAATATATTGTAATTATATTAATCGGAGCATTGGCTTCTGTTCTTTCTAATCAGGGAATTGCAGTATTTAATGATGGTTTCCGACCGATTGCAGGTCAGTATTTTAATGGAGAAATCAGCCGGAAAGAATTAGCAGCCATGAGTTTTGCCATCAGTTTCGGACTGGTAATTGGATTTGGTATTCCCACTTCCATAGCAGCAAGTATTATTCTCATCCACTGTTTACTGCTGACCACAGATATGATTGGTTCCTTCTGCAATAACAGCAGAAACGGTATGATTCTTTCGGCAGCAATCGGAGCGGTTTATGGTGTTGCCATTCTGGCAGGACTGGAATTTATAGTAAAATTCTTTGGTTATCTTCCTTACAATTTTACAAGTGATTTAGGAAGTGTATCCGGCTACATAACAGTGGCATTTGCCATATTCCCTGCAATTGGCATTGCTTATCAGCATGGCTTTAAGAAAGGTATGACAGCTGGAGGGGTAACGATTCTGGTTTATTATCTGATTAAAAAATTCGGAGTTTTTACACTGGGAGCTGGTAAGGTTACTTTAAATGCAGAAGGCATGGCAATGTTAGCAGGAATGATATTAATGATTGTTTTTGCTGCACAGCGCAAAGGAACTGAAAATACCAACGAGGTACTTACCCAGGGCTTTGAAGGCAATATTCTTCGGATTCGTAAGAAATGGCTGCTACTTGCAATTATGGGCGGACTTCTTGCGGCTGGAACCAGTCTTTCCATCGTAGCAGGTGATCCGGCCTCCTTGGCTCTGTTAGCAAAACAAGAGTACAGTAACGCCGGTCTGACTGCTCTGGCAAGAGCAATCGGTTTTATTCCGCTTGTATTTACCACTGCCATTGTTACTGGAGTATATGGCGTGGCAGGATGCACATTTGTTTTTGTGATTGGATTATTTTTCCATGGCAATCCCATTGTTGCCTTTATCCTTGGTTTTGCAGTTATGGTTGCTGAAATTTATCTCATCAATATATTTGCAAAGGGCATGGATCGTTTCCCTGGTGTGAAAGACATGGGTGAATACGTGAGAACTTCCATGAATAAGGTGCTTGAGGTTTCACTACTGGCAGGAGGAATCGTGGCAGCTGAAAAAATGTCTGTGGCCGCCTCAGGATACACAGGAATCGGCGCATTGTTTGTAATCGGGGCATTTCTGTTAAATAAGAAAGCAAAAAAACCGATCGTAGATCTCGCGGTTGGCCCAGTGGCGTGTATCGTATTTGGTATAATGATGAATCTGCTTTTACTGATTGGACTCATCGCAGTTCCTGTAGCGAAATAAGGTCATTTTATGGAACAGATTATACATTATGCAAAGAAGACATTTCTTGCTCTGAAAGATCCCTATCATACCGTTATTACTGTAAAACCAGGTATTATTGACAGAGCGGCTTCTTTTTTGGAGAACCAGGGTGAGGTCTGGTATACGGGAATTAAAAATACAGACGCCATACCGGCAGAGCTAAAAGAACGGCTGGAAGAGAGCGGATTCCTGATTCATACAACGGATCAGATGGCTTTAGGAGGAAGAGCAATTGACTTACAGCTTATAAATCCCATCACAGGGAACTGGATGACCGGATCCAGCAGCGGTACGGCCCTAAACGTATTTTATGGAATCAATGATGCAGGTATTGGAACGGATGGCGGGGGCAGTGTGCTTGCCCCAGCCGCCGCTCTCAATCTTTACGGTTTTATATCTCCCATGATCGAGCAGGAGAAAATGATCCGTTATCATAGGATTTCGACAGATGGAATCGGGTTTCAGCCTGCCATAGGCGCCATTACCAGAGATCTTGATACCATGGGGAAGCTGTTAAACCCTCTGTTTGGATACGACATAACCAAGCTTCAGCCCCAGAAAGATGCTTACACAATAATTGAGACGGAAAAATGCCATAACCTGCCAGACATTTATGGAAGTCGGGAACCATTGATTGAATATTTAAAAAGTGAAGTGAAGTCCAGTACCGTTGTTATATCCACAGAAGGTCCGGTAGATGTGAATGCTCCTGGTGACAGCATATATGGACATTTTGATGAAGAAACGGCGAAACATCAGAGCCGGTCTGGCAAAGGGCTGATGCGGGTTGTTAATATGAGCGGAAAATCAGCACTGACCGTTCCTGCAAAAGGGCTTGGCCGCTGCACAGTTCTTATCTGCGAAAGCAGGCCGGAGGATATCGCTTACATGTTTCAACTGGCAAGGGCATACCAAAATCAGCCTTCCCAATTAGTTCAACGGTATTTCATGAATTTTGATATGTATTTTCACCAGTAAAGAAAGGAGGAGCTTATGAAAAAAGGATATACACTGATGCATGAACACATCACCATAGATTTATCCGGAATCAAGAATGATGAGGACTGCCGTCTGGACTGCTTTGAGGAGTCACAAAAAGAGCTGTGCCGACTGTATCAGCTTGGGGTAAGAAGAATCCTCGATGTAACCAATATCGGTATGGGAAGAAATTCCAATTACTGCCGTCTGATGCAAGAGAACACCGGAATAAAGATTCTTTCAGCGACCGGGTTTTATAAGGAGCCCTTTCTTCCGGAATTTGTTTATACCATGTCTGTCAGGGAACTGGCAGAGCTTGCAGTAAAAGAAATCTCAGAAGGAATTGTAAATACAGGAATTAAGGCAAGTGTGATCGGGGAATTCGGCACCAGTAAGGATACCTTTACTGAAATGGAACGAAAAGTTTTTGATTCCATGGCTCTTGCAGCCGTTCAAACCGGTGCAGTTGTTACGACCCATACGACCCTTGGTACCATGGCTCTGGAGCAGGCAGAATATTTAAAAGCCGAAGGAGTAAAGCCGGAAAATATTATTATCGGGCATCTGGATCTGTCACAAAATCCGGATACCATTATTTCGGTATTGAAAGAAGGCGTAAATATTGGATTTGATACGGTAGGAAAAAATAATTACTGTCCAGATACATTCCGAGCCCAGATGTTAAAACGAATTGCCAAAGAGGGTTATCTGGATCAGGTGGTGTTATCCATGGATATTACCAGAAAGTCACATTTGAAGAAGTGGGGAGGACCAGGCTATGCATATTTAATTGAAACATTTCTTCCCATGCTTCTGGAATACGGATTGTCTGAGGAGCAGATAGAGCAGTTGATGATTGATAATCCAAACAGGATATTAAAACAGGAGGCTTAACATGAATACCAGTCCACTTAACAGCTTATCCGTTCAGGAAGCAGCCAGACTGCAATTTAAAATCATAGACTGCATTACAAAAAGATTTGAAGGTCATGAAATACTAACACAGGGAGATTTAGGAGTCACTCCCGGGATCAATAAACCAGTCATAACTCAGAAAGCAGAACAGGTAATTGCAGATATTTTTGATGCAGAGGCCTGTATTCTGGTGAGAGGGGCAGGAACTGGCGCCATTCGCCTGGGACTTCACAGTATGTTAAAACCAGGTGATAAAATACTGGTTCATAAAGCACCTGTTTACAATACTACGGCTGTATCCATGGAAATGATGAACATTATAGCAGTAGAGGCAGATTATAATGACTTAAGTGAGATAAAGCAGGTAATAAAAGAGAACCCGGGGTTAAAAGGTGCACTGATACAGTATACAAGACAGAAACCGGAGGATGCCTATGATATGGCGCAGGTGGTGAAAACAATAAAAGAGAGCGGTAGTCTGCCAGTCCTTACTGATGACAATTATGCCGTTATGAAAGTCAGCCGGATTGGAATTCAGTGCGGCGCTGATCTTTCCTGCTTTTCAGCCTTTAAGCTTCTGGGACCAGAGGGAGTCGGCGTAATTGTAGGAAAGGCTGTCTATATTGAAAAGCTGGTGAGAGAAAATTATTCCGGTGGTATGCAGGTGCAGGGACATGAGGCACTTGAAGTACTCCGTGGTTTTGCATATGCGCCGGTGGCTCTTGCCATACAGGCAGAGGTAAATGAAGAATGTGTAACACGGCTGAATTCAGGTGAGATACCTTGCGTAAAGCAGGCGTTTCTTGCAAATGCACAGTCAAAGGTTCTTCTGGTGGAGTTTAAAGAAGAGATTGCTGAGAATGTTCTGAAAGAAGCAGAAAAATTAGGAGCAGCACCTAATCCGGTAGGGGCAGAATCGAAATATGAGATTGTGCCCATGTTTTACAGGATATCCGGGACGTTTCAGAGTACAGATCCGGCACTTAAGAAGCGCATGATTCGTATCAATCCCATGCGTTCAGGAGCTGATACCATTTTACGTATATTAAAAGAAGCAGCGGAAAGAGTGATATAGATGTTTTTAGAGCAGACAGTAAAACGAAACAGGGATTTAGCAGAGGTTTCCTTTCAAATGCATCAAAGCGGACAAATCCAACCGGATTCTTATGTGATAGACGTGGATACATTTCTGGAAAATGCTGCTCTGATGCTTAAGGAAGCAAAGAAAATAGGGATCCGTTTGTTTTTTATGCTGAAACAGGTGGGCAGGAATCCATACCTTGCAGGAAAACTGATGGAACTTGGATTTGAAGGGGCGGTGGCAGTTGATTATAAGGAAGCCAGAATTCTGATGAATCATCGGATTCCCATAGCCAATATTGGTCATCTGGTGCAAATCCCCAATTCCCAGATTGAGGAGTTTGTGGCCTACCGCCCAAAGATGATTACGGTTTATTCGGAGGAGAAAATCAGCCGGATCCATGAGGCCGCCGAGAAGCTGGGAGTGATTCAGGATGTGATTTTGCGCGTTTACAATGATTCAGACATAATATATTCCGGTCAGACAGCCGGATTTCATCTGAATGAGTTAGAAGCGCTTATTACACGGATAAAACGTTTGTATCCCTGTGTCACTGTTGCAGGTGTAACTTCTTTCCCCTGTTTTTTATATGATGAAACTGCCGGAGATCTAAGAGCCACCGAGAATATGAGTACAGTAAAACAAGCTGTTGAAATTCTTAACAGAAACGGAATAAACTGCAGTGTCATTGATACTCCTTCCGGAACCTGTATCCATGCTTTGGAAAAAATAAAGGAGCAGGGCGGTAACTGCGGAGAACCAGGTCATGGGCTTTCAGGTACAACACCAATGCATGCGGTAAAGATGATGCCGGAACTACCATGTGTAACATACGTAAGTGAAGTATCCCATAATTTTATGGGTCAGGCTTATTGTTATGGAGGCGGTTATTACAGGCGTTCTCATTTGCGGAATGCATTGGTTGGCGAATCACTTGATAATTCGGAAGAAATAGGCGTAATCCCTCCGTCTGATGAAAATATCGATTACTATATCGGGTTGGAAAAAGAGTGTGCTGTAGGCGATACTGTTGTAATGGCTTTCCGATTTCAGATATTTGTTACCAGATCTGATGTTGTATTGGTAGAAGGATTAAGAGAGAAAAAACCGTATATTGCCGGGATCTATAATAGCATGGGGATGAAAAAATGAAAAAAAGGTTTATTATTATCGTTTTAGATGGATTTGGCATCGGAGCAATGGAAGATGCTGCCAGAGTCAGACCGGGAGATGAAAGAGCCAATACTTTAAAAAGCATTTTAAAGGATTACCCGGATTTAAAGCTTCCAACGCTTGAAAAACTGGGCCTGATGAATGCGTATGGGGAAGAAAGTGTACGGATGAAATTTTCTCCGGAGGCAAATTACGGCAGCTGCCAGCTGATGCATTTTGGTGCGGATACTTTTATGGGACATCAGGAAATTATGGGGACACTTCCGAAAGAGCCCAAGATTCATCCGTTCCAGGAGAAGGTGGATGAAATAAAAAACCATCTTAAGGCAAGCGGGCATGACGTTCAGATTATGGAAAATCAGGGTTTGCGTTATCTTCTGGTGGATCAATATGTAACAGTAGCAGATAATCTGGAAGCAGATCCTGGCATGTGCTACAATGTAACGGCTCCACTGGATTTCATATCATTTGAGAAAGAATACGAAATTGCCCGAAAGGTGAGAGAAATTGCCTTAGTTGGCCGTGTCATTGTATTTGGCGGAAATGGAAATACAATGGAGGATCTGTTTCAGGCAGAAGAAGTGAAGCAGGATCGCTTTATTGGCATTTCCTCAGTAAAATCTAAATCCTATGAGCATGGATATCAATGCAGACACTTAGGTTATGGAGTAGACCCGAACGTACAGGCTCCCACAATTCTGACAAACCAGGGATATTCCTGTACATTAATCGGGAAAGTGGCGGACATTGTTGCAAACGACAAGGGGTTAAGCATTTCCTGCGTACCAACAAAAGAGGTTATGGATCTGACAATTCGTGAAACTAAAGCCATGACTGAGGGATTTGTCTGTACCAATGTACAGGAAACAGATCTGGCAGGTCACTCTCAGTCAACAAAAAACTATAAGGAGATTCTGGAGATTGCTGACAGGGGAATTGGGGAATTAATATCCCAGCTGACATCGGATGATATACTTGTCGTAATGGCTGACCATGGAAATGATCCTTTAATTGGTCACAGCAGACATACGAGAGAATGTGTCCCTCTTCTGGTATACAAAAAGGGCGTGACTGGCAGAAATATCGGAAGAAGAAAAAGTCTTTCCGATGCAGGCGCATCTGTCTGTGATTACTTTAATACAATGAAACCACAAAATGGAGAATCATTTCTAAATGAGCTTTCAGACAGAAGATAGAAGAGAAGGCTGGAATTTTTGTATACCAAGGAGAAGATTCCAGCCTTCCCCATTATTGCATACCGTTTATTCTTTGGCCTATTCTTTTACAAAAACCAATCATACCATCCTGGTACTTAATTCCAATGATACCCAACACGGCGGTAAAAGCAAAAACAGAAACACTCATGATCCATTGGCCCTGCCGCATTGCAGATCCGAGGATAGTGGAGGACAGGATAGAAGGAAGGCGTGCAAGAGTTGAGATAACCAGGAATGGAATTAACTTCATGGAACTGGTTCCAACTACATATGTCAACAGATCCTTCGGAGTTCCGGGGATTAAAAACAGAATCAATACTATGGTTTCCAATTTTTTAGTGTCTTTCAGAAACGTAAATTTATCAAGTCTTCCTGTTTTGATAAGGTTCGCAGCAAAGGGAGCTCCAAACCTTTTGGAGAGTATAAAAATGCCGGAGGAGGCCATTACACATCCGAGAAGACAAAGGAAAAGACCACCAGCCCATCCATACAAGGCTCCTGCCAGAATTTCAACGGGTTCACCAGGTATAAACGCAATCACTATCTGAATTATCTGAATGCAGAGAACAAGAAGCCAGCCCCCAAAGCCAAAAGAAGTAACCTCCGTTTTCAATTTCTGCTGTATTTCAGGCTTTGATAAAGGAGTAATATAATGGAATGAAAGGAAACCAAGAGCAAGCATGAGGGAGAAAAACAAAGCAATTACAAGCACCCATCGTATTACAGGACTATTATTTTTTTTCATAGGATCCCCTTGATACTTTTATATCACCATTTCGAGTTTCCAATGTAATGGTTTTATCAGGAATAGCACCAATATATCCCAAAGCAGTGTGATCCGTGAATGCAAGCTGTTCTGAAAAAGAGGTATTAATAGATCCTTGTCTGGTTACAGCTGAAAATTGAAAAGCAAGTGAATCAGGAAGGATTACCGTAAGCGTTCCATTTTTTGAATATGCAGAAATATCCCCTGTTACATCAACATAAGAAATGTCAAGGGAACCCTCTCCTGAAGCGTGAAATGAACCGGAACCGCTAAGCTGGGATGCAGTCAGTTTTCCTCCTTTTGATTGATAAAGGATTGTTCCGTTAATCTCATTCATTAAAGTTGCGGCGTTGGAAGTCTGTACGTCAATTTTCTCTGCATCAATATTTTTAAAACTAAGACTTCCGTTTGTACTGGCAGCTTTTATAGCTGAAGCATTTACATTGGAAATTTCTACGCTGCCGCTAGTCGTATCAACGGAAAAATCACCTGGTACTACCAGAACAATTTCAGAACGAATGGTTCCGCTTGTTGAATGCAGGGATAAGTTTTTATTATTATTATTTGGAATGCAAATTTCTATATAGGATTCAAAGCTGGAACTCCTTGTCCTTTTTCCCTCTGTAATCAGAAGTTCACCATTTTTTGTGGAGGTTTTGGCGTAATAGCTCCCGTTATTTTCGTTCATATATTCTTTTAATACCACTTTGGTTTGATTGCTTTCTAAAACATAAATATCATCTGCATCATAATCAAGCCGAATGCTGTTGAAATCGTCAGCATCGAAGGTAAGAGTGTTTACCAGTGAAGTTGTTTTTCGCCCTCCGCAGCCGGATATGATTCCAAAGAGAAAAAAAGCAGCACAAGCGAATGATATTGAAATGTGTTTCATAAAATTATTCTCCTTTTCAGAACTTAGCTAATTGAACCATTCATTCAATAAAACTCTATTTTTTTACGGAGCAGCAGCCCCGTAAAAATTATCTTTTATATGCGTGAAGCAAGCTATCCATGCAAATGCTTTTAGCTGTTTCAACAGAAATATCTTTTTGGATTTCGTAGGCATCATTGGTAATATGCATTCCCCACCACGACATGGTTTCAATGATTAAGCGTGCAACGTATTGTGGATACTCAATCTGACGGCATGTTCCGTCTTGAATATACTGTGTGATGTATGACAGAACCTGATTGTAAAACTCTTGCCGGTATTCCCTGTAATAGGCGGTGAGTTTTCCTAAATCATCAGGATTTTTTTCAATGAGTAAACAGCCGATCCCGTATTTTGAAATAACATCAAATGCGTTGGACAGCATTTGCTCCAGTGGATAATTTGTAATATCATCTAAATGTGCGGAAAATAATTTTGTATTTTGCTCAAATGCTTCCATAATTTCCAGATCCAGATTATCGAATAGCTGGGATTGGATAGGCAATTCAAACTCCTGAGTGATAAATGATGGATCTATGGTTGCTTTAAGAAGAAAACTTAAAAGTTCTCTCTTTCCTGTGAAATAGACATAGAGCATACCGGTTGATAAACCAATTTCCTTTGCGATATCTTTCATCTGTGTCCGTGAATATCCCTTGTTGATAAATAGATGACTGGCCGTGTCAAATATTAATTTCATTCTGTTTTCCATTCTTTTCACCTCTTATTGAACCGTTCATTCAATTTCCATTATAAACCTTTTCATCTGATCCGTCAACCAGGGATTAGCAGGATATAAGTGAAAACAGGCATATCGCCAGTCTGGAGCGATACGCCTGTTTTAATGTTTCAAGAAAATAATTCTATTCTACAGTTACGGATTTGGCCAGATTTCTGGGCTGATCCACATCTAAATTTTTCCCCACAGATGCATAATAAGCAATGAGCTGTAAAACCACTGCAATGGGAAATACCGTGAATCGATCCCCGATATCCGGAATATTAATCTGGATATCTGCGATGCCAGGATCTACATTCAAACTTTCTTTTGTAAGCAGAATTACAAAGGCTCCTCTTGCTTTTACTTCCCTGATATTGGAAATGGTCTTTAAAAAGACATTTTCCTGGGTGGCAATGGCAATTACGGGCACCTCCTGTGTGATGAGAGCGATGGTACCGTGTTTTAATTCGCCGGCAGCGTAGGCTTCCGCATGAATATAAGAAATTTCTTTTAATTTTAATGCGCCCTCAAGTGAGAATGCGTAATCAAGTCCACGCCCAATGAAAAAGGCATCCGGCTTATTGATTAAATGGGTTACCAGTGCTTTCACCATATCCTTTTTTTCTATCATGGCTTCCATGGCTGGAATAGAGTCAAGGAGCTTCTTCATAAATTCCTCTGCCTCCGCCACGCTGTATTTTTCCCTTACAAGGGCCATACGGCAGCAAACCATATAGAGGGCAGCCAGCTGAACGGAATAAGCTTTTGTGCTGGCTACTGCAATTTCAGGGCCTGCGTGGGTATAGAGTACATAATCGCTTTCTCTAGCAATGGTAGAGCCTTTTACATTAACGACTGAAAGGGTTCTGGAACCGTAGCTTTTAGCCAGACGAAGAGCTGCCAGGGTATCGATGGTCTCGCCGGACTGGGAGATAATAATAACCAGGGTTTTATCATCAACCAGCGGATCTTCATACCGGAATTCCGATGCGATGGATACTGTGACCGGAATTCGAAGAAGGGGTTCCATTAAGGCTCTTGCAGCCATACCGGCATGCATGGCAGTCCCGCAGGCCACAATCTGAACCTGGTTGCAATCTTTAAATACATAGTCAGGGATCTGGTCATCGGTAAAATCAGGCAACCCCTTAGCAAGACGGGGAAGGATTGTATTTTTTAACGCGTCTGGCTGTTCGTGTATTTCTTTCAGCATGAAATGAGGAAAACCGTTTTTCATGGCAGCATCCATATTCCAGTTAACTTCCAGAATTTCCGGCTCCTGCTCCTTTAAGTCCAGGTTATATAGATGGACTTTGTAGGAGGTGAGTTTTAAAATGTGATCCTCAGGCACTACAAAATATTGCCTCGTATAAGGAATCAGCGCGGTCAGATCCGATGCTACAAAGGATCCTGAGTGGGTATATGCAGCCACAAGAGGACTTACGTTACGGATTGCATAGATTTCCCCCGGATGATCATCAAACATCATACAGAAGCTGTAAGACCCTTTTAAATGGGTAACCAGCTTTGAAATGGCTTCTGCCGGATTTCCGTCATAAAGACTTTCAAGAACCCAGGCTGCCACTTCGCTGTCTGTTTCAGAGAGAAGCTTTCCTTCCAGATGAAAGTCAGTGGTGAGCTGATGATAGTTTTCAATAATTCCATTGTGAACCAGTATTACACGTCCTGCTCTGTGAGGATGAGTGTTTTCCGTAGTGACACCGCCGTGGGTTGCCCATCTGGTGTGTCCCAGTCCACAGTGAGATACCTGGCTTATGTCCTCACAGCCCTTTTTCAGATTAGAAACTTTTCCAGTATGACGTACTAATTGAATCCTGGAATTTTCCATACAAAGAGCAATTCCCGCACTGTCATATCCACGGTATTCCAGCTGGGAAAGTCCTTCCAGCAATATTTTTTTTGAATCTAAAGGTCCTGTATATCCTATAATTCCACACATAATATAATCTCCTTTTTCATTGTTCTATTAATTTATGATCCGAATCTGTCAATAGCGCACACAAAAACAAGCTGTCTTCCATCGTTTTTAAAAACGGACAGCATTTTGTCTACCAGGTTTTCTCTTGTATCTACCGGTTCCAGAGTGGTTGTTTTGCAGTTACCTGCATATTTCACAATGGATACACGCCCGGCTGGCATGGAAGGGCATCCGCCGAATATTCGATCACCCTTCACCTCGTTAACCCTGGATACCGTTTTCTTACGAAAACGCTCACGATCGTATCCTCAGGTGCATGGCGCTTAGCTTTGCTATTAGTATTTATGCCTCCTTCATAAATTTAGTTTATTATAACTTTTCTTTCTTTGTGCGTCAATAGCATGATTTACATTCATTTTACTAAAAGATTCTTTTTCATTTTACATGGGTTGTCTAAAATGAAGTCAGGACATAAGAAAGGAAGCAGCATCATATGGCAAGTCTATCTTTGGTAAATGTATGCAAAACATTTAAAAATGGTCAGATTGCGGTGAAGAATTTCAATCTGGATATAAGAGATCAGGAATTTCTGATTCTGGTAGGTCCTTCCGGCTGTGGAAAATCCACCACACTGCGGATGATAGCCGGACTTGAGGAGATATCCTCCGGGGAGCTATGGATAGACGGAGAATTAATGAATCTGACTGTTCCCCAAAAAAGAGATCTATCCATGGTGTTCCAGTCCTATGCTCTTTATCCCCACCTGACTGTTTACGAGAATATGGCATTTAGTTTGCGAGTACGAAATGTTGTAAAAACGGAAATTGACCAGCGAGTGAGAAAAGCGGCAGATGTTTTATGCATCAGCCACTTATTGGACCGGAAACCCTACGCTTTATCCGGTGGTCAAAAGCAGAGAGTGGCAATTGGGAGCGCGATTGTTCGTGAACCGAAAGCTTATCTGATGGATGAGCCTCTGTCCAATCTGGATGCAAAGCTGAGAACACAGATGAGGGTTGAATTATCCAAGATACACAAGGAGCTTGGGGCAACCATTATATATGTAACTCATGATCAGGTAGAAGCAATGACTTTGGGAACCAGAATTGTGGTTATGAATTCCGGGGTTATATTACAGGCTGCTGAACCAAAAGTTCTATATATGAATCCGGTCAATAAATTTGTAGCTGGCTTCATGGGATCTCCCTCCATGAATTTCATTCCGGTCTGGGTGGAGAGAAGAGAAGAACGGATTTGTGTGGAGTTTTCAAAGAACAGATTGTTTGTAAATGAGGAATGCGCAAAAAGGCTTATGGACGGTGACTATCTGGGCAGAAGAGTATATCTGGGTATCCGTCCCGAGGATTTGCACGAAACTGGTTCCAAAGATCAGGAACTGAAGTTGAATGTAGAGATAAAGGAAGTTCTGGGATCAGAAATCCTTCTTCATGGAAAAATAGGAAGAAGCCCGGTATGTGCCAGACTGAAACCGGATTTTTCGTCTGAAGGGGGAAAGGAAGTATCCATTTTTGCAGACATGAGCCGGATTTTGCTGTTTGATATGGAGACTGAAGAAAACATATTATACCGTTAAGGAGAAATCCAATGAATTATAAATTAGTTACGAGAAAATTAAGTCCATATGGATACATCGCTCCTGCCATGACAATTTTTGCTCTTTTTCTGTTTTTCCCATTTTTCAAGACTATTTATTTAAGCCTATTTAAAACAAATAAAATGGGGCAGGCTAAGTTGTTTGTGGGTGCAGGAAATTATTCCGAGCTTTTAAGTTCAGCGTCTTTTTTTAACAGCCTTTTTGTAACGGTTGTATTTGTACTGATCGTAGTAAGTGTCAGTATGCTTCTCGGTCTTATTACTGCCGTATTATGCAATCAGTCTTTTCCAGGGATCCGGATATTCAGCACTGCTTATGCGCTTCCAATGGCAATCGCTTCCAGCTCAGCCGCTATGATATTTAAAATCATGCTTCATCCGGCCATTGGAATCGTTAATAAGATCCTGGGATTACATATTAACTGGATCAGCGATCCTAAATATGCACTGATTTGTGTGGCACTTTTAACAGCGTGGCTTAATAGCGGCATTAACTTTCTTTACTTTAGCGCTGGTTTAAGTAATATTGATGAGGTTATTTATGAGAGAGCATCGGTAGACGGAGCTAATTCATTCCAGAAATTTTTTCGCCTGACACTTCCAGGTTTAAGCCCCATTCTGTTTTATACGCTGGTTGTTAATATTATTCAGGCGTTCCAGTCCTTCGGCCAGGTTAAGGTATTAACCATGGGAGGACCTGGTGAATCCACCAATTTAATTGTTTACTCCATTTACCGGGATGCATTTTTTAATTACCGTTTTGGCAGCGCAGCAGCTCAGTCAGTGATTTTATTTGTCATCATTATGGTTTTGACTTTATGTATGTTTCGATTGGAAAAGAAAGGAGTACACTATTGATGGAAACTGTTATTTCCAGGGCTGTAAAAGATATCAGCAGAGAAGAACTTGAGAATCTGAAGAGAGAGGCATTAAAGAAAGCGGTCTTTCGCCGCAGGGTTGCCAGGCTGGCTTTGACCGGGGTTAATTTACTTATGGCACTGTTTCTTCTGCTACCGCTTTTATATGCCGTCAGCATAGCGCTGATGCCTTCAGGTGAACTGTTTACAACCAGTATGAACTTAATACCTGCAACACCAACACTTGATAATTTTCGTCAGGCAATGGTTAAAATACCTTTAACCCGCTTTATTATTAATTCATTTTTAGTAGCAGGATGTATCACTGCAGGACAGATCATATCCTGTTCACTGGCAGCATTCTCCTTTTCCTTTCTGGAATTTAAGGGCAAAAATCTGCTGTTTATGCTTGTGATGGCGACCATGATGATACCTGGAGAAGCGACGATTATATCCAATTACTTAACGGTAAGCGGGTTTCGGTGGCTTGACAGCTATAAGGTTTTAATTATTCCTTATCTGACATCTGCTATGGGAATCTTTTTATTCCGGCAGTTCTATAAATCGTTTCCCATATCATTATACGAATCGGCCCGGATAGATGGATGCTCTGACTTAAGATTCATTTACAGCATCCTCATACCTCTTACTAAATCAGCCATAGGTGCTATGGCAGTATATACCTTCATCAATGCCTGGAATATGTATTTGTGGCCCCTTCTTGTTACAGGTTCAGATAAAATGAGAACGGTTCAGATCGGAATCGGGATGTTAGACAGTGTGGATTCCCAGTCGATTTCCATGATGATAGCCGGAGTAGTAATGATTATTATACCATCGATTTCCGTATTTATCTTAGGACAAAAGCAGCTGATCAGAGGAATGTTTTCAGGAGCCGTAAAAGGCTGACCTGATTCAGAATAAATCTTACATAAAATTTGGAGGACAATCATGAAAAAGAGAGCAGTTTCCTTATGTATGGCGGCTATCATGGCTGCAGGACTGTTATCCGGCTGTTCCAGCCAGACCGGATCCGGAAATACCGCTGCATCTGAAACGAAAGAAGAAGTAACGACCAGTGCAGCACCTGTTGCCGCAGAAACTTCAGGAAATACACAAAAGACTTCCATTACATTCTGGCACTCCATGGGCGGCGTCAATGGAAAGGCAATTGATGCACTTGTAGAAAAATTTAATAAAGAAAATACTTCAGGGATCACAGTTGAGGCTCAGTATCAGGGCAGCTATGACGATGCCATTAACAAGTTAAAAAGCGCTCAGATTGGTAACATGGGTGCAGATCTTGTACAGATTTACGACATTGGAACCAGATTTATGATTGATTCAGGCTGGGTTGTGCCAATGCAGCAGCTGATTGATGAGGATAAATGGGATCTATCTCAGGTTGAACCTAATATAGCGGCATATTATACAGTAAATGGTACTTTATATTCCATGCCCTTTAACTCATCTACTCCCATTCTATACTATAACAAAGATATTTTTAAGAAAGCCGGAATTACAGAGGTTCCGGACAGCCTTCCGGGAATTGAACGGGTGGGAGATGACCTGCTTAAGAAAGGCGGAGCCGGAGAAGTTATTTCTCTTGGAATTTATGGCTGGTTTTTTGAGCAGTTTACCTGCAAGCAGCAGGCCAACTATGCAGACAGTGGCAATGGAAGAGAAGCAGCAGCATCTGCCGTTGATTTCGATAAAAATGGAGCAGGTGTAAAAACACTGACTGCATGGAAAGAATTATCAACCAAAGGATATGCACCAAACGTAGGCAGAGGAGGAGATGCAGGGCTTGCAGACTTCAGTTCTGGAAAATCTGCCATGACACTGGGTTCAACTGCATCCTTAAAACAAATCTTAAATGATGTAAATGGAAAATTTGAAGTAGGAACCGCTTATTTCCCCAAAGTCAGTGATGATGATAAGGGTGGCGTATCCATCGGCGGCGGTTCTTTGTGGGCATTAAATAATAATGATGCAAACAAACAGAAAGCAGTGTGGGAGTTTGTTAAGTTTCTTGTTTCACCGGAAAGCCAGGCATTCTGGAACTCCCAGACAGGATATTTCCCAATCACCACGGCAGCTCACAATGAACCAGTTTTTAAAGATAACATAGCAAAGTTCCCGCAATTTCAAACTGCCATTGATCAGCTCCATGATTCCACACCACAGTCAGCAGGCGCTTTATTGAGTGTATTTCCAGAAGCAAGACAGACGGTGGAAACAGAAATTGAAAACATGATTAACAACAATGGTACACCAGAGGATGCCGTTAAGAAGATGGCAGATAGCATTAATAAATCCATTGCAGATTATAATTTATTAAATAAATAGCATCAGAAAGGATATTAGCAGATGAAAACAAAGGTTTGGGCTCACAGGGGAGCTTCCGCTTATGCGCCGGAAAACACACTGGAAGCATTTGAACTGGCAGTAAGGCAGCAGGCAGACGGAGTGGAGCTGGACGTACAGCTTACCAAAGATGGGAAACTGGCAGTAATCCATGATGAAACAATTGACCGGACCTGTAACGGCTTGGGCAATGTAAAAGATTACACCATGGCGGAACTAAAACAATTTTCCTGCAATAAAATACACCCGGAATACACCGCTGCAGTCATACCAGAGTTAAAGGAAGTTCTTAAGCTGTTAAAGCCAACTGATTTAACTGTTAATATCGAACTGAAAACCGGTGTATACCGTTATAAGGGAATTGAGGAAAAGGTATTAATGCTGGTTAAAAAAATGGAGATGGAAGAGAGGGTAATCTATTCCTCCTTCCATCACCCCAGCATTATAAAAATCAAAAAGCTGGATCCGGAAGCAAAAACCGGTGTTTTATATTCAGATGGCTGGATTCATGTGGTTGCTTATGCAAAGCTGATCGGAGCAGACGCCCTTCACCCGTCTATTAATAACCTGCGATCAGAAAAATTAATCAAAGAATCAAAAAAGAAGAAGATTCCTCTTCATGTATGGACTGTCAACGAGGAGGCGTTAATGGAATATTTAGCGGAGCAGGGGATTGGAGCAATTATAACCAATTATCCTGACATTGCAAGAAGAATAGTGGATAAGAAAGGATGAAAATTATATGATACGATTAGTAGCCTCCGATATGGATGGAACATTGTTAAACCGTTATGGTAAAATTTCTTTAAAAAACCAGGCTGCTGTTCATGCATTGAACAGAAGAAATATTGGTTTCGTAGTCTGCACAGGGCGAAATTATGCAGATGCTTATGCGCCTTTGGAGGAAGCGGGAATATCCTGTGACATCATTTGCATGAATGGCGCTGCTGTTTACAACAGTATGGGGGAACAAATCCGCAAGCAGACGTTATTTAAAAATCAGGTTAGCCGGATTCTCACCATATGCCGGCCATTTTCCGTGCTTTACGATTTTATGACGGATGAGGGCAGTTATACCACCTCAAGTCTGGAGGAATTTAAGGAAAGCTTTGAGAACAAAATATTTCTTTCCATGGTTTCCGATGAACATACCTTCGAAACCATTGTGAAACGCTTTCAGTTTGTTTCGGAAGAGGCTTTGCTTCAATCTGATACTGATATTTACAAGATGTCCATTGTACATGAAGACCCTCAGATTCTTTCCTATATCCGTTCCTGCCTGGAGAAGGAAGAAGGAATATCCGTTGCCTCTTCAGCCGCTACTAATCTTGAAATAACACACTTCTATGCTCAAAAAGGAAATGCACTGCTTGAATACGCAATTAATAATAAAATTCATCCCAGGGAAATCCTTGCCATGGGGGATAGTGAAAATGATTTATCCATGCTCGTTCTTCCGCTGGGTTACACCGTTGCCATGGAAAATGGGTCTGAGAAAATCAGGAAAAGTGCACGGCTCATTACCAGATCCAATGAAGAGGATGGAGTAGCAGCAGCAATTGAAGCGCTGGTTTTGTCGGATGCAGCTTTAGCAACTGGTTAATAATCTATTATCATTCCTATAATTATCTGATATCATATCTGAATCCTCATCTTTTCCCTTTTATTCTACCGTTCAAACTCATTTCTGAACATTCAATTTCTTCTTCACCCCGGTTTTATCCGGATCTTTTGAAAGATTATTGATTGACCGATAAAATTAAGAGAAAAGCAAGAAATAAGAGTTGAATTTCTGTTAGAATATGTGGGGTTGTCTAAGACAACATGGGAAAGGATTGAGGACAGAGTCATGGATCATGAGGATGAATTAGATCGAATGAGGGCCCGGAAGAGAAGAAGCGATAACGGCAGAATGCGTGAGAAGCCTATACAACATACACCGGAAAGAAAAAGTCAGGCACAGGAGCCAATTCAGGCTTCCCATGGTGACAGAACTTACTACAGTACTGGCGACGGCCGGAATCCGCGGGCCAGATACAGTAGTGGTCAGCAAACCAGTGCAAACCACAAAAAGAAAAAAAAGCATCATAAGAAGCACAAATTTATAGTTAAATTAGTTATCATTGCAGCGTTGCTGATTGCAGGAATATTTCTTTTTAAACAGAATACCCATCAGAAGGGTTATTGGACAATTGCCGTTTTCGGTGTGGACTCCAGAGATGGAAACTTAGACAAAGGCGCCTTGTCGGATGTGGAGATGCTTTGCAATATTAATAAGGAAACTGGTGAAATTAAGCTGTTGTCTGTTTACCGTGATACCTATTTAAAGATCAACAGCAAAGGCACTTATCATAAAATCAATGAAGCATATTTTAAGGGCGGGCACAAGCAAGCCATGGAAGCCCTCAACGAGAATCTGGATTTAAATATTGACGATTATGCAACCTTTAACTGGAAGTCTGTAGCAGATGCCATTAATATTCTTGGAGGAATTGATCTGGAAATCACAGACTCAGAATTTGCTTACATAAACGGTTTCATCACAGAAACAGTAAATTCCACGGGAGTTGGTTCCCACCAGCTGAAACATGCCGGAATGAATCATTTAGATGGTGTACAGGCAGTTGCTTACGCAAGACTGCGTCTGATGGATACTGATTTTAACCGAACCGAACGTCAGAGAAAAGTTGTAAATCTGGCCATGGAAAAAGCAAAAAATGCAGATTTTGCCACCAGAAAAACACTGGTAGCAACAGTTTTCCCGCAGATTTCCACCAGTGTGGGTATGAATGATATTCTGTCAATTGCAAAAGGCATCAGCAAATATCACATAGGTGAAACTGCCGGCTTCCCATTTTCACGTACTACCATGAAAGTTGGAAAAATGGACTGTGTAATAGCAACCACCCTGGAGAGCAACGTAGTGCAGTTGCATCAGTTCCTCTATGGTCAGGAAAACTATGCTCCATCCTCCACAGTAAAGAAAATTAGTGCATCGATTTCAAAAGAAACCGGACTCACAGAACCTGGTAAAAATACCCCGACAGGAGGCAGCTCCAGCGGCAAAAAAGGAAAGAAACAAACGGAAGCTGCTGTAGAGACAGCTCCGGCACAGACAGAGGCTGTTGTTGAAACGACTGAGGAAGCAAAAGAGACGGTAAAGGAAACAACGGTACCAGAGACGAAAGAGCAGGAGAGTGGGAAAGCACCAACTAATGAAGACGGAAGTCTGATCGGGCCTGGAGCAGAAGTTCCTGATGCAAAAGAAGAAACAAAGAAAGAGGAAACAACAAAAGAAACGAAAAAGCCAGTCAGCTCAGATAAAACTACAGAGGAAGAAGCACCCACGGAATCAGAGACAAATGCAGGTCCAGGGGCATAAATATAGTTAATTTTATAGATTATATAATAAAAAATGACAAAACGTCAAAATGCCAAAATAAAAGGCTGACGTTTTGTCATTTTTTATTTATGCAAATAATATTACCAAATATTTGTAATTTATTTTGCCGTATGATATATTTAAAGAAAATAGTTAAGGGGGAAGTATAATATGAGTACAGAGAAAAAAATTACCAATAGAAACTCCGGAATAAAGTTAAAAAAAGGGAAGAAAATCGCATTATTTCTGGCTGCATTCCTAATTCTTGGTTGTACGCAAACAAAATACGGAAATAACGTAATAACCGCCCAGGCGCATTCCGGAAGGACAGATTCGCAGGGAGGGCATCATGACAACAAAAACAAAAGTGGTTTAGGCAGTTACCATTACCATCATGGGTATTCTGCTCATCTCCATCCAGGCGGAGTATGTCCGTATGATAATAATAGCAACAGTAATGCTTCATCGACTAAGCCGAATTCTTCTGCACCTGAGACAAAGTCCGAAGCAGTATTAAAAGCGGAAGATTATAAATTGATATTTGAATCCACGTATTATTATAATAATAATCCTGATATTCAGACCACAGTTGGAAGCAACGGACAAAAGTTATTGGAGCACTTTGTAAACAATGGCATGGCAGAGGGGAGGAAAGGCTGCAGTACCTTTGATGTAAAGGTTTATAAAGATAATAATTCGGATTTGGCAGCTTTATATGGAGATGATTTGAAGAAATATTACGAACATTATATGAATTGTGGGTACAATGAGCAGCGTGTGGCCTATTAATGGCGACAAAGCAGCGGCGAAGAGTTAAAAAGTGCCTAATAGTGGGAATATCTATTCATATTTATTGGAAAATTATTGTAATGAAGGATTTATTATGATATTATGGTAAAAAAAGGAGGTTTAATGTATGAAGGGGTTTATTAGAGCTATATTTGCAACAATTATTCTTGCTGGTATGATGATTATTCCTGCAAGTGCAGCAGAAGACCAGGCTGTTAACTGGGGAGATGAAAGATATCAGATCATGGTACCAGGTTTTATTGAGACAAGAGACATGATAATTAACGATCAGAACACAACGGTAATTGTTATTCAGAAACCAGAAGAGAGCAGTAAGTATCGGTATCAATTTTTTGATGTAGTAACAACTGATGCAAATGCAAGTTATATTATTTCATTTGTCTATAATATGAAACAAGAAGTTGTAGGTGATTATGTGACTGATCTTGAGAATGGTCGTACCAGCTTCATTCCATATTTATATGAAGATTTTGACGAATTATCCAAAGAACCTATTTATTGTAAGATTTCATTTACCGGAATTGGTGATAAAGCAATTTATGATTTTCCAATATGGGTCGTGTTTGAAGATAAGAAATAAATTTTTATAAATTTTGGGGCGGGACTATCGGTAAAGTAGAGAAATCTATGATAACGAATAGTCCTGTTTTTATATTCTGAAGCAGGGAGACACATCATATGGTAATAAGTTCCATTATGATGCAGTGATTCCCCATCAGTTCTTACAATCGCACCCTTATTTGTGCACCCTGATTGCTTTGTTCTTGCATAAATAGTAGGATAAAGTTAAAATATGTTTAAATGAATTTCTTATTTAAAGATAAAGGAGTATCTATATGAAATTTATACAGAAATTATGCTTTTCTGGAGAGACAGAGGAAGCCTTGGAGGAATACAAGAAAGCCTTTGGTTGTACGATAAGGAATCTGTTACATTATTCCGATGCTGTAAAAAACGGCTGGGAACGGTCAGATGAAGCAAAGGAATCATTAGTGTATCATTCCGAGATTATGTTTGGAGAACAGGAGGTAAGGATGAATGATCTATCCGATGAAGCTGAAGTGGAACTTACCAGGAAAGTGATTCATATTATCGGGTTTGAGACAGTAGAAGAAGTTGAAAAGGCCTTTTCAGTACTTAGTGATGGGGGTGAGATAATAAGGCCACTTGAAAGGCCACCATACATGTTAATAATTGGTACTGTAAAGGATCGCTTTGGAGTTAAATGGGAACTGATGTGTGACTTTTAAGTGTGGAATTTCAACGGATTATTTGCGAAAGGAGAGTTGAAGAATGAAGGTTTACGTAGTCAGACATGGGGATAAAGCAGAAGGTGATTATTTTAACGAATATCTTAAGCATCAGGATGAGCCGTTAAGCGAATCAGGTGAAGCAAAAGCAGAAATGTTATGTACTTATTTTAAAGATATAAATATTTCCCAAATTTATACCAGTGAATATCTGCGTACAAAGCAGACTGCAAAATATGTGGCCGAATTGAAGCGTATAACTCCCAAAGAGGATAGGCGGCTGAATGAAATAGACAATGGTGCAATTGAATCTATCAGTGATGATGAGATTAAAAAGCAATATCCTGAGTTTTGGACAGACTTTTTCAGTTATTCTAAAGATGTTAGATTTCCAGATGGTGAAACCGGTGAAGAGGTTAAGGCACGGCAAAAAGAATTATTTGATGAGATACTTAAATATGGACAGGATGTATTGTTGTTCAGCCATGAGGGCTATATCAGGTTATTAGCTTGTCATATACTTGGGATACCTGTATATAAAAGAAATCAATTCAAATTAGATTTTTGTGGCATTATGGAGCTTTATTATGACGTCGAAAATAAACTTTGGAAGATCATTAGATTGAATCAAATAGTTGAGGTTTAGTAGCAAGTTTTCATTATGTCATTGGACTATGATAATGCCAATATGGTATTACTGATAGTATCTTATGGAAAAACGACAAAACAGCAGTAATTTATTTTTTCGGTCATACTACAGTTATAATGGAAAGACAACAAAACAGCAGTACAAACAATCGGTAATGTAAATGTAAAAAATGTTGGAATTATGATATAATAGTATGTGACTGATCCAACTATTCGCGAAAGTCTAGTTTAACGAATAGTTATACGGAAATCAATATAATTCATATATACAATTAATACATGCCAATGTAAAGCTTCAATTCCTATATTATCTTATTTACCACATCACTGCATTTGCATTACTGCTGTCATACGTTTTCAACTGTAAATCCGGTCTATATGTTATAATGGCTATATTCAGATTTTATAGGATTTGCTTGTTTCTACATAAACTCTGTGAAAACAAAATTAAGATCTTATTTAATGAACAATAAGTAAATAATACAAGAGGTGATTTCATGAAAGCTACACTCTCCTACCATCAGCAAAAAGATATTGAAAATGTAAAGCATCTGCGTGAGCTGATCAAAGAGCTTCCTCGTTTCTGCGGTGATTTCTTTCGTGGCATTGAACCGCGTACATCTTCACGCACCAGAATCGCCTATGCTTACGATTTAAAGGTTTTTTTTGACTTCCTGCAAAAGGAAAATCCAGTTATTGGCAAGATTGAAATGAAAGAAATTCCATTGGATTTTTTGAATACCCTCAGGGTTGTTGATATAGAGGAATATATGGAGTATTTAAAATACCGATTTAACGATAGAAATCAGGAAGTAACCAATAAAGAACGGGGTATCATGCGGAAAATCTCCTCCTTGAAAAGCTTCTATAATTATTATTACCGCAATGAACGACTTCAAAACAATCCAGCAGCCTTAATTCAGCTGCCCAAGCTGCATGAGAAAGAAATTATACGTTTGGATGTTGATGAGGTTGCTCTATTGCTTGATGAAGTAGAAAAAGGTGAGTCTTTAACAGAGAAACAAAAGGCCTATCACGAAAAAACCAAGGTTCGGGATTTGGCGCTATTAACACTTTTACTTGGTACTGGAATTCGGGTATCAGAATGTGTAGGCCTGGATCTTAATGATATTGATTTTAAAAATGGAGGAATCCGGATACATAGAAAAGGTGGAAAAGAAGTTACAGTTTACTTCGGATCTGAAGTAGAGGATGCTCTCCTGGATTACCTGGAAGAACGTAATCAGATGATCCCTGAAGGTGGTAGTGAAAATGCCCTTTTCCTCTCCATGCAGAAAAAGAGAATTGCCGTACGCAGCGTTGAAAATCTTGTAAAGAAATATTCCAGGCTGGTTACTCCTTTAAAAAAGATTACTCCTCATAAGCTTCGCAGTACCTATGGTACCGCACTTTACAAAGAAACTGGTGATATCTATCTGGTGGCGGATGTCCTGGGACATTCAGATGTAAATACTACAAAGAAACATTATGCTGCATTGGAAGACGAACGTCGCCGCAGTGCAAGAAATAAAGTGAAATTGCGGGAAGAATAAATAAAAGCAAATAGAAACTAAAATTACACCGCCCACCACTGCCCCCTTATAGAATGGCAGAGATGGGCGGTGTGCTATTTTTAACTGATGATGCACTCTCGCACCATGAAAAGTATCACATTAATTCAAGTAATCCTTTAATCGGAAATACCGGATCGGTACAGAGCCAGGTTAGTGTTCCTGGCTCTGTACAAAATACGCTACCGTCAGATACTGGCCGGAATGAATGGTATCTTCCCTTAATCTGTTCATACTTCTTAATTCCTGTACATATTGGGCAGTGGACATTCCGCTGTTCTCCACATACTGATCTGCAATGCTCCAGAGACTGTCTCCGTTCTTAATCTCTATACTGGTATAATACTTCTCTATCAGCGGTGTTCCCACCTCTCCGGCCAATGAATTCATAAGGGAATGTCCGCAAAAATAAGCTCCCAGCATGACTGCCAGGGTTAACATGATCAACTGTTTCATATTATGCATACCTCCTCAAATGTAAGAACATATGTTCCTATTTCTGGATTTATCATATCACTAAGAACGTATGTTTGTCAATCTGTTTTGCATTTTTTCGAACAAAGGTTTGCATTTTTACCGAACATATGTTACTATAGTTTTAATGAATAGGAATGAGGAGGCTGTGTTATGGCGCAAGAAAAGATTACACCCAAACAGCAGGAAATTTTAGAATATATAAAAGAGACTATTTTGAGGAAGGGATATCCGCCTGCAGTCAGGGAGATCTGTGAAGCGGTTCATCTTAAATCCACTTCTTCTGTACACTCTCATCTGGAAACACTTGAGGAAAAAGGATATATAAGAAGGGATCCGACCAAACCCCGTACCATTGAGATTATTGATGACTGTTTTAACCTTACCCGCCGGGAAGTTGTGAACGTTCCCATACTTGGAACGGTTGCTGCCGGACAGCCTTTATATGCAGAAGAGAATATTGAAAATTACTATCCCATTCCCTCTGATCTCTTGCCCAATGCAGAGACTTTCATGTTAAAGGTAAGAGGCAATTCCATGATCAATTCAGGTATATTAGAAGGGGATCAGATTATTGTGGAGCACTGTTCCACTGCCCAGAATGGTGAGATCGTTGTAGCACTGGTAGATGATTCCGCTACGGTAAAGCGCTTTTTTAAAGAGAACGGACATTATCGTCTTCAGCCTGAGAATGATACTATGGATCCTATTATAGTCGATCATGTGGAGATTCTTGGAAAAGTAATTGGTTTGTTCCGTTTAGGGATTCACTAAGAAGTAATTAGGCTTAAAGTTAACATAATTATTTTATGTAAACCTTAGGCCTAAAAAAAAACGGCTCACAATATTTGTTAAGCCGTTGATTTTTAATTTAATTATATTCAGATCTATTTTACATCTAAATCTTCCACTGAGATTGTCTTTCCATCTCTCCAGATTCGTTCCAGATCATAGAAAAGACGGTTCTCTTTATCAAAAACATGCACGATGATATCGCCATAGTCCATGAGAATCCAATTGGCAGTCTGATATCCTTCTACCTGCTTGCATACATATCCCTTTTTACCCAGTTCCTCTTCCACGTTGTCTACCATTGCCTGTACCTGGTTTGAGTTAGTACCGCTGGCAATAATAAAGTAATCAGCAAGAACTGATACGTTACGAATGTCAATGACGCTGACATCCTCACCTTTTTTATCCGATAAAGCTGCATAAGCTGTTTTTACCATATCCATGGATTGATTCATCTTGTTTCTCCCTTCTTTTCATTGTGAACCTGTTTATAATAAGCATATGCCTGGTTAGAAACAGAATCCACAAAACTTCCTTTGCTTTCCAGATATTCAAGAGTATTCTTAAGAATCTGATAAACACATTCATCCAAATCTGTAAATGCAAGAGAACGAATATGAAGCAGATCAGGCGCACGCTCCCGCCTGGGTTCAATATAATCTGCCGTAAAAACGATTTTTTCAAGCAGGGACATTTGGGGTCTTCCTGTTGTATGCCACCGAATGGCATTTAAAACCTCCTGGTCAGTTACATTATATTTATTCTCCGCCAGCCATGCCCCGTATTTGGCATGAAGCACGACTGGGGCCTTAAGTTCATCATCAGTTAGTTGAATATCCTGTTTTCTGCACTTTTTAATGATTTCTTCGTTTCCGTAATGCTTTGCACAATCGTGAAGCAGACCTGCAAGCTCTGCCTGATCTAAATTACAACTGTATCGCATGGCCAATGCGGTACAGATAAAAGATACACTTAATGTGTGTTCAAATCTTAAAGGGTTCAATTTTTCCTTTAAATCATTTCTCAATTCCATTATAACATCTATCATGCTTTATCCTTCTCCTGATACAAGCCTTGATCTTTAATATATGTCAGTACCTTAGGGGGTACATACTCTGAAACAGAAAGACCGCCTGCAATTCGTTCCCGCAGCATGGCGGAGGAAATATCCATCTCTTTACAATGAAGAATACGGATATCTGCCTTGTACCTGGTGTCCAGGTAGGCAATCTGCTGTTCCATGGAAAGGTGCGCATCTTCATATTCCCGCCGCGCGGCTAATATCACGGCTTGAGACAGAACCTGATCCGGTTCATACCAGTTTTCAATTTCATAAAGCGAATCAGCTCCAATGATAAAAAAGTATTGATGCTGTGGATAAGCTTCCCGCAGCAATCTTAAGGTCTGAGCGGTATAGGTACTTCCGTTTCTTCTGACCTCGAAATCAGAGCAGACCAGACCGGTTTTACCCTCAATAGCAAGTTGTGTCATCGTAAGGCGGATGTCTGGATCGGTTATTTTCTGATTTTTTTTGTGAGGTGGATGCCCGGATGGCATAAACCATACCTCATCCAGCTGGTATTCTTTATAAGCCTGTTCTCCAAGCATCAGATGACCATTGTGGATCGGATCGAATGTTCCGCCCATAATCCCTATATTACCCATAATTATCGACTCCCTGGCCTAATGATAAGACCTGTTATTTAGGAAGAGCAATTTTTCTCTTTGTTTCGTCTTTTGCCTGTTTATAAAGGACGATCTTTCTTCCAATGACCTGAACTACTTCAGAACGTGTCCGTTCAGACAAAATAGAAGCAATACTGTTACCATCATCGGCACAATTTTTTAAAATGGTTATTTTAATTAATTCTCTTGCTTCTAAAGCCTCTGCGATCGCGTTTGTGATCTCAGGAGTCAGGCTGGATTTGCCAATCTGAAAGATTGGATCTATATTCATCGCTAATCCTTTTAAATAGGATCTCTGCTTACTTGTCATATTATTCTCCTTGTTACTTGTAATAGTCAAATTCAAGACCATACATGCGGACCGTATCGCCTTCCTGAATGCCGGCATTTTCCAATTCTTCCAATATACCGTTTTCTTTTAAGAACTTCTGGAAGAAAGTAAAGCCCTTTTCTGATTCCAGATTTGTATAACCGAGCATCTTTTCAATACGGGGACCTTCTACCACATAAACTCCGTCTTCCGTTACTTCTACTGAATAAGGCAGCAATATGCCTGACAGACTCTTTAAGTCGAATTCTTTTTCGAAGATCAAAGGACTTAAATTAACGGTTTTAAGCAGTTCATATACTGCATAGAGCAGCTCTTTAACGCCCTGGCCGCTAACTGCAGAGATCGGGTAAACTTTAATGCCCTGAGGTTCAAATTCAGCTTTCAGTTTATCGATAGGACTCTCACCATCTTCATAAATGGCATCGATTTTGTTGGCAGCTATAATTTGAGGCCGCTTTATTAATTCAGGATTATAGGCTTCCAGTTCTTTATTAATGGCTTTGATATCGGCAACGGGATCACGTCCTTCTGTGGAAGCAGCATCTACAACGTGAACCAGTACTCTTGTCCGCTCAATATGGCGAAGGAAATCATGTCCAAGTCCTACTCCTTCAGAAGCACCCTCAATCAGACCGGGAATATCTGCCATGACAAAACCTTTTCCTCCATCAATATCAACCACACCCAGATGAGGATTTAAAGTGGTAAAATGATAGTTGGCAATTTTAGGTCTTGCATTGCTGACACGTGATAAAAGAGTAGATTTTCCTACATTGGGAAATCCTACAAGCCCTACATCGGCGATTACTTTTAATTCCATCTGCACCCAGAGTTCCTGAGAAAGCTGTCCAGGCTGTGCATATTTGGGTGCCTGCATGGTAGGGGTTGCAAAGTTCATATTGCCCTGTCCGCCTCTGCCGCCTTTTAAAATAACTTCACGGCGATTATCTCCTGACATATCAGCAATCACTTTTCCGGATTCAAAATCCTTTAAAACAGTTCCTTCCGGTACTTTTATGATTAAGTCGCCGCCGTCTTTTCCGTGACACCGGCGCTTTCCGCCTGGTTCTCCGTCCTGTGCAGTATACTTGTGAATGTGTCTGAAGTCACTTAATGTATTAAGTCCCTCATCCACTTCAAAAATAATATTACCGCCCCGGCCGCCATCACCGCCGTCAGGACCGCCGCAGGGAACATAAAGTTCTCTCCGGAAGCTGACATGACCATCGCCGCCCTTTCCGGATCTTATATATATTTTTGCTCTATCGGCAAACATTCATTCACCTGTTTCCTTTCTTGTGATAAAAAAACGGAATCCCATTATTCTATGTTCAGATTAATGGGCGTATCGTAAAAAACGGCTCCATACGTCAAGGTATGAAGCCGGTCCAATTATTCGTTAATTGCTTTTGGATAAACAGAAACCTGCTTTTTGTCTCTGCCTTTTCTCTCGAATTTCACAACGCCATCCACTAAAGCGAATAATGTATCATCACCGCCGCGGCCTACGTTGATGCCTGGATGAATGTGAGTTCCACGCTGTCTGTAAAGAATGTTGCCAGCTAATACGAACTGTCCATCAGCTCTTTTGGCACCTAATCTCTTAGACTCGGAATCTCTGCCGTTCTTTGTAGAACCAACACCCTTTTTATGAGCGAAAAATTGAAGGTTCATCTTTAACATCACTTACACCTCCTTAAATCGGATTTTAATATATGGTTCTCCATATTCTTCCTCAATATCCTGTAATCCGAATATCAGAGAATTCATAAGGAGCTGCGACCCGGAACTTATGTCAGAGGTAAACCGAAACTGAAAAGATCCTGTCTTTTCTTCCTGGTTTACTTCGAAAGAATCCTCTGTGAATTGCTCCACACTGTTGGCCATATTAAAAGTCAGTGCTGAAACAGCGGAACAGACAAGCTCTTGTCCATCCTGATGATCATCAGCTAACCCTGCATGTCCTAACATATCAATTCCTGTATAACGTTGTTCTGAATCAACAAATACGGTTACTCTTATCATATTAAGCGTTGATCTTTTCGATCTTAACCTGAGTATAAGACTGTCTGTGACCATTCTTCTTATGGTATCCAGATTTTCTCTTATACTTGTAAACAATAACTTTTTTAGCTTTGCCTTCTTTAACAACTGTACCTGTTACGGTAGCACCTGCTACTGTCGGGCAGCCTACTGCTAATTCACCATTGTTTACAACAAGAACCTGGTCAAATGTGACAGCTTCACCAGCGTCAACACCAAGCTTTTCAACTTTAATGATATCGCCTTCCGCTACTTTGTACTGCTTACCACCTGTTGCAATAATCGCGTACATATGGCACCTCCTATTATCATTACTCGCCAACTATGGTGCTCTGAATAATCAGAAACTTTTTAACCTCATTGTGCGGCATACTGTATAAATATAGCATTCCTTAACGGTTATGTCAATAATTTTTTCTGGAAATTTATTAGAAAAAACGGGGGTTTTACGACTTCTCCTTGTATTTTTCCATTTCTCTTAGTATAATGGTCAATGTTTGATAATAAAAGGGGGTAATACCAATGAAATCAGATCCAAGAAATTCAATATTTATCCGTTGCTGCTACGGATATGCTGTCAGCGGTATGGCTGTTTTAGTAATAGGAGCCATACTTCCATCCATTATTAAAGAAGCTGGAATCAGTTTTCTTGCAGCTGGAGGACTATTATCAGTCATGGCAATCGGCAACCTTTCATCCAGCTTTATTTTTCCTGTTATGGTACCAATTATGGGAAAAAAGAGGGCTATTACTCTGGTTACACTTTTTGTGCCGTCGTCTCTCCTGGTTTTAAGTCTTTTGCCTCCTCTTCCAGTCATGTACGCAGTTATGCTGCTCTACGGCTTTACCAGGGGATGCATTACAATTTTAAACAATGCGGCAGTCAATGATATTTACGGAGATTCTGCCACAGGAAAGCTTAACATTCTTCATTGTACGTTTGCAATCGGTGCATTTCTCGCTCCTTTAATTACGGCAATGATGATGAAACTGGGATTTGGATGGCGAGTGACACTCTATATGATTGTAGTTCTTACTATTATATCCGCAATTTCATATGGAACCATGAATTATGATTTAATAAACCAGGCTCAGAAAGAAATCGAAGAAAGGAAGAGCAGAACGAAAAGTACAGTGGCTGGAAACAAAGGATTTCTTCGTTCCTTTGCATTTTACTGCATTGCCTTTATTTTGTTCTTTTATCTTGGAGTAGAAAATTGCATTAATGGGTGGTTTGTCACTTATCTTCAGAATACAGGTGTTATGAGCGCTGAATTTGCCACAACTCTCGTTTCACTAACCTGGCTTGTTATTATGGGTGGACGATTACTGTGTGCCGCCTTGTCTAAGAAAGTACATAGAAGCACGATATTACTGATTAACTCCATTGGCAGTGCTATCTGCTTTTTTATATTAATCAAAGTTAACAGCTTACCTCTGGTTACAGCTTCTCTCCTTGGACTTGGTTTCTTTCTTTCCGGTATTTATCCTACCTGTATCGCCAATGCCGGACCTCTGATTCAGGGTTCTACCCTGGGAATGTCTCTTCTCACAGCAATATCTGCGATGGGAGGAATCATAACGCCTCAGCTTGTAGGCGGTGTGGCTGACCGTGTGGGAATCGTTGCGGCAATCAGCATCCTGGTTTTTAACGTGATATTTGTAATAGTTCTTTCGGCAGTTAATTTTAAGATCTGGCACCAGAAAAAGAAAGCCTGATTTCTGCTTTTATAAAATTGCTAAGCCCCCGGAGTTTTCTCCGGGGGCTTTTTCTACTTAGCTCTTCTTCCATGTAGATGGTGCAAATAAAAGAAGCATAGGGAATATCTCCAGTCGTCCTGCCAGCATATCAAACATCATGACATACTTGGACAACGGTGAAAACAGGGAAAAGTTTTTGGCGGGACCGGCACCTGCCAATCCTGGGCCGATATTATTAAAAGTAGCCGCAATCGCAGTGAAATTTGTGGTAAAGTCAAAATTATCCAGACTGACAATTAATACTGAGAAGATAAAAATAACGATATAGGCACCAAGAAACGTATTAATTGATCTCATTACCTGATGCTCTACCGGTTTGCCCTCCAGCTTTAAAACTTTTACGCTTCTTGGGTGAATGAGAGAATCCAGTTCTTTTTTAACAGCTTTTAATAATACAACAACTCTTGATACTTTAATACCTCCACCCGTACTGCCGGCACAGGCTCCGATAAACATCAGTACTACCAGAATTCCCTTGGAAAATTCAGGCCATAAATCAAAATCAACCGTGGAGTAACCGGTGGTTGTAATAATGGAAGCTACCTGGAATGCAGCATGATGGAATGCAGCAAAGACACTTCCAAATCCCCGGTGAATGTTGATTGTAATTAACAATATGGAGACGCCGATGATCCCTAAATAAGCTCTCGCCTCTTCACTGAATAAGGCATCTTTGGGGTGACGCGTTAAAAAAAGATAATATACATTAAAATTCACACCGAAAAGAATCATAAATACGGTGACAATACCCTGTAAATAGTAGCTGTCATAGAATGCCATACTATTATTTTTAATACCAAATCCACCAGTACCGGCTGTACCAAAACTGATCGTGAGAGAGTCAAACAATGACATTCCGCCAATCATAAGCAGTACTACTTCCAGCGCTGTCATAAACAGGTAAATACCATATAGAATCTTAGCAGTAGTCCTGACTCTTGGGACCAGTTTACCAACGGAGGGACCCGGGCTTTCTGCTTTCATAATATACATATTGTACCCACCGGCCAGAGGCAGAATGGATAAAATAAATACGAGAACTCCCATTCCTCCGATCCAGTGGGTGAAACTGCGCCAGAAGAGCATACATTTGGAAAGTGATTCCACATCAGGGAGAATGCTTGCACCAGTTGTAGTAAAACCAGAGATTACCTCAAACATGGCATCCTCAAATACTGGAATTTCTTTACTGAAATAAAATGGAAGCGCCCCAAAGAAACTGAGAACGATCCAGCTTAATGCCACTGAGACAAAACCTTCTTTTGCAAAAAACACCATATTGGACGGTTTCTTGCGGGTACATAAGAATCCGATTCCTCCACACACTGAAGCTACTGCAAGGAACCAGATGCCGCTTGTCTCTTTGTAAATTAATGCGACCACACAGGGGGGAAGCATAAATACTGCTTCAATGTTTAAGATCCAACCCAAAACATAAATGATAATTTTTTTATTCATTACTCTATCGCCTTTTCCTACCTTAGTATATCTTTCAAATCATTCAGTCCGGTTACCGTTGTAACAACGATGACCCTGTCCCCCTCTTCTAAGGTATCCTTTCCGCGTGGACTGATAAAACGTCCTTTGCGCATAATATAAGCTACCAGAAGATTATCTTTTAGTTCCAGTTTCTCCAGTGGAATTCCTACAATGCAGGGCTCATTCACCACTTTAAATTCCAACGCTTCCGCCCGGTCCGCTACAATTTTATAAAGTGTTTCCACATTGCTTCCCATGGAATTCTGCATGGCGCGGACATACTGTAAAATGGTTTCAGCAGTAATCAGCTTGGGATAAATAATACTTCCCAGGTTCATGGAATCTATGACATTTTCAAATGCAATCCTGTTTATTTTAGTAATCAGCTTTGCTTTCGACTGGCTGGCTGCATAAAGGGACAGCATTATATTTTCTTCATCAAAGCCAGTGAGAGATGCGAATGCATCGATCTGGCCAACCCCCTCCTGCAAAAGCAGTTCCTGGTCAGATGCGTCACCATTAATTACCATGGCTCTTGGAAGTAATTCACTGAGTTCGTTACAGCGTTCTGCATTCTGCTCCAGAATCTTCACTTTAATTTTTGTGTTTTCCAGCATTTTAGCTACGTAATAAGTAATTTTGCCTCCGCCTACCAGCATGGCTGTTTTAATAACATTGTTGTCAATTCCAACCTGTTTAAAGAATTCATTGGATTCGACAGGAGATGCAATGAAAGATATCTTATCTCCTGCACTAATTATGGAGTCTCCTCCTGGTATAATGACCTCTGCATTGTGCTCAATGGCACAGATCAGGACATTGCACTTAAGTCTTACCAGAACATCCCTGACTTTCATATTATTAAGAACAGAATGATCAGGAACAATGAATTTTAAGATTTCTTTTTTCCCTTTTGCAAATGTATCAATCTTAATTGCAGAAGGGAAACGCAGCAGTCTTGCAATTTCCATGGCAGCCGCCATTTCAGGATTAATCGCCAGGGAAAGGCCTAATTCTTCACGAATGTAGCCGATTTGGGAATCATATTCAGGGTTTCGGATTCTGGCAATTGTATGGCAGTTACCTGCTTTTTTTGCAATCAGGCAGCACAGCATATTCAGTTCGTCTGAATTAGTTGTTGCTATTAGAAGATCTGTATCTTCGATCCCTGCATCCATCTGTACCTTATTTACTGCACCGTTTCCAACGACACCCATGACATCGATTCTCTCCGAAATGGAATTTACCACACCGGCATTTTTATCGATAATGACGATATCATGATGTTCTTTGTTTAACTGTTCTGCCAGGGTTGTCCCAACTTTACCACAACCCACTATTATGATTTTCATAATGAAATCTTCTCCTTCATCTGTAACGCCTGCTCGCAAAGGGGCTTTCTTATTTTTTTTCTTGTAAGTTCAACCAGATTTAATTTGGTTATTTCAACAACTGTGGTTTTAACGGGATCTCTTGAGACGATTTCCTCAAGTCGCTTTAAAAGGAACTTTTTATCTTCTTCCCGTTCCATATCAATAAAGTCTATCACAATAATACCTGATAAATTTCTAAGTCTGATCTGGTGTCCGATTTCCTCGGCAGCTTCCAGATTGATTTTCATGATGGTTTCACGAAGTGCCTTTTTACCTGAATATTTACCGGTATTTACATCAATCACCACTAAAGCTTCTGTGGGTTCAATGACTAAATATCCTCCGGACTTCATCCAGACCTTTTTTCCAAGGGCTTCACTCATGGTTTTTTCAATCCGGTACAGCTTTTTAAGAGGAAGCAGTGAATCTTCATAATAAGTCAGCAAATGGAGATCTTCCTGCTGGTGTTCACTTAAATATTCTTTTATTGCGTCATAAATATCCTGCTCATCGGTTACCACCGACTCCAGAGATGACTGAAAGCTGTCACGCAGACCACTTAAATAGGAGGGCGCGGAACCGTATAGCAGGCTGTAGCAGGTCCTGTGTCCGGCATGAGTAAGGATATCAGATAAACGTCCTTTTAACAGTTGGAGTTCCTCTTTTAAGGAATCCATGGGAGCGCTGTAAGCATTGGTTCTGACAATGATACCCCAATCCTCTTTTTCACCTTCCAGATAGTCCTTCATTTGCAGCTTCCAGCCTGAATCCTGGATTTTGGCTGAAAAACCGATCTGCTTTTTTCCTGAAGTGAGAACAAAGTATCTGCCGGTAATATTTAAATTACCTGTAAGAACCGGAGCTTTCGTCTTTACCGCATCCCGCTCCACCTGAACAACTATTTCATCTCCCTGGCGGAGTTTCCCGTCAAACATATGGCCGTCGGCAAAATGAACAGATGAGTCACCAAGACTTAAATAACCCATCTGCCCGTTCCCAATGTCCACAAATGCAGCATTGATATTTTTCACAATGTTATTTACTTTGCCAATATAGATATTTCCTAAGAAAGAATGGCTTTCTTCTGGCTCAATATCAATTTGCAGGGTTTCCTTCCCTGACTGTAAAAGAGTGATAATACACCCATTCCATCTGGTAATGATCAATTTATTCAACGGATTCTCCTATGAGACCCAGAGGGACAAGAACAGGATTTGCTTCATCACCTGTATTCCCGTAAACTTCTTCTCTCTGGATACAAAATGCAAACTCAGGACTGGCTTCCCCTCTCCACCGGTCATAAGCTTCCATTACCAGTTCGGGTTTTAAATTATCTGCACTTCCTGCTGATATTTTCATAAAAATTTTATTGTCGGATACAGAAAGCTGGTAGATGTAATTTTTTAAATCTACTTCTCTCTCTCCCTTTTTTGATTTTTTCACAATCATTATATGATCCTGATTGATAAACTTAAGAAGACCCTCAAAAAATCCTTTTATATCTTCTGGCTCTTTTCCTTCCCGGAATGTGACTGTGTAGTCAGCGGCAGCAACCAGAGACATGGCATTTTTTGCATTATCATTTAACAGGTGGCATTCAGTAACACAAATACCTTCTGCCATCACATCATTTAACTGTTTCATCAGGGTGTCACAGTCTGTCATGGAGTGAACCTCTATATCCATGTATTCCCCATTGCTGGTAAGACCGACTCCAAGAGGTGCTGCAAATGACATGACCTGATGAGGACTGAAACCTTCGCTGTATTTAATTTCCACGTCCGCTCTTCGCATTGCTTTCTGGAAATAACGCATTACGTCGAGATGACCAATAAATTTAACTGGACCCTGTTTGGTGAATTTAATTCTGATTTTCATAGCAGACACCTCCTTTAAAACTCATGGCACCACAGCCTATACACTGCATGCGGCAGTTGGGGGTGACTTTCTCTCCAATGGCATTTTGCCATTCTCTCTTTAAAAACTCCTTGGAGACTCCGGCATTGATAAAGTCCCAGGGGAATGTTTCATCCAAGCTTCTTTCTCTTATGGTATAGAAATCAGAATCCAGCCCGCAGGTTTCAAAGGCTTTCATCCATACATCATTTTTAAAGTGCTCAGACCATGAATCATAGAGCGCACCATTTTTATAAACCTCTTCAATGAGAGCTGATATCTTTCTGTCACCTCTTGCAAGAACACCTTCCAGAACAGTTAAATCAGCCTCGTGATAGTTGTACTTTAAGCTCTTCTGATTCAGCATGGTGCGGAATTTATCTTTCACAAGATAAGCTTTCTGTAAAAACTCATCCTTGGTGCTCATTCTTGCCCACTGAAAAGGTGTGAATGGCTTTGGTACAAAGAAAGAAGAACTGGCAATAACCTGTACTTTTCCGTTTCGCTGATCCTTGGGGATCTCATAATAAACTTCCGCCACTTTTTCCGAAAGTTCAGCGATTCCTTCCATATCTTCTACGGTTTCTGTAGGAAGCCCAAGCATGAAATAAAGCTTAACCCGGTTCCAGCCGCCCTGGAATGCTTCGCCTGCACCCTTTAAAATGATTTCTTCGGTCAGTCCTTTGTTGATTACATCACGAAGTCTCTGAGAGCCAGCTTCCGGTGCAAAGGTAAGACTGCTCTTACGGATATCCTGAACTTTACTCATAACATCCAGTGAAAAAGCATCAATTCGAAGAGACGGAAGGGAAACATTCACGCCTTTCCCCTTGAATTCATCAATGAGGAACGTAACGATTCCTTCCAGTTCACTGTAATCGCTGGAGCTTAAGGAACTTAAGGAAATTTCTTCGTGACCAGTATTCTTTAGCAGCTTATATGCATAATCTTTTAAATACTCAAGGCTGTGTTCCCGCATTGGCCGGTAAACGTTGCCTGCCTGACAGAAGCGGCAGCCACGGATGCAGCCTCTTTGAATCTCCAGAACAACACGGTCCTGAGTTGCTTTTATAAATGGAACAACCGGTTTTTCAATGTAGGTAGCATCATCCATATGAACAACCAGCTGTTTCGTTACGGTTGCCTTTGCATGGGGATTGTTGGGAGTCATGCTTTTGATCGTACCATCCTCATGGTAGAATACATCATAAAAAGAAGGAACATAGATTCCTTCGATCTCAGCTGCCATCTCAAGAAATTCTCTCCGGCTTCCGCCCTTTTTCTTGTTCTCTTTGTAGCGGTCCATCAGTTCAAAATAAACGGTTTCTCCCTCTCCAATATAGAACATATCGAAAAACTCCGCAAGAGGCTCAGGATTATAGGCACAGGGACCCCCACCGATAATAATCGGATCGCTCTCCTGTCTTTCGCTGGCATGAAGGGGAATCTGACCAAGATCAAGGATCTGCAGAATATTTGTATAACACATTTCATATTGAAGTGTGATTCCAATAAAGTCAAATTCCTTAATAGGATCCTGTGATTCCAATGCAAAAAGAGGGATCTTTTTTTCTCTCATGATCTTATCTAAATCAGTCCATGGAGAAAAAATACGTTCACAGTAGATATCCTCTCTTCTGTTAAACATATCATATAAAATCTGCATTCCAAGATGAGACATTCCAATTTCATAAACATCCGGGAAACACATACCAAAACGGATGTCTACAGTATCAGTGTCCTTTCTTACCATATTGACTTCATTCCCAATATATCGGGCAGGCTTTTCAATACTTAATAGTATTTCATCAGATAAAGCTAATTTTCTCATATTTATTCCTTTTTTGAATTGTGCCAGATGCACATTATTATTAATTCTGTGTGATTGGATCGTATGTGTAAAAACGGAAAAATATCAGCAATCACCACAAAGTTTAATTATAAAATACTTTATAGGATTAAGCAACACTATTTGCTAAAACTGCAGAATTTGGAACAAAATCTGACATTCTGCGCCATATCTGCCAGAAAGAAGGCGTTGATTCCCAATAAGAATCAACGCCCATTACTATTCCAGATTAAGTTTTTTCTTGAAAATATAATCGGTAATCCCAAAAAGGATTATCTGCGTAAATACAGCGAGGAGGATGGTTACTGGGAAAAAGAAATTCACAAAAAAGGATAGCATGGAGTTTGCCGAATCACTGACCCTGTCACCATAAAAACCAACCGGTACCATTAAGATAACACTTATAATCTGTGAAACAACCTGGATAATAAAAAATCCGATTATGGAACCTAATATTTTATTCTTGCTGATTACCTGACCGATTGCGATGGAAGCATAGTAAATCAGAGGTGCCGTAAATATCCCCAGTATTACTATAAAAATAATTTCTATGATAAGCAGGGCCATCAGTGAACTGTTTACTGTGGAATTAAAATAGAACCAGGCATATGAAAGTTTATCGATTAACAGGGATAAACGATCTGGTGTGAAAAACATACCGAATATTGAGATAAATATAACAAGCCAACTGCTGACGGTCCATATACTTGCCACAGTCAGCTTCGACAATATGTGGCTTTCCGAAGAAACCGGGAGAGTATGCATTAAATACCCTTCGTCAGTTACCATGCTTTTATAAAAACGATAAATAATCAGCAGTATACTTGCACTGGCAACCATAATCAGGGAAGCTACATATACAAAAACAATAACAGTAGGGATAAATTGTAAAATCTTAGGGTAATTTCCGATCCAGAGTGTAAATCTGGTAATTGGCGTCAGCACAATTGCAATTAAAAACAAGGGTAGAAAATAGCGCGCAGTTGCCTTTAGTTCGTGTTTAATTAATTTTCCTAACATTTATATACCTCCCTGAAATATGCATCAACAGATTTGCCTTCTTTCATACGGATATCATCCACTGATGATTGAAGGTTGATGCTTCCATTTTGAATGAAAATCACTTCATCCAGTACATTTTCAACATCTGCAATCAGATGAGTAGAAATGAGGACGGTTGAATTTTCATTATAATTGCTTATAATGGTATCCAGAATATAATCTCTGGAGGCAGGGTCTACACCGCCGATTGGCTCATCCAGAACATATAAGTCAGCATTGCGGCTCATAACAAGAATTAGCTGTACTTTCTCTTTTGTGCCTTTGGACATTGTCTTTAAAGAATCATTGGGATTAATATGAAGTTTTTCCAACATGTCAAAGGCACGCTTTTTATCAAAATTATAATAAAAATCTTCAAAGAAATTTAGCAGATCTTTCACTTTCATCCAATTGTTTAAGTAAGTCTTATCCGGCAGATAGGACACTACTTTTTTTGTCTCTGTTCCGGGTGCTGTGCCATTGATTAAAAGCTGGCCCTTTGATGGAACCAGTAACCCGTTAATAAGCTTGATTAATGTGGTTTTTCCACTTCCGTTGGGTCCTAACAGACCTATAATTTTACCTCTTTCTAATGTCAGATTAATGTCTGATAAAGCAGTTACATTGCCATAGCGTTTGCTTAAGGCACTGCATTCAAGTAATGGATTCATACTGATTACCTCCCATATATGAATATGATTTACTGTACCGATTCGAGGATAAACGTTTTGACCTCTTCGTCGCTAAAACCCAGTTTTTTTAATTGTTCCATAAAGTTTTCCAGCTGTTCTCTTGCCAGATCCAGCTTCATTTTCTGTATCATTGATTGATCCTCCGTAATAAAACGCCCACTGGTACGATTGGTAACCAGCAAACCACTATGCTCCAGTTCCGAAAGTGCTTTTTGCATTGTATTGGGATTAACGGAAGCTTCAGCGGCTAAATCCCGGACACTTGGAAGCCTGGAACCAGTTTCGTATTCTCCGGAAATGATCCGGAAATGAATCTGCTCGATTAATTGAATATAAATAGGGCGGTCATTCTTAAGTTCCCATGACATTCTTTATTCCTCCTCACATCATATTGTATTACTGTACTAATGACTTAATACAATAATACAACTGTGCAATATTTTTGTCAATCATTTTTTCATAAAAACAAGACTGCTGCTCCAGTAAATTAATTATTCACTGGGACAACAGTCCTATTCATATAAAATATATATTATTAAGCTTGTTCGATATAATCGTCAACCATTTCAAAAAGCGCCTGCTCTTTTTCGCTCTTATCCTTACTGGAATCTTCATTGGAGATTGATGAATTGATATAAGGACCAAAGATCTTTTTTAAACTACCTGTTTTTTGCACCTCGTACATGGATCCACCCCCTTTCATCAATACGTAACTTAATATATTCTCTGGTACCAGACTCCTTACCGCTTCATAATTGCCAGTCCTTATGTAATCTCTCACGCATGAGGCACTGATGGCGGTGCCTGCTGCCTGTTTTCTCTCTATCTCTATCACATTAATCCCAAATTCAGGAAGCAGCGTTTTCATGGATTGATTATAAACAGCGGTGACTTTACAGGTGGGTTCTGTTCCAACAAAACGCTTTCTGATAAAAAGTCCGGGAGCGATAAGGCGTCCGAATAATTCTAAATCCAGCTGGCAGTTTGCCTTTTGAGCCACACTCTTTTCTTTCATAAAATAAGTAGGAAAGGTGGCGGCAGATACAATATAATCCGACGTCTTATGGAGAATTACCCTGGGTAAATCCGAGACACCTGCTTTTACCATCTGATACCTTAAGTCAGGGGGATAAAAGCTTCTTTTGTCAGAGAGAACAAATAAATGCAGATAATCACATTCTTTTAAGCTCTCTTCGATCAAATACCGGTGTCCCAGTGTGAAGGGATTGCAATTCGCTACGATGCAGCCAATGTCAGCTTTGGGACTCAATGCACAAACTGGTGTTTCTTCTGTCAGGCTTTTCTGCCATGAAGAAAAGCCCCCAACCTTGTTCTCCATAAACAGTATTCTGGTAGTTTTAATAATGGTATAAAAGCCCAGATCCGAAAACATGATTTCATTTAGCGGCTTCGTATACAGAAAGATGTGAGTGCGCCCGCGTTCATACAGATACTGAATAAGTTCAGATACCAGTGTTCCTGCAAGTCCCTGCCCCTGATAGTCCGGATGGATCGCAATGCATTTCAGTACATTCTGATCCACGGAACCGGTAGCGATAATTTCAGAATCATCATTGAAAAGGCACACACTGTGTTCAATACCCTCGTCATAGTTAAGCCCCATGAATTCCAGAAAATTTTTCAGCTGCTCCAATTCTTTGCCGTTGAATAGCCTTCCTTCCTGCAATGAAATCCCTCCTATCTTTGAATGTTTCTGTCAGACTGTTTATAAAAATAGTGGCAGCCAGCAGATCGGCACATCCACCGCTGCTGTAATTTTTTTCTGTAAAATGTAAATCCAGTAACTCAAGTTTCTTCTCTGCTCCGGCTGCATAGGCACCTCCGGTTTTTAAAAAAGTACAGGCTGCAGACTGAACCTGTTTTAACCCCTCCATGCCAGTCCTTGCCAGGATATTGCCATCCTCTACGCTGCACATAAGAGTCATAAGAACCTGGATCTTAACCTGATTCCAGCTATGTCCGGAGCGAATTCCCCTTCTTAAGACAGGAAGTCCGTAATTTCTTATAGAGGGATATCCTTCCGCAGCTTCTCCCCGGATTCCTTTGGAACCGTATTGAAAAAGATTGCGTTCTCCGCTGCTTTTCGGAGCGCGGCTTTTTAACTGTTCCAGCTCGCCCAGAAGTATTGTTCTGGTCATCTTCTGCTCTGTCTCCAATAAAGTATCTAAAGTAATACGACGCAGCTTTCTGCAGCAGACTCCGGCGGCAGCACTGAGAATTCCTAAAGTAAAGATGGCTCCCTTATGGGTATTAACTCCGCCTGTTGCCTCATACATTGCCTGTTCAGCCTTTTGTCCGGTCCGGCGGATTACAGGGAATAGGTTTTCCGGTTCCTCGTACATGAGAATCCCCAAGAGAGCCATTTCTTCAAAACAGGGTGCTATGGCTTTGGCGCTTTCCTTAAATGTATCAAGATTCATATCTTTGTGGGCACCATTGGAATAAGGATCCACCAGTCCGGGTTTTGGTGCCGTATAAACTTCTTCCAGCAGCGCCGCTATTGCAAGCTGCCCGATTAAAATTTCAGGTTTATATACTAAATTCAAAGGGTTTCACCTGTCGGACAACATCCATAATCGTACCATCCCGGCTTTCAATAATACCTACCACCCTGTCACCAAACTCAACCTTCTGAGGCTCTCCGGCTATGGAATAAGCAATATCCCGTAATTGTTCAATTGTTTTAAATGGAAGATCTACACCCTTCATACATGCAATAAGATCTTTTCTCTTAGGATTGATCGCAATTCCGTAATCAGTAACAACTACATCAATGCTTTCACCCGGTGTGGTTACGGTGGTAACTTCACTGCACACAGCAGGTGTTCTGCCCTGAAGAAGGGGAACTATGACGATGCTGCATTTCGCACCTGCTGCCGTATCGGGATGTCCGCCCTGCGCACCGGTAATCATACCATTTGAATCCACCACTACGTTGCAGTTAAAATTAACATCTACCTCTAGTGCTGCTAAAATAACAAAATCAAGTTTGTTTACAACAGCGCCTTTATTAAACGGGTTTGCATATTCGCCGGCAGAAATCCGGAAATGCTTTAAATCCTTTACTGATTCAACCGCTGCCAGATCAAAGTCCTGGGTATCCAGCAGACAGTCCACTTGGCCATTGACCAGCAGATCACACATGGGTTTTGTCAGTCCCCCGACACCAAAACGCATTCGGATATTCTTCTCCTTCATAATTTTTGCAAGAGATATGGTAGATGCGATAGATGCTCCTCCAACCCCCGTCTGATAGGAAAATCCATCTTTAAAATAAGGTGCATGGGTAACAAATTGGGTACAATATTCTGCCATCATGAGTTTTCTCATATCAGTAGTGGGCTTTGCTGCTCCAGTTGCTATTTTTTTAGAATCACCGATTTCATCCACAACAACAACGTAATCTACCTTTGTCATACTGATGTGTGCGGGAAAATTGGGAAACGGCACCAGACAGTCTGTAATTGCAACAACCTTATCTGCATAATCCGCATCCACAACTGCATAAGAAAGAACACCGCAGTCATTTTTACCACCGATGCCGCGGCAGTTGCCGTAATCGTCACAGGTTGGTGTTCCGATAAAAGCAATATCAATTCTGGTCTCTCCTGATTCAATGGCTCTTACACGGCCACCATGGGAACGCATAATGGCAAGGCCCTGTAATTTTCCTGCTGATATTGCTTCCCCGATCTTACCGCGTACGCCAGAGGATTGAATCTCTGTAATGACTCCCTCTTCAATATAAGGAACGATAGGATCGTGTGCTTTTCCCAGGGAGCTGGCACAAATTGTTATGTCTTTCATTCCCATCTTATAGACTTCTTCCATGACCATATTAATAATATAGTCACCCTCGCGGAAATGATGATGGAAGCTCAGCGTCATTCCATCCCTGATCCCACACTTAACCAGAACCTGGTGTATATTCTCAACCAGCTTGCTTTCGGTGTTATTAATCACACATTTGGTTTCAGGACCCTTTTTTTTGTATGTATAGCTGTCCCGGTATTGATTTCCTTTAAATACTTCTTTTCCGGTTATTTTTAAAATTTCTTCCGGTATCTCTCTTCCAACCGCGTTTATCATTTTTATAAATCCCCCTTATAAACTCCGGATGCTTTTGCAAGTGAAATTGTGCGCATTGCGCCATCATAGAATGCGATATCAATCATTTTACCGTCTACCGTAAATACACCGATTCCCTTTTCCTTTTTATCGTCAATTTCCTTTACAACCTTTTCCGCAAAAATTATATCTTTTTCAGATGGGGTGAAAATATCGTGTACGATCGGGATCTGCCTTGGATTTATAATGGATTTTCCATCAAATCCCATGAGATGAATGGTTTCTACATCCTTTTGGAAGCCTTCCATATCATCGAGGTTTGTGTAAACTGTATCAAAACACTGTACCTTTGCAGCTCTTGCGGCAATCAGCATATTCTGTCTTGCACCCATCAGTTCCACTCCTGTGCCGGTAATACGCGTCTGAAGATCTTTGGTATAATCTCCTCCTGACAAGGCAACCCCTAACAATCGTTCAGAGGATTCACATATATCCAGCGCTTTCATAATGCCCCTTGCAGACTCCAGTGCCGCCATAATCAGAATGGATCCCATTGGACGGTTAAATCTGGCCTCTGCCAGTTCAATCACTTCTTCTACCAGTCTGACATCTTCAGGGCGCTCTGTCTTTGGGATCCGGATTGCATCACAGCCTCCTGCGACGGCTGCCATGATGTCTTCCTTCCATAGATTTGTATCCAGACCATTGATGCGCACGACGCGTTCCACTCCATGGTAATCGATTTCCCGAAGCGCATGGAATAAAGAAAAACGGGCTGCATCCTTTTGATTTTCTGCTACAGCATCTTCCAGGTCAAGAATCATGGAATCCGGTTTATAGATATAGGGATCCTTAATCAGTCCGGGCTTCTGACAGTTTAAGAACATCATACTTCTTCTCAATCTCTTTTTTTCAGGATGTATCATCGGATTGCACCTCCCCACGGAAGATCTTCGTATACATCAGCAGCTCTGAAGACGGCTCCTTCCACTCTCGCTTTTATTGTACAGTCAAGGGCTCCCTTATCAATAATTGAAATCTTCAAATCATGAATATCCAGGTTGTTAAGCGTTTCGTAAACAACCTTTTTAATCTGGTTTCCATACTGGTTGATAACAGAACTTTGTAAGTGGAATTCAATGACTCCGTCTCCAGGTTCGACCATTACCTGGGCATCACTGGATTCCAGTGTTCCAGCCATAGCCGGTTTTAAAATCTGCATGATAGTTCCTCCTGATTTATCTTTTGTTTCTGTTTTTATTAAAATTGATCAGACATCCGGCTTTCACGATTTCACGCTCATCCTTTGTCATGTCTGCGATGGTAAGTGTCATTGGTGATACATTATCGCAGTTAATTTTGTAAGCCTTAATATTCGTCAGATCACCATCCAGAATGTTTCTGATTCCTGGGACAAAGATATAATCTCCCACTTCAAAATCCGGTTCATCTTTCATCTGGAACGGTATCATTCCCCAGTTCATTACATTGGAGCGGTATCTCTTGGTTGCATACTCCTTCGTAATATTCGCTAATCCGCCAATTACTCTCTGGCAGCTGGCGGCCTGCTCTCTGGCTGAGCCATCACCCGGTTTTACTGCATAAATCATGCTTCCGATTTCTGTCTCTTCCGGATCAACGGTTAAATTCTGAAAGGAGGAGCGGATTACCTGAAATACGCGCTCCAGCTCTGGTTCAGCAGAACATACATTTTCTCCATTTATTCTTGCTTTCTCCAGACGGGCCACTTCTTTGGTTCTCTCTACATACATGGGATCTCTTCTGGACAATGTAAATTCTGCAAGGCCAAGGGGATTGGAACGGTAAGAAGAGGTTTCCCCAGATGGAATCAGTTCGTCTGTCGTTGTTACCTCATCCATTATCTTTGAGCAGACCTTTAAAAGTATGTTGTCAGTAAGTGCGCTCATTTCCGGCCAATCCTTGATGTTCGGACCATACGCCAGTTCGTTTGTGTTATCCCCTTTTTCATATCCGTAATATACCCGCTTGTCATAAACGGCTTTATCGAAGTGATAATCCGGAATCTGATTCCAGCAGTCAAATTCTGCTGCAGAGGTTAATACACCGCCGTTTGCCGCTGTGGCAGCAATGGAACGGGCATCCATTAATGCAACTGCAGACATCTGTCCGTCACCAGGCTTGGATCCTTCTCTGTTTGGGAAGTTTCTGGTAGTGTGCCGTATGCTGAGGCCATTATTACATGGAGTATCTCCCGCTCCAAAACAGGGGCCACAGAATGCTGTACGAATGACTGCTCCTGCTTCCATCAGTGTTTCTATCATACCTTTTCTTACCAGATCAATAAACACCGGCTGAGAGGAGGGGTAAACAGCAAGAGAAAATTCTCCGTTTCCGCAGGTTTTTCCTTTTAATGCATTTGCCGCTTCCACAACGTTCGTATAATTACCCCCTGCGCAGCCGGCAATCACTCCCTGCTGAACCATAAGCTTTCCATTTATAATTTTATCTGTTAATGAGAAGGAAGCGCGTCCGTCACTGATTCTTAATGCTTCTTTTTCAACTTCCCTAAGGATATCAGAAAGATTATCATTCAGTTCATCTATTTCATAAGTATTACTTGGATGGAACGGAAGGGCGATCATTGGCTTCACTGTGCTTAAATCCACATATACGCAGCCGTCATAATATGCAACGTCCGCCGGACTCAGCTCTTTATAGGAATCCTCTCTTCCATGTAGGGCAAGGAACTGTCTGGTATCTTCATCTGTTTTCCATATTGAGGTTAAACAGGTGGTTTCTGTTGTCATTACATCAATGCCATTTCTGAAATCCGTACTCATGGAAGAAATTCCAGGTCCCACAAACTCCATAACTTTATTTTTAACATATCCTTCTTTAAATACAGCACCGATGATTGCAAGGGCAATATCCTGGGGACCTACACATGGCTGGGGCTTACCGGTAAGATAGATGGCTACGACTCCCGGATAGGCAACGTCGTAAGTATCGCATAAAAGCTGTTTTACCAGTTCTCCGCCGCCTTCTCCGATTGCCATGGTTCCAAGCGCTCCATAGCGGGTGTGGGAATCGGATCCCAATATCATGCTTTTGCAGCCGGCATGCATCTCTCTCATATACTGGTGAATCACTGCAATATGAGGAGGTACATAGATTCCACCGTATTTTTTTGCGGCAGAAAGTCCAAACATGTGATCATCCTCATTGATCGTACCACCAACTGCGCATAAAGAATTGTGGCAGTTGGTCAGCACATAAGGAATGGGGAATTTCTTCATTCCGGAGGCCTTCGCTGTCTGTACAATACCCACAAATGTAATGTCGTGAGATGCCATGGCGTCGAATTTTAACTTTAAATGTGACATATCACCAGAGGTGTTATGTGGCTCTAATATGGAATAAGCAATGGTACCTGTTTTTGCTTCCTCTTTATTTACTGTCCTGCCAGTGAAAGAACCTGTTTTTTCAATGTCTTTCTCCGGAACAACCTCCGTTCCATTTATGAGATAGACTCCGCTTTCGTATAATTTAACCATGTGAAACCCTCCTGAGTTATGAAAGTAATTATGCTTTTACTATATAACCGTTCCGCCATATAGGCAAATACCATGTACCTTATAGCTCTTATAGGTTTTATCTATTTAAAAACTTTTCTTTTACCGGATATTGCTTTATACTGTAAGTACTAGCACGAACTGTAAGAAGGAGTAACTATGACCAGCCGAGAACTTTTATATGTAAAGACAGTAGCCGATGAAAAAAGCATTTCCCAGGCGGCCAAGAAACTATTTATTGCCCAGCCCTCACTCAGTCAGTCCCTTCAGAGAATTGAGGACTCTCTGGCTACCAAGCTTTTTAACAGAACTTCAGCAGGACTTACTTTAACCTATGCAGGAGAACGGTATTACCAGATAGCATGCAAAATTCTAAAAATATACGATGACTTTGAGACGGAAGTCAGTGACATTAATAATTTAAAGACAGGACGGATTCAGATGGGAATCACCAATCATTTAAGCACTATTATTCTTCCGGCGGTGCTTCCAGAATTCAAAAAAAACTGTCCGCAAATTCAACTTTCTATCTGTGAAGAAATTACAGCCAATTTGGAATCCAGGCTTTTGGCAGGGGAGCTGGATTTCGCCATTCTTCATGCGCCCAAGGAACTGACGAATCCCCAGCTTTATAATGAGATTTTGTCAAGAGATCCTTTTATAATCGCGCTTGAAGGCTCTCATCCCCTTGTAAAAAAAGCCATAAAAAAAGAAGGCTATTCTTATCCGGTTCTGGATTTAAAGTTGCTGAAGAATGAGCCTTTTATTATGGTACATAAACAGCAGAGAATCCGCCAGGTGACAGATACCATTTTAAGTAAAGCTGGAATCAGTCAGCCTAATATTCTCCTTACTCTGAAAAATTATGAAACCGCTTTTGGACTGGCAGGGCAGGGTCTTGGAGTAACACTTCTTCCGGATGACTATGCAAGAATCACACAGCTGAAAAATCCCCCGACTCTTCTGTCCATTGATGATAAATACAGCCCTAACTGGGATCTGTGTATTACATCTTTAAACGGCGGATTTTTATCCAGGGCTGACCAGTATTTAATTTCATTGGTAAGGAAAAACTTCTGCAATGAAGTTGTATATTTATGAATCGGAACATATCATGTCCAGGGTCCTTCCAGACATGATATGTTTCATTTACCGGTATTTTTCCATGAATGCATCCAGCTGCCTCTGTTTCTCAGCGATTACCCGGTCTATTCCTGCCATCTCCAGTTCATGGTTAAAAGATTCGATTCCGTTTTTTGGCCATAGTTCTCCGCATAGAAGGGCATTCTCATATTTGTCAATAATATTTTGACAGGCATCCACCTCCACCCTTACCTCTGATACATCAAACAAAAATCCCAGAGCAGGAGAATCCTTAACCGGTTCCTCCCAAAACACCACATAATCCAGCAGCTCTTCCTCTTCCTGCCACTGCTCAATTTCCACTCCTACCGGCCAGCTCCACACCTTAGAGGTCCATTGCCCGGCAGGTATGTAATCTGAATTTTCTGCCGGTTTTACATACCCCGCTGCAGCAAATTCATAATCAATGCCTTCCTGGCCATAGGCAAGCAAGCGGGATATCTCCACATCTGTATACATCAGATTAAGCACCTTCATTGCCAGTTCCGGATTCTTACTGTCCCGGCTGATACACCAGATCATATTACAACTGTCTGAATCAGCAATTCGGGGAGCCAGCTGAACAGCAGCCATGGGATATTCCACATAGCGGGCAATGTTAAAAATTGAAATCTCTGAAAGATTTAAAAAACTGCCAAAGGAATCTCCCTGAGCGAGATAACTCTGTCTGTCTTCTTTACCCATATAGGCTTTATCCAGAAACAGTCCCTGCTGATGCCATTCCCGCATCTGAAGACACAGGTTATAAAAATATTCCGACTTATAAAAGTTTTCAACCACGCTGCTGTCTTTGTCTTTATCCACCAATACGCCAATGTTATTGCCCAGCCGGTCCTGAATCATACGTGGTATGATTCTTCCGCCATGGGGGACAATCAGGTTCATATCGGGATAATGTTCCTTTACTGACAGCAGCATTTCATGAAGCTGATCCATGGTTTTAATCGAACGCCAGTCAATTTTCAGTACTTGAAATTATATTATATTCTTACACAACAAAAAAAGCGGAATATGTATTTTATACACATTCCACTTTTATCCCTTTCTTTCCACTACCCCCAATAAAGTTACAAGAGAAGTTTATGCCAAAGTAAACCTTGAAAACACATTTAAAATCTGATCTTAGTTATTTCTGCTGCTGTAAGTATTTACTGACTGTCCGCTGAAAGATCTTCATGCTGCTGTCCACATTTTTATTTTCCTGCAGTATTTTGGAGACTTCTCCATCCGCCAGATTCATGACCTGCTGATACTGGAGAAGCTTGGGTTCGATGATTCCGTTTTCAATAACATGGCACAGGAGTGTGCTGCTTATAACCTGTTCCCCTTCATCCATGTCCTCCTGAAGGCAATCCACCCCTTCCTGGGATGAGGCCACTGCTCTCAGCGCAGGCACTCCCTGGGAATAGCGGTAAACATCCATCTGCATTTCAACGGTATAGGTCAGTTGTTTTAAAAATTCCCAGGCAAGGGCTTCCTGTCTGGTTTTGCTGCCGATTCCGATTAGCAGGGCATCTACCTTGGATGTATTCCCTCCTTCTTTATCTGCCGGAAACGTGATACAGTCCCACTGAAATTTGGTATATTTCTTAATCCGGTACGGATAGGTTTTGTAGGTTCGGTACTCTGCAAAGGTGAGGGGCATAAAAGCCACTCTTCCAGCATTGAAATCTTCCTGTGTTACGCTCTGCCCCTGATTAATATCATTCAGGCGTTTGATGTATTTAACCGCATTTAAAACCCGGCTGTCAGTAAAGGATATCTGAGCCTGATTGTTCTCGTATAGATTGCCCCCGCACGTATATAAGGCATCCCGCCAGCTGTAATTATAAGTACCGAACTGATCTAAAAGCCCATCCTGATCCGTATCTTTTGTAACTCTCTGACAGATCTCAGCCATATCTTCCCAGGTCCAGTCTTCCTTTGGCATATCAATTCCTTCTTTGGCAAGAAGAGACTTATTAACAAACATCAGGGTAGGAACCACTTCATAGGGGAGGGCATACTGATGCCCCCCATTCCGTCCGGTATTCAAAGCAGTTGCGAAAAAGTCTTCTTTGTGAAAACTGTCATCAGAGGACATTAAATCTTCCAGATTCTTCATCACTCCAAGAGACGTAAACTTATCAAAATCAGAGTCTAGTACCATGAATACATCCGGCGTTTTTCCTTCTAAAAGCTTTCCTGCACACCACTCGGAGTAATCCTCTTTTGCAATTCCGCTGTAATAATGAATCTTCACATTGGGATGATTTTTTTCGAAATCTGCGATGGCCCGGTCGAATATTTTAAAACTGTTGGCACTTGCCACATCCCAGTTGCTGCCGGTAAACATACCAAATTCCAGGATAACGGGACGGCTGTTTTTATTGTAGAGAAAAAAGCAGGCCATAAGCAGAAGCAAACCAATCAGCCCACTTAAAATAAAGTGCCTTTTTTTCATAAAGCGCCCTCTGTTTCCAAGGGCCGCCCTTCCACCTTATTTCTCACGTTGGTCTGAACTGCCCAGATTGCAAGCTGGGTCCGGTCTCTTAAATTCAATTTATTTAAAATGGTGCTTAAATAATTTCGTACGGTTCCCTCTGATAAGTTTAAAGTCCGGGCGATTTCCCGGTTGCTTGCTCCTTTTTCAACCTGGGCAATGATCTTCCATTCTGCTCTCGTCAGCTCATCCATATTCTTTTCTTTGACTGTAATGGAGTAATCGGCTTTTGCCATCTGGGAGAACAGCCTTAAAACCTTTGCTGTTATATCCGGATTAATCATTGCCCAGCCATTGTAAACAGTGGTTATCGCATTGGCCAGTTCTTCCATGGAGACTCCTTTTAGTAAATACCCGCTGGCACCGTATTTCAGGGCATTGTATACATATTCATCATCGTCAAAGGTCGTCAGAATGATGATTTTAATCTGAGGGCAGCTTTCCTTTATGAGTTTTGTGCATTGGACCCCATCCATTTTAGGCATACGTACATCCATTAAGATCACGTCCGGCTTATTTTTGCGGATGCACCGCATCACTTCCTGGCCGTCTGACGCCACATCGGTAACGGTCATATCTTTCCTGCTGTTTAAGACAATCTGCAGACTCTGGCGTATCAGTTCCTGATCATCGGCAATCAATACTTTAATCATAGGTCTCTCCCCTCCGGATCGGTATTCTTGCATTTACGATAAAACCATCACTTCCATCAAATGTAACAGCTCCGTTCAGCATACGAATCCGCTCTTTCATATGCTTGGTTCCGAAACCGCTTTTCATTTCTTTACACCCAATTCCATTATCTTTAATCTGTATCAGAATATCTTCTTTTTCCATTTTCATGGTTACCCAGATCTCCTTTGCCTGCCCGTGGCGTATGGCATTGGTGATCCCTTCCTGAACCACACGGTAAATGGCATTCTCTTCGTCCTCACCGAATTTTAAATTACTTACCCTGCAGTCAAAATAGACTCTTGTTTCGGATACTGCATTGATGTCTGTTACCATCTTATTAATGGCAAATTCCAGGCTGAAGCGGTCCAGGGCATCGGGTCTTAGTTCGCTGACAGAACGGCGGATGTCCTTAATCCCATCTCGGGTGACTTTCGATATCAGCTCCAGCTGCTTTTTCGTCTGTTCCGGTGAAATGCCGATAATTGTTATACAGGCATCGATTCCGGCTGAAATCCCCGTGAGTGTATGCCCCAGCGTATCATGAATTTCCCTTGCCAGACGGTTGCGTTCTCTGGTTTCCGCCATTTTTTCCGCCATGAGAGAATACTTTTGCAGCTGTTCATTCACATCGTGGAGTTTTTCGTTTAATCCGTGTATTTCATCGATATTTCCCTGCTGCTCATTGATAATATTGACACAGTAAGCAACAAACAGGATTACATTCAAGGATATGAAAATGTTATAAATACTTAGAAAATACTGCTGTTTTGAGGCGCTGTAAAAAGCGATATAATCCTGTATGGAATACAGTCTGTAAGAGATTGACAGCAGTTCATAATCGGCGAGAATAAAACTTCCGATGGCAACGGCTGCCAGTATATATCTGGATTTTCCGTTTTTCACATACAGAATAACATTGGAAAAGACCAGCAGCAGGATTCCGTTATAGTTAAAATTCAGTTCAATGATAATGGCAAAGCAGGCAATAAAATCTGCAACCAGACTGGTTAAAATAACCTTGCTGTTGTTGGGAAACAACCGGTCTCTGATCACCATGCTTAAGGTTAGAAAACCTAACAACAGGGCACAGAGCCAGATTTTTGCATAGGGATACCAGACGATGGACTGAATTTCATTTAAAAATTCTCTGGCATCGTAAGCTCTTCGGATTTTTTCGATGGTAGCGTATATAAAAATACTGATCCCCATTACGGATATAATATTAATAACCAGGATTGCGGTCTGCAAAATCCTGATCCTGCCGTTAAATTTATTATCTTCCATCTCTCACCTACTGCCAGCCATCGATTTCGTATTCAGCCAGATTGTCCTTTGTAATGAAAGTACTGGACAGGCTGATATATGGGTCCACCGGTTCTCCGTTTAAGTACCGGTAGGCGGTTTCAGCAGCAACCCTTCCAATGGCTTTGGGGCTTTGGGCACTGGTTCCGGTCACATACCCCATGTCCAGAATCGCCTTAAAGTCAGGAGAACCGTCTATCCCGTAGATCAGGACTCCATCTTCCTTTCTGGCCTGCTGAAGTGCTGCCAGCGCACCAAGGGCCGTGGGATCGTTGCCCCCAAGAACCACATCAAACCCTTTATTCTGGTTTAAAAACTCTTCCATCACTTTGGAAGAAACCTCTATTTCCCCTGCTGCCGCATGCCGGTATACCACCCGGTAACCCGGATTACCTGCAATGGCATCGGTAAATCCCTGGGCCCGGTAGGTAATAGACATCTGAATGGGATTATCCAGTATTACAATATCCGCAGATTTCCTGCGCTTCATCATATCCAGGGCGCAAAGCTGACCTGCCTGATAGTTGTCCGTTTCAATCACGGATATAACCAGATCCCGGTCCTTTACCACGGTATCTACGTTAATCACTGCCACACCTGCTTTTTTACAGGCAAGTAATGCCGGACGGACCTCTTCCCAGTCCACCGGATTTAAGAAAAGCATGCTGATTCCTTCGTCGATGAGTTCTTCAATCTGTTCATTCTGTTTCTTCTGATCCTGCAAGGGATCTCTGGTTAAAAGAATATCTCCATTGGCTTCCACCACTTCTTCAATCCCCTGTCCCAAAACATTAAAGTAGGGATTATTCCGCGTCATATAGGTGGCACCAAATATGAGCGCTTCGTGAGGAGGTGCTTCGTCTTTCCTCCTGCTGCAGCCGGTAAACAAGGCTATAGTCAGTGCAATTAAGAGAAATACCCCAGCCTTTCTCTTCATGTATAAACACCCCCGTATTTTTTTATTTATTATATCACAAAAAGCGTTTCACTGTTAAGGAAACGCTCCCTGCTCTCTTAAGAATTCTAGCCCTTTTTCTTGTTCCGCAAGTAGTCTACAAATACCGCCAGAAGAATGACGATACCCTTTACCACATACTGCCAGAATGAGTTGACATTCAAAAGATTCAGTCCGTTGTTTAATACACCAATAATCAGTCCTCCGATAATGGTGCCTCCGATTTTACCGGAACCTCCTGCCATGGAAGTTCCTCCAACCACAACTGCCGCAATGGCGTCCATTTCTGCTCCGTCTCCTGCAGTGGGCTGCCCGGAATACATACGGGAAGCCAGAACAACACCCGCAAGACCTGCCATAAGTCCAGAATAGGTATGTACCAGTAATTTTACTCTTGCCGTACTGATTCCGGAGAATCTGGCGGCCTGGGAATTACCTCCCACCGCATAGATGTGGCGTCCCAGCTTTGTCTTATTCATAATAACTGCAGTAATGATTAACACAAATACCAGGATTATAACAGGTGTGGGAACTCCTCCAATGTAGCCGGCACCAAGAAACTGCCATTTCTTCGTAACGACTCTTACGGGAGAACCGCCTGTATAAACGTAGGCCAGACCTTTTGCCACATTCATGGTGGCAAGTGTAACAATAAACGGCGGTATGGTTGTTTTGGAGATAACCACGCCGTTTGCCATACCAACTGCCGTACCCATAAGAACGCCGATTAATATCGCTGCAAATATGGGGAGATTATAACGTGCCACACAGCCTGCGGCAACACAGCCGGACAGGGCTATAATGGAACCTACGGAAAGGTCGATTCCTCCTAAAATAATAACCATGGTCATTCCGCACGCAAGGAATAAGTTGGATGAAATCTGCCTCAGTACATTAAATATATTTTTATGTGTCAGAAATACACCGCTGGTTTTTGGAAATATGGACAGGAAAATACACAGAATCAGCAGTGCACCGATAATTCCGATGTTATCTTTTAAATACTGTTTTACATTTTTTTGAATTCTTGTTGTCATCTGATTTCGCCCTCTTTCCTACTTGGCTGCCAGCTTCATAATCTGTTCCTGGGTTATGTTTTCGCTATGGTGGAAACAGCCGGTGGTTCTTCCGTCACACATGACATATACCCGGTCGCTCATGTTAAGAATTTCCGGCAGTTCGGAAGAAATCATGATAATTGACATTCCCTCTTTGACCAGTTCATTCATGGTTGCATATATTTCAGATTTCGCCCCTACATCTACACCTCTGGTGGGCTCATCAAGAATCAGGATGTCAGGAGAAGTGGCCAGCCATCTTCCGATCATGACCTTCTGCTGGTTTCCACCGGATAAGTTTCCAATCAGCTGTTCCTGGGATGGAGTCTTTGTATCCATCATTTCAATATATTTTCCGGTTATTTCATCTTCTTTTTTCTGATTGACCAGTATGCCTTTGATAAAAGATTTAAGCACTTCGATTGTGGAGTTAAAGCGCACGCTCTGCACCGGATAAAGGCCTTCCTGCTTCCGGTCCTCCGGCACCAGTGCTATTTTGTAGTTCATGGCATCTAACGGAGATTTAATCTTTGCCGGTTTTCCATTTACATAGATTTCCCCGGACAGACACGGAGTCAGACCAAAAACACATTTCATGGTTTCACTTCTTCCCGCGCCCACTAATCCGGCAAAGCCGATGATCTCTCCCTGACGCAGTTCAAAGCTGGCTCCTTTTACCATCTTGCCATCTGTTATGTTTTCACATTTTAATACAACATCACCCGGTTCTCTATAATCCCGGGTATAATATTTTGTCAGTTCCCGCCCGACCATCATGGAGATTAACTGATCTCTTGAAGTGTCCTTCACAACTTTTGTTCCCACATAGGTGCCATCCCTTAAAACAGTCACCCGGTCGCAGATCTGCTCCAACTCATCCATTTTATGGGAAATATATATAATTCCCACACCTTTTTGGGTCAGCATACGCATGGTCTGAAACAGAAATTCCACCTCTTTATCCGATATGGAGGAGGTTGGCTCATCCATGACCAGTATTTTTGAACGGTAGGAAATAGCTTTTACGATTTCCACCATCTGCTGCTGGGCAATGGTTAAATCCTTGACAAAGGCTCCCGGAGAGATGCTCATATGATAATCATCTAAAAGCGCTCCTGCTTCCCGCTCCATTGTCTCATGGTCTATAAAACCACCTTTCCCAGGTTCCCGTCCAAGAAAGATATTTTCTGCAACGGTCATATGAGGGACCAGTACCAGTTCCTGATGGATGATGGAAATTCCGTTGGCATGAGAAGCATTTACTCCGTCAATAACCACGTTCTGTCCTTCAATGAAAATTTCTCCCTCTTCTGCAATATAAATTCCGCCTAATACCTTGATTAACGTGGATTTTCCAGCTCCGTTTTCACCAAGAAGGGCATGAACTTCCCCAGGGAACAGTTCAAAATCTACTCCCTGCAATGCATTGACTCCCGGGAAGGATTTGTGTATATTTTTCATTTGAAGCAGAATTTTTTCACTCATATATTCACCTGCCTGTTCGTTATCCATTTATGACGTCCAGTCTGGAAAAAAGGCACCGCCTCCCGTTGCATGTAACACGCTTGTTCCAGGAGGCATGGCTCCTCTTATCTGTATTTACTGCCAGCCGTCTGTGCCATAATCCTTTACATTCTCTGATGTAATGAGGAATGTTTCCACGGGATACCGGTCAGCGACTTCTTCCCCGTTTAAGTATGAGTACATAATGTTAACGGCAGACTGAGCGATTTTAACTGGTGACTGAGCGCCGCTTCCTTCAATGAGGGAAGTACCGGTGGCAATTTCCGCCTTAATATCAGGAGAACCGTCTACACCATAGATTTTGCAGTCCTTAATGCCTGCCGCATTTGCAGCTGCCAGTGCGCCCAGTGCAGTGGGATCATTTCCGCCGAAGATGGCAACCACATTACCATGAGCCTGAAGTAAATCTTCTGCAATTCCCATGGAGACCTCTAAATTTCCCTTTGCATCCTGCTGGGCAACAATATTGAAGTTATGGCTTTTAATGGCATCCAAAAATCCATTTGTTCTGTCTGTGACGGAATTCATGGTTGGGGAATCAAGAACAATGATATCTCCGCCATTTGGACATTTCTTTACTAAATCTTCTCCGCATACGAAGCCTGCATTATAGTTGTCAGAGCCGGTGTAAGAAATCAGATAGGACATATCAGCTACTTCTGTATCAAAGCCTACCGTCGGAATCTTAGCTTCTTTTAACTGATCCAGAGCGGGAAGGATTCCTTCTGCTTCTGCCGGATTCATAAACATGGCATCAATCTTCTGTGAGACCAGATCCTCAACCTGGGTAATCTGAAGAGTTACATCATTGGCCGGATCAACTGAAACCAGTTCGTCTCCCTGAGCTTCAATCATTTCCCTCATGGTCTTTTCGATTGTTACAAAGAATGGATTGGTACCGTCCATACAGGTATATCCGAATTTATAATGCTTACTTGGATCTTTCTTTTTTACATTTGCGTCTGCCATGTTTACGGCAGATTCTGATTTTACTGCAGATTTGGTTTCTGTTTTTGCCTCTGCTTTTGTTTCACCTTTTGTTTCCGTTTCTGTGGTCTCCGCTGCTTTTGTTGATTCAGGTGCCTTTGTTTCTGGTTCCCCATTGCTGCAGCCTGCCACAGACATTACGGCAAGTGCTGCGCACATCAGAATTGCGGCAAGCTTTTTTGTGCTTTTTTTCATGGTAAATCCTCCTTATACATTATATAATTGTGTTATATGCTGCATAAATATCATAACACTCTGTCGTTTTTAAAACATGTGCACAATGTAATTAGTTTTTCATTACATTTGTCATATTCAATATGCTGTATTAAGTGAATCCGGATTGGCCATGCCTGAAATTTCATCACATTGCACAATTACTCTACATTAGGGTATTCGTTGCAAAGGAGGCGGTAAGGGGGCTCGTCTTCTTCTATTTTGGGGAAGCGGCCGATTGGCCGGTAAAATCGGTTATCTTCCTGATCATCGTTACACATGGATACTTCACCAAGCAGCACTGGACCGGAATGGGGTTCCACATGAAAATCATGGTAGAGATAAGGATAAATGGTAATGCTCTCCCCAGGGTGCAGTGTTACCACGGTTCCGGCAGGAACCATATAAGTTCTTCCATCCCTGTTAACTGTTACGTCAGAATCAGAAAAACCTCCGTCTGGGTCGGATTCGTAAACACGGATCTGCACATTGCCTCCCCCTCTGTTTATAATATCCTCCATTTTTGTCCAGTGGAAATGCATGGCGGCTGACTGTCCTTCTTTTAAGAAGAGCAGCTTTTCTGCATAGTTTTTTGTATATTTCTTTTGCTTTACATTCCCATTTCGAAGAGTAATCAGTGAAAAACCGGTCCGGTCAAAATCCCCAAGCCCGAAATCCGTAATATCCCAGCCAAGCATATTGTCACGTATTTCATCGTAGTCATGTCCTTTTTCCCTCCATTCCCCGGGAGTAAAGCTGCAGAAAGGCGGAAGGGAAAATCCACATGTCTGAATCATCTGTTCCATATCCTTTAAGGCTTTGTTAACTTCAGAACGTTTCATCCCATTCAGCTCTCTTTCTGTTTCATACCAGAAAATACTTTAATGGTATGGAGTACGTCTTTTTTCATTGCCTCCACTCCCCAAAGGGTCACATCATGGTAAAATACCACATCCTCTGCATTAGCGGCTTTTTCTTTCACATACATGCCTCCGGCCTTTGCCAGATAGGTATAATAATTAATCTTACGGACCCCACATTTGATGCACTGATAAAAATCTTCATCGCTGATCCCGGAACCTCCGTGCATGACAATGGGGAGAGTCACTTTGTCCCGAATCCGGCTGATTCTGTCAAGGTCCAGATTGGGTTTTTTTAAATAGAGTCCGTGTACCGTGCCAAAGGAACAGGCCAATGCGTCGATTCCGGTAAGTGAAGTAAATGCTTCGGCCTGATCGGGATCTGTGTAGCAGCTTTCGGCCGCTTCATTGCCCTCGTCCTCTCCCACGCTTTTGAATTCTTCTCTGCCCATTGCACCGATTTCTCCTTCAACAGAAGCTCCATATGCGGCCGCAAGTTCCACTGCAATTTGAGTACCTGCAGCATTTTCCTCAAAAGAAAGGGCGGAACCATCGTACATAATGGAGGTGAATCCCATGTCCAGCGCCTGTTTTAACTTCTTAAAATCGTCTCCGTGATCTAAGTGTACTGCTACGGGAACGGCCGCATGTTCTGCCATCATAACCATGATGGGTCCCATTATGGTAAGGGGAATAATTGTTTCATGGACAGGTGCAAACTGTAAAATGACCGGCTGTCCGGTTTCCTCCGCAGCGCCTAATACTGCCTGGATTCCTTCCAGAGAAGTAATATTAAAGGCACCTACAGCAATATTTCTGGCTTCTGCCAGGTTAAGAATTGATTTCATGGTAACAAGCATATGTAATTCCTCCTTTTCATTTATGGCAGGATTCGTTTCTGTTCTTCCCACCCGTTTTTGATTTTTTTCTCTAATGTTTTAAAAGGCAACAGCCCGCTTACTGTATCATAAGCAGTCACACAGGAAGCACCTGTTGCCGACGCGAGTTTCACACATTCTTCTGGAGAACGTTTCTCCAGCATGGCTTTAATAAATGCGGCAATACTGGTATCTCCGGCTCCGGTGGCGGAAAGAATCCGGTCTGGCAGAAAGCTGTTCTGGAAGTAAGAAATATCTGCCCAGCCTTTTAAGAAATCCGGTCCATCTGCAAACGCCTGTCTTGAAGTTGTCTTTAAGTACATTCCGGCTGCACCGCATTTTAAAAGAACTGCCTTTGCGCCCAGCTGCAGGGCCTGGTCTGCAATGGTTTCCACATCTTTTTTTAAAGAGAGAATGGAGGTAATATCATCGCCGTCAGCAATTTCCTGCCATTTCTCATAGAGGGGACGGTTTAACAAAAACCCCAGTTCTTCGATACTGGGTACAAAAAAATCCACATAGGGAAGCACGGAATCAAAAATCCGCTCCCAGCGGCAGGATGCAGCTTCCGATTCCGGATCCACCGCCGCTAAATCCAGCGAAGTGGTAAGTCCAAGCTCTTTAATGCGGTAAAAAAGCTCTTTTAATTCCAGTCCGTCATTCTGGTAAAACCGTTTCATCAGTGTAGGATAACCAAAATGAAAATGAGCTGCTTTTGCCATTTTACTAAAATCCACATGCTCAAAGCCAAAGGTGTCATTACAACCGGGATTATGAAGAAATAACCGGTCAACCCCCTTTGGTGCCAGAACAATTGTGTAGGATGTATCCTCTCCGGGAATAACCGTAATACAGCTTTCACACCCTCTTTCCTGTATCTTTCCTTTTAGGATCTGTCCAAAGTCATCATCCCCTGTGTTTGCCATTAAAAGAACATCTGCTCCCAGCGCATGCAGCCCAAGGCCTGTATTAAAAACCGCTCCGCCTCCGCATATGTTGGCTTTTCCCACTTCTAAAAGTTTACCTGGCTGGAAGGACCTTAAAATTTTCCTTCCGTCACTGCATTTAAAGACCGGCGTAATATCCAGGGAAATGTGACCGGCGACAATTATTTTTTTATTTCCCGCCTCATCTGGCATATAAATACCCCCTTTCCTGTCTTCATCATAGCAACCGCAGGAGGAAAGTCAATGATATTTATGCATATATTACTACACGGCTTGTCTATATGACATTTGTCATGTGAATATTGCACAATGGTTTTTTCTTTCCTACTTAAGATTCTAACGATATAAAGACTTTTTCATTTTACTGTTGACAAATGAATACAAAATCCTTATATTAATTGTTAATATAAAAACTTCATACGAAATATGAAAGACGAAGACGTTTCCTGCCAGGAAATCCCCTTCGTCTTTTTTATTTGTTCATTCGTTTGTGAAGCTGCCGGAAGGAGGTATATGGTTGTACAGTATTGGCGTGGATATAGGAACCAGTACAACGGAAATTATTATCAGCAATATTAAGATCTCAACCAGAATGGGGCCTTCCCTTCTTCCCACCACTAAAATCGATGAGACTGAGGTTATCTATCGTAGTCCGGTTATCTTCACACCACTGATTTCAAGAGATATCATAGATTTTGAACAGATCCGGGAACGGGTAAAGGCGGCTATGAAAGAAAGTGGAATTGATAAGAAGAACATAGAAACCGGAGCCGTTATCATTACGGGGGAAACAGCCAGAAAGGAAAATGCCCGGCAGGTGAACATCTGGTTATCAGAGTATCTGGGTGATTTTGTTGTTGCTACCGCAGGACCCGGGCTGGAAGCGGTTTTAGCCGGGAGGGGAGCCGGAATTAGCAAAGAATCAAAAAGAAGGAGCAGAAGAATCATTAACCTGGATATCGGAGGGGGAACTTTAAATGCGGCTGTATTCGACTGCGGTATCTGTACGGATTCCTTTGCAATGGATATTGGCGGAAGGCTGATAAAACTGGATGCCACTGGCCGTGTAACCTATATTTCAGACCGGATTCTCCATATCATTACCAGTCATAAACTGACAATCAGACAGGGAGAAACTGCTGATATCAAAATGCTGGAAAGTTTCTGTTCTTATCTGGCTGACAGCTGCCTTGAGGCACTTGGTTTACGTGAAATGAATGAGGATACTATCCCCTTGTACATCACAGATTTTACCATTCCAAAGAATCTTGATTTTATATCCATATCCGGCGGAGTGGGCGAATACGTGGGATCATTAAACGATAATGAAGACCATGCAGAATGGTTTCAGTATGGTGACATCGGTCCTTTGCTTGGAATCAAAATCACTCAGGCTCTTACCCCCTATAAGAGCAGGCTTATCATTCCAGAGGAAAAAATAAGGGCAACCGTAATCGGAGCAGGAAGCCACTCTCTGTCCGTCAGCGGAAGTACGGTAGGTGTTGAACCATCTATTTTACCTATGCGAAATATTCCAATAGTTAAATGCCCGGCAGCTGCCAGCCAGTGGGAAGATGTATATAGAAGTACCAGACCTCTTATGGAGCTTTATGAGGATGAAGTTCTTGCAGTGAGTATAAAAGGGAAAAAAAGTCCCGGATACGGAGAACTTAAACTTCTTGCAAATCAGATTGCCAGACTTTATGAGGGATTAAAAAGTCCTGTAATTGTGCTTTTAAAAGAAGACTTTGCAAAAGCACTGAGTCAGATGATCCGGATTCATACGCCATGCAGCAGACCGGTTATCTGCCTGGATCAGATCCAGGTTGAGAACGGTGATTACATAGATATCGGATCACCGGTTGGAAGCGCGGTACCCGTTGTGATTAAAACATTAGTGTATCAATAAAAACAAGAAAAATCAGGAGGATTCCATTATGGAAGAAAAAAATTTGAACAAAGCTCTTACACCGGTTAAGCTATGGGCGATTATTGTAGGTGCAGTTGTATCCGGTATGTATTTTGGCTGGAATTACCTGTTTGAAAAGACTAATTTTACAGGAGCTTTGATTGCAACATTCATTGTCACACTTTTCTATGTCTCTTTTGTCTTTTGTTACTCAGAGCTGGCAACAGCCATCCCGTCTGCAGCTGGTCCAACCGCATATGCAGAAAAATCATTCGGTAAGTTCGCCGGTTTTATAGCCGGTTTCTCCATACTCCTTGAGTATATTTTTGCAACACCGGGAATTGCACTTTCCATTGGTGCATATGTTCATGGACTGTTTCCTGTTATCCCGGCAAATATCGCCGCTATTACAGCCTTCTGTATCTTTGTCTTCATCAATATCCGGGGAATAGAATCTGCCGCCATCGTCAGTGTGATTGTTACGGCAGTGGCGATTCTTGGAGTAGCTGTTTATTTTATCCTTGGAATTCCAACTGTAGATGTACACGGTCTGTTCTCTTCCGGAGCTTCCATGAACGGTATGCATGGCGTATTTGCTGCCATTCCATTTGTAGTCTGGTTTTATCTGGCTGTGGAGTCAGGAGCAATGGGGGCGGAAGAATGTAAAAATCCACAAAAAGACATACCAAAAGCATTTATATCGGGAATCGGCGCACTGGTTGTAATGGCAGTTGCTGTCCTTATTGTTACTGCCGGAAACTCTGCCACGGATTTATCTGCAGTTGCTTCCTCCGATAATCCACTTCCAGCAATTTTATCAAAAGTCTATGGTGAAAATTCATTCCTTGTAAAATTAGTAGGATTTTTTGGATTATTCGGCCTGGCGGCAAGTCTTCATGGAATTATGATCGGATATTCCAGGCAGGCATACGCCATGTCCAGAAGCGGTTATCTTCCAAAAGCACTTTCAAATCTTGACAAAAATGGTACTCCGGTCTTTGCTCTTGTGAGCACCAGCCTGATTGGTCTCTTTTTTGTAATCACCGGAAATGTTGGCAGCCTGGTTGTTTTCTCCTGCATCGGCTCGTCAGTTATGGCAGTTTTATCCATTGCCTCCTGGTTTGTTCTAAGGAAAAAAGAGCCGGAACTGGCACGTCCATACCGGTTAAAATCCGCGCTGATTCCAACCATTGCAGCAATTACCTGTGCAGTAGTCGTAGTTGCCCTCGTGGTTTCCCAGGCCTCTCTTTTGTTCCTGGCTGCCATTGTTTATGCAGCTGCTGTTCTTTATTACCTTGTAAAAGATAAGGTTTTTGCAAATGGATTTGTATCCACAGAAAATGAAATGGAAGCATAGGAGGCCGGTACGGTGAAATTAAAGACAAGATTATTCGGTAAAACCTACGAATTTCGTTCCGTCAGGGAAGTCCTGGCAAAAGCGAATGAAGAAAAATCCGGTGATACACTGGCTGGAATTGCCGCAGAAGATGCAGCAGAACGCATTGCTGCCAAAATTGTACTTGCCGATTTATCCGTTTCTGATTTACGGAACCATCCGGTAGTTGATTATGAAACCGATGAAGTCACAAGAGTCATTCAGGATGGAGTGGATGAGGATGCCTATAAAAAAATCAAATCCATAACCCTTGGAGAACTGCGGGAATTTATTCTGGCCTCTCCCGCTGCTGCCATTGAAGAGATTCGTGATGGTCTCACTGCCGAAGTGATAGCAGGTGTGACAAAACTGATGAGCAATCTTGATATCATTGTGGCTTCTAAAAAGCTGATTGTTCCGGCCACCTGCAATACAACAATCGGACTTCCGGGAACCCTGGCATCCAGGCTGCAGCCCAATCATCCCACAGACAGCTTTGAAGGGGTTATGGCATCTGTGTTTGAAGGAATTTCCTATGCAAACGGCGATGCATTAATCGGTTTAAACCCTGCCATAGATACTGTGGAGCAAACGGATAAAATTTTGCGGGCGTTCCGTGATTTTATGGATAAATGGCAGATTCCCACCCAGAACTGTGTCCTTTCCCACGTTACCACCCAGATGGAGGCTTTGAAAAAAGGCAGTCCTATGGATTTAATGTTTCAATCCATAGCCGGATCACAGATCTCTAATACGGCATTTGGAATCAGCACTGCCTTAATGGATGAGGCTTATGAACTGATGAAGGAAAAGAAAAGCTCCAAAGGTCCCAACTTCATGTATTTTGAAACAGGTCAGGGATCTGAACTTTCCTCAGAAGGCCATCATGATGCGGATCAGCTGGTAATGGAAGCACGGTGCTACGGATTTGCCAAACGTTACCACCCTTACTGTGTCAATACAGTAGTAGGTTTTATTGGACCAGAATATTTATATGACGGAGCTCAGGTAATCCGTGCCGGACTGGAAGATCATTTTATGGGAAAACTGACCGGTATCCCCATGGGCTGCGATGTCTGTTATACCAATCACATGAAAGCCAGTCAGAATGACCTGGAAAACTTAGGTGTCCTCCTTGCCAGTGCCGGTGTCAATTATGTAATGGGAATACCGGCAGGGGATGATATTATGCTGATGTATCAGTCATCCAGTTATCATGACGCAGCAGCCTTTCGGGAAACAAGCGGAAAACGCCCCATGAGAGAATTTGAAAAACGCATGGAGGAACTGGGTATTATGGAAGACGGACAACTGACGGAGCGCGCCGGTGATCCCTCTATTTTCACACAGGAGGTGAAGTAAATGGATCAGGATCTTGTAAGGGATATCTCTTCCCTTGATTTAACAGAACGGGTAACAATTAATCAGCCGGCTGACCTACAGTCCTGTGTCAATTTAAAGAAGACTACGGCTGCAAGAATCTGTGTGGGCAAGGCGGGGACCAGACTGAAAACGGAAACCTATCTCCGCTTTCGTGCTGATCATGCTGTCGCCATGGATGCAGTCTGGTCAGAAGTGGATGAAAAAGTGGTGGATCAGCTGGGATTTTTAAAGGTTCAGAGTTTATGCAAAAATAAAGATGAATATATAACAAGGCCAGATCTTGGAAGACGTTTTTCCGATGAAACCCTGAAAATAATCAGGGAAAACTGCAGACACGATGCAGATGTGCAGATTATCGCAGGTGACGGTCTTAGTTCTCCTGCAATTACCAGTAATCTTCCAGATATTTATCCCATGCTTATGGATGGCCTGAAAGAAAAAGGCTATACGACAGGTGATCCAATCTTTGTTAAATTTGCAAGGGTTGGGACTATGGACCGGATCAGTGAAGCATTACATGCTAAAATCACCATTATTCTCATAGGAGAAAGACCTGGTCTTGCAACTGGAGAAAGCTTAAGTGCCTATATGGCATATGAATCAAGTACGGCGAAGCCGGAATCCCAGAGAACGGTGGTTTCCAATATCCATAAGAACGGAATGCCGCCGGTAGAGGCCGGGGCGCAGATTATATCTATTGTAGATGCAATGATGGAGGCAAAAACCAGTGGGATTGGTTTGAAATTATAACTACAAGTCAGGCGGGGTACGGATTCCTATAAAGGAACTCATACCCCGCCTGACTTTCGGCTTATTGTAAATAGTCACTGACGCCCTTCCAGGCACCTTTTAAATAAAACTCAGTCTGTTTGGGACTCATATCTTCTGACTCCTGTTTTTTATACTTCTGTATATGAAAACCGTCTTTTAAAACTGCAGAGGTTAAGATTCCTGGTTTCAGTACATGAACCGGACAGGAATAGATGCATCTTAAGCACAAAATACAACGAAAGCCGAATTTGGGAATTCCCCGATCCATTTTAATGTTCCGGGTCGGGCATTTTTGCGAGCATTTCCCGCAGTGAGTGCATTGTGAGGAGGGGCGGATGGAGGCGCCGAAAAATCTCGCGCCCAGATGTTCTCCCTTTCCAAGTATTGCAAGAAAACGATCCTGGGGCTTTGCCATCAGAAAACGATGCTCTCCGTTGAGGATATCTTCAATCATTTCTTTTGTTTTTACCGGTAATATACGTAATAATTGCTGATTAATTTCATCTCCTGCATCGATACCGAAATTAGATGGCATCACGATCATTTTTTCATAGATCAGATGATATCCTTTTTTCTTTAACATCCGTCTGCAGGCCATGGTGCAGGCTGTATTGGGTGAGATATCCCCTCCTCCGGACACAGGTACGATCACAACCATGGCTCTGCTGGATCGTGGAAGACCTTTGACCCATTTCTCAGTAATGGAGGCCAGGCGGAAGGCATATACAGGTGAAAATATCACCAGGAGATCCGGCGGTTTTAAATTTCCCGGATCATGATTTTCCAGACTGACGGTTTTGCTTTCCAACCCCTTCTTTGCCAATTGTTGTGCGAAACACAGACAGACTTCTTTTGTACAACCAGTCCCTGAAAAATAAGCCAGGGTGATTTTTTTTGGTTTTAACAATGGTATTCCCCCTCTGCGAATCAAATTTTTATGAATTCATCATACTATCTCAGTGATGAAAAAGATAGTGCCTTAACAAGAAATAATATCAAAACTATTTGAATTAAGTTGTTTTTACAACAAACAAAACAGAGAATCTATGATATGATAAACGTAATTTCAGAAACCAACTTACAATTAACATAGAGAAAGGAACTATTATGTCAAATTATTTTAAAGCTTCTGATACGATCTTTCATATCACGGAAACCTATCCGGAAACCATTGAAGTGTTTATTGCCAATGGTTTTGAGAATTTAAGCAATCCCGTTATGCGCAGAACTCTTGGAAAAACCATTTCTTTAGAAACAGCATTGGCAATGAGAAAGGTAAACCAGGAACTTTTTATAAAGAAACTGGAGGAAGTAATCGGTCAGAAGGCGCCCAGCCTGACGGACGGTCTTACTCCTGCACAATCAGAGAATAAAGGGGATATCCGTATCGAGGGCGTACTGCCCTGCCCCATCCGCATTCCTCTTTTAGAAAAATTTGAATCCTGGCTTGAGGAAAATAAAGACTCCCTTGGATATGAGGTGGAGTATCATTTAAAATCTGCAAACCTGGGACTTGATGATGTAAAGGATCGGGTTATTTTAGCAGATGGAAATCCTGACGGTCTGTCAGACCTTTATCTTTCAGCCGGTTTTGATTTATTCTTTGACAAAAAGATGATTGGCGGTTATCAGGATTTAGGCGTATTTGAAGATCTTTCCGGTATGGAACATTTAAACACTGATCTTGATAATGAGAACTTATCACTGAAGGACCCAAAAAACCAGTATGCCATTATCGGAATTGTTCCTGCAGTTTTCATGGTTAACACCAATGTATTAGGAGACCGCCCATTTCCTGAGAGCTGGGCAGATTTAATGAAGCCGGAGTTTGAAAACAGCATCAGCCTTCCCATGAAGGATCTGGATATGTTTAATGCATTTTTGCTTCACATCTACCGCTTTTATGGGGAAGAAGGAATCGAAAAGATGGGGAAAGCCCTCTTACAGAGCATGCATCCGGCTCAGATGATCAAATCCCACAAGTTAAAGGATGGAAATAAGATTCCCGCCATTACAGTTGCACCTTATTTCTTTGCAAGCATGACAGATGAGAAAAGCCCTATGCGTCCGGTATGGCCAAAGGATGGAGCCATAATCAGTCCGATTTTCCTGCTGGCAAAATCAAAGAATAAGGATAAGGTAAAACCTTTCGTTGATCTTTTATATTCAAAAGATATTGGAGATATTCTTTCTTCTAACGGAAAATTTCCGTCTACCAATCCCCTGGTGGACAATCAGCTGAAACCCTACCAGAATTTCATGTGGATAGGCTGGGATTTTATACACAACAATGATATTGGAGAATTAATCAAGAAAATAGAAAAGCTGTTCTTTGCGGCTGCTCAGAAGGAGTTCTTATGAATCTGATTGTATTTTCAGGCCCGCCCTCTTCCGGTAAGACCTCGGTCATTTTAAAAACGATTTCTTCCTTTCATAATAAGAACATTAAAGTGGGCGTGGTGAAATTTGACTGTCTTTATACAGACGATGACGTTGCTTATGAAAAAGCAGGAATCCCTGTGAAAAAGGGCTTATCCGGTGCTTTATGCCCGGATCACTTCTTTGCTTCCAATATTGAAGAGGTGGTTAACTGGGGAAATAAAGAAAAGCTTGATCTGCTTATCACAGAATCGGCAGGTCTGTGCAACCGCTGTTCCCCTTATTTAAAAGAAGTAAAGGGAGTTTGTGTGATCGACAACTTATCCGGTATCAATACCCCTAAAAAAATCGGTCCCATGTTAAAATCCGCTGATTTCGTTGTGATTACCAAAGGTGATATCGTTTCCCAGGCAGAACGGGAGGTATTTGCTTCCTGTGTCAGCTCTGTAAACCCAAGAGCCATTACGATGCATGTAAACGGACTGACCGGACAGGGAGCTTACGAACTGGCAAGCCTTCTTTATGATGAAAACCAGAACATACAGACCGTCCAGGGAATGCAGCTTCGTTTTCCCATGCCTTCCGCCCTGTGCTCCTATTGTCTTGGCGAAACAAGAATCGGAGAAGCCTATCAGATGGGTAATGTAAAGAAAATTGATTTAGGCGGTGATAAAAAATGACAAATATAAGCATAAAAAAACTGCTGGAGGAATATCCGTTTGCTGTTTCATATTTTGAACAGAATAAGCTTACCATCGCTGGATTTGAAGATCAGACATTTGAAGAATTTTTAAATCATTTTTCAGAGGATGAACTGGAAGATCAGGCGATTGATAAAGCAAAGCTTTTGTCAGACCTGCCTCTGTATCTGGATCAGATGCGTCAGTTTTTGGGAATGGAAAATGACCGGCTGGTGCATTCCCTGACAATTTTACCAGGTCATGACAAATCGGGAACAGTGGAAGGATTTGAGGAACTGACCGTAGAAACATCCCAGATTATATCCATAGTGGGTCCTACCGGTTCAGGAAAAAGCCGGCTCTTAGCAGATATTGAGTGGACGGCTCAAAATGACACTCCTACCGGACGCAGTATTTTAATCAACGGCGAAGTCCCTGATATGAAGTGGCGTTACTCCTCAAATAACAAGCTGGTAGCCCAGCTTTCCCAGAACATGAACTTTGTTATGGACTTAACAGTAGTTGACTTTTTGCGGATGCATGCGGAAAGCCGTATGGTTCAGGACCCTCAGTCTGTAATAGACCGAATTATTGCCGCAGCCAATGATCTGGCAGGAGAAAAATTTGAACTTTCCACACCGGTTACCAGCTTAAGCGGCGGACAGTCCAGAGCACTAATGATTGCAGATACTGCCATATTAAGCTCCTCTCCCATTGTCTTAATTGATGAAATAGAAAATGCCGGAATTGACCGGAAAAAGGCATTAAAACTTCTTGTGACATCAGATAAGATCGTATTGATGGCAACCCACGATCCCCTTCTTGCATTAATGGCAGACAAGCGGATTGTCATTAAAAATGGTGGTATCAATCATGTGATTTATACCAGTGAAGAAGAAAAACAGCTGCTTGATAAGTTGGAGAAAATAGATTCCCTTATCCAGACCGCACGCCAGGAACTTCGGTCAGGAAATACACTTTCTCCTGACCTGCTGGCAAATTAAAAAAATATTGTTGATCCTCCAATCAGGTTTAAACAGCCTGAATTGGAGGATCTTTTTTGATTTAACTCTCTATCCCGCGGATTAAATTAACCATCTCAATGGCTCCCGCTGCGCAGTCGAACCCTTTGTTGCCTGCTTTCGTTCCAGCCCGCTCAATTGCCTGTTCAATATTTTCTGTCGTCAGGACTCCAAACATGACCGGAATTCCACTGCTTAAGGATACCTGGGCAATGCCCTTGGAGACCTCACTGCAAACGTAATCGTAGTGAGTGGTGCTGCCGCGAATGACCGCACCCAGACATATGACAGCATCATATTTGCCGCAGCCTGCCATCTTGGAAGCGATCAGCGGGATCTCAAAAGCTCCGGGTACCCATGCTACTTCTATATCCTCCTCACTGATCCCATGCCGTTTTAAACAATCCACAGCGCCACCAAGAAGCTTTGATGTTATAAATTCATTGAAACGTGCGGCTACAATGCCGATGCGGATTTTCTCTGATACCAGTGTTCCTTCAAAAACTTTCATTTTAAATTCTCCTTTATGATTAATAGTGTAAAATGTGTCCCATTTTGTTCTGCTTGGTTTTTAAATAAAACAGATCATGATCATTTGCCGGAATCTGTATCGGAACCCGCTCTGTAATTTCCATACCAAAGCCAGACAGTCCATACACCTTATCCGGATTATTGGTAAGCAGGCGCAGGGTTTTAACTCCCAATTCCCTCAGAATCTGAGCCCCGATGTAATATTCTCTGGGATCGCCTTCAAAGCCTAAAGCAAGGTTGGCTTCCAGAGTATCCATGCCTTTGTCCTGCAGGGCGTAAGCACGCAGTTTGTTAACCAGTCCGATGCCTCTGCCTTCCTGACGCATATAAAGGAGTATGCCTCTGCCTTCCTGTTCAATCTGGGTCATGGCGGCAGCAAGCTGCTGTCCGCAGTCACAGCGCATGGAGCCGAACGCATCTCCAGTCAGGCACTCAGAATGAACACGGCACAAAATGTTTTCTCCATCACCGATTTCGCCTTTTACAAGAGCGACATGATGCTCTCCGTTTAATTTATTGATAAAGCAGTAAGCTTTAAAATCTCCATATTTTGTAGGCATGTCGCTGATTGATGTCTGCTCCACCAGCCTGTCGTGTTTTTTGCGGTATTCCTGCAATGCAGCAATGGTAATAAAGGGAATCTTCCACGTTTCAGCCAGCTTTATCAGTTCAGGAGTCCGCATCATGGTACCATCCTCTCCCATAATCTCACAGCAAAGCCCACATTCCTTCAGCCCTGCCAGATGCATGAGATCCACGGTGGCTTCTGTGTGTCCTCCCCGCTCCAACACTCCGTTTCGTTTTGCAAGCAGTGGAAACATATGCCCGGGACGACGGAAATCTTCTGCTTTTGCTGTATCCTCCACACATTTTATTGCAGTCAGTGATCGCTCTGCTGCGGAGATCCCCGTAGTGGTATCCCCATGATCCATAGATACAGTAAAGGCAGTGGAATGATTGTCAGTGTTTTCAGAAATCATCTGGGGCAAATCCAGACGGCGGCACAACTCTTCATTCATGGGCATGCAGATCAGCCCTTTCCCATGTGTAGCCATAAAGTTAATATTTTCGGTGGTGGCAAACTGGGCGGCGCAGATGAAATCGCCTTCATTTTCCCGTCCCTCATCGTCTGTTACAAGGATGATTTTTCCCTGCTGAAGCCATTCAAGCGCCTCTTCTATGGTATTATACTTAAACATTTTACTCCTCCTAATAGCCAGATTTTGTTAAGAATTCTCTTGTGATACCGCTTGGCTGCGGTTTATCCGTTGCCGATAATAAAAATTTTTCCATGTATTTCCCCACAAGGTCATTTTCCAGATTAACCAGATCACCAGCTTTTTTATATGACAGGGTGGTGGATTTTACGGTATGGGGGATAGCAGAGATACAAAACTCCGTATTATTTACGGTTGCCACTGTCAGACTGATGCCATCCACTGCAATGGAGCCTTTCTCTACGATATAACGGAGGATCCTGCTGTCAGCGGCAATGGTGTACCAGATGGCATTGTCATCCTTACGAACGGACATTATCTTACCTGTTCCATCGATATGACCAGAAACAATGTGTCCGCCAAATCGTCCGTCAGCCGCCATTGCCCGTTCCAGATTAACAGAATCGCCAGGATTCAGCTTACCAAGACAGGAACGGTTTAAGGTCTCATGCATCACATCTGCCTGGAAGGTATGGGAAGAAAGACCGGCTGCCGTTAAGCATACGCCGTTTACTGCGACACTGTCCCCAATTGCCAGATCATCGAAAATCACCCTGCCCTGTATGGTCAGCGTAGCGGACTGAGCACCCTTTTTTAATTCCTTCAGTACGCCTGTTTCTTCAATAATTCCTGTGAACATTAGGCATTACCTCGCTTTCAATTAAAATATCTTCGCCCCAATAGGATACTGCAGTGTTTGTGAGAAGAAAGCAATCTTTTGGACTGGGTACACCAAGTCCTGCAACTGGTGATTTCCCGTTTGATCCTCCAAAAAGCTTTGGAGCAATGTAAGTCTGCACTTTGTTTACGATTCCTGCCTGCAATGCTGACCAGTTAAGCGTACCGCCGCCTTCCAACAATATGCTGTCAATTTTTTCTTCACCAAGCTTTGTCATGAGCTCTGATAAATCCAAATGTCCATGGGACTGTTTTACCGGGAGAATCCGGCATCCAGCGTCTCCATAGGCCTGCTGTGCCTGCAGATCGCTGCAGGATGTTGCGATTAAAGTCGGAACCTCATTTGCAGTCTTCACAATGTTTGATGTAAGCGGAAGCCGCAGATTTGTATCGCAGATAATGCGAAGGGGATTGCGTCCTCCCTCTGTCCGGCAGGTAAGAAGGGGATCATCTGCCAGAACGGTTCCAATTCCCACCATTATGGCACTGTAACGAAGCCTGTCTTTTTGTACGTTTTCCCTTGCAGCTTTCCCAGTTATCCATTTGGAGTCACCTGTATATGCCGCGGTTTTTCCGTCCATGGTCATGGCATATTTCATGACAACATATGGCTTTCCCGACTGGATAAAATGGAAAAATACTTCATTGAGCCTGTCACACTCCGATTTTCGGATTCCCTCTGTGACTTCAATTCCTTTTTCCAGCAGTTGTTTGATCCCCTTTCCTTTGACCAAAGGGTTAGGATCCAAACTTCCCACCACAACTCTGCGGATTCCTGCATTTAGAATAGCTTCTGTACAGGGAGGGGTCTTTCCATAGTGGCAGCAGGGTTCCAGTGTCACATAAAGAGTGGCTCCTTCCGGAGATTCTTCACAGCTGGCAAGGGCATTTATTTCTGCGTGAGGAGCCCCAAACTTGGCATGGTATCCTGTGCCAATCACCCTGCCTTCTTTTACAAGGACAGCTCCAACCATTGGATTGGGATTTACAAAGCCGCACCCCTTTTTTGCAAGCTCCAGGGCCATACCCATACATTCCATGTCGTCCATATCACACCACCTTTCATTCAAAAAAAATGCCTTGAACACAGGGTTCAGGGCATTTTTCCGGCAATCCATCCATTGTTTATGACCATCAACACAAAAAGCTCTGAAATGAAAGGATCATTCCAGAGCGTGTTAATCAGCAGATATATCATAAATATGAAAAAGCTGCATCATCTTCTTTCATCCAGACTTTACTGTCGGCTTCGGAGTTACACCGAATCATGCCTTGCGGCTCGTGGGCTATACCACCGGTAGGGAATCTCACCCTGCCCTGAAGATTGTTGTTCAATTGGGGTTATAATACTCCCCCATGAGATAAATGTCAAGTAAAATGTATGAATCCCACCTCCTCTGCTTCATTTTATTTCTGCAAACTGTTCTGAAACGTTAAAATCCTCACTATTATAATAAAAAAATTTAAATCATGCTTGCAATTCATACTGTTTTGGTATAGTATGAAAACACAAAGATATGTTAGTAAATACTAACCATTAAATTCCCATTCGGGGAATAAAGGAGGTTGATTAATATATGAGTCATTCATTACTTGAAATTAAAGATTTAATTGTTTCTGTGGAAGATAAAATAATACTAAACGGCATTAATCTTACCATAGGCACAGGAGAACTTCATGTCCTTATGGGACCAAACGGAACAGGAAAATCCACTCTTGTATCTGCCATTATGGGGGATCCCCGGTTTCAGATTGAAAGCGGTCAGATTCTTTTAGATGGGAAGGATATCACAGAAATGAAAGCAGACGAAAGAGCAAAAGCCGGTGTCTTTCTTTCATTCCAGGTACCGGAAGAGATTCCGGGTGTCACTTTGGAAGATTTTCTCCGCACAGCGAAAGGCTCCCTTGAAAAACGTCCCCCAAAAATCCTGCAATTTAAAAAGGAACTGAAAGAACAGATGAAAGCGTTGGATATGGATCCCAGTTATGCGGAACGGTACTTAAATGTTGGCTTTTCCGGCGGTGAAAAAAAGAAAACGGAAATTCTCCAGCTTCTTATGCTTCAGCCAAAGCTGGCTCTTTTAGACGAAACGGATTCCGGTCTTGATGTGGATGCGGTCCGTACCGTTACAAAAGGGATCCGGGCCTTTAAAAACCGGAAAAACGGACTTTTCATCATTACACATAATGCCAGAATTTTAGAAGGTCTTGACGTGGATGTGGTACATGTACTGGAAGGAGGCAAAATAGCCTATACCGGCGGTCAGGAACTGATTTCAAAAATTACACAGGATGGATTTGGCGTACTGGGAAAGGGGGGTGGACTCCATGAAGGACTTTAAGCAGGAAAAAACAAGAGTCGACCAGGCTGACCGGACCATTTATGATGTAAAAGACAGGCTGGATCCGGCTTTCCTTATGGACTCCGGTATTACTCCGGAGATTGTGAATCAGATTTCAAAGGAAAAAAATGAACCGGAATGGATGCGTCTGTTCCGCCTTAAATCATTGAAATTATATAATGAAATACCGCTTCCCACCTGGGGGCCATCTCTTGACGAACTGAATATGGATCAGATTGTCACTTATGTCCGTCCCAAATCAACCATGAAAGCCAAGTGGTCCGATGTACCAGACGATATCAAGGAGACATTTGAACGTCTTGGAATTCCTAAAGCGGAGCGGAAATCTCTGGCAGGTGTGGGGGCACAGTACGACTCTGAAGTGGTTTACCACAATGTCCGTGCAGAGGTTGCTTCCCAAGGCGTGGTCTATACCGATATTGAGAGCGCTCTTACCGGCCCTTACAGTGAAATGATACGAAAGCATTTTATGAAACTGGTACCTCCGTCTGACCACAAGTTTGCGGCTCTTCACGGAGCGGTCTGGTCCGGAGGTTCTTTTGTTTATGTCCCTGCAGGAGTTACGGTTGAAATCCCGCTCCAGTCCTATTTCAGGCTTAACGCGCCGGGTGCGGGTCAGTTTGAGCATACCCTGATTATTGTAGAGGAAGGAGCCTATCTTCATTTCATAGAAGGCTGTTCCGCTCCCAGATACTACGTTGCCAATCTGCATGCAGGCTGTGTGGAACTGTATGTTGGTAAAAATGCAAGACTCCGCTACTCCACCATCGAAAACTGGTCCAAGAATATGTACAATTTAAACACAAAACGCGCCTCAGTGGAGGAAGGCGGAACTGTTGAGTGGATCTCAGGATCCTTTGGCTCCCATATCTCCTACCTATACCCCATGAGCATTTTAAAAGGGAAAAAGGCACGTATGGAGTTTACAGGCATCACATTTGCTGGAGAAGGCCAGAACCTGGATACAGGTGCGAAGGTTCTCCACGCTGCGCCGGATACCACCTCTCACATCTCAACCAAATCCATATCCAGGGATGGAGGCAATTCCACATTCCGAAGCGTGGTAACTGTAACGGAAAAAGCAGAAGGAAGCAAATCAGCGGTTTCCTGTGAATCACTGATGCTTGACAGTATTTCCCGTTCCGATACCATACCGGTTATGGATATCTCCTGTAATCAGGCAGATATTGGTCATGAGGCAAAAATCGGAAGAATCAGTGAATCCGCAATTTTCTATCTGATGAGCCGCGGTCTGTCCGAGGATGATGCAAGAGCTTTAATCGTAGGCGGTTTTGCAGAACCCATTGCAAAAGAGCTGCCGTTAGAATATGCGGTGGAAATGAACAATTTAATTCATCTTGAAATGAAAGGAAGCATTGGCTGAAAGGAGGAACAGAACTATGAACACACAAATTAATCGACTCCCCGTTCCTACCTGGAACCGGACGGGAGTAAACTGGCTGGATCAAAAAGCACTGCCTCCTGACAGAGAATATTTACAAGGCAGACACCTTCCTTATGACGGCATTCTTCCTGATGGAATCACTCTGATGGATCATCTCCCGGCGGACGTTGCTGAAATTAAAAGTGGTATGGGGGAATGGCTGGATGAATTTATCAGAAATGGCGCAGATAAAACCTGTTACTTATTGGGGAATGGCATTGCCAGTGAACCTGTTATCATCATACAGAATCTGGATCTTACCCATCCGGTTATCAGAACTCATTATGCCATAAAAGCAAAGCCGGGAAGTAACCTTACTGTCGTTCAGATTAATCGAGGGGATGCAAAAGACGGTGTTATTGAAAATTTAACTCAGATAGATGCCCAGGCAGATTCCTTTGTCCGTCTTATTTCTGTCCAGTTGCTGGGAAAGAACAGCCAGAGCTTTGATGCCGTTGGCGCGCGCATTGGAAAAGGCGCAAAAGTAGAACTGATCCGTGCCGTATTTGGCGGAAAGACAGCTGCCTGCGGATCAATGGCTCATCTGGAAGGTCAGGGAGGAGGCTATCAGCAGGACACTGCATACTTCACTGATGAGGATCAGATTTTTGACTTTAATGACATTGCCAGCCACATTGGCCGGGAAACAGTTAGTGAAATGCATACCGCCGGAGTTCTCTCAGGCCACAGCAGCAAGATTTTAAGAGGAACCATTGACTTTAAAGCAGGATCTGCACACTCCGTGGGACACGAAAATGAAACCGTACTTCTGTTAAGCCCCAGTGCCAGAAACAGAACGGTTCCCTTAATCCTTTGCGGAGAAGAGGCTGTGGAAGGACAGCATGCAGCCACTCTGGGCCGGTTTGATGAGAAACAGCTCTACTATCTCTGTTCCAGAGGACTTAGTCTGATGGAGGCAAAGCGTATGCTGGTAGAAGCCCGTTTTATGCCGGTGCTTAACAAAATCACTCAGGACGATCTGCGCCAGGAGATTCTGACTATCATTGAAAGGAGGCTTGATGAACATGAAATCAGTTCGTGATCAGTTTCCCATACTTTCCGTCCCGGAAAATGAAAAGAGACTGATATACTTAGATAATGCAGCAACTTCCTTCAAGCCTCTTTCCGTTTTAAAGGCAGTGGATGATTATTACCGCATGGATAATGCCAATCCACACAGGGGCGTTTACACTCTGGGTGTCCGCTCTACAGATATTCATGAGAACGCCAGACTGACCGCAGCCCGCTTTGTAAACGCCAGCCCGGAGGAAATTATTTTTACCCAGAATGCTACAGAAGCCCTCAATCTGGTTGCTTACAGCTACGGCATGGAGCTCTTAAAAGAAGGTGATGAAATTCTTATCTCCGTAGCGGAACATCACAGTAACCTGGTTCCCTGGCAGAGAGTTGCAAAGCACACAGGTTCCAGGCTTGTTTATCTATATCCCGGGCCAGACGGGCGGATTACAGAAGAAGAACTGGATCGGAAAATAAACCCACGTACAAGGCTGATTGCCATTGCCCACGTATCAAATGTACTTGGTACGGAAGCGCCGGTAAAATCCATTGTGGAACGTGCCCGTTTACATGGAGCTGCAGTCGTTTTAGACTGTGCCCAGAGTGTGGCTCATATGCCGGTTGATGTCAAAGAACTGGGCGTGGATTTTGCAGCATTTTCCGGTCATAAAATGTACGCCCCCATGGGCATCGGGGTTCTATACGGCAAAAAAGAACTACTTGATAAAATGCCCCCGTTTTTAAGCGGAGGTGATATGATTGCAAGTGTCCACGAACAGACATCTACCTATGCAGAAGTCCCCCGCCGTTTCGAGGCGGGAACGAGAAATGTAGGCGGAGAAGCGGGTCTTGCGGCAGCCATAGAATATATGAACTCCATAGGCTGGGAAACAATTCGTACCCATGAACACGCCCTGATGGATCAGGCCCTGAAAGGTCTTAATGCTCTGCCCTATATTACCGTATACGGCAGTACCGACAGCCGTGACCGGCATGGGGTCATCTCATTTAATGTAGATGGAGTTCATCCCCATGATACAGCAACAATTCTGGATTCAGAAGGAATTGCAGTCCGTGCCGGCCATCACTGTGCACAGCCATTAATGGAATACCTGGGAATTGGCTCCTGCGTTCGGGCAAGCATTGCCATCTACAATACAGAGGAAGATATTTCGGTATTTTTAAATAGCCTGGGACAGGTAAGGAGGTGGATGGGTTATGGAGCTTAACGCTTTATACAATCAGATTATTGTGGAAAACAGCCGTTCCAATCAAAACCGTCATAAAGTATCGGATGCGACAGCCAGCCTGGAAGGAGTCAATCCCAGCTGCGGCGATGACATCGTTCTGGAGCTTCGGGTGAAGGAAGGAATCATTGAAGATGCCGGTTTTACCGGAGAAGGCTGTGCCATTTCCCAGGCTTCTGCGTCTCTCATGATTGATCTCATTCTTGGAAAGCCGGTAGAGGAGGCCCAGAAACTGCTTCAGACCTTCCTCGGAATGATAAAAGGAGAAATATCAGATGAGGAGCAGTTGGAATTCCTGGAGGATGCAATTGCTCTCCAGGGAATCTCCCATATGCCGGGCAGAGTGAAATGTGCTGTCCTTCCCTGGCACACATTAATGGGAATCCTTGATGAAAAAGAAACAGAAAATAAATAATGACAGCAAAAAACGTCCGGAGCTGGTTTTAGAAATGTATCCTGAAACCGATTCCGGACGTTTTTATTTTTATTCTAACAATAACTTATACTGACAATAACTTTTTCTATCAATACTTTTTCTATCAATTACTTTTCAGCAAACTTTTCAACAATTTTAAGAAGCAGCTTTACTACCTTTTCCATAGACTGAACCGGAACAAATTCAAATTTTCCATGATAATTGTATCCGCCGGTGCAAAGGTTTGGACAGGGAAGTCCTTCATAGGATAAACGTGCTCCATCCGTACCGCCTCTGATGGGAGTAACCAGCGGCTCAATTCCCAGATCTTCCATTGCAGTTCTTGCAATGTCGATCAGGTACATATGAGGCTCAATCTTTTCCTTCATGTTAAAATAGCTGTCTTTTAAAATCAGCTCTACTGTCCCGCTTTGATATCTGTGATTTAAATAATCTGCCACACGGGTCATAAATTCTTTCTTATCTTCAAACTTCTTCTTACTGTGATCACGGATAATATAATCCAGTCTGGCTTCCTCCACAGATCCGCTCATAGAATCCAAGTGGAAGAATCCTTCGTATCCTTCGGTATACATTGGATTTTCAGCTGACGGAAGCATGTTGTGAAATTCCATTCCCATTAAAAGTGCATTTCTCATTCTTCCTTTGGAAGAACCGGGATGGATGCTGGATCCATGAATTAAAACTCTGGCAGAAGCAGCATTGAAGTTTTCGTACTCCAGCTCTCCTAACCCACCGCCATCCACGGTATAAGCAACATCAGCAGCAAACCCTTTCACATCAAAGAAATCTGCCCCTCTGCCCACTTCTTCATCCGGTGTAAATCCGATTCGGATGGTTCCATGAGGAATCTCCGGATGGGCAAGTAAGTATTCCGCCATAGTCATGATCTCAGCCACACCAGCCTTATCATCTGCTCCTAACAGAGTAGTCCCATCTGTAGTGATAATATCCTGTCCGATATATTTTAATAAATCCGGAAAATCTTCCGGGCTCATGGTAAGTCCTGTATCCGCATTCATCAGGATATCCTTACCGTCGTAATTCTTTACGATCTGGGGCTTTACACCGGCGCCTGAGTAGGCCGGTGAGGTATCCATGTGAGCGATAAATCCCAACACCGGGACTGCTTTGTCCATGGTAGCCGGAATGGTTGCATACACATAGCTGTGCTCGTCAATTCTTACATCTGCGGCCTTCATAGCCTGCAATTCTTTTACCAGTTCTTCCGCAAGTATGCGCTGCTTGGAAGTACTTGGCACAGACTCAACCTCATCCTTTGACTGGGTATCATAAGATACATATTTTAAAAAATGATTGATCACTTCTGACATTGTTAATCGCCTCTTTTTCAATATATTTCTGGTAACGGCGTATATGAATTCAGCCGGATCCAGTTCTCCTGAAGGTTCTGTATTCTCCGGTAGTATTCTCCAGATCAATCGGAAAAATTACCAGAAAGGACCATTTGGATTTCCTTATTATACCATAAGGGGCTTTTAATGTCTATGCAGCTTCATAATCCACTCTTGAATATGATTCACGCAGATTACTATTCTGTTTCATTGCCGTATAACGCAATCAATTTGGAATTATCTAAATATTCACCCAACATAAATTTCACATTAGGCTCTTTTAAGCTAAACATATCATTCTCTTTTAAAATTTTTTTTATAATAGTAATGTTCCACGTATCCGCTAAATAGTGAAACTTTTGCTGTAACTGTATTAACATATCATTTATTTCATGCCTCAATACGCGGGTCTGTTTATTCAATCTTTCAATAATCTCATTTTCAATGCTATAATAGCAATCAAATATATATTTAAATTCCCATAGTCCTGTGCATTCAATTTCTGAAATACAGTCTCTTGCATCATAGAAATCTATTTTAAAACATGGAGAATGGTCTATAAAGCTTGTATGTAAAAACGATATATATATCCATTTCAGAATCCCTACCTTGCCAGAATCCTGTAATTTTATGTATTGACTGTAAATATTATTAAGTACTATTTTCAGTTCATCAGCATTTTCAGTAATATAATAATCAATTTCTTTATTTATCTTCTGTGAATACCAAAGATAACGGTCATTTACAATAATCTGCACCTCATTTATAACTTTATTTTTTAAATTTACTTCATTAATCAATTATCAAATTCCTCCCTTTGAGAAACTTCAATTCTGTTTTTTATTTTCCACCAATAGATGTAATCAGCCAGCTTACCTATTATTAAAGATTCTACAATCCAAAGCAAATAGTGTTATTACAGAAGAAATGAACCACAATAAAAATCCTTCGACCCACATCAATCGATAAGCAAACCATTATGGACCAAAAAATGCAGCGGCTCTATTAAATTTTTCTTTCTACCTATTTGTTCCATTTTCATCTTAATCCGTTTTCATCACTCTTCTAATTTTTCCATTTTTCTTTTAAGTTGCTCTCTGCCTGTTTAAGCTGTTCCTGATACCAATTTTCATAATCTAAATCTGTTTGTACAAGATTATCGTACACGTATTCTAATATGTCTTTATTCCAACCAGGCGGCGCTTCGAATTTTTCTCTTTGCCAAATGAAATAGGATCTAATAAAACATTTGGCTGATTTCTCAGATTGTTTTAATTGTTCATATGTATTACCAAGTTCAAAGTATAGAGAACTTGCTAATGCAGGATATGAAGAGCATTGTTCTAAAGCTATTTCATAATCATCCATTGCCTTATCATAATTATGATGTAAATAATAAAGTTTACCTCTTCTATAATATGCCTTTAGTATATCATAATGATCTTTTGCCTGCCAGTTTTCTAGAAATTCTATTGACTTATTTGCACATTCTATTGCTTTATCAAAATTATTCCGATAATAAAAATAATTATATGACATCTCTTGATATAGGTTTGCATTCACATAATTATACTGATTTGCTATGTTATTTAATTCTAGTGCTTTTTTCATATAAAAATCACCTATATTATTATTTCCAGAATTATAATTTGCCTTAGCTAAAAGATTATAATTAAATATACCTATTTGTTCATTAGATCCAAATATTTTTTTCTCTTCTTTTATTAGTTTTTTCCCTTCCTTGATAATTTTTTTATAGTTAGTTTCATTGTTTATGTATTTTTCCATTAACATGTTTGAATTTAAAATCAGACGCTTCTCTGAATCTGAAATATTTGTTTCATATGCTTGCTCTGAATAGTTATAAGCCTCATTACTTTTATCTTGTAAAAGGTAGCACGCTGATAAATTGGTGAACACACAAGCTTTCTGTTCTTCTGTTACAGATAAGTTTAAGGCAGTCTCTAAATAACGTTCAGCATCATTAAATTTTCTGAGACGTAAATAAGCAACCCCCAACGCATTTTCTATTTTTACATCACTCTTCATCCCCTTCAATTCTTCTATAGTAGATTTTAAAGTATCCCCATTTCCCTTCAGCTGGGTAACCAAAGTTTTATAAGGTTCTTGTTCAACATCCTCGCAAATCATTAAAATTGTATTATTATCAACGATATACCAGGTATCATCTGGTAGTATGACTGCTTTTTTATGACAGCCTATAAGTATAACACTAATAATTAAAACAAAAATAAAGTATTTCAAATATTTATTCATAATCGAACCTCACACCACTTTAAAATATACTCACTATAATTTATCAAGTAACTTTTCATCTTAATTCTTTCTCTTTCTTTTTTTTAATAAATTAGTACATCAAATCAGTGTATTCTCCTGCTTGAAACATACCATCTTTATAAATTTTATATTTTATTGTAGTTTTATTATCTTCTGGAACTTGTAATAAAAAATTAGATTTTTGTATAGGTCTATAACTTAATGTATTTTCTCCCTCTCTCTCTCCCATGATATTATATGTGCCCTTGAATTGATATTCCTCGCAATATGTGCTTACTGTAACTTTAATTTCCCCCACAAAATTTGCATAAGATTCATAGAGAAGATCCTGAATTATATTGAATATTGTTGCTATATTAGAGTATTGAGCGATTAAATTACCAACTGATTTGTGGATAACTTCGCCCATAATATTTTTTATTAATGGAATATCATCATATAAAGTACTAACAATTCCTTCAAAAGAATCAAAATTATCCCAAGTCAAGAATTCTTCAGATTCAATTATCTCTGCGGATGATATAACAATAGTTAATCCCATTGCAACAAATTTATATGGTCCCCCAACTGATGTTACTACATTTGTAGCTATATCTCTATATTTAGCCTGTTTTAGCACCTCTTTGGCGGGACGTATTGTAATTTCTACATGAGGCGATGGCTTTCGTGCTTTTTCACATTCTTCATTTATAATATACGTGTATCTTTGCTTCTCTGTACCTGATACACTTATTAAAATACCATGAACAATATTAAATGCTTTAATAGCGGAAAATTTGTACTTTTTTTCCGAATATGAATTATATTTTTCATATATATAATCTTCCGCCTCACTAAGTAAATCTATAATATTAGCCTCAATCCTGCCTCTGCTGACTTCTACCCAACTTCCATTCTGTACTACTTTAATAATACCGCCACATCTACAGACCAAAAAAGAATCCTCAGTAACAACCGCTCGCTCATAAATATTACTTCTTAACTTTTCTATTTCTGTACTTAGTGTATTAAAATCAATACAATTTCTCTGTAGTTCCTGCTCCAACTTACTTCTTTTATCTTCAATTCCATGTCTTCTAGCAATAGTTTCAAAACCCTTTATACTTGTTAAGGCAACAGAGGCCTTATTTTTTAATTTACTGATTTCAGACAATACAGCATCTATATCATCAATATATACAAAATCTGAATTATTAACTCGTAGCTAGAAGATATACATTTAAGCTTTATACGACATTCTTCTCCTTTAAATATAAATCTTGATTCTTGTATGATTCCTGTAAATACAGGGATTTTTACTCCTTCTTCTTCACAGATAAGGGACATTTTCTTCCCAATTAAATCACTGTGACTTTCATCGGTTATATTATCCATCAATCCTTCTAATTTGAGAAAGGCATGTTCGTTCATTTCTGCGTTCATCTCAAAATTCAATACTTGATTTAATTCTACTGCACCTGTCACAAATATCTTATCCATACTTATCCCAACCAATATGATGCCCCTTTGCATAAATAATCCCGTTACTAAAATCACACCTAATTAATCACTTTTAGTTGGTATGTATCTACTAATATTTACCATTTTACGACATTAATTTCAACCCAAGTGCCAAAATTGTACACGTTAGCTTCCAAAATTGTACTTTGCACAGTCGAAAGAGCCAACCTTCCATTATTATGAGAGGTTGACTCTTTCGATATAGTTTCTGAATCTGTAGATCTCAGGGCATATTATTCCGGTCTAAGTTCCATATTGGCATTGATACCCATACAGTACATCTGCTGCACTCCTACAGCTCTGATGTCCTCAAAATGATAGACCGTCATCAGCTTTTGCCTAATTATTTACACGCATTTCATATGCTTTTGAAACAGCTTTAAATGCATTGACTCTCCCATGACCGGTATAATTATCAAAACCTTTGGCGCCAATGTCATCTGCAGTATTTCGGATTATTTCTTCGACTTCACTTGCTTTTAGTTCTGGAGCAACGGAAAGCACAAGTGCTGCAACTCCTGCAACATGGGGGGTCGCAGCAGACGTACCGTTAAAATCTTCTACGTAATTATTAGAACTATAGCCGTCCTTATTCATAATATCAGTTGTGAAAATATGAACACCCGGGGCTGCTACATCAACTTCCGGACCATAATTACTACCCCAGAAATATTCGCCGTCTCTACTTGTCTTACTTTTTCTTTCACCGTACTCATTACATGCTGCAACAGTTATAACATTATCTAATCTACCAGGATAAGAAACGCTGCTATCATCATTGCCAGCTGCAAAACAAACAACGCAGCCTTTTCCGTTTCGGCCATTTCGTTTGGCATAATTTATTGCATTTGTAATTGTTTGGCTGTCTTCTCCGCCTCCCCAGCTGTTACTAAGGACATCCGCTCCTCTGTCCACAGATTTAACAATTCCATCTGCAATTTTTGCATCATCAGTAACCCATAATCTTTCGCCTCCTTCCATAACTCCATATGCAATTCTTATCCCCATTATTTTACATTCCGGAGCCACGCCGGCAATTCCTTTATTATTATTACTTTTTGCGGCCGCTATGCCTGCACAAGCAGTTCCATGGGCATCAGCACTTTTAGGAGTTGGATCATTACGCTTGTAACAGGCATCATACCCGGTTACCAATTTATCAGATACATTTAAATCTTCATGTTTGTAATCCACACCTTCATCAATGATAGCAATAATAATATCTTTATTTCCTTTCGTAATTTCCCATGCTTTTGAAATATGGATGTCTTCACCTGGAATTCCTCCAGTTTGCCCAGTATTGTTAAGAGCCCACTGCTTGTTTACATATGTATCATTACTTATTGCTGCCATAGGCTTTAGCAACCGAACAAAATTAGGCTGTGCATATATTACCTTATCGTTTTCATGATAAGTATTTGCCATCTCCAATGCACTTACTGCTTTACCTTCTGTAGTCTCAACAAGATATGAATTCTCCTCCCAATTAATATTTTCGATAATTTTAACATTATTAGAATCATTAATATTATTAATTTCTTCTCTTGTCACATCTGGTTTAAACTGGATAATAAACTGATTTGTAAGAATCATTGGTGTTTTATCTTCTGCTTCTAATACCAGAATATCATCATCTTCTCGCTGTGTTTTGCTTGTAAATGAAGTGGTTTTTGAAACTTGACTAATTGTCTCTAATATAATACCATTTTTCAAATCAGTCATTTTAGGTTTTAGGTTAGAGGTTAAAGATTTGTATTTACTTTCCATATAACCATTCTCTTTAGATGCCCGATATGATTCAGATTTTTTTAAGGTTATTTTTTTTCCATTGCTCCAATAATTAAATTCCATAATAATTCTCCTTCTATTATTTTTGAATTTGCAAATTCAATAGTAAGAAAGAAAAATTATGTTATATTTGTAAACTAGAAACATCTTTAAATTGTAAGTATTGATATAATGTAGAATTTTAGAGATATGAATCATTTTGAATTCATTGTATTTTTTACTATTTCAATTGATAAAATTCTAAGACTAAAAAAATAGATATGTGACTCTCATCACCCAAACTATTTCTCATTGTAATCCCATTAATATACATTTATAATAATTATACAAAATCTGTATATACATTGCATAGCAAACCACGATTTAATCCCTTATGATAGGAATTACGGAGGAACGAAACATGAATAGCAGTAAAACTTTTGATGATGTAATACAATACCTTGAGAAAAGCATTACCGACGGTTCTGAAATCGATTATAACGAGATTTCCAATATAGCTATGAGTCCGGCAGCTCTGTTCCAGCGCATTTTTATTTTCGTTTCGGGTATCAGCATTGCCGATTATGTAAGAAAACGCAGATTAACATTAGCCGGATATGATTTAAAAAACAGTGATATTACCGTTTTGGATGTAGCAATTAAATATGGCTTTCACTCCCATTCTGCCTTTTCACGGGCATTTAAAGAGCACCATGGAATTACACCATCAGAAGCCAAGTCTGATACTGCTAAACTGAGTAATTATCTTCCGATTAATTACCTGGAAATGAGATTTATAGGAGGGAAACGGATTATGGCAGATATGAAAAAGATTATTTACAAGGAAACAAAAGAACGCCTGATGGTAGGTCTGGGTCGAGAGACATCATTTTTTGAAGCAGGGAACGTATGGAAAGAATTTTTTGAAGGGGATGCAATCCAAAAACTGGGTTCTATTTCCGATTCAACCTGTTGCGAAGATATTGACCCCAATGTGGGCATCGGTATGATGTATAATTTTAAAGATATGAATAATTTTGAATTCATTATTGGAGATTTCATAAATATAAACACCGAAATTCCAGAAGGTCTGACCGCGAAACATGTTCCCGCAGGTTTAACTGCCCACATTCAGATTGAAGGAAGCAATGTTGCAGAAATAATCGATTCGGCATATTTACTAATCACGGAAGCCATTGAGAAAACCGGTAAACAAATTGATCAGGAACATTTCTACTGGTGTGAAGTATACACAAACGAACGTTATTGTGAGCCTTTAAACCGGGGGGAAAAGGTTATTATTGATTATATACTTCCAGTTATATAAACAGATAAATGGTACCTTAACAGGTTAACCTGTTAAGGTACCATTTACCCTTAGTGATCCCTTATTAACGATTGGCCAGCTCTCTGGTAATATCCTCCCAGGTCACTCCCTTTTGCGCCATCAGAACCATCATATGATAAAGAAAATCAGAAATCTCATACTTCACTTCTTCAGAATTAGGATTTTTCGCAGCAATAATAATTTCCGTCGCTTCTTCACCCAGTTTTTTTAAGATCTTATCAATGCCTTTGTCAAAAAGGTAATTGGTATAAGAGCCTTCCTTTGGATTTTCCTTTCGGTCAAGAATGACTTCAAAAACTTCCTCAAACACTTTAAGCGGATTGGAGTCCTGGTATTCTTTCTTTACCAGTTCCTGATAAAAACAGCTTCTGGAACCTGTATGACAGGCAGCTCCAATCTGATTTACCTTGGCAAGAAGGGTATCGTTGTCGCAATCAAGAGACAGTGATTTTACATACTGATAATGACCGGAAGTTTCGCCTTTCAGCCAGAGATTTTGACGGCTTCTGCTGTAATAAGTCATCAGTCCGGTTTTTATTGTTGCTTTAAAAGCTTCTTCATTCATATATGCCAGCATGAGAACTTCACCGGTTCGGTAATCCTGGGTAATAACAGGAATCAGTCCGTCTCCATTTAATTTAAATTCAGAGAATTCTATGGAACTTTCAAATGTTTCCACTGCAATTCCCTGTATTTTCAATTCCTGTTTCATCTCCATACAGCCGGTTTTTCCATCAGAAATGCCAATGATTCCTGCAATGTTCTCTCTTTTTAAAGCATCTGCCAGGAAAAAAGAATCGTCACTAAGTCCGGTAATAATAAATACCTCTTCCCGTGCAGATACTTCATCAAGCCCCTCTTCTGAAAGGACCCCATCTCCTAAGATCATAACAGAGGCTCCCAGCTGTGCGTATTCTTCCGTATGAGACAGATAGGATATGTGGGGTAAATATGCATAAATCTTATCGTCTCCAAAACGGTCGGATGCTTCCTTCATCATATCTACATTTTCTTCCAGACTCACATCAAGAAAAGCCGCTTTGGCACCAGCATACAAATATTTTTTTACATCTTCCAGACGTTTTACCTTTCCGCCTGCAAGGATAGGAATATCTGAAACCCTTCCAATCTCTTTCATCAGTCCGATGGTGCGTTCATGATCTGCTTCCGTTTCTGAAATGTCATAAAGAAAAAGTTCATCTGCTCCATTATCTCCAAAAAAGCAAGCCAGAGAAAGAGGACGTTCCTCATAACAGACGGACAAATCATCAAGTCTCCATGCTTTCCCTTCCCGTATTCCGAAACCTGCAATTAATTTTTTACATTCCATCATATTTCCTCCCTTGATGGTCTTTACAGTTCAAAGGTCTTAACCGCCTCCGCAAGATCAATCCGCTTTTCATACAGGGCTTTTCCGATAATTGCACCCTGAACGCCTGCTTCGTATAATTGTCTTAAATCTTCCATGGAAGACATACCGCCGGATGCGATTACATCAAGACCTGTTTCATCAGTCAGCTTCTTTGTGTATGCCACGTTCGGTCCGGAAAGCATTCCGTCTCTTGAAATGTCAGTATACACAATGTGGCGGATGCCGTATTCCTTCATCTGAGAGCAGAGATTTGAGGCTGTGATTTCGCTTACTGTTTCCCACCCATCAACCGCCACCATTCCATCCTTCGCATCCACCCCTAACACGATCCGGTCAGCACCAAACGTTTCAATCATATCACGTATAAACTCCGGCTGCTTTACCGCCTTTGTTCCGATAATTACCCGGGCAACCCCTAAGGAAAGCATGGAAGCAATGGCCTTTTCACTGCGAATCCCGCCGCCGATCTCTACAGGAATTGTAACCGTATTCACAATTTTGCGTATTACTTCCTCATTAACCGAATGTCCGGCCAGCGCGCCGTCTAAATCAACCAGATGAAGATAGGTAGCGCCCTGTTCCTGCCACAGTGCTGCTATTTCTTCCGGTTTGTCAGAATATACGGTAATCTCTTTAAATTCACCTTGCTTTAAACGAACACATTGTCCATTCTTTAAATCGATTGCTGGATAAAGCTGCATATGGGTTCTCCTTATAATGTACCTTTTGTAGACAAAACGCCGGTAATCCGTGGATCCGGTAAAGTGGCATCATCAAGCGCCTTGGCAAATGCCTTAAATACTCCTTCAATAATATGATGATTGTTATCCCCTGAAAGCTTTCTGATATGAAGATTCATTTCGGCAGAATAGGATACGGCATAAAAGAACTCCTTCACCATTTCTGTTTCAAAATCTCCTACCCGCTCTGCAGTTAAAGGAACATCAAACCCCAGATAAGGCCGGCCGGATAAATCCACAGCGCACAAAATTAAAGTCTCATCCATAGGCAGTATCATACTCCCGTAACGTTTTATAGACTTTTTATCTCCCAGTGCTTCCTGAATGGCTGCTCCCAGGACAATTCCCGTATCTTCAATGGTATGGTGGGTATCCACTTCCAGATCTCCCTTAACCATCAGCTCCAGATCAAAAAATCCATGACGGGCAAAGCTGTTTAACATGTGATCAAAAAAACCGATGCCGGTATGAATATTAGCAATTCCGCTCCCGTCAATATTAAACTTCATCTGAATATCGGTTTCTTTGGTTATTCGAGATATCACTGCACTTCGTCCCATATTTTCCCCTCTATTCCTGGTTTTCATCCTCTTCAAACCGTATTTTCACCGAATTGGCATGGGCTGTCAGCTGCTCTGCCTGAGCGAAGAAGTCAATCTCCTTGTATACATCTGCCAGTGCCTCTTTGGAATAGTAAATAATACTTGATTTTTTGATAAAGTCGTCTACACTGAGAGCTGAGAAGAATCTCGCGGTACCATTAGTCGGAAGAACATGATTTGGTCCTGCAAAATAATCTCCCAAAGGCTCAGAACTGTATTCACCGATAAAAATGGCGCCTGCATTATGAATCCTGGTCATGTCCTCAAACGGGTTTTTCGTTACAATCTCAAGATGCTCCGGCGCAATCTCATTGACTGCGGAAACCGCATCCTTCATATTATCCGCCACAAGAATGCAGCCGTAATTGTCCAGTGATTTATTAATAATCTCAGATCTGGAAAGTTTTGAAGCCTGCAGTCTCGCCTCTTTTGAAACCTTTTCAGCCAGCTCCATGCTGGTAGTTACAAGAATTGCAGAAGCAAGCTCATCATGCTCTGCCTGGGACAACAGGTCCGCTGCCACGAACCTTGGATTCGCACTTTCATCTGCAAGCACTAAAATCTCGCTGGGTCCGGCAATGCTGTCAATGCTGGCATGGCCGTAAACTGCTTTTTTAGCCAGTGCCACAAATATATTACCGGGACCTACGATTTTATTAACCCTTGGAATGGACTCCGTACCAAAAGCCAGAGCAGCAATTGCCTGGGCTCCGCCTACCTTATATACTTCAGTAGCCCCTGCAAGATAAGCAGCCGTCAGCGTAACCGGATTTACCTTTCCATCCTTACCGGGAGGCGTTACCATAACGATCCGTCCCACGCCCGCCACCATGGCTGGTATAATATTCATCAGAACAGACGACGGATAAGCTGCCTTCCCACCTGGAACATACACACCCGCGCTCTCAAGCGCAGTTATCTTCTGGCCGAGAATGGTTCCGTCCGGTTTGCTGTCAAACCAGCTGTACTGTCTCTGTTTTTCGTGGAACAACCGGATATTATTCATGGATTTTTCCATGACTTTCAAAAGCCTGGGATCTACGGATTTTACCGCTTCCTGGATTTCCTCTTTCGTTACCCGGATATTGGTTTCGTTCACTTCTGCTTTGTCAAATTCTCTGGTATAGGCAAAAACTGCTTTGTCTCCCTCTTCCTTTACCCGTTCTACAATCTCCTGAACGGTTTTGGCATAGGAATCGTATTGGTTGGGATCTCTCTTTAACAATCCGGAAAGAATATTCTGTTTGGATGTCTCATCTAATTTTACAATCTTCATTGGTTTTCCTCCTGCAGCAAAAGTCTCAAATCACGAATCAGCTTTGTGATCCTGTCATTTTCCCGCTTCATGCTCACCTGGTTCACCACCATCCGGGCAGAGAGGGGGCAGATCTCTTCCAGTACCGTAAGGCCGTTCTCCTTTAAGGTCGTTCCTGTTTCCACAATGTCAACGATAACCTCAGAAAGACCAACGATGGGAGCCAGCTCAATGGAACCGTTCAGCTTAATGATCTCCACAGTCTGATGTTTTTTATTATAAAAATAATCCTTGGCAATAGCCGGATATTTGGTTGCTACACGGATTCGCTCATGGTGCTTTAGAAGTTCACTGGCTGACTGGGGGCCGCAAACGCACATACGGCAGTTTCCGATTCCCAGATTCATCACCTCATAAAGCTTTCGTCCCTCTTCTAAAATCGTATCCTTTCCGACGATGCCGATGTCCGCAGCACCATATTCTACATAGGTGGGAACATCACTGGCTTTTGCCAGGAAAAAACGAATTTTAAGCTCTTCATTGGTAAAGATCAGCTTACGGGAGTCCTTATCTTTCATCTCTTCACAGGTGATTCCGATCCGTTCGAACATTTCAAGTGACTGCTTGGCCAGACGCCCTTTTGCCAGGGCAAATGTCAGATATCTCATACGTACCCCCATTATTTTAAGTATTCTGAAAGCGGAACCACATCCATACGCTTTAAGTCAAGATTGATTACAGTTACCGATATTCCTTCCTGATCCAGATACAATAAATTCTTTAAGTCCCGCCGCATGGCATATTCTTTATAAGCTTCTATGGAACGTTCCGGCTTCTTACACTGCAGCTGAACCGGAACCTTTAAATTGCGAAAATGTCCGGCAAGAGAAATGGCATTTTTTCTTGATTCCTGCTCATAAAGAATCATGGTGTTCGTCATGGAAACCTCTGTCTCAATCTTCTGTCTGCTTAAAGCCAGCAAAAGTTCATCCACAGAAATACCAAATCCCACAGCTGGGGAATCTTTCCCAAATTGTTTTAAAAGGCTGTCATACCGGCCTCCGTTTACAATATAATCCCCGGTCCCATACGTATATGCCTTAAATATAATTCCGGTATAGTACTGATACTGGCTGAGCATTCCAAGATCATAGGAAACGTAATCAGAAAGTCCGTAATGATCTAGAATCCGGTTCACTTCTTCCAGACGGCTGATGGCCCTTAACGCCCGCTCATTGGAAGTCAGCTCCCTGGCAGCCTGTATCTGCTCCAAAGAACCAAAAAGCTCAGGCAGCTTTAAAAACACCTGTTTTAACTCCTGGGAAATAGGCTGGGTCATGACTAATTCTTCCACACCAAAATAATTCTTATTTTCAATCAGTTCCCGAAGAGTTTCTTCCATCTCCTCATCCATACCTGCTTCTTCCAAAAGCCCTTTAAAGAAATCTACCTCTCCCAGTTCCACCTGAAACTCAGTCAGTCCTGTTGATTTCAGTGCCTGAATTACCATTGCCAGAATTTCTCCATCTGCATCCGCTGAATCATCACCAATTAACTCAACACCAGTCTGGCTGGCTTCCTTCAGTCTTCCCTGATAGCTGGAATTGTTGATAAAGGTACGTTCCACATAACAAAGCCTGATTGGCATATCCTCATCCAGAAAATACTTGGCTGCACATCTGGCGATGGCTGGCGTTTCATCGGGCCGAAGTACCAGAGTGTGGTTATCCCGGTCAAAAAACTTGAACATTTCCTTTGCTTTTACACTTCCTCTTGACTCATTAAAGATATCAAAAAATTCAAAGGTAGGGGTTTCTATATCCTGATAACCGCAAAGGTGAAACTCTTTCAACATCTTTTCCTGAATGACTGCTTTTCTCGTACACTCTATTCCATAAATATCCCGGACACCATCCGGTGTATGTAACAGTTTATTAGCCATAACAACCTCCAACCGTTCAAGAAATTATATTTCATGTAAATCTGTTTTAATCTACTTTCATATAGTAAAGTGATAATTTAATAACGTGTAGTTTATTATAGGCGAGAACTGTATTCTTGTCAATCTCTTCTATCCAAATCTTTTTGTATCAGTTCCAGATAATGAATCAGAATATCTCTGCAGCTGGATATTTTCCAGGTCTTATCCAGTTCCTCATAGGTAAAGCTTTTTCTTCCCCCTGCCTCCATTCTTTGAAAATAACATTGAATCTGGTCAAAGGGAAGGTAATAAACTTCATTTTTATGAGTATAGGATACGATAATAAATGCGATTCCGCCCTGTTTCTCAAATTCCTCCATAAAAGTAACCTGATGCGGGTGAATATTCTGCAGCGGAAATGTTTCAGAAGCACATTCCTTTGCATCAAAGCAGACAGGAATCCCCTGAACTGCACCAATATAATCCACCGTACTTTTCTGGTCAAAATAAGCCAGGGTAATATGTCTGCTTTCTTTATCAATGGAAATAGGTGTAATGGGAGTGGGGATTTTCTGAATCAGAGCCAGTCCTTTTTCCCGATAGCTGTCATTGCTCCGGTTAATCAGTTCCTCTAACGTCGAACCTCTCAACCCTCTTGTTTTCCAGGTTCCCATCTTTATTCCTGCCTCCATTCCCTGCATATGGCAGAATAAACAGGTGGAAGAGGTGCGGTAAATTCTTTTCCTGACAGATAAGAAAGTGGCTCCGGAAGCTGGGGTAATACCAGCTGATAGGAATGAAGAAGCTGTGACTGTACTCTGTAAAGCCTCTTCGCTTCTTCATTTACCCTTTTATCTCCGTATTTATAATCTCCTACGATCGGATGCCCAATGGACGCCAGATGAGCCCGGATCTGATGGGTACGCCCAGTGATCAGCGTCACCCTTAACAGCGTATAGTCTCCGTAATAATCTAATGGCACATATTCTGTCGAGATTGGCACGCTGTCTTTAAATTCGCTGGTACGGACAGTAACCTGATTGGTCTTTTCATCCTTTGATAGAAACCCGGTAATCATCTGTTTCCCAGCCACGTGCCCTTTCACCACACACTGGTAATACTTGTGAATGGATCTGTCCTTAAACACCTCTGACATGATCTGGAGACCAGCCAGGGATTTTCCTCCCACTACAAGACCGCTGGTATTCCGGTCCAGCCGGTTACAGACAGAAGGACGGAAACTTTTTAACTGTTCTGTGGATAACTCGCCTTTTGTAAGTAGGTAATCAATCAGATATTCCACAAGTGATTCATCGGAATCCTTAGCTTTTTGTGACAGCATTCCTGCAGGTTTATTAATCAGAATAATATTTCCATCTTCATATATGATATTTAATTTAATCTTACTTACCTTGGGAACCTTTACCTGGGAAAATTTTTCAATGGTCTCATCGGAAAGAAACAGTTTGATCTCATCTCCCTGGGAGAGCTTTTCAGAACCGTCGCATTTTTTTCCATTTAAAGTGATGTTCTTTTTCCGCATCATCTTATAAAGAAAGCTTTTCCCTGCAAGATTTAAATATTTGGACAGCAGCTTATCAAGCCGCTGCCCTGCTTCATTCGTTGATACAATCACAGACTGCATAATGGTTCCCTCTTTTACTGAATTTTACATGGACAGGCTCTTTAACAGGGTAACTGCCTGATCAGATCTGTCGTTTTCTTCACTTTTTTCTTTTGGTTTCAGACTGCTTAAACGCTTAAAAAAGGAATTTTCATCAAAAATCACTTTTACATTATAATCCAGCTTATGCTGGTTCAGCATCTGTTTTATATATTGTTCCGCTTTGCCCGAATCCGTCTTGTCTGCAGTGCAGTAAGCATAGACTTCCCCCGGCGTGACCAGTATCACATCCATTGGCAGGAGCCGTTCCTTGGATGAAATAATAAGATCATACAAAAGGACTCCCTTTTCTTCATAGGCAGAAGCCTTTTTTTCAAGCATTGGGGATAAAGACCGGTACTTGAAAGAGGCAAACAGAGGTGCTGCTATATTAGCCACTGGCAGGACAGAAAGGATTGCCATCACAGTTAACGTATTCTTAGAAGCAGTACTGTCAGCAAATTCTCTGAATATTAACTGAATGATGATGAGAACTGCCCCGATCAATACCTTTAACAGTTCTTTCTTTTTGTGGTAATCCCGGTAACCTGACTGCCCTTTTAAGCATCGTTTCACTTTCGTACCCCTCTTTCTTTATCTTCGGTTGTCCACTACCCGCATAAATCCTTTCATAAAACGGAGTATGATGGAATGGGGAACTGTCTTACATAAAAGCCGGAAAAACTTCATGGTGGTTCCGTAAACAGAGACCGGCCTTCCCATCATACTGTCACGTAAGGCCAGCCGCACTACCTTTTTAGGATCAGCCATTACTATCTTTTTATAGAAAGGAATTCTGTCAGTCGCCTCGGCGACATCAAAAAATTCCGTTCTGACAGGACCAGGGCAAACGGCTGTTACAAGAATTTTTCTTGGTTTAAGTTCCTCATTTAAGGCTCTGCTGTAGCTTAAAACAAAGGCTTTCGTTGCAGCATAGATGGCAAAGCCAGGCTGGGGCAGAAACGCGGCCGCAGATGCAAACTGTATGATCCTGCTGTTTTCCGACATATAGGGAAGTACCATATGGGTCACTGCACAAAGTGCTCTGCAGTTTAAATCCACCATTCCCAGTTCATCATTTAAATTAATGGAACCTGCCGCACCGATCTTTCCATAACCAGCAGCATTGATCAGCCATTTTACCTCTGGTTTTTCTTCAAATAAAACATCCTGCAGACACCCAAGTCTGCTGTCATCTGTTAAATCAATGGCAAATGATCTTACCTTCACCGGAACAAGAGGAGATAATTCTTCAATCCGCTCCTGCCTTCTGGCGATTGCCCAGATCTCTCCGATGCCGCCAAAGCGGTCGGCGATCTGCATGATAAACTCTCTTCCCATACCGGAAGACGCTCCTGTTACGATAGCTACCTTCATCATGATCCCTTCTTTCAATCAGATATCCTTATTATTTTTTAGTTGATTTCCTATGAACATTGCGGATGGTCTTTTTCTTTCGGTCCTTCTGACCTCCCGCCGGGCTTTCCGTCCTTTTCCCATTTCCATTATCTTTTCCCGTTTTCCCCTGGGAAAAACCAGGTTTAAAACCATATTTGGGGCGAATCAGGCATTTCTTATCAAAACCAATTAAATCAGTTCTGCCAGCTTTCGTTAATGCCTCTTCCACCAGCTCATAGTTCTTTGGATTCCGGTATTGGATTAATGCCCTCTGCATTGCTTTTTCATGGGGATTGGTGGGAACATAAACCGGTTCCATGGTTCTGGGGTCATAGCCTGTGTAATACATACAGGTGGAAATGGTAGAAGGCGTAGGATAAAAATCCTGAACCTGCTCCGGCATGTATCCAAGATCCCTTAAATACTCGGCAAGCTCAATGGCTTCCTTTAATCCCGATCCCGGATGGGAGGACATTAAATAGGGAACCAGATACTGTTTTAACCCAAGACGTCCGTTCATATCGTTGTATTCCTTTACGAACTTACGATAAACATCATTTCTTGGTTTTCCCATTTTGCTGAGAACATTGTCCGCTACATGCTCCGGTGCTACCTTTAACTGACCGCTGACATGATATTCACAAAGCTCTTTTAAGAATTTCTTGCCCGGATCTGCAAGCACATAATCAAAACGGATTCCTGAACGGATAAATACTTTCTTTACCCTGGGTAAATTTCTTAACTTTCTCAAAAGCTCTATATAATCGGAATGATCTGCCCTTAAATTCTTACAGGGTTCCGGGAACAGACACTGCTTATTGGGACAGGCTCCTTTCCCGATCTGCTTTTCACAGGCTGGATAACGGAAATCCGCGGTGGGACCGCCCACATCATGGATATAGCCTTTAAAATCTGGTTCGTCGGTCAGCCATTTCGCTTCCTCAATCAGGGAATCATGACTTCTGGCCTGTATAATCCGTCCCTGATGGAACGTAAGGGCACAGAAGCTGCATGCTCCGAAACAGCCGCGGTTGCTGATAAGACTGAACTTAATTTCTCTGATCGCCGGTACTCCGCCCAGTTCTTCATAGGAAGGGTGATAATTCCTCATATAAGGCAGGGAATAAACCCGGTCCATCTCCTCTGTCGACAGCGGTTTTGCCGGTGGATTCTGAACCACGTATAAATTGTCCTTGTAGGGTTCCACAAGACGCTTTCCGATAAAAGGATCTGTATTGCCATACTGAATATAATAGCTCTTTGCATACTCCAGCTTATCTTTTTTCATGCTGTCATATGATGGAAGAACCTGTGCATCATACACCGATTCCAAGCTGTCTGTTTTGTAAACCGTTCCCTCTACAAAGGTAATATCCCGGATGTCAATGCCGCTGTTTAAGGCATCTGCGATTTCAACAATGGATTTTTCCCCCATTCCATAGGAGATTAAATCTGCCTGAGAATCAATCAAAATGGAGTGCTTCAGTCGGTCTGACCAGTAATCATAATGAGCGAGACGCCTTAAACTGGCTTCAATTCCTCCGATTATAACAGGCGCTTTCTTATAAACAGAGCGAATGAGATTGCAGTAAACCGTAGTGGCATAGTCCGGACGCTTTCCCATGACTCCTCCGGGAGTGTAGGAATCCTGCTGACGCTTTTTCTTGGAAACAGAATAATGATTCACCATAGAATCCATATTTCCCCCGGAAACCAGAAATCCAAGCCTTGGCTCACCAAGAACAGAAATGCTTGATGGATCTTTCCAGTCAGGCTGCGCTATGATTCCCACCTTATATCCATGTGCCTCTAACAGACGGCTGATTATGGCGTGTCCAAAGGACGGGTGGTCTACATAGGCATCCCCTGTTACATAGACAAATTCACATTGTTTCCACCCCCGGATATTCATGTCCGCCCTGGTGATCGGTAGATAGTCGTGCATCATGATTGAACTCCATTTCTTTCTAATAGCTGATAATAATCGTAAATAAAATAATCGGCAAGTTCCCGCTTTTCTGCTTCCATTGCTTTGGAAAATCCGTCATCTATGGCACAGACTGTCATTCCGGCACGTTTCCCTGCCAGTATTCCTGCCGGTACATCTTCAAACACCAGACACTGTGACGGTATGACATTAAGCTCCTTTGCCACCTTTAAATAAATATCCGGTGCAGGCTTCCCTGCCGCTACCTCACAGGAAGTAGCTACCACATTAAAATACTTCCCGATTTTTAAGGAATCAATCACCGCATCCACCATCTCTCTGCCGTTGCTGGTAGCAATTCCCATGGAAAGACCCTGGGATGCCAGATAAGCCAGAAATTCTCCTGCTCCCGCTTTTAAAGGGACTTCATTCTTATATTTATCCAGAGACATATCTGTCCATATCCCTTTGATCTCTTCCAGAGATTCTGTAAGCTTAAAACGCTCTTTAAAATAAAAGGCAGTTTCTGTAAAGCTCATTCCTTCAATCTCTTTTTCTAAATCTTCCGGACAGGGAATTCCCCTGCTTCCTAAAAATTCTATATCAATGGATTTCCACATCCACATGGAATCCACCAGGGTTCCATCCAGATCAAAAATCACGGCTTTTTTCTCATTTAACATCTTTTGTTTTTTCTTCCTTTCCATGGCGCTTTAATAAGTCAATCTCTTCTCTTGTAAGTGGGCGGTAATCTCCAGGCTGTAAATTCTCATCCAGCTTTAAACTTCCCATAGAGAGTCTCTTTAAGTATACCACACTGCACCCCAGCGCTTCAAACATTCGTTTTACCTGATGGAATTTTCCTTCCCTGATGGTAAGAAGTATGGTGGATGGGTTTCCATATTCCAATATTTCAAGACTGGCAGGCATGGTTATAGTTCCATCTTCCAGTTCCACTCCCTCTTCCATACGCTTCGCTGCATCTGCAGGAATCTCTCCGTCTATTTTAGCATAGTACACCTTATCCACATGCTTTTTTGGAGATAAAAGCTGATGAGCCAGATCTCCGTCATTGGTTATAAGAAGCAGGCCCTCTGTATCAATATCCAGTCTTCCTACCGGGAACAAATCTCCCCGTTTTCGATCGGTAATTAAGTCAATCACTGTCTGATACCGTTTATCTTCCGTAGCCGATACAACTCCTTGGGGCTTGCACAGCATATAATATTCAACTTCTGCATAGGAAATCGTTCTTCCGTCAACAGCAATCACATTCTGGTCCGGTATAATTTTACGCTCCGATTTTTTCTCTGGAATTCCGTCAACGGTAATTCTGCCTTTTCTTGCCATCTCTTTGATCTGACTTCTTGTTCCTTCTCCCATTTCAGTTAAATATTTATCTAATCGAATCTCTTTCATCACTGCCACCGCCATCCTGGATAGTATTTATTTTTAAGGGTATCGCCATTGCCTTTTGCAAATCCCAGCGGAAATCCGTCTACGCAGATTAAGCACCAGCCCTTTATTCGTTCATCTGTTTCTGTTAAAAAAACAGTTTCTCCTTTTAGATACCGGATCACTCTCTCATCTTCTTTTTGAAATGATAGAGTTTGTTTAAATTCCTTCATTTTTAAAGACTGAGCCAGCGCCTGAGAAGGTTCAAACCGTTCTTTTTTCATCTCTCCAAGGAAAAGGCCTGTTCGCAGATAACGGAGTTTTCCTCCGTTTTCCGGAAAATATTCCGGAAGATAATACACGCAGTCATTCTTTATCTCAATGCGGGAGCTGATGAGGGGTTTTGATATCAGGGAAAGAAACTGGGAAAGCTCTTTTGGAAGCTCTTTTTCCTTTTTCCTACCGGTCTTTGTTTCTTCTGTCCCAACAGATCCGCCCTTTTTCCTTAAAAGTGCCATAAAATGGCCCTCTCCCTTAATTTTATGGGGAAACAGACGCAGGCAGCCTGACAGACCGATTCCGTCGCAAGCTCCTTCAAACAGCGGCAGCTTTACCAGTTCCATATCAGTATGGTTATCCAGGATCAGACGGATGATATCTTCATTTTCACAAATGGAGAAGGTACAGGTGGAGTACATCATAAGTCCGCCGGGAGCCAGCATATCCACTGCATGTCCAACGATTTCTTTCTGAATTGCGCAGTAGTATTCCGGCCCATGCTCTTCATAGCTTTTTACCATGTCTGCATCTTTTCGAAACATCCCTTCTCCGGAACAGGGTGCATCCACAAGAATTTTATCAAAGAAACCAGTAAATGTGGTTTTTAACTTTTGAGGTTCCTCGCTGGTAACGCAGATATTTTCGATTCCCCACAGCTCCAGATTTTTCAACAGTGCACGTGCCCTGGAATTACTGATATCATTAGAGACCAGGAGCCCCTTACCTTTTAACTTTGCCCCAAGTTCCGTGCTTTTGCCTCCCGGAGCTGCGCAAAGATCCAGAACCTTATCACCCGGCACGATTGGAAGCATATGTGCCGGTGTCATGGCGCTGGGCTCCTGCAGATAATAAAGTCCGGCGTAATAATAAGGATCCTTTGCAGGACGCTGTTCTCCTTTATAATAAAATCCGTTGCTGATCCAGGGAACAGGGTTAAGCTTTAACGATGTCATTTCCACAAACGCTTGGGGGGAAACCTTCCATGTATTGACCCGCAGTCCGTACAGCCGTTCTTCCTCAAAGCTTTTTAGATAGGCCTTGTGGTCCTCTTCTCCCAGCAAGTCCTTCATTCTGTTTAAAAATTCTTCCGAAATCTTGATTTCTTTCACTTTTTTACTCCCATTTCATCTCTATGTAAGCAATCTTAATATACTAATATGAATATTTCAACCGGTATTTCTCCAGATATTTTAATACCCAGTATGGGTTTACACTCATCTCTTCGTTGTTGTCCGTCCGGATATAGATTCCCAGATGAAGATGTACATCAAAATTGCCAGTAGTTCCTTCAACTTTACTGTATCCGGTATCACCCATAAATCCCAGCAGTTCTCCTGCAGTAACCTTATCACCTTTTTTCCACTCCTTGCTGTAACTGTAGAGATGGGCATAGTATAAATATGCCCCTCCAGGAGCCCGTATCCCCAGCCGCCAGCCGCCTTTTTCCAGCCAGCCCACCTTTTCCACCACTCCATCGCTGATACTGATAACGGGATACGTTCCTCTTGGTTTTGTGTTCCCCATCACATCACAGCCTTCATGTCCCCGCTCTCCGCCATAGCTGCGGCTTTCCATCCAGCCGTTTTGAAATTTCACATCAGGAAAATCAGGATTGGCATTTTCAGGTATCGGAAAATACTTTAAATCACCCAGTATGATTTCATATGCCTTTTTTAATTTCCGGTACTCTGCAGGCTTTATTTTTAAAAGTCTGTCGGTATGTACGGTTAAATCCTTCACCTTTGTTAAATCGTACTGATGCTCTACCATCAGGGAAGTAAGAGTATCGTAGTCGATCTCATTTAAGTCGGCAACTATATTTCCAAGCTGCATACTTCTGAAATCATCACTTTCCCAGGTATAGGCATTCAGCTGATAAAACGTCGGATTATTATACAGATAATCAATCATGGTCACATGAAATACAGAAAGGATCAGGATTAAAAAAACAATCACCATCATATCAATCTTGCCTTCTCAATATAATTGTATAAAACAATCTATTCAGGTGCGTATGAAAAAATCCTTTTTCCGTTTTCTTTCTGTAGCCGCACTCTTTGCTCTGCTTCTTTTTCATGATACCGCATTTGAAGGAGCCAAAAGCGGACTGATTCTCTGGGGCAGCGTGGTAGTGCCCACACTCCTGCCGTTTATGGTCTGTTCCAATGTAATTGTTTCCCTAAATGCCATACATATTCTGATTTTTCCGGTCAGACAGCTTCTGCAACGTTTCTTCTGTCTGTCTGATGCCGGGTGCTATACCTTTGTCTCCGGACTGCTCTGCGGCTATCCCATGGGTGCTAAAACCTGCAGTGAATTTATGGATGCCAACCGGATTACACAAAAGGAAGGAAAATACTTATTAGCAATCTGCAATCACCCCAGTCCCATGTTTCTTTTGGGATATGCAGCCTCTGGTCTGCCAAAGAGTGTTCCGGTCTGGATGCTTCTGCTTTGCATTTATGCCCCAGTCATACCAGTAGCACTGGCAGCCCGGTTCTGTTACAAGGTGGATCGTCCGTTCCGCTCCATGCCGGTTTCAAAAGAATCTGTAAAGTCCTTCGATGAAAGCCTTATGGGTTCCTGTGAGGTAATGGTAAAAATCGGCGGATATATTATGCTTTTTTCCATCCTGGCTTTCTATATTACAAAGCTTCCTGTTCTTTCTCCCGAATATAAAGCCGTACTTCTTGGTTTTGTGGAAATCACCACAGGAATCCAGGCTGTTTCCCATGTATTCTCCGATACTATGGGAGGTTTATGGATCAGCGGGGCTACTGCATTCGGAGGTTTATCCGGTGTGTTTCAGACAAAGAGTGTCATAAAAAATGCCGGATTATCCATCCGGCACTATGTAGCATGGAAAGCAATACACACTCTCCTGACAATTCTACTGTTTATTCTGCTGACCTGTTTTCCAATCCTTCTTCCGTCTGCATGACAGCTCCTGTCAGTTCCTGACGGTTAGAAGAAACAATATCGTAGCTTGACTGCATGGAAGTCATAAAAGCGTCAAAACGCCCCTGTGCGCCCTCCATGGAGTGACTGATGATCGTCTGCAGACTCTTTAACATATCATCTGTATATTGAACAGAGCTTTGACGAATGCCGTTTGCATCGGCAACAGCCTGTTCAACAATCTGCTGAGCCTGAACCTGGGCCTGTTCAATAATCTCATTGGCCTGGGCATAAGCTTTTTGCATAATCTCGTGTTCATTTACCAGTTCATTGGTCTGGGCATTGGCCTGGGCTAAAATGGAATCTGCCTGCTGACGTGCTTCGCCCATGATGGCATCCCTGTTGCTGATAATCTTCTGGTACTGCTTGATCTCATCCGGAATTCGAAGGCGAAGTTCCACCAGCAGTTCTTCCAGTTCATCTTTGTTTACCACAATCTTACTGTTAGAAAGGGGCTGGTACTTACAACTGTCAATATATTCTTCGATTTCACCGATTAACTGTTCAATTCTGCTCATCATAATACGGACACTCCTTGCTTTATTTCGTTCTATCTTCTATTTTTTTCCTTACACGTTCTGCAATTTCTTCCGGCACAAACGCGTTTATCTCACCGCCATAAGAGGCAATCTCCTTCACAATACTGGAACTTAGATAGGAATACTTTAAATTCGTTGTTAAAAACACAGTATCCACCTCAGGTGCAATCACCCGGTTTGTCTGTGCAATCTGTAATTCGTATTCAAAATCTGTTACAGCGCGAAGTCCGCGGACTACCGCATCCGCCTGATTGGCTCGTACAAAATCTATCATCAGCCCGCCAAAGGATTTTACTTCAACATTAGCAAAATTACTAGTCAGGCTCTTTAACATATTAACACGTTCTTCTACAGAAAACAACGGAGTTTTTGAATAATTATTTAAAACCCCGATAATTAAATGGTCACACATTCTTGCCGAGCGCTCAATGATATCAAGATGGCCAAAGGTCACCGGATCAAAGCTTCCCGGATAAACTGCTTTTTTCATATGGTTACTTCCTTTTATTTATTCTTTTCCTGTTCTTTTAACAAACACATGCTTATTTGTTTTGTAGTTCTTCTCCTTCATAATCTCGTAGCCCATAGAGTTAAGATAATCAAAATCGGTATCCAGGGACGCTTCAATAATGATGGTAGTTTCTTCTCCAATCAGAGATGAATCCGTGAAATATTCCAGAACTTTCTTTTCCCATTCCATACGGTATGGGGGATCCATAAAGACTACATCAAACTGATAGTCTTTGCCTTCCAGCCGCTTCGTTGCAGTCAGTACATCGCAGTTCATCACCATGGCATCGGTTTCCAGCCTGGTGGTTTTTAAATTTTCCCGGATGCATTCTGCCGCTTTGGGGTTTTGTTCCACAAAAACTGCCAGCTTTGCTCCCCTGCTTAGTGCTTCTATTCCAATCGCTCCGCTTCCAGAGAATAAATCGAGAAAGCAGCAGTCGTAAATACTGTCATGTATCATATTAAAAAGTGTTTCTTTTATCCGGTCGGTTGTCGGTCTTGTATCCAGACCTTCTATTGTCTTTAAAATAAGCCTTCTGGCTTTTCCAGCAATTACTCTCATTATATTACGTTCCTCACATTATTTTTCCAAACTATTATAGTATGAATACGGAAATTATACAACAAAAAAAAGAAAGGAGCTGCAGCCCCTTTGTAATCAAATGAATGATTACTGGCTGTAGCTCCTTTTGAATTGTTACAGATTATTTACCTGCAATCTGTCTTTCATAGGCTTCGATCATTTTCTTAACCATATATCCGCCTACGGAACCATTCTGTGCGGAAGTTAAGTTACCGTTGTATCCATTGGTTAACGGTACACCTAATTCGTTTGCTACTTCCATTTTGAAACGATCCATTGCTTCTTTTGCCTCTGGTACATTTGTAGTGTTAGATTTTCCTGACATAATAAAATGCCTCCTTTTCATCTATTCACCATGTTCGTAAATCTTTTTTCATGGTGTGTTTTGTGCTACACTCCTATTATGGCTTTAATAAGGTGAAATACACTAGAAGGTTTTTCGTAAAATGTTATTTTCAGGAAAAAAATGAACCACTTCATGTTATTTATGATGCTGCAAAGCAAATCAGCCCTCGTTTAGTATCTTTTCTATATTTGTTTTGACCAGCTGGAAGGCCACTTCATTCATGCCGCTGTTAATAATTACGTCAGCCAGAGGCTTTGTTGGTTCCACATAAAGATAATGCATGGGCTTTACCGTGGTTAAATACTGTTCCACAACTCCTTCAATATCTCTGCCCCGGTCTTTTACGTCACGGATTACCCTGCGTAAAATTCTCTCGTCTGCATCCGCCTCAACAAAAATCTTAATATCAAACATATCTCTTAAGCGCTCATCAGCAAAAACTAATATTCCTTCAACTAAAATAACCTTTTTAGGCTCTACTTTAACGAACTTGTCAGAACGATTGTGTTTGGAATAATCATAAATCGGACACTCCACTGACTCTCCGTTTCGCAGTGCAGCCAGCTGATTGAGCAAAAGTTCTGTCTCAAATGCTTCCGGATGATCGTAATTCATCTTTTTTCTTTCTTCAAAAGGAACCCCATCCTGCCGCTTATAATAATTATCATGGTAAAGAACTGCTATATTATCACAAAATGCATCTTTCAACCGGTTGGTAAATGTTGACTTTCCTGAACCGGTACCTCCGGCAATTCCTATTATAATACAATTCATCTTCTGCAATCCTCCACTAATCTGGTTCTGTACACACAAAAATTATTTTATCAGAAAGACCGGATGAATTCAATGGTTTTTCTCTCTGTATCTGTTCTTATTCTTTTATTTCATTATAGTAATTTGCCAGGGTCACAGTCATATAGGGATATACATAAATATAAGCGAGTGAGCATGTGACAAGCGCCAGTAAATGCCACAGGATAAAGGACAATTCCAAAACAAAATATTCCCATAATCGCCCGTCCATCATATCTTTGCTCTCTTCAATGCACTGGAAAATACCTTTTTCCGGATTTTCAACCATAATAAAGATTGCCTGAGAATACCTTAGTGCAGCTATTATACCTGGAATGAGGAGCAATAGTGACCAAAGAGTGACAAACACTCCTATCATAAAATAAAGACCAAATGCTTTTAAAAAGTAGGAAGCACTGGAAAATAAATCACCATAAGACATGGATTCGTCACGTTTTGACACTTTTAAACAGTAAGACTGATAACCGAATTCCAACAGCGTATTAATAATTAAATATACGATTAAGAAAACAATACTAAATAGGATATACGACCGCCACTGATCGGCTCCTGCGTGACTGCTTTCCAGTATTTTCTGCCATTTATCCAGAAACATCTGAATCACTGATAATACCGTAAGAATGATACCCATAATTACAGTAACCAGATATGGGCTTATTAATGCCTGTTTCATGGCATTTTTAGCATCTGCCTTTAACGCTTCTCTGTTCATACTGCTGCCTCCTGATTAATAATTTATTTTATCAATTACAAATTCAGCCTGTCGTAACTTTTTTCCAGATATTCACCAAGCTTTCTGCCCAGTTCTGTATTCTCTTCTTTTTCCAGATCAGGATCTTCTGAAAAAATGTGTTTTACTTCCTCTGATACCGTCTTTAATAGATTGGCATCGGTAAAAATATCGCCTAATTTAAATTCCATCTCTCCGCTTTGACGGATGCCGAAAATATCACCAGGTCCTCTTAACTTTAAATCTTCGGAAGCAATAAAGAAGCCATCATTTGACCTGTTTAAGATATCCAGCCGCTCCTTTGTTCCATCCTGATCCGAGCCATTTACTAAAATGCAGTAGGACTGATATTTGCCGCGCCCCACCCGGCCTCTTAACTGATGAAGCTGTGCAAGACCGAATCGCTCCGCATTTTCTATCATCATAACTGTAGCATTTGGTACGTTAACTCCAACCTCGACGACAGTGGTGGAAACAAGAACAGAAATTTCCCCGGAAGCAAACCGTTCCATAATGCTGTTCTTTTCTTTTCCCTTCATCTTGCCATGAAGATATTCAATACTCATTCCTGGAAGTGCTTGTTTTAACGCGGCAGTATAATCCACCACATTTTCTGCTTCAATCATCTCACTTGCTTCCACCATAGGACAGATCACGTAAGCCTGACGCCCGTCTGCAACTTCTTTTTTAATGAAATCATAAGCCTTCTTCCGGTATCCGGTATCCACCACGCAGTTTTTAATGGGGAGTCGGTTGGCAGGAAGTTCATCGATCACGGAAATATCCAGATCTCCGTAAATAATGATTGCCAGGGTTCTTGGAATGGGAGTTGCACTCATCACCATAACATGGGGTTCTTCTCCTTTTTTCCCTAACAGTTCTCTTTGCCCTACGCCGAAGCGATGCTGCTCATCTGTAATTACCAGAGCAAGCTTATCATAGATGACTTTATCCTGGATCAATGCATGAGTTCCTATTATAATGTCAGCCTCGTGGTTTGCTATTTTCTCATAAGCAATTCTTTTTTCCTTAGCAGTCATGGATCCGGTGACAAGAACCGGCACCTTATTAATCTGGTATTTTAAGAACAGCTCATTCATGGATTCATAATGCTGCCTGGCGAGAACCTCCGTGGGCACCATGAGAGCTCCCTGATAACCGTTACAGGCTGCCTGAAGCAATGCCAGTATGGCTATAATTGTTTTTCCCGATCCAACATCTCCCTGTACCAGCCGGTTCATAACCAGACCGCCTGTCATGTCAGCATAAACCTCATCAAGAACTTTTTGCTGGGCAGATGTTAAAGAATACGGCAGTCTGCTCTGAAATGTTTTTACTTCCTCTGATAACTGGATCGCAAAGGGGCTGGTTTTATTCTCTCTTTTGTCCTTTAAACGTCTGACAGCCATTAAGAAAAGGAAAAATTCATCAAAGACCAGTCTTTTTCTGGCAAACAAAAGTTCCTTCCTGTCTGACGGAAAATGAATATGTTCAATTGCAAAATTATATTCTGCCAGTTCGTGCTTCCTTCGCAGATCGGCAGGCAGATAATCCCTGATTATAAGACGGGCACTGAGTGCCTGCTTTTGAGCCCGGACAATGGTCTTATTACTTAAGCCCTTTGTCTGACCGTAAACAGGCTGCATGGAATGAATAATCTCTCCATAAGCCTCTGCCGTATAAACTTCAGGCTGCTCCATGATGAGACGGCCGCTTTTCTTAATAATCTTTCCGCGAAAAACAGCCCGCATTCCAGCCTTTAACGTAGCATGCAGATAAGGCATGTTGTACCAGATCAGCTGCATGGTGCCAGATCCATCTCTTAAAACAGCTGTAACAACCTGTACACGACTGTATCGTTTTACATCCGGCGTTCTTTCAAGCATCCCAGCCACGCTCATAACGCTGTCCGGTTTGATTTCAGCAATTGGTGAGGGGTCCTCATACGTATCATATGCCCTTGGATAATATTCCAGAAGATCTTCTATTGTGTCCACTCCAATCTTTTGAAACAGTTTCCCGGTTTTTTCTCCAATCCCTTTTAAGGATTCAATGGGTTTTTGGTTCATCCGATCACCCGCCTCCTTTCATTTTGTTTCTCCGAATACTAAAAAACCGGGCAGACGAGAGTCACGTCTGCCCGGAATCATACAGCTTCGACTCCTTTTTATTCCACGGAAATCAGATAATAGTAAATCGGCTGACTACCGCAATGAAGCTCCACTTCGCAGTTTAAAAATTGTTCTTCTGTTTTCTCCTTCAGTGCTGTGGCATCCTCTTCCCTTACATCCTTACCATAATAAATGGTAATCAGTTCTGATTCTTCCTCTACCATAGCTTCCAGTGATTTCAGTGCAGTTGCTTCAATCTCTTCCCCGACAGCAAGAATGCCATGGTCTCCCAGAGCCATAATATCGCCTTCTTTAATTTCGATATCATCGATGGTGGTATTACGGACTGCATAAGTAATCTGTCCGGTTTTTACACGGCTCATCTCTTCCGTCATAATTGCTTCATTTTCCTCAGGAGATAAATCAGGTGCAAAGTTAATAATTGCAGTAATACCCTGTGGAATTGTCTTGGAAGGAATGACGATTACTTTCTTATCCTCTACCAGACTTCTGGCCTGCTCTGCAGCCAGAATAATGTTCTTGTTATTCGGCAGAATGTAGATTGTATCTGCATTTACCCGGTCAATGGCGTTTAACATGTCCTCAGTACTGGGATTCATGGTCTGGCCGCCCTGAATTAAGTAATCCGCTCCAATACCGCTAAAGATCTCATCAAGCCCCTCACCTGCTGATACAGAGATAAAGCCATATGCCTTTCTTGGCACTGATTTCTTTCCTTCTGCCTTCTGCTGTGCTGCCAGCTTTTCTGACTCTTTAATCAGTCTTTCCTGATGCTCTTCCCTCATATTATCAATCTTCATGCGGGACAAAGAGCCAAGGGTAAGTGCCCTTTGAATGGCAAGTCCAGGATCGTTGGTATGGACGTGAACTTTTACAATATCATCATCGGATACAACTACAAGGGAATCTCCAATGGATTCTAAATACCCTTTGAATTCCTGTTCTGTTTTTTCGTTATAAGGCTTTTCTAAATTAACAATAAATTCTGTACAGTAGCCGAATTTAATATCAGCTTCTTTCAGTGCGCTACCTTCCATGGAGACAGCCGGCTCCACACGTACTGCAGCTTCTACGGTTAAGTCAACTTCTTTCCCTGAGAGGAAGTTAAAAGCACCCTTCACCACCTGCATCAGACCCTGACCACCGGAATCCACAACACCTGCCTGTTTTAATACCGGAAGCATATCTGGTGTCTGGCTTAATACGTAATCACCCTGTTCTACAACCTGTCTGCAAAATTCAAGAATGTCTTCTGTTTCAGTTACAAGCTCAGCCGCTTTTTCTGCCATTCCTCTTGCTACTGTCAGAATGGTTCCCTCTTTGGGTTTCATGACTGCCTTATAAGCTGTCTCTGTGGCTCTCACAAAGGAATTAGCCAAAATAGTAACGGTCACCTGGTCAGCGCTTGCGATCTCTTTTGTAAATCCTCGGAATAACTGGGATAAGATAACGCCGGAGTTTCCTCTTGCGCCTCTTAAAGAACCGGAAGAAATCGCTTTTGCCAAAGATTCCATGGTTGGATTCTCTATGGCAGCTACTTCTTTTGCCGCTGACATTATGGTCATCGTCATGTTTGTTCCGGTATCTCCATCTGGAACCGGAAATACATTCAATTCATTAATCCAGTCCTTTTTGGCTTCCAGTCCTTTTGCACCTGCTAAAAATGCTTTCTGGAGCATCTTTGCGTCTATATACTTCATACCCACAGGTAGTTTCCTCCTTAATCAATCACTCTTACGCCTTCGACAAAGATGTTAATCTTATCTACCGTCATACCGGTGAATTCTTCTACTTTGTATTTTACATTTTCAATCAGATTATCGGCTACTGCAGAAATGCTGATTCCATATGCTACGATTACATGAAAATCAATGGTGATATGGTTGTCCTGAATTATCACATTAATACCATGTGTCAGTCCTTCCCGTTTTAATAACTTAACGAGTCCGTCTTTCACGCTGACAGCCGCCATACCGACAATACCGAAGCACTCAACTGCTGTGGTTCCGGCGTACATAGCGATAACATCAGGGCTTACCTGGATCTCGCCCAGTTTATTATTGATATAACCCTTCATAGTCTCTACCTCCGTTCTTTCTGTCTGTAATGATTATACATGATTTTTCCAAAAAAAGAAACAAATTTTTATTTTTCACTTGCAAATCGCTGTAATTTCTGTTATCATACACTTGTTGTGGATTTTTCAACCAATAAGAAATCCAAGTTACTTTTAAGGAGGTGCAATCATGGCTAAATGTGCAATTTGTGAAAAGGCTGCTCACTTTGGCAACGCAGTGAGCCATTCCCATAGAAGATCCAACAAGATGTGGAAAGCAAATGTAAAGTCCGTTAAAGTTAAAGTAACAGGCGGCGCTAAGAAGATGTACGTATGTACTTCCTGTTTAAGATCCGGATTAGTTGAAAGAGCTTAATCGTAGGAAACTCCTGGCTGATATCAGTCAGGAGTATTTTTTTTATAATTATGAGACCCGGTTGATTCAATCGGGTCTCAATGATAGCAACAGTATTCGCTGTCAGCAGCAAAACAGATTATATCCCAGTACCAGGCATCCAATTATAAACAGAATTGTAACGATCGTCGCCGGGATAAACAGTAGGATTGCCATACCTGCTCCAAAACAGAACAGCATAAGTCCACATACTCTTCTCATATCATCCCTCAATCCATTCAGGCTATATAATATCCTATGCGGCTTATCCCTTTCTTATTCTTCTGCTTTCTCTTTCTCTGCCGCCGCAGCCATCTCCTCTGCCATTTTAATCGCTTCCGGTGATACATCCTTGTTTCCTGATGTAAACTTATTAACAAAATCCGGAACCATGTCAAGGATCTTTGTCACTGCATCCTGCTGCTTGATATTGACCAGCTTTGTCACACCGTTTTGGATAATCAGTATGGCGCTTGGGCTCATCTTCGCATGCATACCTCCGGCACCCTTTTCCTTGGCATTTTCCGAAAAGGATCCGGCAGCCATTCCACAGGTCACATCCACCAAAGGCAGAATAATGGTATCATCCACCTTAACCGCATCTCCTACAACTGTTTTTGTCGCTACAAAGGCATCCATACCTTTAAACAATGCCTCTACTGTAGACGTAAAATAATTATCTGCCATTGAACGCAATTCCTCCTTTATCGTAGCCATCTCTTTAACAGAACTCTGAAATTTTTATCAAGAAGCATCCGTATGCCGATGATCAGGACTGTCCCCAGGCGCATTCTTCCCCGAAAAGTTCCTTCTGCAGTAAACACAGATTCATCAAAAACCGGATATAGATTCCAATATTTATGAATGAAGGGATACAGTACACTGGCTGCCATAAGTGCCTGTCCCGTCAGTGCCGGATCATCAAAACCAAATGTCACGTTACCATGCCCCTTTACTGGGAAAATATGACGAATCAGACGTTTCACCTGTCTGTAAAGCAGCTTTGCGGTCTTTTGATTTTTGCTGTTGGAAAGAAAAGCCTGTATTTCATCTTTCTTCTCTTTCATGTTTTTCAGTGTATCACAAAATTTCCGGTATAAGTACTTAATTTTATCCAGAATATGGATTAATTTCTGCTTTATCTTATTATAAAAACTCTGAAGCCATGAAATATGCTCTGTTTGTGTTTGTTCTGTCTGCCTGTTCTCTTGCAGTACTGGCTGCCGGGACAGAGGCTCTCCCTGGACAGTTTTTTTCACATCCTGACCTAATTGTCGTGCTTCTTTTATGGTCTCCGGCTCTTTTATTTCCATTGCCTGAACCATGATTTCTTCTGCCTCTTTTAGCTCTTCATCCATTTTCTTTGGTCTCATAATTTGAAATCCAAACAGGCGGACTGCAATGACAACTTCTTCTTCATACCGAACCGTGACAGAAAGGATATGTAGCAGCCAGGAAATTTTCATATTCCCCTTCACTTTTTCAAAATAAGATCCTTCTCCACGGTAACGGACCGGTACAAATAGCACCAGAAGAACTGCCAGAATAATAAGTCCTAAAAGAATCAGGATCAGAATTCCTAACAGCTTTAAAATAAATAAAATTACATGAAGCATGAACACCTCACATCTTACCGGTCACTTTTCAAAAAATCAGACAGATTAAATCCTTCTGTTTTCCGGTATAAATCATGAATCACACGTCCAGCCACTTCCATTGCTTCCCAGTAATCAGAGGCAATGCCAAGGATAAAGAACTCTTTTTCCTTATAAAATGGAGATATAATCTCAGCAGCTGGAAAGATATCAAGTATATTATTCCCATTTGAAGCAGGTGTAATCACATAAATATCCAAACCGGGTTTCCCCTTCCTGATTCCCTGAATGATCCGGTATCGTTTCTTCTTCGCTTTCTCTCCGACGTATAAACGGTTATACCAGCTTATTTTCATAATCCATCAGCTCTTCCAATAATTCCATGCATGTTTCTTTTTCAGCGTGATCTAAGCAGCTTGAAAGACTGCCTCTTACGTATTCCTGGATTTCGTCTATCGAATTAAAGTATACAGGCAGATCCGATAATACCTTGGCCATAACAGCACGAACCACCGGTTTCGGTGCATCTGCAAAAAGTTCTTCCAGCTCATGAATATAAGTTTCTGTCTGCTGATCAAAATAAGACCTGTCTACGATTGCGCTTTCTTCCCCAGAAAAAGTCTCTCTGCCTTCTTCTGTCATCAGTTCAGCAAAGCTGCTTCCAGATAACAGCCTGTCTACATTCATAGAACGAATATAGTCCGCATCATTAGCAGACTCTTCGTTCAGAACTTCAACTTTTAAATAACGTTCGTAGTAAGCTTCCTGTCTGCCTTCTAACTGGGTAAGCTGGTCGAGAAATTCATCTTCTCCAACTGTAAAATCTTCCTGATCCAGTTTTACCTGAATGCTGCTTATTACAGATCGGTAAAATTCCTCTTCACTGACATCAATGACAGCGTCCTGCTTGGCAAACATCAATACACATAAATCATTAATCACATCCTCAAGCATCACATAAAAACCAGATTCATCTGTAAGAACCTGACTTGCATAGGACAATTTTGCAGAAGCTTCTTCGTAGCTTTCAAACGTCATATCCCGGTAATCCATACGTTTAAACTGCTGTAAAATTTCGTAAATATCCTTGTGACCAGCATCCATACCTTCTGGAAGAGAAACCATGGATTCCGTCCGGAGGGTGTACATCATATCCCGTAAATTCTCCCTTGGAGAACCAATATAAACGGAAAGTCCCTCCATAAGAAGACTGTAAAACTTCTGTTTTGTCAACCGGACTGGGAGCTGTCCGATAATCTGTTTAATCCGTCCGTTCATAACAGCGGAGTCACTGGTGTCAGTAATAAATTCCATCAGCCGCTTTAAAAATGCTTCGTCTCCGTCATTTGTTTTGCCGGAAGAAATAAACTTTCGTTCCATGCGATTTAAAATATACTCAAAAATCTGAAAACAGTCGGCATAGGAGGTCAGAACCTCTACTTCGCGAGTCATGTCCTTCCTCAGCACCAGCAGATCCTTGTTTACTTCACTTCCGGAAATACATTCTCCTATCAGGCTGTTTAACCGTTTTAAGTAATCAGTCATCTGCTGGGTCTGGGGTGCTTCATCTGCAACGGTCTCCAGTAATGTATAGTAGTTTAATACAAGCCTTACATAAGAATACTGATAAGCAGCAGTCATCTGCTTTTTCATCAAACGGGTTTCCACGTGTTATCTCCTCTCGGGGGTATTAATGATAATTGGATAAAATAGATCTCCTCAGGAAATCAAGGGCCTTTACCACAGACTGCTCCCTGATTTTTTCACGGTTACCTTTAAAATGGTATTCTTCCACCTTTACTTTGTCCTTCATATAGCAGGCAATATAGACTAATCCCACCGGCTTTTCTCCATCTGCGTCCGGACCTGCTATACCAGTAACTGCGATACAGGCATCTGCATCGGAAGCAAATACACCTCCGGTAGCCATCTCTTTGGCTGTCTGTTCACTGACTGCCCCATATTTTTTTAAAGTGCCCTTGCTGACATCTAGATATTTTCTTTTTGCTTTGTTGGAATAGGTGATAAAGCCTTCCCTGAAAACCTCTGAAGCACCTGGGACATTAACCAGTCTGCCAGCAATCAGACCGCCTGTACAGGATTCCGCCGTTGTGACAGTCAGTTCGTGCTTCTTTAAAAGCCGTACAACTGCCATCTCGAGGGTTTCTTCTTCCTTGGTTGTGTATACAGCATTATCAAACCGGCTTTTTATCTCTTTTACAACAGGTTTAAGAAGAGTTTTTGCTTCATCCTCATTATCAGCCTTAGCAGTTACTCTTAAATGAACCTCTGCTGTCTTGGCATAGGTGGCAATGGTAGGATTGGTCTGGGTATTAATTAAATCAATCAGCTTATCTTCCACCTGACTCTCACCATAGCCGCATATTTTAACCATCTGGGACCGGATTACTTCCGGCTGGCGGCTTTGCAGGTAAGGGAATACCTGCTCGGTAAATAACGGTTTTAACTCGTTAGGAGGTCCTGGAAGCAGTACCGCTGTTTTCCCGTCCTTCTCCATAATAAGTCCTGGAGCAGTTCCGTTGCTGTTATCAAGAACAGTGGCTCCCTGGGGAATCATGGCCTGTTTCCAGTTATTGTCCGGGATTTCTTTATATATATTGTTTTTAAAATATTTACTGATCCGCTCTCTGGTATGTTCATCCTCAACCAAATCAAAGCCCATTACCTCTGCACACACTTCTTTCGTCAGATCATCTTCTGTTGGTCCGAGACCACCGGTAAGAATTACAACATCAGAACGATTTAGTGCTGTCTCAAGTACTGCAAAGAGCCGTTCCCTGTTATCCCCAACCGTCACCTGATGGTACATGGAGAGTCCCAAAAGGGCACATTTTTCCGCGAGATACTGGGTGTTTGTATTAACGATGTTTCCAAGAAGAATTTCTGTTCCGACTGAAATCAGTTCAACTACCATGTTTACATACTCCCTTCCATAAGAACGCCATAATTTTTTGCTATATAATCAACAAGTGAAACCACTGTGAGTATTGCCGCAATCCAGATAAAGGCATTGGTAATGATCGATAGCGCAGGTATGTTTATAATCAGCAGAACCGACATCACCATCTGGGAAACCGTCTTAAACTTCCCCCAATAGCTTGCCGCAATCACAACTCCGTTATCGGAAGCAACCAGGCGAAATCCGCTGATAATAAACTCACGGCTGATAATTACAATCACGATCCAGGCCGGAAGCTGTCCAAGTGCAGTGAAGCAGATTAAACCTGCACATACCAGAAGTTTATCCGCAAGAGGATCCATAAATTTTCCAAAATTAGTTACCAGATTATACTTTCTTGCAATCTTGCCATCCAGCATATCGGTAAAGCTTGCAACAATAAAAACAGCGGCAGCTATATAGCGGTAAGTCACATTGGCACCGCCGTTAAGCAGCAAAAAAAGAACAAAAAACGGAATCATGATAACCCTTAAAACAGTCAGTTTATTCGGTAAATTCATCTTCCAACTCTCCTATTAAATCATACTCCATCGCTCCGGTAACACGGATTTTTGCAAAATCACCAGACATCAGTTCCTCACCTGTCTGAACAAAAATCATTCCATCCACTCCCGGACCATCCATATAGGTTCTTGCTACATATGCATTCTCATCAGCAACTTTTCCCTCAATCATAACTTCCAGTGTTCTTCCAACCATGGACTGGGAAAGGTCAATGGAAATCTCCTGCTGAAGCTCCATAATTGCATCTCTGCGATCCTCTTTGACCTCCTGGGGAACCTGATCAGGAAATTCTGCAGCCGGTGTATCTTCCTCTGCTGAATAGGCGAATACGCCAAGACGTTCAAACTCCATCTCATTCACAAATTCCATCAGTTCTTCGTGATCTTCCTCTGTTTCTCCCGGAAATCCCGAGATCAGTGTAGTTCTCAGTGCAATATCAGGAATTTCACTGCGAAGCCTGTTAATGATGTCCTTCAGCTGCTCTTTTGATGTTCTTCTTCCCATGCGCTTTAAGATCTTGTCGCTTGCATGCTGAATCGGCATATCTAAGTAACGGCAGATTTTACTTTCTTCTTTCATAACTGCGATCAGCTCGTCTGTAATCTCCTCTGGATAACAGTACTGAATGCGAATCCACTGAATCCCTGATATCCGGCAAAGTTTCTTTAATAATTCAGGAAGAGATTTTTTCCCATATAAGTCCACACCGTATAAAGTGGTCTCCTGAGCTACTAAAATCAGCTCCTTTACACCCTTGTCAGCCAGTTTCTCTGCTTCTTTGATCAGGTTTTCCATGGGAACACTGCGATAGTTGCCTCTTAAAGATGGGATGATACAGTAAGTACAATGCTTGTCACAACCTTCTGCAATTTTTAAAAAGGCATAATGGCCTCCCGTGGTAAGGATTCTGTCTGTTTCTGTCTGGGGAAGTAAATCCAGTTCATGGAAACAGGATACGGATTCCCCGCCTCCCAATGCCTTCTTTAAAACATTGGATATCTCGTCATAGGTTGATGTTCCCAGAATACCATCTACTTCCGGAATCTCATCAATGATCTCCTGCTTATAACGCTGTGCCAGGCAGCCTGTAACAATTAGTACTTTACAATTGCCGTCTATTTTTCTCTGTGCCATCTCTAAAATGGTATTGACACTTTCTTCCTTGGCATCGCCAATAAAACAGCAGGTATTGATTACAATGACATCTGCCTCATACTCGTCATCTGTAAAAGTATAACCGTCTCTATTTAAAAGGCCTAACATCATCTCCGTATCAACCAGATTCTTATCACAGCCCAGTGATATGCATAATAACTTCATGTTTAAACTCCTGTCATTCGTTTTTCCTGAAAGAAAAGGCCATCTACCATAACGGAGACGGCCCTCTTCTTAATTATCGTCTTCTTCTGTTGCGTCCGCTTCGCTTAAAATCTTCACTTTGCCCTCATATAACTCTTCTACGGCAACTGAAAGCGGCTTTTTGCCGGCTCCCGGAATCTCAGTGTCAGAGCCTCCGATGATCTGTCTGGCTCTCTTTGCTGCGGCAATCACGATAGAATAACGGCTCTGTACAACCGGAGCATCTCCCGGCTCTACCTCACTGTTTACTACATTAATCAAATCTGAATAAGATGGATGTAACATCTTCCATTCCCCTTTCTCAAACCAGTTTATATATTCTTTAATTCTTCCCGGATCTGGGATAAAAATGCCATATTATTGGAAGCACGCTTATGCTGTACCTGAATCATAAGATGCATCTCCTCCACGCATGTGTCGATCTCATCATTAATTAAAATATAATCATAATCCTCCATGCCCTCTGCTTCTTCCGAAGCCCTGCGAAGTCTGGCATTAATTACCTCCATGCTTTCAGTACCTCTGCCGATCAGACGGCGTTTCAGCTCTTGTGCATTGGGAGGCATGACGAACAGCAGGATTGCTTCCGGAAACCGTTCCTTTACTTTCAGCGCTCCCTGAATTTCTATTTCAAGAATAACATCCTTCCCCATTTTCATCTGGTTTAAAACATATTCCTTGGGAGTGCCATAAGAATGATTGACGTACTGTGCATATTCAATCAATTCTTGGTTTTCAATCATATCTTTAAAATGTTCTTCTGTAACAAAAAAATATTCTTTTCCATCCACTTCACCCGTTCTTGGCGTTCTTGTGGTTGCGGAAATAGACAACGCATAATTCTCATACCGGTTCAGAAGCTCTTTCATAAGTGTGCCCTTTCCGGCACCAGAAAAACCGGATACAACTACCAGCATGCCATGTTCGTTCATACTGCGATTCTCCTACTCAATATTCTGGATCTGTTCCCGTACTTTCTCAATTTCAGTTTTTAATATAATTGCCTTGTCTGAAACCTCTAAATCACTGGCCTTTGAAAGAATGGTATTGGCTTCCCGATTCATCTCCTGGGCGATGAAATCCAGTTTTCTGCCCACAATTCCTCCAGCTTCCAGTTCTGACCGTGTATGTTCAATGTGACTTCTTAAACGGACCGTCTCTTCATCCACACAGATTTTATCTGCATAAATGGTAACTTCCGCAGCAATTCTGCCCTCATCAATGGCAGCTCCTGCCAGAAGCTCTTTCACCTTATCTTCCAGCTTTGCCCGGTATTCCACAAGAATCTTCGGAGATCTCTCTTCAATAAATTCAAGAATATCGTTCATCAGGTTCAGCTTACCCAGAAGATCGGCCTTTAAGTTTTCGCCTTCTGTTAATCTTGTTTCCACAAAACGCTTTGCAGCTTCCTCAACTGTTTCTGAAAGAAGTTTCCACATCTGATCCTCATCTTCCGGTACTTCTTCCATAATAAGTACTTCCGGACATCTGGCGAGTGCAGAAACCTTGATATCGTTCTGAATTCCAAACTGCTCTTCCATCTTTGCAAAATATCCCATGTATTCAGCAGCCAGCGCACTGTTATACTTTAAACACAGCTTGTTTTCCGTATAATCTTCATAACTGATAAAAACGTCTACTTTACCGCGCTGAATATAATTCTTTAACAGATTTCTGATTCCTGCTTCAAAGAAATTAAACTTTTTCGGCATCTTTATGCTTAAATCCAAATATCTGTGATTGACTGCCTTCATCTCGACGGAAATTTTATATTCATCCGTGACGGTTTCGTACCTGCCGAAACCTGTCATGCTCTTAATCATTACAAATGCCTCTCTTTCGCCATAGATATAAACCATTATAAGTCATATTAAAAAACAAGTCAAATGGTTTTAAATTTTACATAACCGTGTTTCTGTGGTATACTATCTCCATCTATAAACCTTACCGGAGGACACAAACAATGGCATTTGATGGAATTGTTATGGCAAATCTCACGGCAGAAATGAAAGACCGGCTGGAAGGCGGGAAGATCTCTAAAATCGCCCAGCCGGAAAAAGATGAACTGCTGTTTACTGTTAAAAATCAAAAAAATACATGGAAACTTTTAATTTCGGCCAGTGCCAGCTTGCCACTGGTTTATTTCACGGAAAACAACAAACAAAGTCCTCTGACTGCTCCTAATTTCTGCATGCTTCTAAGAAAACATATCGGCAATGGCAGGATCATGAGAATCAGCCAGCCTGGTCTGGAACGAATCCTTTGCATGGAAATTGAACATTTGGATGAACTGGGCGACAGACGGACGAAAAAACTCATGATAGAAATTATGGGAAAACACAGCAACATCATCTTCTGCAATGAAGATGATATGATTCTGGACAGTATTAAACACATTTCTGCCCAGGTAAGTTCCATTCGTGAGGTATTGCCTGGGAGAAAATACTTTATTCCCCAGACCATGGACAAGAAAGATCCTCTGACCATTACCGAAGAAGAATTTATTTCTGCAATCAGTCATGCGGCTGCACCCGTACAAAAGAGTCTCTATTTAAATCTGACCGGTATCAGTCCTGTCATTGGCCATGAACTTTGTCATCTGGCCTCTATTGACGGTGATCATTCTGCCAATGAGATGTCAGAGACAGAACTCTTACATCTATACCGCATGTTCTCTTTTATGATAGAAGATATCAAAAAAACAGCATTTAAACCAAATATTGTTTATAAAAATGAGGAACCGGTAGAATTTGCAGCAGTACCCCTCACCTGCTATGAAGGAAGCGATTATGAAGCCAAACCCTTCGAATCCATCAGTACTCTTTTAGAGACCTACTATGCTTCTAAAAATGCAGTAACAAGAATTCGTCAGAAATCCGTTGATTTAAGGAAAATTGTCCAGACAGTCCTGGAACGCAATTACAAAAAATATGATCTCCAGGAAAAGCAGTTGAAAGATACGGAGAAAAAGGACAAGTATAAAGTATACGGAGAGCTTTTAAATACCTACGGTTACGAACTGACTGGAGGTGAAAAGAAACTCACCTGCCTTAACTACTACACCAATGAGGAACTCACCATTCCCTTAGACGACCAGCTTTCCGCCAGGGAAAACGCTCAGAAATATTTTGACAAATACAATAAATTAAAGCGAACCTTTGAAGCCGTTACAGGACAGATCAGCGAAACGCGGCAGGAAATTGACCACTTGGAGTCCATCAGTGCAGCACTGGATATTGCTTTGCTGGAAGAAGATCTTGTGCAGATTAAAGAAGAACTTATGGAATATGGCTATGTTAAGCATCGCAGAAGCGGAGACAAAAAGCCGAAAATAACCAGCCGCCCCTTTCATTATATTTCATCTGATGGTTTTCATATGTATGTAGGAAAGAACAACTATCAAAATGAGGAGTTAACCTTTAAGGTTGCAAGTGGTAATGACTGGTGGTTTCATGCCAAAGGAATTCCCGGTTCCCACGTCATTGTCAAATCAGAAGGAAAAGAGCTTCCCGACCGAACCTTTGAAGAGGCAGGTGCTCTGGCGGCATACTATTCCAAAGGAAGAGAAAATGATAAGGTTGAGATAGATTATATACAGAAAAAACAGATTAAAAAAGTTGCCGGAGCCGCTCCTGGTTTTGTCATCTATCATACGAATTATTCTATGGTTGCAGAACCAGTAATACAATCACAAGAAGAAAAATGATATTAAGAAATATCCTTATTAACAAAGGGGCTGTGAAATAAGTCTCTACGAAAAAGGAGGATTCTCTTCTGAGCGATA
>NZ_DALYXB010000016.1:0-122802 GCF_031982545.1 Lacrimispora sp.
CGCTCAGAAGAAGATCCTCCTTTTTCGTAGAGACTTATTTCACAGCCCCTTTTTTATTAGTACCAGTATTTTTAAAATGCCATACGGTAAATCTCTATCATATCTTCTCTTCCCAACTCACGGATTCCTGCCAGGGTCTTTTCTCCATTAGAAGAGCATTTATTCGCCATAAGGAGGAAATCCTCCTCAGTCATGCCGGAATTTAATTCCCGCAAAGAAACCGGCATACCAAGACTTTTAAAATATGCTTCCAGCCCATCGATTCCCTTTAATGCTGTATAAACCGGATTTTCAAAATCCATCTCCTGGTTGAACACCCTTACAGCCAGTTGGGCAAATCTCATCGGTGCATCCTTACATACGTATCTGGCCCAGGAACAAAACAGAGCGGATAAACCGGCACCGTGTGCGATATCAGGATATAACCCGGACAGTTCGTGTTCCAGCTGATGCACCTGCATGAGATAATCTCTCCCAAGACCAGTCAGTCCGTCATGAGAAAGACTTCCAGCCCACATAAGAGTGGCGCGTGCCTCATAGTCTGCCGGATTTTTATCCGCCTTCTCTCCTGCTTCCATTACAGAGGTCAAAAGTCCTTCGGCGATCCGGTCTGTAAGAGGTGTATCTTTCGTAGTTCCTCCCAGATACCGTTCCAGTGTATGCATCATAATATCCACCGTTCCGCAGCCAGTCTGAAACTTATTCACAGTAAAGGTCAGCTCAGGATTTAGCACTGCAAACAATGGGCGGTGTGTGGGGCTGTTAAATCCTCTTTTTAAGCCTTCCTCTTCTTTGGTAATGACACAGGACAAGCTGGTTTCGCTTCCGGAAGCAGACAGTGTCAGAATATTTCCATGAGGAAGTGCCTTGCCAGGAACAGCTTTTTTCATAAAATAATCCCATGGATCAATATCCGGATTTAAGACTCCGTCAGCCATGCATTTTGCAGAATCAATCACACTGCCGCCCCCCACAGCAAGAATAAACTGGGCGTTTTCCTTTCTGCACAGGTTTATTCCTTCCATTGCCAGTGAAAGAACGGGATTGGGCCTTACTCCTCCAAGCAGTACGTATTCAATTCCATGACTCTTTAAGGAATCTTCGACCTGATCCAAAAGACCGCTTTCCTTTACACTTCCTCCGCCAAAATGAACCAGAATCTTTTTAAATCCATATCCGGCAATCAATTCTCCAATATTTTTATGGGTGTCACGGCCAAAAATCACCCTTGTTGGTACGCAATATTCAAAATTATTCATTTAGAAGCCTCTCTTTCTCCATCAAATTCATTCTTAGCTGAAATTATAGCATGAACCCTTCTTTTTTCCAAGACTGACTCTGTTTCCACCTTTTCCGTCATAAATTCTGTCCTTTTTGCATATCTTATATGGGAAAGCCAAAGAAAGCTGCTTTCCCTTTTCACATGCATCTAACATGGAACGACAAGGAGAATTCTTATGAACCCATTCAAAAAGAGTTTTACATCTTTCCCAGTGGCAAGGCATCATCTGATTATATACATAGAAGTAGTCATTCTTATGTTTCTTTTAGTCTCCCTTTTTTTTATTTCTCCCGGCGGCAGATTCTCTTTTCCAGTTGTAAACCAGGAAGGGAAGGCCAGCTCTTCGGAAGCGAAAAAATACGTTAAATGGGTGGATTTTAATGTTACTGCAAGAGCCATGCAGGAAGCCTTTCGTTATGATGTCAATACCTGCCAGTCCCAGGTTCATTTAAACTGGGTGGATTTGCTTGCCTATCTGGGTGCCAGATACGGAGGAGACTTCTCCAGATATTCCAGCAAAGATTTAGATTCACTTGCCGAACAGCTTCTCTCCGGAAAAACCATGGAAGAACTGACCGGCAAAATGAAATACTACACGTATTACCGGGAAGCCTATGGAGCCGTGTTAGACGGTCTGGTTGGGCAATATGAGATTCAGATCCCTTCCGCCAATGCACCGCTTTACGCTACGCCGGACTTATTGCCGGACGGTTCGGTCAATCCCGATAAAGTCTGGGTGACAAAATACGGTTTGAAAGGATTTTCTCCCATTGCCAAAGGATTTCCCTACAACGATTTTGACGATTTCGGGACTGCAAGATCCTACGGATTTAAACGCCAGCACCTGGGTCATGATATGATGGGCCAGGTCGGTACCCCTGTTATTGCTGTGGAAAGCGGCTATGTGGAAGCGATCGGCTGGAATCAATACGGTGGCTGGCGATTAGGCATTCGAAGTTTTGATGGAAAACGCTACTATTATTACGCTCATTTAAGAAAAAATTATCCCTATCATAAATCATTAAAACAGGGCGGTATCGTAAACGCCGGAGATGTCATCGGATATCTGGGCCGGACGGGATACAGCCGGACAGAAAACACCAATAACATTAACGAGCCTCACCTTCATTTCGGGCTTCAGCTGATCTTTGATGAGTCCCAGAAAGATGGAAACAATGAGATCTGGGTGGATTGCTATGAACTGACCAAATTTTTGTCTATGAACCGGTCTGAGACAGTAAAAAATCAGGAAACCAAGGAATACAGCCGGGTTTATAATATGAAAGATCCTGGCATTCCGGAGAATTTCGTGGCACCGCCGCCACCTCTTGAAGAGGAGCAATAAAAATGAAAGCAGCTTATTTACGGGACCTTAAAATCATTCCCGTAAGCAGGCTGCTTTTTATAGCAGATTTATTTATTTCCAGGTTAAAAAATGGTATAATTAAGGACAAATTATGGGGAAGGGGATTCATATGGAAAAGCAAATCAGCTATGAAATTCAAAATGAAACAGAGTACAGTTTTAAGAATCATGCAGATTTTTGTGTAGGAACCGGCAGAATGGGATTAACTCTGCAGCAGCAGTATCAGGAGCAGTTAAAACTGGTGCAGGAGCAGATTGGTTTTCGCCATATCAGAGGACACGGAATCTTTTGTGACGATATGGCTATTTATCAGGAATATACGGATGAGTCAGGTAACATCAGGGCAGAATATAACTTTACCTATTTGGATATGGTCATGGATGCCTATCAGAATCTTGGGATTAAGCCTTTTTTAGAGCTAGGATTTATGCCTCAGAAAATGGCTTCCGGCGATCAGACCGTGTTTTACTGGAAGGGAAATGTTACACCCCCAAAAAGCTATGAGGTGTGGTCAGATCTGGTACAGGCAGTTCTTTTACATCTTATGGACCGCTACGGGAAAGAAGAGGTGGTAACCTGGCCGGTTGAGGTATGGAACGAGCCAAATCTTCCCGGATTCTGGAAAGGGGCTGACAAAGAGGAATATTTTACGTTGTTTCAGAAGACCTATTATACTGTTAAAAAGACTGACAGCCGATTTCTGATTGGAGGCCCGGCAATCTGCGGGGTTGACGACGTTATCTGGCTGAAGCAATTTCTGGAATTTTGCAGAGCAAAGGAGTTAAAACCGGATTTTATCACACGGCATCATTACATGTGGGAAAAACCGGAGCAATGCGGCCATTACAGCTACGGATCCTTAAGAGATCCCGAAACTGCCATGGAGGAGCTTAAGGTATCCCGGGAAATAATTGACAGCTTTGAATCATTTCACGGGGTTCCCATGCATATAACGGAGTTTAACACTTCCTACAGCCCTGACAGCCCGATTCACGACACCACAGTCAATGCGGCTTATGTGGCATGGCTTTTATCTAAGATGGGTGATCTGTGTGAATCCTACTCTTACTGGACCTTTGGTGATATTTTTGAGGAAAAGGGGGTTCCATTTACTCCATTTCACGGGGGATTTGGATTGGTGGCAAACGGAACAATTCCAAAACCCACATTCTGGACCTTTGCATTCTTTAAAAAGCTTCAGGGCAAATGCATCCACCGTTCCGACGAACTGATTGTTATGGAAAAAGAGGATGGAAGCTACTGCGCAGCCGCCTGGAATCTATGCCTTGGGCAAAGGGAATGTCTGCGTCTTTCTTTCACATTACCGGTGAATGAAGACGGAGAATATTGTCTGCTTACAAAGACTGTTGATGAAACTCATGGAAATCCGAGAAAAATCTGGCATGATATGGGAGAACCTTCCTGGCTCTCAAAAGAAGAAACAGAGATACTAAAAGATAGTGCACAGCCATTGATTCATACAGAATCAGTCAGTGCTTCTGCTAATGTTATTTCCATTTCTATTTCACTGCAGCCATGGGCAGTTATGTGGTTTCAGCTAAAGAAAATCAAAAGAAACGGGGACCGGGGCTATGATTACTGCCGCGGAGAAACCCCCGCGGCAGGTGCCAAAAATCAATAATTTTTATCCTTTAACGCCTCCGATTGTAAGACCTGTGACGAAATACCGTTGTAAGAACGGATAAAGGCAGACAATGGGCAGCATGGTAAGTATGGTGGCAGCAGAGCGGACCGAAGTGGGCGTCACGGCTGCCACCGCATTCTTCATGGATTCTACAGAATTACTCTGATTACTTACAGATGACAATAACTTCATCAGCTCATACTGCAGTGTGGTCAGATTGGAATTCATCCGATTGTAGAGCATGGCATCAAACCAGGAATTCCAATGTCCTACTGCACAGAATAATGCAATGGTTGCATATACCGGTTTGCATAAAGGTGAGATGATTTTTGTAAATATAACCAGGTCTCCGGCTCCGTCTAACTGAGCCGACTCTTCCAGGCTATCAGGAATCCCTACCATATATGTCCGGATCACCAGCATATTAAAGGCTCCTACCATTCCGGGAACTATATAGACCAGAAAGCTGTTGGTAAGGCCTAAGCCCTTATATAAAAGAAAAACAGGAATCATTCCACCGTTTACGTACATGGTAATAACCCAGAATAAGGAGAGCTGTCTCTTAAAAATAAAGCGTTTCCGGCTTACTATATAAGCAAGAAGAGCATTGGCGGCCAGTGCAGTAATGGTGCCGATCACCGTCCTTGCAACGGTTACATAAGCTCCCACTAGCAGATTTTTCTTATGAAGTACTGTAATATAATTCTGAAGTGTCCATTTTCTGGGCCATAAATACAGCCCTCCTCTCAGAGCATCGGTCCCGTCATTAAAGGCCAGGACCAGTGTATTCCAAACTGGATAAAGGGTAATGATCACAAACAGAACCATGAATATGGTATTAAGGAAAACAAATATCTTATTACCCAGTGAACTTTTCCTTTTATGTAACATTCTATGATTAGTCATATCTGCCCCCCTTAAAATAAGCGTTCTTCGCCGGCCCGCTTTGCCATCTCATTTGCCAATAATACGATGGAAATACTTACCACACTTTTAAATATTCCTGCTGCAGTACCCAGGGAATAATCTCCCTGACTGATACCCCATTTCAAAACATATATATCAATCGTCTGGGATACACTCTGCACAAGTCCGTTTCCTAACAGATACTGGACTTCGAAACCGGCATTTAAAACATTACCTGCATTCATTAAAAGAAGAATAATCATCGTAGGCTTAATACCGGGCAGGGTGATATATTTGATTCTGGCCCACCTTCCTGCTCCGTCTATGGCTGCCGCTTCATAGAGAGATGTGTCTATGGCTGTGATGGAAGCCAGGTAGATAATGGCATTCCACCCCGTTTCCTTCCAGACATTGGCAAAGGCGACAATCCACCAGAAATATTTAGGATATGCAAAAAAATTAAGAGGTTCCTTGAACAGTTGAAATCGAACCAGAAGATCATTGACGATCCCCGTCCCAGACAGAGCATCGTGCAAAATGCCGGTAACAATAATCCAGGATAAGAAATGGGGAAGATATGAAATTGTCTGCACAACCTTTTTTCCACCCTGTGACTTTACTTCGTTTAAGAGAATTGCAAACACAATAGCTGCAACCATGGTAGTAACTAAATTAATGACTCCCATTGCCAGCGTATTTCTGATGACACGGATAAATCCATCATCAAGAAACAGCTGCCGGAATTTTGCAAGCCCTATAAATTTCGAGTGGAAAAAGCCAGCCTTCGGCTTATAGTTCTCAAAAGCCATGAGCCAGCCTGCAAGAGGCAGATAACAGAATATAAATCCATAAATCACATAGCCTGCAGACAACAGCAGGAGCACTTTCTGTTTTTTTATTTCTTTCCAATTGATACGTTCTTTTTTAACCTTTCCAATGGATGCCATAGTATCACTCCTTTGCTAAAAAACAGGCTGGTGCAGATATCTATGATTGCACCGCCTGTTTTCTACTATTTAATTTGCTGCCGCTTCTTCTGCGATTTTAATTCTCCTGTCTACCTCCGGCTGTACCTCATCAAGAAATGCCTTTGGATTGCAGGTCTCATAAGCAGATAAGTATTCCTCCCAGCCAGCTTCAAAATCAGGCGACATGACAACTTTTGGTAAATACTCATGTTTTAATTCTCTCATCTTAATCCATGCGGTTCCGCCAGGGGTTGCCGTGGTCATGGTTCCAACAAACGTATAAATCGGATACCAGGGTCCAGGAATCTCATTTTCTCCTACCATGTCTACATAGGTTTTGCAGCCATATGCCTGAAGGCATTCCTGTACATTCTTTGGAAGACTATCCAGGAACTCATTGGGCTGCAGCTCCGGTTTTGCTGCATTGATTCCATCCTGGCTCATTCCGCCCCAGACCGGGAAATAGGAATAAGGGCATAAATGAGAGGCTTTGTATGCAGTATTGCTGACTTTCATACGAATCTCAGGTGTGCGGTAGAATAATCCATCCTGATCCACCAGATAATCCACATCCTTTTCTCCCCAGTTTCTGAGAGTGATCGCTTCCTCACTTAACAGATCATCTACGAATTTTAAAGCTCCTCTGACATCTTTACAGCTTACGGAAATGGACAGACCAGAACCTACATTTAACGTATCCCCTGAGGTATGCCATTTGTTTTTTACTCCCTTGTCAATGGTAACCGGAAGGGGTACATAATTACAGCCCTGGTCTTCCAGCCCCTGCTGCTTTAAAGCATCATTAACGTGCACATAAAAATCCCACCACTGGTCAATCATTCCAAGTACACGTCCTGTGGAAAGCTTTGTAATATATTCATCATAGATCTGAGTAAAGGATTCCGGATCAACGATGCCCTTTTTAAATTCTTCATTCAGCTTCTGGAAATAGCGTTTTGCCGTAGGAGTAGTATTGTAATCAATTACTTTCTTCGTCTCAGGATCTACAATACAGCTTCCATCATTGGGATATCCGTCCAGGAACAGCGGAGCATTCTCAAGGCAGAAATATCTCCAGTCATCGCATAATATCGTGTATGGAATGTTCTTTGTTCCATCCTCCATGGTGGGGTTGGCTTCCTGATAACGCTCGATTAAGTCAAAATATTCGTCCATGGTGGTGATCTTTGGATATCCGGCCCATTTTAGTACACGGGTCTGAATCCAGAAGGCCTCATCGTTGTGAGTGGTCTGCATATCCTTTTCATAGCTGTTGTTGAACTGAGGAATCCAGTAGATATGGCCATCAGCCTGACGCAGCTGTTCCCATTCCAGCTTGGTAAAGAAATTCTTGATATTGGGATAATCATCAATATAATCATCAAGTGCGACCAGTGCTCCTGCATCATAAAGCTGGCTGGTTCCGTCACTGCCGCAGATAAAATCAGGATATTCTCCTCCTGCTATTAAGGTTCCCACAGCTTCTTCTGCTGTTTGTCCGGTCAGCCAGGTTTCCTTTACTTTGGCTCCTGTAATCTCTGCAATGTGCTGTTGAATTTCATTGTCATCATTGATTTCGTCTCCCGGTACCGCAAAAAAAGCGGTAAATTCTTTGATACCCCCCTCTTCTTTGGCTGTACTGCTGCCGGTAGCTGCTGTCCCCTTAGAGCAGCCGGTCAGAGTTTGCAATACCATGGCACCGATCACAAGCAGAGCTGTAAACTGTTTCTTTCTCAACGTCATACCCTCCCTTTTCTTTTATATTAATAGTTTACTTCAAAGCTGTGTTTTCACAACTGGAGAAAGCGAATAAAAACACAGGGGAAATTATAGAAGCAGTATCCAAAATCTGCCCTATTTCTCTCTATTTTCCCCACCCTTTCTAAACTTTGACGGTGTACAGCCCTTAACGGAAATAAAACGGTTCACAAAGTAGTCTAAGTCCCGGTACCCAACCTCCTCCGCAATCTGGTATATTTTTAGATCGGTTCTTAACAGCCTGACTGCCGCCTGCTCAATACGGCAGTTATTTAAATAATCCTTAAAGGACATTCCGTACTTTTTCCTAAACAGCTGACCTAAATAGGCGCTGTTTAAATAATATTGATTGCTGTATTCTCTTAATGAAAGATTTTTAGCGTAATTTTTTCTGATATTCTTCTCTACCTCATGAAGAATATCCTTTGACACATGCTTTCGCAGCTGTTCCAAGTAAGCCGCATACTCACAGGATAACCGGATTAAATGCTCTTTTCCGCCTCTGAGCATATCTCCTTCAAAGACATTTTCACTGATATAGAGCATGATTTCTTCCTGGTTTACATATCCGTCCTGCTCGGATGCCAGATGGATCAGCTGGAATAAAAGATAGTTAATATTCAAATTAACCGTGTCCATGGCAAATCTTAAATGATTCATTTCTTCATACAGCCGCTCTACGCTTTCCTCAATTCTTCCCCGTTCATTCTGCTCCACTGCAAACAGCAGATCATCCAGATATTGTTTACATAATACAATCCCATTGTTATTTACCTGTACCTCTTTTTCATAATAATAGATGGGCTGCTTTTTGCGAAAGGCCTGAAAAGAGCGGAGAATTCTGGCTGACCCATAGGAATTTGAGATTTTTGAAATATCATTTACCTTTTTTCCTACCAGCATGACAACCGGCAGGCTCATGGCATCATTTAAGTACTTTCTGAACCGCTCCAGATAGGCTTTCTGAGTTTCCCGTGCATTTACTGCCATATAATCACAATATATAAAACCAATATCATAGCTTTTTTCATGGCTTGAAACATCAAAAATACAATGATCCCCATCCCCTTTTAAAAATGCAAGGCAGGCACGGTAAAGTTCTCTCTGCTGGTTGCGCTTTTCCTCATCCATCAGCTCTTCCATCTGCTCAATATTGTCAATTTCGATGTCCACGTAACAGATTCCTTCCGACCATTGCATCTGTTCTCTGATATAATTCAGATTAATCTGGTCGTATTTCCCAAAGATAAGAGATATCATATTTCTGGCAAGATATGCCTTCTCCATTTTGATTTTGTTAAGCTGTTGCTTTTTACTGCCCTGTCTCTGATAATTCAGCCGGTGCAGCACCCGGATCAGTTCTTCTTTCACAACCGGTTTTAAAATATAGTCAAAACAATCAAATCGAATTGCCTGCTGAGCATAGGAAAAATCACTGAAACCGCTTAATATGATAAAATCTGCATGGGAAACCTTATCTCTTCTCAATATCTCCAACAGCTCCATTCCTGACATCACAGGCATTTTAATATCTGCAATGATTAAATCCACCTGATTATTTTTCAGGTAATCAAGAACCTCCATTCCATTTGCAGCCGTTTTGACAATTTCATAGCCTTCTTCCTCCCAATTAATCAGTACCTTCAATCCCTGAACAATAAACGGTTCATCATCCACTAATAAGACACGTATCATAGTTACCCCCCATTATTTCTATATATTTGATACCGGAACTTTAATTGTTACCATGGTTGAAATTCCGGCTTCACTTTCCAGCTCAAAGCGTACCATATTATTCGTTGCCATCTTAAGCCGCAGGCAGGCATTTAGTATGCCTACTCCTTTCTTAGCTTTTAGCATCTCAATACTGGCATGATTCATCTTGTATTTTAATTCATCCAAAAATGACTCTTCCATTCCGTCCCCGGTGTCTTCGATTTCAATATAAAACATTTCATCTTTTATATATACATGGACAAAAATCCACCCATCTGCTGTTTTACTCTCAATGCCATGAATACAGGCATTTTCAGCAAATGTAACAATGGTCAGCTTTGGAATCTGGTAGTCCATACATTCTTCCATAATATCCAGCCGGTAAGACAGCCGATCTCCAAAACGGTACTTCTGCAGCTGCAAATATGCTTCTACAAATGAAATCTCTTCCCTTACTGTGATAAAATCCGTACCCCAGTCAAAGTTCTGACGCTCCATTATTGCCAGCTGTTCCACCATGCTGGCGGTTTCTGTTTCATTTTTAAGAAGACTGTGCATACGGATGCTCTCCAGTGCGTTAAATAGGAAATGGGGGTTAATCTGGCTGTGAAGCGCTAAAAGTTCCGCTTTCTGCCGTTCAATATCCATCTCCTGTTCTTTTAATCGGTTAATATAAACAGTCTGGATTAACTCATTAATAGTAGCCACCATGCGATTATAATTGCGCATTACAATTCCAATTTCATCCTCTCCCCTTATGTTCTCAATCTTCATAAGCTTTTCATCATCAATGCGCTTAAAGGCCTGGCTTAGCTCCTTCAGCCGTTCGGTAAAGGACTGGTTGATGGCTATCATAAATCCCAATGGCAGCAGGATGTTTATAAAAACCAGCAGGATGAACAGGGGAATATTCTTTAACATCTGCTTTACGATTACTGTCTGGGGCTTTAGAACATAAATTGTCAGCTCAGCCCCGTAGGAAGAAAAATTCATCTGATAGCCTACTTTTTCCTGCAGATCAAAGGTCTCAAAATCCTTCCATTGTCCGTAATTACCCTGATTGGACAGAATGATTTTATCATTCCAGCATACATAAACCGGGGCCTCATAATTCATTTTTACAAAGCTACGCGCCATGGTGCTATAGTCTATATCCATTTTTACAAGCTTTTCGCATCCATCTCTTTTGTAAAAATTCAACCTCCTGATAAAGGATATTTTTCGCTTGGAATCTACAGTGGGAATTCTGCTCTCATCATAGTACATATAAAGCACCCCATCCCGGCTTGAGCCTTTTAAATACTGGTACCACTCCTGGTCTTTTACTGTGGAAAGCTGTTTAAATTCCCCTCCGCTTACAATGGTGGGATTGTCCGCATACATGGTGATGGAAGACGCTGTCGTTCCGATGCTGCTTTCAAATAAAGAGTCTTTCATAAAAGCCTGATAACTTAAAAAAAAGTCCAGCTCCGACTCAAACTGTTTATCCATGAACTGGTTCACATATTTATTCATATATATTTTTTTTGTTGTACCGGCTGCTTCTTCTATATCATAGAAAAAATTGTATTTTACCGCACTTGCGATATTCTCCATGCCCTTTTTCATAGAAGCACTTTCCGATGCTATAAATATGGCAACAATTACACTATCTGTTATAAAAATTGGCAGAAGAACGCTGTATATGTAAAGTATCCTAAGCTTTTTCTTCAATTTAAAATCATCTAATCTGCTGCTGATTCTTTTTAAAATATGTCTCATCCCTGGTCCCCCCTGTTAACTCTTGTACTATCCCATTATACCTCTTTCTACTAATTATACGGGATAAACTTTTTCTATCCTCCTGACAAACTATATATACTATCCAGACAAAGTTTCATTATGTGGCTGAAATACAAAAAAGCGTATCAGACGGTACAAAATAAGTCTGATACGCTTTCAATATTTTATCTGATTATTTTACTTTTGGCTGCTGTTGAGTAATACAGTGGATATTTCCGCCTCCAAATGCTACCTCTTCGGTACGTACTCCTACTACTTTCCGCTCCGGGAACATTTCCCGAATCTGCTCTAGTGCTAAGGCGTCGTTTTCATCACCATACTGGGGAACAATTACACCGCCGTTTACGATGAGGAAGTTCATATAGGAAGCAATGGAGATTTCCCCATCTTCTCTTGGAAGAGTGCCCTCTACCATATCAATGGAGTCTGCACCGTTTAACCGTACTGGCTCTTTTGTGAGACAAAGCTTGTGAACCTTCAGCCTGCGTCCCTTTGCATCAGCTGCTTCAGAAAGAGTTTTATAAGCAGCCTGTGCTTCTTCATAGAACGGATTTTCTTCATCCTCTGTCCAGATACAGGCAACCTCACCCGGTTTTACATACTGGACAACGTCATCAATATGACCGTTGGTTTCATTTGGATCAATTCCGTCTTTAATCCAGATCACTTTTTCACAGTTTAAGTACTGACAGAGCATTTCCTCTATCTCTTCTTTTGTCATAAGAGGGTTGCGTCCCTCGCTTAACAGGCACATCTTAGTTGTAACTACAGTTCCCTCACCGTCTACATGGAAGGATCCGCCCTCCAGTACAAATCCTTCTGTCCGGTAGGAATCAATTCCTTCCAGATCACATACTTTCTGCGCTACCAGATCATCCTGATCCCATGGGAAGTACAGTCCGTCAACAAGTCCGCCCCACGCATTAAAGGTCCAGTCACATCCTCTGATTCCGCCTTTGTCATTGATTACAAAGGTTGGTCCGCAGTCACGAATCCAGGCGTCGTTGCTGGTTACTTCTACCACACGAATGTCAGATGGCAGATGGGCACGGCAGTTCTGAAACTGGGCAGGTGACGCGCATACGGTAACCGGCTCAAACTGACGGATTGCTTTTGCAACCTGGGCGAATACGGTCTGTGCAGGCTTTGCACCGTTTCTCCAGTTATCCGGTCTTTCCGGCCAAAGCATCCAGACTCTTTCCTGTTCTTCAAATTCTGCAGGCATACGGTAACCGTCCTGCTTTGGGGTTGTATTTTCAATTCTCTTTGCCATAATAGTTACCTTCTCTCTTATTTATCTCTTTTTCTGTTAACAATTACTTCACCGATTATAATAAATATTACTGCACCTATGGTGATGGGGAGCTTTGATGTCAGAGTCTCTGTATCAAAACTTAATGGGATTGCCGTAAAAATCAGTGCAACCACAATCAGTAACATAGGCAGACCTGCTAATATCTTTAAAAATAAAGGACTGCCTGGAACCCGAAACGGCCGTTCTGTATCTGCATCCGTCTTTCTCAGCTTAATAAATGCAGGAAATACAGGCAGGTAAGAAAGGAGAAACATAACCAGGTTCAGTGCGAAGAAACTCCAGAATAAATCCTCATTTGGCATAAACGGAGCGATAATAAGAACCAGGCTGGCAACCAGGCCGTTCATAACTGCTGCACCGGTTGGCATATTTGTTTTTTTGCTGCGTATTTTAAATACTCCGGGCATATCTCCATTTTCCGCGGAATAAGCGGCCACATTGTTTACTCCCAGTGACCAGGAAATCATATTTCCAAAAAGCGTAAGCAAAAATCCAATTGCTACAGCAATTACGATCACACCTCTGGTTGAACCAGTTAAAATCTGAACACTTGCAACAAGTCCTGTACTGGTGCTGATCTGATCGGCAGGAATTGCAACTCCAATTCCAAATGCCATAAAGATATAAATAGCCGCTATTACCAGACCTCCTGCAACGATTGACTGGGGAATCTGCTTTTTCGGATTTTCCATATCTCCCGCAAAGGTACAGACTACTTCAAATCCAAGACAGTTAAACAAAATTACGGATATATAGGATAAGCTGTTTAAATCAAATTTAGGAAGCATGGAGGATAAGGTATATTCATTGGCTACACCATGAGTTACAGCTCCGTAAATACCAAGTATCCCTAACGTAACGGCAATTAAAATTTTAATTGCAGCAGCCCCATTTAAAATCCACGCACTGTCACAAATTGAATTAAAACTGATTAATACGATAATCCATACAAAAGCCAGCTCGATTAGTAAAGATGGAACCAGTCCCATTTCGGTTCCTGTCAGCAAACTGATAATATTAGGGAACATCAGCGCCAAAGAAGCCATCCAGAGAGGAAAATTAATCCAGTAATACCACGATACTCTTCCTCCCCACTTATTTCCAAAAGCCTTTGATACCCAGTCATACATTCCACCGTCCCCTTCATAGGTTGTACCAAGTTCTGATGAAATCAGGCCATAAGGCAGCAAGAATGTAATAAGCAGAAAGATCCACCAGAAATACTGGGAATTACCGATTGCTGCTACCGGTGCTGCTGCTTCTGCCACAAATACCACACAGATTACGGTCATTATGGCATCGATTAAACGAAATTTTTTCTTTGGCGCTTCTGACATGGTGACTCCCCCTTATCTGATATGTCTCTCATCCATGAATTTTTCTAACTGCTCTTTTGCTGCTGCGATCTGCAGTTCGCTTGCTGCCTGATCTCTCTGATACTGAGTGAAATAAACCAGCAGACCTCTCATTGCAGTCAGACGGTTACCCGCCTCTAAAAATGCAATGGAACTTTCGCTGTCAAGTACCTCATCGGTCACGTCTTCTCCTCTTGTAGCCGGCAGACAGTGCATAAATTTGCATCCGATATTTCCAAGAGACATCAAATCTTTGTTTACCTGGTAATCTTTAAATGTAGCAACTCTCTCTTCTTTTGGAGTCTCGTTTTCATAGAGGCCATACCATACATCTGTGTAAATGAAGTCTGCGCCTTTTACGCTGTCACGGTTGTCGGTCACTTCCCATGTGCCGCCTGATATCTTGCAGTTCTCTTCCATGATCTTTTTGTGTTCTTCTAAAAGCTGATTCTTTTTGGGACCATAATGTACAAAGTGCATGCCAAGCTTTGTTGTGATGAAACCAAGGGAAGCACATACCTGAGTGCCGTCTCCTACGAATACCACCTTGCAGTCTTCCAGTTTCTTCCCTCTTGGAAGATGCTCAACGATTGTGCACAGATCGCCGATTTCCTGAGTTGGATGATTATAATCACTCATTGCATTTAATACTGGAATAGAGCTTGCACTTGCCAGTTCCACTACGCTCTTATGCTCAATGACTCGTGCCATAACCACATCGATCATCTGGGATAAAACCCTTCCTGTATCGCCGATGGTCTCATGACCGCCAAGCTGAATCATGCCAGGTCCTAAGTACTGGGCATGTCCGCCAAGCTGCTCCATTGCTGTTTCAAAGGATACACGGGTTCTTGTGGATGACTGCTGAAAGATCATTCCAAGTGTCTTTCCCTTCATAAGGGGTGGATTGTATCCTGCCTTAATGCTTTTTTTAATCTCTAAGGAAAGATGAATGATGTCTAACAGTTCTTCCTTTGTAAAATCATTGGTGTCAATAAAATGACGAATTCCATTTGCTCTCATGGTAAATCCTCCTGTTTTTTATTTAATTAAAAGTGAATACAGTTCCGGTTTTCCCGTCCAAAGCTTCAATCGCCTTATCCAGAGAAGTGATAATTGCTTTCTTGGAGGGATTGGATCTTACAAACTTCATGGCTGCCTGCACCTTTGGAAGCATACTTCCGGGAGCAAACTGTCCCTCTTCGCAATATTTATTTGCTTCATAAATACTTAAATGATCCAGATTCTTCTGATCCGGTTTATTGTAATTAACCGCAACCTTCTCTACTTCAGTCAGAATCATAAGGATGTCCGCTTCTACCTGTTCAGCCAGAAGCTCTGCTGCAAAGTCTTTATCAATCACTGCTGCAGTACCGCAAAGGCAGCCAGTCGGATGTTCAATAACCGGAATTCCGCCGCCACCACAGGTAATTACGATTGCTTTTGGCCAAAGCTCTTTTACTGCATCAATTTCCACAATTTTCTGAGGAAGGGGTGATGCAACAACTCTTCTGTATCCCCGCCCCGCATCTTCCTTCATTACGTATCCTTTTGATGCTGTCAGCTCCTCGGCTTCTTCTTTTGAATAAAAAGGACCAATTGGTTTGGTTGAATTTAGAAATGCAGGATCCTTCTCATTAACTACAACCTGAGTCGCAATGGTGACTACGGGGAAATTCTGATTTCTCTTATTTAGTGCATACTTCAGCGCCTGTTGCAGATGATATCCGATATATCCCTGTGACATGGCTCCGCATACATCAAACGGCATTGGCGGTGTTACATCCTTTGCTGCTTCGGATGCCATAAGAATTCTTCCAACCTGGGGTCCATTTCCATGTACAATGGCCATTTCATACCCGCGTTCGTTCATTTCTGCAATATACTCACAAGTCTTATGAACGACTGAAAGCTGAGCCTGCGCTGTTGCTTCTCCTTTTCCTGACTGAAGGGCATTACCGCCTAAGGCAAGAACTATTTTTACAGCCACTGGTGAAACCTCCTTTATTTTGTTTTTGCTGTGATTGCCGGTGTGAATCGCTCTCACAAGACGAAAATAGCAGTTTTCGGACCGGTTGAGAATGTAGCTAATGGGTGGAATTTTATAACACTTTACACTATTTTACACATAAACTTTTCTAAACTTTTGTATAATATGCACTATATATTTGTCGATTTTTGTAATTTCGCAGTTGAAAAAAGTTTTTATTTTGTTATACTGATAATAACTTACAAAAAGCGGTTTACGAACTGGAGGCACATATGGAAAAGGGTGTTAGCTTTCTCTACAATTTGTTTATCATCATTGTCTATTCCGGAATTATGTGGATGTCATTTTTTCTGTTTCTAAATGGAAAAGATAAGATTCTGCTTTGGATCGGGATTATTTACTCGGCAATTATAATAGATGATATTGTGACTTTCGCATCAGAACAGTTTCAGAGTTTTGCAGAAAACTATAATCGGATTTTTATGATCGTACCAACTCATAAGACATTAATTTATTTAACGATGTCACTTGGTTATCTGATCATTTTTAAAAACCTGATCAACAAAAAAATAACCTGGTATGACTTTAGTATTCTTGGCATCTATGTAACCTACATGTTTTTCATCCCTGCTTTGGATAACAGTGCATGGAAAATCTTTCTCTATTACCTGCCAAGCCAGCTCTATAATGCCTATGTAGGTGGGGAGGTTTTATGGACAATAAAAAAGAACCCTGAATTTTATCAGGGCTCCTTCTATCAATGGTGCAGATTACTTTTTTGTTTCACTATAATTATGAACCTGTGTATTATTGCGGAAGATTCCATTGTAATTTTTCATTTTGATGTGTATTCCAAATACTATATTAATATGAATAACAGAAGTATCACCTCCGATATTATGTATCTGACTCACGCTGCATTTTCCGCTTGTTATTTAATGTATTATTTAAAAACTTCACTGCGGAACATTACAATTGTGAATTCTGTAAACAGCCATACTCACTCCAGTCTGCCTTCTGATATTGAAGAAAGCATTCTGCATCGGTTCTGTGAGAATTACCATTTAACAATCAGAGAACGTGAAATTTTAAAAGTACTGCTCTTAGATAAAACCAATCAGGAGATCAGCGATGATTTATTTATCTCTCTTGGAACAGCCAAAACCCACGTCCATAACATCTTTCAGAAAATAGGCGTTGTAAAACGTCCACAGCTTCTGAGTATCTACGACACCTTCCGGAAAGATCAGCTGAATGCAAAGCCGGAAAATGAAACACCGTCCCCGTAGCCTGTTGGCTTCGGAAACGGTGTTTTTTATTTCAGCATATGAATAAACAGCCCACTTCTTAATTTCGGTTCAAACCAGGTTGATTTTGGAGGCATTAAAAGTCCTGCATCCGCAACTGTGAAGAGTTCTCCAATTGAGGTTGGATACATGGAAAACGCCACTGTCATATCTTCTTCACAGCGTTTTTCCAGTTCCTTTAATCCACGGATTCCTCCGATAAAATCAACCCGCTTATCAATTCTCGGATCTCCGATTCCCAAAATGGGACCTAAGAGATTGTCCTGTAAAATAGATACGTCAAGTCCTTTTACCGGATCCTCGCTCATTAACCCTGCCTTTGCCTTTAAGCAATACCAGGTTTTATTGAAATACATTCCGAAGGTTCCCTTTTCAGATGGGCCATAAGCTTCTTCTCCTACAGAAGTAACGGTAAATCCATTGGAGAGTTCCGCAAGGAATGCTTCCTGGGATAATCCGTTTAAATCCTTTACCACACGGTTATAAGGAAGAATCATCAGCTGGTCATCGGGAAAGAGTACGGACAGAAAGAAATTAAATTCCTCATCTCCCGTATATCCTGCGGTCTCTTCCCGTCTCTTTAAGCCTACTTTTACAGCAGAAGCAGCACGGTGATGACCGTCGGCAATATAGGTAGAGGGAATGTGCAGAAAGCTCTCTTCTATCATTCCCACGGTTTGGGGATCTGCAATTTTCCATACTTTATGACAGATTCCGTCTTCTGCGGTAAAATCATAAAGAGGTTCTGTCTTCTTTTTTTCTTCCACCAGCCGGTTAATGTCTAAAACGGAACGGTACGCCAGGAAGATGGGGCCAGTCTGGGCATCTGTGGTATCCACATGACGGATTCTATCCAGTTCCTTTTCCTCCCTGGTATTCTCGTGCTTTTTAATCACACCATTTACATAATCATCAATGGATGAACAGGCCACAATTCCGGTCTGGCTTCTTCCTTCCATCATCAGTTCATAAATATAATACGCATTTGTCCCGTCCAGCTCAAAGGTTCCATCTTCCATCCAATCCTTCAGCATGGCCGCCGCCTTATCATAAACGCGGTCATCGTATATATCTGTATCCTGTGAAAATTGTGTTTCCGGGCGGTCAATATTTAAAAATGATTTTGGATTCTCAGCCGTTACCTCACAGGCTTCCTTCCGGTTATATACGTCGTAAGGAAGGGCCGCCACCAGGCTGGCCTCTTCCTTATTCGGTCTTACACATTGAAATGGTTTTACGATTGCCATAATTTCTCCCCTATTTGATTACTCTGACCCGTATTATGCCTTTGATAGCATTCAGTTTCTGAATGCTTACGGCATCCGGCACATTTTCCAGATCAAGGAGAGTATATGCATACTTTTCACGGCTCTTATTGGTCATGTCGGAGATATTTACATTACCGGCTGCCAGCGTTCCTGTAATCTGACCGATCATGTTGGGGATATTTAAATGCAGGACTGCGATACGGCTTGCAGCGTTGCAGATTCCCATATCACAGGCAGGGAAATTGACTGAATTACGGATATTACCATTGTCGATATAATCCATGATCTCTTCCACTGCCATCTTCGCACAGTTATCTTCTGATTCCTCTGTAGAAGCCCCAAGATGTGGAATGACGATGGCGCCTTCCATATGCACGGAAGTTGGATTTGGGAAATCAGTTACGTATTTTTTAATCTTACCAGACTTTAATGCTTCAGCCATATCCGCCTCATTCACCAGAATGTCTCTGGCAAAATTAAGAATGACTGCTCCATCCTTCATATTATCGAAGGCTGCTTTATTGATCATTCCCTTTGTTGCATCCACTAACGGCACATGAAGGGTAATGTAATCACACTCTTTATAAATCGTTTCCACGGCAGTAATATGTTTTACATTTCTTGAGAGTCTCCATGCAGCGTTCACTGAGATGAAGGGGTCATATCCGTACACATCCATTCCAAGGGAAGAACAGGCATTGGCAACCTCTGCACCGATGGCGCCAAGACCAATGACTCCAAGCTTCTTGCCTCTGATTTCGCATCCGGCAAATGCACTTTTTGCTTTCTCCGCAGATTTGGAGATGTTTTCATCTTCCTGATTCTCCTTACACCAGCGAATTCCGCCTTCAATATCACGGGAAGCCAGCATCAGACCAGCGATCACCAGCTCCTTTACTCCGTTTGCATTGGCTCCTGGTGTATTAAATACCACGATTCCCTCTGCAGCACATGCCTCTAAAGGAATGTTATTGACACCTGCTCCTGCTCTTGCGATTGCAAGAAGCCCGTCTGGAAGTGCCATCTCATGCATGGAAGCACTTCTGACAAGCACGCCATCTGCACCTTCCATCTGATTTGTAAGCTCGTATTCTTCTGTTAATAATGCGGTTCCGTATGTAGAAATCGCATTAAGGCAATGAATTTTTTTCATGGCTGTGATCTCCTTTCAGTCTGCCTGTGCTGTATTTTTTTCTTCAAAGTCTCTCATAAAGGAAACCAGCTTCTCCACTCCTTCTAAAGGCATGGCGTTATAAATGCTGGCACGCATACCACCTACGGATCTGTGACCTTTTAAATTCTCAAATCCCGCAGCTTTTGACTCTTTCACAAATAAGGCATCCAGTTCTTCATTGCCGGTAACAAAAGGTACGTTCATAAGAGAACGGTCCTTCTCAACCACAGTGCCGTGAAACATCTTACTCTGATCCAGAAAATCATAAAGAATTGCTGCTTTCTTTTCATTAATCTTTTTCATTGCTTCCAGTCCGCCTAAGTTCTTTAACCACTTAAATACCTTGCCGCAGATATAGATTCCATAGGCAGGCGGTGTATTATAAAGGGATTTTGCATCTGCATGAGTCTTATAACGCAGCATGGTAGGTGTCTCTTTTAGAACATCCTCCCGGATTAAATCTTCCCGGACAATGACAATCACAACACCGGCCGGCCCCACATTTTTCTGAGCTCCGGCGAAAATAAGTCCATACTTACTCACATCGACAGGTTCCGATAAGAAGCAGGAGGAGAGGTCTGCTACCAGTGTTTTACCTTTCGTGTCAGGCAGTGTTTTAAATTTGGTTCCATAAATGGTGTTATTTTCACAGATATATACGTAATCCGCCTCTTCTGAGATAGAAAGATCGGAAACATCCGGTATATAACTGAATGTTTTATCAGCACTGGAAGCTACTGCATTGGCTGTACCATAAAGTTTTGCCTCCTGGTACGCTTTCTTTGCCCACTGTCCGGTGATGATATAATCTCCAACCCCATTCTGAAATAAATTCATGGGAACCATGGCAAACTGCTGGGACGCTCCGCCCTGTAAAAACAGCACCTTGTAATGATCCGGAATTGACAATAAGTCTCTTAAATCAGCTTCAGCTTCATTGATGATGGTTTCATAAGCCTTGGATCGGTGACTCATTTCCATCACCGACATTCCGGTTCCCTTATAATCCATCATCTCATCTGCTGCTTCTTTTAAGACTTCTTCCGGCAGGACTGCAGGTCCTGCAGAAAAATTGTACACTCTGCTCATATCTCTTCCTCCTCAAATTCGGGACTCTTATCCCTTTCCTTACTAATGTCAGATCTTTAAATCTTCTTCGTCAAATGCATCCTCGATGGGGGCTCCCGGTGAAACCATAGGGAATACCTTGTCATCGCAATGAATCTGACAATCTATAACAACAGGAACATTCAGGGCAATGGCTTCTTTTAAGACTTCTTCAAACTCTTCTTTACCGGTAACCCGGTAAGCCTTTGCTCCCATTCCTTCTGCTATCTTAACAAAATCAACCTGGTCATTAAGAACTGTATGTGAATACCTCTTTCCATAGAACAGGGTCTGCCACTGACGAACCATACCCAGTACGTGATTGTTTAATACAACCTGGATAATCGGGATGTTATAGCGGGTTGCTGTTGCAATCTCGTTTAGATTCATACGGAAACACCCGTCTCCTGCCACATTAATGACGGTTTTGTCCTTACAGCCCATCTTCGCACCAAGGGAAGCACCAAGACCATATCCCATGGTACCAAGCCCCCCTGAGGTAATAAAGCTTCTGGGCTTTTTATACTGATAGTACTGTGCCGCCCACATCTGGTGCTGTCCTACCTCTGTGGTGATAATGGCATCTCCTTTTGTTACCTCATAGATCTTTTCTATAATATAGGGGCCGGTCAGAATACTCTTTTCATAGCGCATGGGATACATATCCTTTAAGCGGTCAATATGAGCAACCCATTCCTCATGATTAATGGGATCCAGTCTTGCGTTTAATTTTCTTAAAATGGATTTCACATCACCAATTACACTGGCATAAGCCTTTACATTTTTATTGATCTCAGCCGGATCCACATCAAAATGCAGAATCTTTGCATTTCTGGCAAAGCGGGATGCATTGCCGGTCACCCGGTCACTGAATCTGGCTCCAATTACGATTAAAAGATCGCATTCTGTAATACCAAAATTAGATGTCTTGGTTCCATGCATACCAACCATTCCGGTATAGAGCTCATCTGTTCCGTCAAAAGCTCCTTTGCCCATCAGACTGTCTGCAACCGGTGCCTGAATCTTATGGGCAAATGCTGCAAGCTCATCAGAAGCATTGGCAATGATTGCGCCTCCGCCTACAAAAATGTAAGGCTTTTGTGATTTGCGAATTAACTGCAGCGCCTGCTCTAAATCCTCTTCCAATATGGTATCTTCCTGGCGGATAATTGGCTCCGGTTCCTTCTCTTCATATTCATAATTGCTGGCAGTCACATCCTTCGTTATATCAATTAACACAGGGCCTGGTCTGCCGGTCTGGGCAATCTTAAATGCCCTGCGGATGGTATCCGCCAGTTTACTGATGTCTTTTACAATGAAATTATATTTTGTTATAGGCATGGTAACGCCGGCAATGTCAATTTCCTGAAAGGAATCTCTGCCAAGGAGGCCCACTGCTACGTTGCAGGTAATGGCTACCATGGGCACGGAATCCATAAATGCAGTAGCGATTCCAGTCACTAAGTTGGTTGCCCCCGGACCCGAGGTCGCCAGACATACCCCTACTCTTCCGGTTGCTCTGGCATAACCGTCCGCTGCATGAGCAGCTCCCTGTTCATGGGAGGTAAGTATATGGGTGATCTCATCCTGATGCTTATAAAGAGCATCATATATATTTAAAATGGTGCCGCCCGGATATCCGAAAACGGTATCCACGCCCTGTTCCTTCAAGCACTCGATTACGATCTCTGCTCCAGTTATTGTCTTCATAAGCTGCTCCTTTTCTTTATATTTCCAGGATTGCCCCACGGCTTGCCGGGGCTGCCATAGCCGCATATCTTGCCAGATATCCGGAAGTAACTAATGGCTTCCTTGGCTGCCATTTTTCCTTTCTGGCTGCCATCTCTTCGTCAGATACGTTTACATCCAGTCTGTGATTGTCAATATCTATGGATATGATATCGCCTTCCTCCACCAGTGCGATGGGGCCGCCCACGGCTGCCTCCGGACAGGTATGGCCGATGGAAGCTCCTCTGGAAGCCCCGCTGAACCGTCCGTCTGTGATGAGGGCTACGGTGGAGCCAAGTCCCATACCAGCAATGGCTGAGGTTGGGTTTAACATCTCTCTCATTCCAGGGCCGCCTTTTGGACCTTCATAACGGATTACTACCACGTCTCCTGCAACGATCTTTCCGCCCTTGATTGCTTCAATGGCATCCTCTTCACAGTCAAAGACTCTTGCGGGACCTTCGTGTTTTAACATCTCCGGAGCAACGGCAGAACGTTTTACAACTGCACTGTCCGGTGCTAAATTTCCTTTCAATATGGCGATACCGCCGGTGCTGCTATAGGGATTTTCCACCGGGCGAATAACTTCGGGATCTTTATTTACACATCCCTTAATGTTTTCTCCCACTGTTTTTCCAGTTGCCGTAATACAGTCCAGTTCTAAAAGTCCCAGCTTGCTGATCTCATTCATGACTGCATAAATGCCGCCTGCCTCGTTTAAATCTTCTATATAAGTAGGGCCAGCCGGAGCAAGGTGACAAAGGTTTGGAGTTTTTGCACTGATCTCATTGGCAAGCTCCAGATTTAAGTCCACGCCTGCTTCATGGGCAATAGCCGGAAGATGAAGCATACTGTTGGTGCTGCATCCAAGAGCCATATCCATGGTAAGAGCATTTCTAAATGCCTTCTCACTCATAATGTCACGGGGACATATATTTTTCTTTAACAGCTCCATAACCGCCATACCTGCATGTTTTGCAAGCTTTAAACGCTCGGAGTAAACCGCCGGAATGGTTCCATTTCCCTTTAAGCCCATTCCAAGAACTTCCGTTAAACTGTTCATACTGTTAGCCGTATACATACCGGAACAGGAACCGCAGGTCGGACATGCCTTCTGCTCATATTCCTTTACATCCTCTTCCGTCATCTTACCGGCAGTATAAGCTCCCACTGCTTCAAACATGCTGGAAAGACTGGTCTTATGGCCCTGCACACGTCCAGCCAACATTGGTCCGCCACTGACGAACACTGTAGGTATGTTAATGCGCGCTGCTGCCATTAAAAGTCCGGGAACATTTTTATCACAATTGGGTACCATAACCAGAGCATCAAAGGCATGGGCTCTTGCAAGACATTCCGTGGAGTCTGCAACCAAATCCCTGGTGACCAGTGAATACTTCATACCAATATGTCCCATGGCAATTCCGTCACAGACTGCAATGGCCGGAACCATGACTGGTGTTCCGCCTGCCATGGCAACTCCCATTTTGACGGCATCGACTATTTTATCCAGATTCATATGGCCTGGTACAATTTCATTATAAGAACTGACAATACCAATTAAAGGCCTTTCCATCTCTTCCTCTGTCATTCCCAGAGCATTAAAAAGGGAACGATGAGGTGCCTGCTGCATACCTTTTTTAACTGAATCACTTTTCATCTGCTGCACACTCCTTTTCTTTTTTCATAACTTTCTGATTATATGGAAATCCGGGAGCGTATAAAATCTGATGTTTTATCCGCTTCCGGCAATTTATAAATTTTAAATTGTTTGGTGCCAGAAGAGCTAATTAATCCGCTCTGCGATTAAGTCACCCATTTCTGTTGTAGACACCTTTTTAAACCCATCAGAGTAAATGTCTCCGGTCCGGTATCCTTCTTTTAAAACCTGCTCCACGGCTGCTTCCACTGCATCTGCTTCCCTGTCTAAATCAAAGGAATACCGAAGCATCATGGCTGCGGAGAGAATGGTTGCAATTGGATTTGCAATATTTTTTCCTGCGATATCTGGTGCAGAACCGTGGCTTGGTTCATACATACCAAATTTGCTTTCATTCATACTGGCCGAGGAGAGCATTCCGATGGATCCTGTAATCATGCTGGCTTCATCAGATAATATATCCCCGAACATGTTCTCCGTGAGAATTACATCAAACTGTCCCGGATTCATCACCAGCTGCATGGCACAGTTGTCTACCAGCATATGGTTCAGTGTCACTTCAGGATAGTCCTGAGCCACCTCTTCCACCACTTTTCTCCAAAGTCTGGAGGAGTCCAGTACATTGGCCTTATCTACACTGATGACCTGCTTTTTCCGCTTCATGGCAATATCAAACGCCTTTACTGCGATTCTGCGGATTTCATTCTCATTATAGGTAAGAGTATCCACGGCAGTCATCACACCGTCCACCTCTTTGGTGTAACGGTCTCCGAAGTAGAGTCCGCCAGTGAGTTCTCTCATGATGACCATATCAAAACCGTCACCGATAATCTCTTTTTTTAAAGGACAGGCATCAGCAAGTTCTTTATAAAGATAGGCGGGGCGGATATTTGCAAATAAATTAAGACCTTTGCGGATGGCTAGCAGCCCCGCTTCAGGTCTCAGATTCGGTGCCACATCGTACCATTTTGAATTTCCCACATTCCCCCCGACTGCACCAAGGAGAACGGAGTCGCTTTTTTTTGCTGTTTCCAATGCTTCGTCCGTTAATGGGACGCCATATGTATCAATGGATATCCCTCCCATTAAGACTTCTGTATACTCAAACAGGTGGTGATAAACTGCCCCAACCTTATCTAATATCTTTCTCGCCTCTCCAATGATTTCAGGCCCTATCCCGTCGCCAGGGATTACTGCAATGTTATAGTTCATTTGTACTCTCCCTCTGTGTCACTGTAATCTGCTGATATATTTCTTCTCATAATAGAACATTTGTCAGGATTTTTCAACTAAAATAAAATATTTTTACTGGAAAACATATATGAGAAAGGAATTGATACTATAATTAACGGTTATAAAAGAAGAGAAAACAGGAAAAAAGCAGTCCCGGAATTTTAAACCGAAACTGCTCTTTTCCTGTTTTGTCAATTGTTTATTTACTGATTTCCTCATTGACAGTCAGACATTTATCAACCGACGCCTTATCTATTTCATTTACAAAGGGAGAATTTTCTGTTCTTGTATAATAGCAGCTGGAATCCTCATTAAGACTTCCTACTGAAAGCTGGAATGTCTCATCCGTTCCATTTTTGTTATAAGTATAGGAAATAACAGAAGAAGGCTGATCAAGACCGTAATCCTTTAACTGGGAATCCGTTACATTATAGTTTGGACAGCTCTTTACCTTCAGGCCTGCAAGAGAATCAGCCAGCACATTTAATGGAGAATTGTCATCCACCTTATTTTCTGCGTTGTCTGCTGAGTCCTTATACCACTCAATGGTTCCTTTCTCATCGTCCAGCTTTTTCTTTACGAACTGTTTCCTGCGGTCTGCCTTGGTCACAGTAATTCCTGTGATATCGGTTCCGGCAATTGCCGGGAATTCTTCCAGAGCCATAAAGTCATTCAGACTGCTGTCTGTCTCCGTATAAAGGGAAGAACCGATGAGATAAGGGGCATCCTCTCCCTGGATTGCAGCATAGTAATCTCCGTCCGGAGTAGCATTTCCAAGGAGAATCACTGACTTTTTATTGTCTGCACCAGTGACTGTAATGGTACGGATGGGCTGATCCAGTCCATATGCCCCAAATCCATCTCCGTCTTCCAGTTTTCTCACTGCTTCCAGATTAGAGACAGTGGAAGCAATCCCGTCCATTTTGGTCTGCATCACCGGAAATTTCTCATCCTGATCATAGACCCATTTTCCGTCCTTTTTTGTAAAGGAGATCTCATTGCCATCCCGGTCATAAGAAACTGACTGAATTTCAGAAAAGTCGGTCATATAAACCTTGGAGGCCTCCTTCTGATTTTCCGTTTTTTTCTGGGAGCGGTCCATGTACTGCCCCACTCCCACATACACTGCACAGAGTACCACTAACGCGGCAGCCCCAAATATCAGTCCGTTTTTTTTCTTCATAAGTCCCGCCTCCTTCTACAGACGTCTGCGCTTTAACCAGATCATAAGTCCGCAGCCAAGGGACGCCGCAGGAATAATTAAGATAAACAGGATTCCCCACATACCGCCGTGTGTCACCGTATTATAGGTCACGTCAAGACTCTTGGAGGGGATGGAAACATTGGCTACGTCTTCAAAATTAGAAGTCACTGCGTTCATAAACAGAGTCAGGTTACTTAAGTTGGTAAAACTGGTATTTAAACTTTCATCAATTAGAGAAGGGGTAGAAAATACAGTCAGACGGGCTGATCCCGTATCCAGCTTCTTTTCTGAAACAGCTCCCAGAATGTAGGTTCCTTTCTTCTGAGCATCCGGAGTAACAAGCATTCCTGCTTCACTGGTCTGCATAAACGGAGTTACGTTGACTCCCTCCGGCAGATTTTCAGCCTGAGTAAATGCACCTGACTGGAGTACCAGTGCTGCACTCTTTATATCAACACCATTAGTCACTTCACTGCCAGACTCAATGGTCGGGAAAATGTAGTAAGGATTGTTCTGATAAAAGTTCTTGGTATCCGCAGCCATACCATTTTCCAGGTTCAGTCCATATGCGCTCATGACAGATGTCAGGTTTGGACGCTCTTTTTCTGAATATCCGGCAATGATTAACACGTGGCCGCCTTTGTCCAGATAATCGGAGATCATGGTTTTCTCATCATTGGCAAGATCGGAAGCGGGAGCATTCATAAGAAGAAGTTCGCAGTCCTCAGGAATCTTTCCGTCTTTTAAAAGATTAATGCTGTTAACCGTTAAATTGGATTTACCCAGCATATCGGTTACCGTCGCTCCAAATGCCGCCTCTCCATGTCCCTCTGTGACATAGATGGTTTTGGAAACATTGCTGGTCACATGGGAAATTGCTCCTGTCACCTGACCTTCTCCGTCAAATGCGGTCTCTTTTGCCTGCCCGTAATAGTAATAAGAGGACTCATCCATTTTTATAATATCAGTAAATGGAATGGACTGGGTTTTATTGGTAGATTCGCAGCTTACAAGAATCGTGCCATCTGTGGCATTCAGCTTTTTAACCTGTTCCGGGTGAAGTACCGAATCCACTGTTTCCACTTTTACATGGCTGGATAAATCCTCGTAACGTTTTAAAAAGCTGGTAATCCGTTTATCCACACTTGCCGGATCTCCTACCACATAAATCGTTACATCCTTATCCAGTGCTTTGATTAAGTCACTGGTGGTTCCTCCCAGGGTATAGATCTGGCTGCTGCTCATATCCCATTGCCGCACCTTTTCGGGAAGACGTCCCACAATCAAATTGAGTATAATTACCGCAGCTATGACAATCACGGAAAGGATTGCAGTATAGCCGCCTTTTTTTAATTTTCTGGTCATTTCCATCCTCCTAACTCCATCTGCGTTTCTCTATGGACTGCACAGTCAGGAATACCAGCAGGAATATAATGCTGATATAGGTAACCAAACCGCCCAAATCAAAAATATAATGAGTAGCAAAGTTCTGGAATACACCGGTGATTGCAACCTTTTCCATCACATTTGTCAGTGCCCGGTCAAACAAACCTTTTTTGATTAAGTATAATCCAACCATTACGATGATCCCAGCTGCTTCTAAAATTACTGCAAGACCGGTATGGCTGGTGATCCGGTTAACAATCAGTACTGCCAGAGACCAGAGCAGGAAAAATCCAATCAGAGAACCCAGTGCAGTAGTTGGTAAAAATCCCACCAGATTAGGCCACAAAAGCAGGAGAAGAATAATACCAAAGGTTCCTACTGCAGCTATGATCTGACTCTCTGTAAGGGAAGAAATAAACATTCCTATGGCAATATAAACACAGCCCAGTAAGAAAAACGCCAGAATTGCCGCATAATCTGCCTTTAAATGGGCAGTTCCATTCATCTTTATAATCAGCGGGCAAAGACAGGATAAAACAACTGGAACTGCAAATATGGTAACCATGGAAAGATATTTCCCCAGGACTATTTTTCCCACAGAGACCGGAGAAGTTAACAATAGCTGATCGGTCTTAGTCTTTCTGTCATCTGCAAAACTTCTCATGGTCAAAACCGGAATCCCGATCATAATGATTGTTACCATTCCCGATAAGGTATAAGAAAAATACGGATATCCGCTCATCATGTTGTACGCCATGAAGTAAATACCAATAAAAAGCACCATAAATGCTATAAATACATATCCGGTCATGGACTGGAAGTAAGATTTCAGCTCTCTTCTATAAACAGCAGCCATTATAATTCCTCCTCTCCATCACTATTTTTATTTTCTGTATCTGTTTTTTCTGTTTCCTCATCTGCATTCAGTTCTCTATCTTCAGATTCTGCATCTGCCGTCAGCTCTAAGAAAACTTCTTCCAACGAAGCCTTGTTTACATGCATGGAAAGGATTGGCAGTCGGTTATCGGCAAAAGCAAAGAAAATAACTTCCCGGATATCCACTCCTTCTTCCCCTGTACTGGCTAAACGGAACGTCACCTTTTTTACTGCCTCTTCTCCGCCTTCTTTCACGTTTACGTCAGCTGCCTGGGGAATGGTGTCAAGAATATCACGGATCTGAACTTCTTCTCCCTTTATCAGCAGTTCCATACCGGAAGCATCTGCCATCTGGCGCTCTAAGTTTTCCGGTGTATCGCTGGCAATCAGCCGTCCCCGGTCTATAATCAGCACATGATCGCAGACCGCGCTTACTTCGGAAAGAATATGGGAACTTAAAATAACCGTATGTTTCTGTCCCAGTTCTCTTATGGTGTCCCGTATTTCAATGATCTGTTTCGGATCTAATCCCACGGTTGGTTCATCTAATATAATAACCGGAGGGAATCCCAGAACTGCCTGGGCGAGCCCTACTCTTTGTCTGTAGCCTTTTGAGAGGTTACGAATCAGGCGTCCGCTTACATCGGTAAGCTTCGCTAAGTTCATTACTTTAAGGACTTCCTCTTCCCTGTCTTTTTTCGGTATTTTCTTTAATTCAGCAGCAAAATCAAGCTGTTCCTTTACTGTCATATCGACGTAAAGAGGGGGTAGCTCCGGCAGATAACCAATGCACCTTTTTGCCTCCTCCGGATCTTCTAAAATGTTATGGCCATTAATCCACACATCACCCTCGGTCGCACCTATGTAACCGGTTATAATATTCATTGTAGTGGATTTTCCTGCTCCGTTAGGCCCCAGAAAACCATAGATCTTGCCATCCTGAATGGTAAAGTTTAAATGATCCACAGCCAGATGCCCGCCGTAATCTTTTACCAGATTTTTGACTTCAATCAACTCTCTCTCCTCCTGTTCTATTTTCATAATCGTGTCCTTACTTAGGGTAAAAGGGAATTGTGAATATTGTGTGATTTAACTTTGTTTATTGTGTGATAAAAGTATGAATTATTTCGACAAAAGAAAAGACAAGAACAGCCTGGAGCATCCCATGCCCAGACTGTCCGTCATAAAGAGGTGATTTATTCCGCCGCCAACCGGTTGATTTTATGGTAAAACATATATTGCTGCAAGATTCCTGCATACCCCTCATACCGCTTAAGTGGGAAACCATTGGGATAATATGTGGTTATTATCTGTTTCACATGGGTATCAACGGGGAAAGCGCCTACATGGTGAAGTCCGAACAGGCAGACACAATCTGCCACCTTCTTTCCAATCCCATACTGTTTTAAGAGTGTGGCATGAGCATTCTCGTAATCCGCTTCCTTTAAATCAGACAACCAATTCTCTCCCTCCGGCCCGCTGCAGCGCTGAACGATATGAAGAATATACTTATCCCGATATCCCAGCCCCAGATCGGACAGACCGGGAAGGCCGGCGGAAACAATGGATTCAGGCGTCGGAAACGTCATAAAGCTTCTCGTAACCTCTTCCCACATTCCAGCAGAAGACATTACCAGTCCTCTGCCCTTCTTTTCCGTCCCAAACCGATTACATAAACCCCGCACGCTCCCCTTAATCCGGGGAATATTATTATTCTGGGATATCAGAAAAGTAACCAGCATCTCCCATAGATCCTGGCGAAGGATTCTAACTCCCCAGCCGCACCGGATGGCTTCCCGTAAATAAGAGTCCTCTTCCGGCACCTGTCTTTTATATCCGCAGTAATCCCCTTCCAGATCAAAATAATGGGACCATACCCGTTGAAACTCTTCCTCTTCACAGGAGAAAAGAAACTCTTCCCCTACTTTCACTGCTTCTATGTATTGTGCTCCAGCCGTAACAGACCAGATCCCCTGCTCCAGTTCTTTCATGCGAAAACACTGTCCTGACTTCGCAATCTGTCCCAGATCCATATCATTAATCTTAATCCGAACCATGACTGACTGCTCCATTCTCACTATTCAGATCCATATATTTCTCATACTGATCCGTGAAATAAGTGATTTTATGATCCACTTTGCATAAGTACTTCTGCAGCCCGGCAATCTGATCCTCTACCTCTTTTTTGTGGGCTATCAGCATGGAACATCGTTCTTTTAACGTCTCTTTTCCCTGTAAGCTCAGCTCCACAAATTCCCTGATCTGTTTGATCGCCATCCCTGTATTTTTCAGACAGCAGATTAAAGACAGCCACTCTAAGTCCCCCTCGGAATAACGGCGGATTCCGCTTTCACTTCTGTCTACGAATGGAAGAAGCCCTTCCCGTTCATAATACCGGAGAACGTGTGGCTTTAAATGTGTCTTTTCTGATACCTGTTTTATGGTGTAATTCATTTTTATCCTTTTCCGGCAGATTTTCCAATCTGTCTCTTGACTTAAAGTTAACGTTAAGGTTTACAATACTTACTATACAATAGTTTGATCCGTCGATCAAGCAAAATCAATAAGGAGGTTCCTGAATGAAATCTTTATCTGACAACTATATACTGGCTAATGGTGTGAAAATCCCCTGCATCGGCTTTGGCACCTGGAAAGCACAAAATGGAGAAACCGCAGTCAATGCGGTAAAGCAGGCGCTTAAGACTGGCTACCGTCATATCGATACTGCTGCACTCTATTACAATGAAGAAAGCGTTGGAACCGGAATTAAGGAAAGCGGCGTTCCAAGAGAAGAGATCTTTGTTACCAGCAAGCTTCAAAACCCAGAGCATGGATATGAGGAAACACTGAATGCCTTTGAGGCGACCATGAAAAACTTAGATCTGGATTACTTAGACCTGTACTTAATTCATTGGCCCAATCCCATTAAGTCCCGTGCCAACTGGCAGGAGGCCAATGCAGGCACATGGAAAGCATTTGAAGAACTGTATGAGGCGGGCCGTATCCGTTCCATCGGTGTCAGCAATTTCCGGATTCATCACTTAGAAGAACTTATGAAGACAGCAAAAATTGCACCTATGGTAAACCAGATCAGACTTTGCCCGGGTGATACCCAGGATGAACTGGTTTCTTACTTAAAGGAACACAATATACTGGCAGAAGCTTACAGTCCTCTGGGATCGGGAAAAATATTTGAAGTTCCGGAAATGATTGCACTGTCAGAGAAATATGGTAAATCCATTGCACAGATTTGTGTCAGATGGAGCTTACAGATGGGCTTTCTTCCTTTGCCCAAGTCCGTCACAAAAGAGCGGATTGAAGAAAATGCCCATGTATTTGATTTTGAGCTTACAGCCGAGGATGTATCCATCATTGCCGGCTTAAAGGGCTGCTGCGGATATTCCACCAACCCGGATACCACAGATTTTTAAATAATGGATAGAAAAGAGGGGTATTACCATGTTAAATTTTGATTTTCACATTCCTACCCGCATCTGCTTTGGAAAAGACTCTCATAAGGAAATCGGAAGCCTTCTTGCTCCTTATGCAAAAAAGGTACTTTTGCATTACAGCGGGGACAGAATCAAAAAGAACGGTCTGTATGATACCGTTGCCCAGTCTTTAAAAGATAATGGAATTGAATTTGCGGAGCTGGGAGGAGTCGTACCCAATCCACGGCTGTCACTTGTTTATGAAGGCATCAGACTTTGCAAAGACCAGGGTATTGACTTAATTCTGGCAGTTGGCGGCGGAAGCGTGATTGACTCTGCAAAGGCCATTGCCATTGGGGTTTGCTATGAGGGAGATGTCTGGGACGTATATGAACAGGGAAAAGCCATTACTGCTGCCCTTCCGGTTGCTACGATTTTGACCATTCCGGCTGCAGGAAGCGAATCCAGCAACAGTACGGTCATTACCAACGAAGATAAGCAGATGAAACTGGGATATGGAAGCGATCTGGTCCGTCCGGTCTTAAGTGTAATGAATCCCGAGTTTTTCTTTACTCTTCCGAAAAACCAGATTGCCAATGGTGTGGCTGATATGATGAGTCATATATTTGAGCGTTATTTTACCAATACCCTGAATACAGATCTGACAGACGGTCTTTGTGAAACCACGTTAAAATCAATTATGAGACATGCTCTTCTGGTTTCGGAAAATCCCAGGGACTACGACGCCTGGTGTCAGGTGGGTCTGGGAGGCACCATTGCCCACAACGATTTACTGGGTCTGGGCCGCAGACAGGACTGGGCTTGCCACGGTATGGAACATGAACTGAGTGCAATATACGATGTAGCTCACGGCGCCGGACTGGCTGTCCTTACTCCTGCCTGGATGAAATATGTTTATAAAACAAACATCAACATGTTTGTCCAGTTTGCTGTTAATGTTATGGGTGTGGAAGGAAGCTTCCGGGATCCTGATTCCATCGTACTGGAAGGAATCAACCGCCTGTCCCGGTTCTTTGTGAAAATGGGTCTTCCCACAACACTTGAGGAACTGGGTATTGACAGCACCAATTTAGAGCTGATGGCGAAAAAATCAACTGGGGAGGCCTACGGCGCCGAACACCCACTTGGCGGGCTAAAAAAGCTGTACTGGCAGGATGTTCTGGAAATTTATAAAATGGCTTCCAAATCATAAAATAAAGTTAGAAACCGGGAGAATTAAAAAATTCTCCCGGTTTGATATGTAGCACGACCATAAACGAATAAAAACTTGGAATCGTATTCAGAAGAGTGATTTTTTACTATCGGCAAAGTAAAATCTGTTATTACAGCCAAATTCAATATAGTATCGGCAATAAACATTTTGTTGAAGCAGATCTGTTTTTCCGGTGTAGCGAGGCGGAATATCAGTTTTTCTTAAATCATTGTTACACTTCGTTCCGTACTGAAAATTTATATTGAATAACTCTAGCTAATTTACAAAGCATCTAAATCTATTACTCTGCTATAAATATGAAGTATTTGTGGACGATGAGTTATTATAATTGCCGTTTTATTATTAAGTAATTCCTCCATTTTACTACATACCTTCTTCTCACTTTCAATATCCATAAATGAAGTAGGTTCATCAAGAATATACATTTGCTTGGGGGAAGAGAACATTCTAATTAAAAATATTTTTTGCAACTAGCCTCCTGATATATTCATACTGTTTTCATTAATATAAGTTTCCCATCCATTACTAAATTTACTTACATTAAGTTCAAAGGCCTTAATCATTCCCAACCATTAACAATAATAAGTGTTTCCATATTATATCCTCTTTTTAAAATGTATATAAAACCCTCATAGGTAAGCACACTTAAATAATCTTGTTTTCACTTAGGAGTAATCTCACTGCCTCTTGTGTTATTTCTTCGGGAAATTCCATATACTCTAATAATTTTATAGCATTACGCGATATAGCGGGGCCTTGATGAATCTTATATTCAAATATTACTTTTTTATCACTTATATGTTCCGTAAAATGATAGTTTTCAAAATAATTTCCCAATATATCCGTTAATTCAATATCATGAGTAGCAACTACTGTAATACAATTTTTTCCATATAGATATTTCAATACTGCAACTGATGCAGCAATTCGCTCTTCGGTATTTGTCCCTCGTAAAATTTCGTCGATAATACAGAAAACTAATTTCTTATCATTTAATGCTCGAATGATTCTTCTTATATATTTAATCTCTTTAATATAATAACTTTCTGCTGTCGAAACTTCATCCCGAACAGCCATTGAGGTAATTATTGCAGAATAGGGAATTATAAAGTTTTTGGCAAGACATGTAGAAATGTTTTGTGCTAAGATTGCATTAATTGCCAAAGCTTTTATAAATGTAGATTTACCTGAGGCATTCGAACCTGTAATAATACATCCATTTTTTATAATTATGGAATTATAAATTGGATTTTTTACTAAAGGATGATAAATATCTTCTGCTTTAATATGATTATCTTTACAAAATATTGGTGTACAATAGAATGGGAGTGTTTTTCTAAATGATGCAATTGAAATTGCTGAATCTATTTCACCAATTACTATATATAATTCCATTAATTCTTTCTGATATCCGATTAATTGGCAAATTATTTTATCATATTGAATTATATCCCATAAAGTAATACCAAAAGTCATTGATTCTAATAATGTCATAGCATCACCAGATAAATTAGATGGCGATCGATGCTGCAATTTACTAATCTTAATTAACAGTGGACGGAATTTGTCTAAATTATAACCTAAATCTTTAAATATATTATTGTATTTAATAACTGGTTGATCTACAATACGTTTAGATGCAATTAAAATTTTAAGTACACTACTAAGCATATTAAGATAAGATTCATATCTACTTTTTTGAAAAGAATAAATAACAATATTAATTAAAGCTACAAAGAATGGAAATAATAGAAAAGTGTAATTTAAATTTGCTATAGCCGGTATAAATGAAATCAGTAATAGTATTCTCATAAAGTGGAAATATTCTATATTAGTTATTCTAAACGCTTCTAAATTTTTTATATAATCTGGCAGATAATAACTATCACGGTTCTGTCCTATTCTGGAAATTATATACCATATTTCATTTCTTTCTATTGATTCTGATTCAAAATAATTAATTTTATTTTCTAATCCTGCATAATCTCTCTCATTAATCTTAGTCTCATGTAAAATAGAATATAAGTTTTGTTCTCCTGCAAATGATTTACAATTATTTATTTTACAATAAACTTTATCCATTTCCAGATCATACCAAGTAACATCGTCAATATGATCAATCGCTTTTATATTTGCTGATTTAATTTGCCAATATCTCTCAATCAATTCTATTTCAAAATACTGATCTTCAATTTTTTTACCAAAAGACTTTTTAATTTCATCCTTAATATTATTAATTCTTTTTAATTTTATTTTTTTTTCGATGATCAAAAAAGCGTTATAAAAATTATCACCGATAACGAAATAATTATTAGCATATTATCACTCCTGCATAAACTTCGCCTTGTTTATATTAAAATATTAATAACAATGTATCTCTATACTATATTAGTATATACTTAATTAATATATTTTCTACCCATGTGCCAAAATTATATACGTTGAGTTCCAAAATTTGCATTTTACTCCAATATTCACTTAAGATGTTCTTTAAAAAAGGATAAAATTACTTACTAAAAATCAGACAGCTACATATGAAAAGACTCCAGGATTGTTTACCTGGAGCCGCCATGACTTTATTCTTGCTTATTCCCAATAAACCACAACATTTTTTGCCGCATCATCTACATACGTCATATACCGTATGGATTTTTCAAACTGACTTCTGGGCATACTGATCAAAACAGAAGTATCCCATGGATTGATCACCACTACAGTGTTTTTATTTACACTCTTAATGGAATAGGAATGACCGCCATCGCCAATAATTCCTCTGCCTGGGTCTGCTATATTAAAATCGCAGGCTGCTGTAATTCCCTCGCCGTTCTGGCACTTGGCAGCCATGATATTCATGATTTCTGTTTTATTTGACTGCCAGTATGTTCTCTGCTTGAATCCGGTCATCGTCGTAAATACATCACAGGCAAAACAACTGTTATATACATTCATAGCCTTCTGTAATCCGGCTTCAATGACTCTGGCATCCAGATCCCCTTCAATGTACGCATTTTCAACATCCCAGTCCGTTACTGTTTGTCTTCCGGAACCGAAATTAAGTGTATAGGTACCATTATAATTATCTGTAATCATTTTTCTAAAGATTTTTCTCCCATATTTGCTGTTATCCAATGCCTGTATGGCTGAAACTGCTCCACAGTCATTAGCATCACCCTGATGGAATGTGCTTAGCTTCCCATCCAGCTGTGTTGTGGGATCACCTGCATATGCTGTAATTGGTGTAAAAGCCGTACCTGCTGCTATTCCCAGTGCTAAGCAGAACGCTCCGATTCTTGTTTTAACTTTTCTCATTTTAGTATTCATTCTTATATCGATTCCTTTCGTTTCTCAAGTCTTAATTTGTAACGATGTCCGCAAGACTTTTTCATACTGTCCTTCTTCCACTCATAATATCCCAAGTATTTCAATTTTGATTGATTTTCCTAGCTGCTGTTCATTTCTATTCATCCCCCCTGTTTTTTCTTTGTCTTTTGGATACGCTATCGAAACAATTATATCCTATTTTGTCACAAAAAGACGTATCATGTAATAAATAGTAGTCTGCATGTAACTTTTGGTGGATTTATGTCTGTTTTTTCCGCTATTCCGCTATTAACAAAAAAATCAGGGAGTTTCTGCTCCCTGACCGTTTGGCTTTTTCTAATTAATTCAATTTGCTCAGACATTCCTTCAGTGCTTCCATATTTCTATCAGCAAAGCAGTACCCGTCCATACCGCATTCCCTTGCCCCTTCCACATTCATAAGCAGGTCATCAATAAAAAAACATTCCTCCGGCTTTAGATGGAACCGTTCAAAGAGATGCCCGTACATCTCCTTTTGCGGCTTCATGCATTTTACTTCTGCAGAAAACAGAACTCCATCAAAATACTCGATTCCCGGTATAATAGTGGTATAAGTCAACAGGCGGAGAGATGCATTGGAACATAAATAGATCCCATATCCCTGTTCCTTTAGCTCCCGCACAAGTTCTCCCATCTCGTTTACGGGATACATATTATATTCATGCCAGTGTTTCAGGCAAAGCTCCGCCATTTCCTTTGCGTGGTCTGTGGACAGACGGGACTGCATTCTCCTTAAGGCATCCTCCTCAGATATCAGTCCCATATCAAGCAACAGCCATTCCTGGGAATCGAAAACCGATGTGCAGACTTCTTTTCGTTCCGCTTCATCATCCATAAATACTGCGCCAACCTTATGTCCTTCGTAATCAACCAGTACTTTTCCCATATCGAATACTATGTTCTTTATCATCTGTCACTCTCCTGTAGTAATTCATTTCTATTTTTAAACCAAAAATAATAAGGTACTTCTGCAAGAAGCATACAGGCCCAGCCGATGAGACTGGCATATGCAACTCCCTTCAGTCCCATCACAGGGACGAAAAGAGATACGAATACCACCCGCACAGAGATCTGGATCAGGGTTGAGATCAAGGTAATGGACATATTTCCCATCCCTCTGAAAAATCCCTGAATCCCATTGGTAAACGCAGGCATGAGGTAGAAAAATGCCATCAGTCCCAGATATTGTACCCCAATGCCAACCATTCCCGTATCATTCTCTGATACAAACAGCTTCATCACAGGCTCTTTTATGACAAGGATTAAGATGCAGATGAAAACCCAGTATCCTGCCTCAATCATAAGTCCTGTACGAAACCCCTTCCTGATCCGGCTGCTGTTTTTTGCCCCTCTGTTCTGGGCTACAAAGGTCATGATCCCGCTGGAAATACTCTGCTCCGGCGTAAATGCAAAATCATCCACTCTGTTTACCGCATTGAATGCTGCAATGGTACTGACTCCAAGAGGATTGATCATCCCCTGAATCAAAAGCTTCCCGATGGGTTGGCAGGATTGCTGCAGCGCTGTAATTGCCCCCTGCCTTAACGTCAGGTTTAAAAGCTCCTTGTCCAGCCGCATTTCCTTCCTGCCCAATTTAAGAAGAGGAACCTTTCTATATATGTAAATAATACAAAGCCCGGCAGATACCGCCTCTGCAATCACCGTAGCAACCGCTGCTCCGATTACATCCATATGAAACCATGCTACAAACACCACATCTAACAGCCCGTTTAACACAGCAGCCGCGGCCAGAAAACGAACCGGAGTTTTGGAATCTCCCACACTTCTTAGTGCAGATGCCACTGCATTATAAAAAAACGTAAAAGGCATTCCCAGAAATATAATCTGCAGATACATGGCTGCAGCTTCTAAAATCTGATCCGGAACCCGAAGCAGCCTTAAGATGCCCCTGGACGCCACAAATCCCAGTGCAGCAATAATAAGAGAAAAGAAACACCCAAAAATAAGTATGGTAGAAACCTCTTCTTTCAGCCTTTTTTCATCACCTGCTCCGAAAAATTCACTCATCAGCACCGACGCTCCGATGCAGATTCCTGTAATTCCTAAAATTACAATGCTCATAACAGGGTTTGCAGTTCCCACTGCAGCAAGGGCATCTTCTCCCGCATAACGCCCGACTATAATGGAATCCACCGCATTGTAAGTCAGCTGAAATAAATTACCCAAAACCAGAGGAATGGAAAAACGAATCAGCTGGGAGGAAATATTGCCTTTTGTCATATCTTTCATCTAGTAACCTTCCTTTGACGGATTAGTAGCTTCTCAATTGATCGCTTCCATCATCCTTTGTTTTTTCCAGACACTTCACCTCTACATAGTAGCCTGTTTTATCATTTACCTTCACATAAATACGGTCTCCCACTTTATGCCCCAGAATCGCGCTGCCAAGGGGTGATTCAGAACTGATTAAACCCTTCATGGAATTCCCGCGGACGGTTGTCACCAGTTTATAGGTCTCCACCTCATCATCATCTTCAAAATACAAATCCACAGTATTATAAAGCCCAATTTCATCTTCTTTGGAATTGTCAGTAATAATTTGAGCCGTCTTAATCATTTTTTCCAGATAACGGATTCTGCTTTCATTCTGATTTTTATCCTTTTTGGCTGCATGATATTCAAAGTTCTCACTTAAATCTCCATGGGCTCTTGCTTCCTTAACCGCTTCCAGGGCTTCCTTACGAACTACCAGTTTACGGTGTTCTATCTCCTGTTTCATTTTTTCAATATCAATTTCTGTCAATTTGTCAAACACGTTTCCACTTCCCCTTTCTTCCTGCTGGTTAAGAAAGGCTTTTACCCCCTTTTGGGCTTTCCTCCACCGGTTTATTTTTATAGAGGGACAAAAGCCTGTCCAAATAAATAGATTTCAGCTGTTTGCTTGCCAATGCCTGCTTTAGCGGAGGCAGCTTTAAGATTGTTCCAAAAAGCGCTGCCATGGCACGGTGGCTGGCAAATGCCTGATTATCAAATATCAGATTCTGCAGAGTTCCCTTTTCAATGGCCTGGAGTACAAAGCGATGGGTGCTGTTCACCGGCGTGATAATCTGTTTTGCCCTTTTCTCCAGTTTAATCGCTTTTACACTGCAGTTTCTGGCGCATACACCGCAGCCAAGGCAGATTTCCTCATCCACTACAGCTTTTCTCTTTCCATGTTCATTGGTTTCCATGGAGATTGCCAGAATGGGACATACCTTCTCACATTTGCCGCATCCCACACAGGTTTCCCCGGATATATGGGGAATGTAATTGGTAGTCGCAACGGGCTGCATGGGACTGAATTTTCTGGCTGCCTGAAGTGCTTCACAACAGCAGCCACAGCAGTTGCAGATGAATGCCGGGTGCTCCCGCACATTTTCTCCGATCTGTACCAGATTGCTGGCATAGGACCGTTCCAGTGCATCCATGGCTTCCTCTTTGGAAATCAGCTTTGTATAATCTCCATGCTCTGCCAGAGAACGGGCAACATTGTCAAAGGTCAGGCATACATCCCAGGGAGCATTGATTTCACAGGGATGACCGGCATGGGACATCTTATGACGGCAGTAGCACAGCCCCAGTCCGATGTAATCCGCCTCTTTAACGATGTGGGAAGCCCTCTCATAATCCAGAATGTGGTTGGTTTTATCCGTCATCAGCACAGGTTCCTGTACATAGACTCTTCCCAGTTTTGTTTCTGTAGCAAAAAATAAGTCCTTTATAAAGTCCTCTTCTACATTCATGTATTGATAGTAAAGCTCGCTTAAGTATTTCTGGTCAATATCTCCTCTTGTCCTCATCAGGGCAAATTCAATAAAACCAGCCATGGGAGGCGGCATAACAAACTTCCGGATTCCATTATGATAAGAATCCACCAGGAGGGCTTTTTCACAGAGATGGTTTAATAGCCGTTCCGCTTTCAGTTCCGTAGTCTCCCAGATTTTAGCTGCCTTTTTCACCGTAAACGGCCGTACCGGCAGCAATGCCACCCATTTTGCTTCTTTCTCCGAATACAAAACCTGAAGAATTTTATAAAGCGTCTCCGACTCAGGCGCCCCTTGTGTAAACCAGTTAATGCGGTCACTTAAATTTAAGTACGCATCACGGGCTGTCAGATGACCCATTTTCATGCCTTCTTTCTTTATGCTTTTTTTGCAATGATCTCAATACGCCTCAAAGTGGTGCCTACACTCTTACTGGACTCAACAGTCAGCCCAAACAGCCTTAACAGATTCTTCGTTCCCTCTTTGGTCAAATAAACCTCCGATGCAGCCTGCCGCCAGAGAGTATTCCCCTTCTTTTGCAGAAGATCCATGGATTTATCCAGATCAGGTCCATCAAACCAGAGAATTCCACCATCTGCCAGGCTTTCTGTCGCTTTATCGAGAATGGCATTCATGTCCCGCTTGTCCGTGAGATGCTCGATGATAACCACTGAATAGCTCCCCTTTTTTACAGGGCTGATGTCCTCAGTTTCATAAAGAATCTCTATCTCATAACCAGCACAGACTGCCTCTTTATATAATTGACTGTTTTCAATTCCGATAAACAACATGGAATTGCCGGTGGCCAGCCCTTCTATATCTGCCAGTATTCTTTTACATTTTGCCTGAGAATGTACTGCTCTCTTTTTCCTTTTTACAATCCATGGTTCTTCTTTTGCCAGATAGTAATTTCCGCACTCTTCGCACTTCATAAAGATACGGATCGGACTTAACAGCTCTTTCCCCTCTTCATCGCCTTCCATATAAAGGGATGCTCCGTAATGCACCGTCCCTTTTCCTGCACAGACGGGACAGATCTCAATCTCTGCAAACATCAAATTTCTCAGTTCTTTTAAAGCCTTAAAATACCAGCGGTACAAACGATCCCGGAATTCCCCGTCATAAACAAACAGCCAGTTTTTTATGACTTCTGCCAGCCATCTTGTCTCATGGATCACAGACTTGTCCGCCTGAAGTCCCTTTAAGTTTTCCTCCAGCGTGAGGAGTCCGGAAACAGCATCCTCTTTCAGCCGGTCATTTCCCTGAGAAGTAATCAGATGCTCGATTCCTTCCACTACACTGCTGCATAAATTGACCATCACTACCAGCTGATTCATTTTGCCTGTCGCCATACGTTGATCCTTTCCTGTCACTTGTTTCAGTTCCTTTGTACATATCCCCTGTTATTTTAGCACTTTTAAAAGGGGAAAGGCAAACACTTTCTTGTAGAGTGCCTGCAATCGGTCTATAATAATATCATGAAATGCAGGGATAGAAAGTAATCAGAGAGGTTAACATGAATTTTGATAAAATAAAATATTTTATTGACTTGGTAGAATGCAGGAACTTTACAGAAACTGCAAAGAAAAACTTTGTATCACAGACTACGATCAGTCTACAGATTGCATCACTGGAAGAGGAAACCGATATTCAATTAATAGACAGGAAAAAAATTCCTATTGAACCTACCCAGGCCGGATGGCTATTTTATGATGAGGCCATCACCCTTTGGAAGCAATACAATCATATGAAAACCATATTGATTAATTATAAAATGAATCATGATCTGACAATCCGCGTAGAATACGCTGCAGCAACGGATATTCAGAGCATGCTTCGCTTAATGCCTTCTTTTAAAGAAAAGAATCCTAATATAAAATTAGAATTGGATAAAGTGCTGCTAAAGGATGTATCAGAATATCTGCTAAAAGGATTGTATGATATTGCTATCGCATTTGATTCGGAGTTTAAAGATAAGCCTGACATTCTCACTTATCCGCTTTATAGAGGGCAATATTGTGCGGTTGTCAGCCGCAGCCACCCTTTGTTTCACCATAAAATAATTTCCAAAGACGAATTGTATCAATATCCACTGATTATGCTGAATCCCGAATCCATTGGAAGTTCCTATGAACTAATGATACAGCATGCAGCCTTAGATGGATATCACCCCCAAATAGTCCGGTTCGCAGATGATATTGAAACTGAGCTGTTTTACATTGTCACAGAAAACCTGATCGGATTTTTTCCGGACAATTATAATCCTGCTTATTTAGAAAATGATATCCGAATGATCCCTTTAGATGATACAAATCATACATTCCGTATCGAGATTGCTTATTTAAAAAATAATAAAAATATTGCTTTAAAACATTTTCTTAAGCATATACAGAATTAGTTTTTTAAATGACCCATATAATTAATTCATTGGACTTCGTTTATTTTTTAACATATTATAAAAATAGAAACAGACAGAAGGAGGAAAATTAATCATGGGTAAATTATTATTAACTGGAGCCGATGGTAATTTAGGTAAGCAGGCGGCTAACTATCTATTGGAGTTAGTTGACAAGGACAAGCTGATTTTTTGCGGTTATAACCAGGAATCCTTAAAAGAATTTGCGGAACAGGGTGTTGAAACTCATATAACGAACTTCAACGACAGGGAAGGACTTGGCGAAGCTTTTGCCAATGCAGACAAAATTGCTTTAATTTCCATGCCTTTTGTGGGAAAAAAGCGTCAGAATGCTCACAAGAATGCAATCGATGCCGCTAAGAAAGCCAACGTCAGACAGATCATCTATACTTCTCTCGTCAATGCGGCCGATGAATCAAACCCCAGTGTTGAAAAAATCGATCATGCCTTCACAGAGGATTACATCAGGCAGAACGGACTGGATTATATATTCCTCCGCAATTCCCAATATGCAGAGGCCATGATTACCAACTATTTTACCTTTGCCAAAATGGATGGCGTATTAAAAAACAGCCAGGGAAGCGGAAAAATGGCTTATATTTCCCGTAAAGACTGCGCCAAAGCAATTGCTTATTCTCTTGTATCTGAACATTATCATGAATCCATTCTAAATATCAATGGACCTCAATTAATGACCATTTCTGAATTTATTGAATATGGAAATCAGACTACTGGAAACCATGTAACTTATGAGGAATTAACGGACGAAGAAAATTATGCCATTTTTGACTCGATGGGAGTACCACGAACCACCGACGGAAAATTTAAGGAAGATTCTGAAGCACCGTTTTCTTCAGAAGGTATGGTGACATTTGCTCAGGCCATTCGCCTGGGTAAAATGGATATATTTACGGACGATTTTAAGAATCTGACCGGTCAGGAGCCGCTCACAGTTCAATATATGTTTGAACATGCAGATGACTTCCAGATTGGTGAACGGCATTCAAAGGATAATTAATCAATTATAATCCATGGATTTCTACTGTGTGTTTACAGAAATCCATGGATTTTCCTTTATCACACGTAATGCTTGTGATACGATTCGATCAATACACCTGTTTTGCATCCGGAGGAAGTTCTCTGACATGGTTCAAATATCCCATACAGTTAGACGCTTCCGTCATGTCATAGAAAAAGCCTAGCTCACCTGATACAAATCCTGCCGTCTCATGAAACAGGTCACACATTATTTCTACTGCTCCCCAGATATGTTCTGCCTCCGCATCCGCATATGTCTTTAAAAACCTCTCCCATTCTCCCTCTGACAGCCACCGGTACATATCCTTACCGGCTTTTCCAATACTACATGAAAAACTGGTCACAATTCCGATCTTCCAGGATAACAGTGTCACCAGCTGAGGCCGTATGTAATGATTGAGCATATCCTGCACATATGGGATTTCGTTCCTCCACAATCCCTTGGCTACGTTATCAAGACACCACCAGAATTCATTACAGGTACATAAAAATTCTGTTTGAGAGGGCTTTTTTACCCAATGGCTTTGGTCCGATGATTCCGGGATTACAGGTAGAATGTTATCTTTGTCCAATAGAATTTTGCAGAGCTGGTCGGCATAGATATCTTTTAATGCATAATCCCTGGTCGCCACAGTAAGATCCAGCCTGTTTCCGTCCGAAAACTGCATTAACCACCCATAGTTCTCGTCCTTCTTATGGGGATAAGCCGGGTTTTCATCTGGATACTGCATAAAAATCCGCTCTCCAAACCGGTCGATCCATGGCCTGTCTTTGATAAAAGACTCCGTCTCTTTTACAATGTAAACTACATCATAATCCTGAAACAGATCCCGCACTGCATTTGGATTAGTTCTGGACCCGCCCATGTAAACTCCTCTGATTCTGTCATCAGCCTGAGCTGTACCAAGAATCAGATCATACATTTCTTTTTCGGTTCTCATCATTCAACCCCTCCTCAAACTTCATCCCCAAACTGTAGACAATCAATCAGACCAGAGAATTTATTAATATGATAATCCGCATATTCTAAAATCTTTATTCTATCCACCTTCGGTTTTACATCTAAATATTCAGAAAAAACCGTTTTCATTCCAGCCTTTTTTGCCCCCTGCAACTCATCTGAACCGCCATCGCCTGCAAATACGCTCATTTCCGGCGTAGTACCCATTTGTTCCATGGCATATTGGTATATCCCAATGTCCGGCTTTAACATTTTTACATTACATGAAAATATAGATAAATCAAACAATTCATATAGTGGTGAATCTTTCCAATATTTACAGTCAATTATATCTGCATTACTGATCAGACATGTTTTAATACCCAGATCTCTAATGGCTTTTAACGTTTTCAGTATCTCCTCATCCACATTGCCCAGGGCCCTCCTCATCCGCTTCTCCCGTCTATCCAAAAGCAATTCTTCCTGCTCTTTTGTTACAGAAAACGGGAGTGTTTCCACTATATTCTCAATAATTTTATGTTCTGTATTGACCTCCCCCAGAGCCCGTTTCTTATAAAGGGCTGCCTCTTCTGAATAATGCTCCCATTCTGATGGACTAAGGTTTAACACATCACATTCCATTGGACTTTGATGATGTGGGACAATCAGTGTAAAAAACAAATCGCAAAAAAGCACTTTTATCATTTGTTACCTCCTGATAAGAAAACTTGACAACGAGACCAGATGATATGGTAAGAGATATTGCCTGAAATAGTGTCTGCACAGGCAGGAGGGCAGACCTTCGTACTGCCCTCCTGAAATTATTACTTATTTTCCTCCAGCAACTTTCTCACATTACCAGAAGTAATTGCTTTCACATTCCGTTTTACTTTTTCTTCGGGCCAGTCCCACCACCTTAAAGAAAGAAGTGCGTCAATTACTGGCTGTTCAAAGCGGGGACGAATTGTTTTTGCAGGAACTCCGCCTACAATTGAATAAGGTTTCACATCCTTTGTTACAACCGCTCTGGTGCCGATCACTGCCCCATCACCAATATGTACTCCCTGCATAATAACCGCTTCATAACCAATCCAGACATCGTTTCCGATTACAATATCACCTTTGTTGTCCCATGTATCCGCAATACGCTCCACTGGAAGATCCCACTCATCAAAAAAGATTCCAAAAGGATAAGACGACAGGGATCTCTGGGTGTGATTGGCGGAAGTAAATATAAACTTCGCTCCGCACGCAATCGAACAGTACTTACCAATAATCAAACGCTCATTGTTAACCGGATAATGATAAAGCACATTATTTTTTTCAAAATTCACAGGATCATTTACATAATCATTATAAATGGTATAATCCCCAACTGTAATTGCCGGATCTTTTACTACATTCTTTAAGTATACCGTTTCTTTATCATGTTTTCTTGGATAAATTAAACCGCTATTCATAAGTCTCCTTCCAGAATAACTTCCTGGCATTTTTATAAAATACCCTCTCTGCCCCATCCCTGCCGAAGATTTTAAGAACTGTATCATAAAAGCCTTCATAGCGTTTATAGCTGTCCCTGCCAAACACCGACGCGTCTGTTCCAAACAGAATTTTTTCCGGTCCGCATTTTTTAATGGCTTTTATCATCTCTTCTTTGGAAACTAAAGTAGTATCCCCATAAAGGTTTGGACAGCTTGCGATTAATTCACTGGCGCTTTCCCTGTCACCGCCTAAATCCATATGAACAGCCACAAATGTGACATCAGGATTATCAGCGGCTGCTTCATACACATACTCTATATTGCTGTATCCATCTCTCTGGGTATGAATACAAAACGGTATGTTATGCCTTCTGCAGAGCTCTAAATATGGCTTGTAAGCAGCAGAAGAAAAAGGGACGCCTGCAGTTTTGGGGTGAACCTTTAGTCCTCCGATACGCTCTTTATTTTCCAGCAGAAAACGGGACAGCTGTTCTTTGTTCCGGTCAAATAGAGGACGAACCCAGAAAAGCAGCAAAAACCTGTCTCCATATGCGTTTATGCGCTTAAGGGCACAGCTGTTTAGAGCGATGGTATCCTTATCCGGAAATCTCTCAATTCCCTGTTCATCAAGGGAATTGAGACTGATATCAGAGATCACCGCCTGATCCACACCGAATCGATCCATATCTTTTAAAAGTTCTTCTAATTTGATCTCATAAGAACCATAGAAGCCCATATGCACATGGGAATCTATAATCTTGTCATTATTTTCCCATATCACGTTATGTTACGGCTAAATAAATCCGTCTCCTCTAAAAGGCTTTCGATGGTATCAAGATTTAAACGGTGTAGCAGCTCAATCACGTAGGGATTTTCAGCCGGATGCTGATAGGTTGCTTTTTCTCCATATTCATTAACCAGCTCAGTTCCTTCCTCTTTCCCCAGAATCGATCTTGGTCCGCCTACGCAGCCGCCCACACAGCCCATTCCTTCATAAAAGTTGGCATCAATCTTTCCGTCCATAATATCCTGAATCATCTTTTTGCAGCCAGGAACTCCATCTGCCTGCTTTGTACGGATCTGAATTTCCTTCTGAGGGCTGATCGCCTTCACGGTATTTTCCACTGCTTCGCTTACTCCGCCCTTTCTTGCATAGATGCGGCCAGCTTTGGAGGAATGATCCTTTTCACTTTCTTCCATCACTGCGGGATCAATTTCCAAAGCGTCAAAAATATTTTTTACTTCCTGGAACGTAAGAACATAATCCACTGCACCGGCTAAATCCTTTTCCCTTGCTTCAGCCTTTTTTGCAAGACAGGGACCAATAAATACAGTCAGTGCATCTGGATGAAGTGTCTTTACCACTTTGGCACAGGCGACCATGGGAGACACGGAACCAGGTACGTGTGGAACCAGCTGATGATATACCTTGCGGATCATACCAATCCACATGGGACAGCAGCAGCTGGTCAGCTGATAATCTCCGCTGCCCTTAATGTTTTTATCAAATTCCAACGCTTCTTTTAACGTCAGGATATCCGCAAATAAGGCAACTTCCAGCATTCCGTCAAATCCCACTTCTTTTAATGCGCTTCTAAGCTTTCCCGGGGTAACATCACTGGAAAACTGTCCTAAAAATGCCGGAGCTATCATGGCATAAACAGGCCCCTCTGCGCTCCTTACTGCTTTGAGGGCGGGAATGATATCGGTACTGGCTGCCAGCTTTTCTCTGACACAGCCGTCAATACATTTTTCGCAGCCCAGACATAATTCCGGTTCTACCACTATTCCATCTTTCTCAGCCTTAATTGCTCCAAACGGACATCTTTTGACACATTCCTTTTGTTCCCCTTCTCCACAATCACAGTCACCTGTACGAATTACAATTGGATGCTTTTCGGGATTCAGCAGGCAGTCCAGATGATAGGGATCATAAGTATTGCCGTTTTCTGTTTCCGCCGGATCAAAATTTCCTGACAGTGCCTCACTTACTGTACGCTCGTAAAGTTCTTTAAATGTCTGCATAAATTACCTCCCGCATGTATGCTTTATGTTCTGTATCACATAATCTATTATCATTCCTTTTTTCTTTCTTACTATTCCAGTAAACTCCTAATCACGACAAATGTTTGAAATATAAGTCTTTTGTGATTGCATATAACGTAAGATCACAGATTCCCATATTATTCTTACCCGCCTGGCGCATGGTTCCCTCATACAGCATTCCCGCTGCTTTCATAACTCTGCCGGAATTAGGATTATTGGTATCATGTCTTGCACATACCCGATTGAAGCCAACTTCTACAAACAGAAATCCCATCACCGCCTTTAAAGCTTCCGTCATAATACCTTTTTTCCAATGCGCTTCGCCAATGCAGTATCCGATTTCTGCCTCTTCAATCTCTTCATTCATATGTACCACCCCAATACTGCCAATGGCCTGATGGTTCTCCTTCCATTCAATACACCAGTTGAAATTCTTAGGATTTTCATAATCCTTCACCCATGCGTTAAGCGTCTCCTCTGAGTCCGTTACTGACTTATAAACCGGCCATGTTAAATATCTGGTGACATGACTGCTGTTTGCCCAGTTATAAAACATATCATGGGCATCCGCTTCACAAAACGGACGTATAACCAACCTTTCTGTTTCTAAAACAACCGTACCTGGGAAATTCATCGCAATTCCTCCTGACTGATTTCTTTCACTGGAAAAGTAATCCAAATATAGCTTTATCATATCATATTTATCAATAAGGGAAAACCAAAAAATCAGGACAGCACCTGCTGCCCTGATTCATTTCTGCTAAATAAAATACTCTATAGTATCTGCCGGCTTTCTCTGGGTTTCCCTGTTAAACAGGATGGTCGCCTCCCTTGTTTCCACGGGGCCAAGTGCATAAGGTTCTTTCCCCGTACCATTCATCAATTCCCAGGGAACCTTCCGGTTTCTGAGGCATGGCATATCGGTAATCAGCTCCAGGTTTTTCTGCTTAAAAGGTTTTTTCCTGTAATAGGGATCAAACAGATAAACATAATCCTGATCGGAACCCGTTATCAGCACATAGTGCCAGCAGCCATACATCACTCTGGCGACCACCGCACCCCCCTGCTGAAGTCCGTAAACTATTTTACTGTTTTCTCCCAGATACACATCGCTCCCGGTTAAGTATTCACTTTGTACGGGAAACTTCTTTACTTTTCCAAACTGGTTAAACCAGTTGCTCATAAACATCATCGCCATCTGGGAGGTTCCATTTTTGCCGAATTCCCCTTTTGTATTGTAAGAATCCAGACAAAATAACATGATATGCTTGATGATATCAGGCGGTATTTCCTCTCTGCGGAAAAGAAAACTCATGGCATTCAGTAATGTAGTGGGTCCGCAATCAAATTCTGTCACCTGATAGCTTAATGGGTTTTTCATAAATTAGCCCTTTCCTGCAGCAATGAAAAGCATTATATTTAAAATCGTTAAGATCACACCAATGGCAATGAGAAAAATCTTATCCCGAAGTCCATTTTTATATTTACCCATAACTCTCTCTGAGGACGTAAGATAAATCTGCAAAAATACGGTAATCGGAAGCTGCACACTTAAAAGCATCTGGCTGTATACCAGCCCCTTAAATGGATCACGGATAAGGAAGATTATAAATGCAGCAATTACTAAAATCCACGTTACTCCAAACCTGGTATGGGGGTCATCGGGATCATAAGGTTCCCCGAACATTCCCGCAAATATGGACCCCCCTGCCATACCTGCTGTGGTAGTAGATGCGATTCCGGAAAACAGCAGCGCAACAGCAAAAATAATACTTGCTCCCCGTCCCACCAGTGGTTTTAACATCTGTGCAGCCTGCCCCAGCTCTGAGACATGCTCGCCTTTGGTGAAAAATGTGGTGGCTGCCAGTATAATCATCGCGCTGTTGATTGCCCAACCAATTATCATAGATAGTAATGTATCAGCAAATTCATATTTCAGTTGAAGCTTCTGAATGGACTCATCCTCTAAATTCCATTGTCTGCTCTGAATAATTTCCGAATGGAGAAATAAATTATGAGGCATAACCACTGCCCCCAGCACCGACATGATAATCAGCATGGAACCTTTGGGAAACTCTATGGTAGTCCAGCCCCTTACTGCCTGATTCCAGTCTACATTTACCATACTAAGCTCATAAATAAATGACAAACCAATGATGGATACAAAGCCAATGATCCATTTTTCCAGCTTCTGATAGGAATTGGTAAACAGCATCCATAAAATCAAAGCCAGTATGAGTACAGAGGCCAGCTTTACCGGAATCCGAAACAGCAGATTAAGCGCTATGGCTGCTCCAAGAATTTCCGCCATAGCGGTCGAAACGGCCGCCAGAACTGCGGTTGATAAAACAATCTTTGAAAGCCAGGGTTTTAAATGCTTATGGGCTGCCTCTGCCAGACAGTCTCCTGTTACAATTCCAAGGTGTGCCACATTGTGCTGGAGTATAATCAGCATAATGGTTGAAAGAGTGACCATCCAAAGCAGCGTGTATCCATAATCTGACCCTGCCGCGATATTGGAAGCCCAGTTTCCCGGATCGATAAATCCGACCGTAACTAAAAGCCCCGGTCCTACATAATGAAGCAATTCCTTAAGTCCAAACTTTGGTTTGTGATGTTTTGTGTTTTCCTTTTTTAAAAAATCAAACATGCCAATTACCTCCCTTCTTTCTCTCTGACTATATTTCTTTTTCATGTATCCGTATGGCATCCCTTGTTATTTTAGCCTGATATAATGCCTGATCAGCACTCATAAACAATCGGGCAGCATTCATACCGCTCCCATATTGTGCCAGTCCAAAACTAGCTGTCATCTGTAATTCCGGGTACTCCGTAAATTCCACTTTCTTTAACTGATCCTGAATTAAAACCGCCACCTCATATGCTTCATTTATATCAGTATGGTGAAAGATTATACAGAATTCATCCCCGCCATATCGGTAAACATTTGCCTTTATACAGCTGTTTTTTAACAGCTGCGCAAAAGCGATCAGGCATTTATCACCGGTCTGATGCCCCCAGCTGTCATTGATGTTTTTAAATTTATCAATATCCGTAATTCCGAATATATAATTATCCTGGGGATTGCAGTCTTCTAAATCTCTCATGGCATCATGGAGTGCTTTCCGGTTATAAATTCCCGTCAGCTCGTCCATCTTCAGCCGCTTTGTCAAAATGACCCGTTCTTCTTCAATGCGGATACTGGCCCGGTTTTTCCGCTTCTCATAGTGAATCACCACCATACAGATCATTGATACGGAAAACATAATAAACAACGCAATGAGAAAATTTCCCAATCTGAGCGTACTTTGAAAAATTGTGGGTTTGTCCACATCCCAGGTAATAAACAGCTCAGATATCACCAGTAACGCCAGTCCACTGACAGATGTACAAAGTGTAACCAGATAACTTGCATAGACTGTGGTTAAAATTATCGCTGTTACAAACACATAATACGTAACAGTGAATGCACTGTGGGCCGTAAACAGGGAAAAGCAGATGACTGTGTTAATTATGGATACAATATAAATCTTAGCGGTCTGAGAAATTTTTTCTGATTTTACCACCATATGGTCTATCACTGCACACAATCCATTCACGCCACTTGGTACCAGTATGAATTTAAAAACAAATCTGGGAACCGTCGTATTAAGCATGTCTGAATTCACCAGTATGAGACCCATAATGCATTCTACTGCCAGAGCAAACAGGACCATTCCGATGGATATCTTATAATGAAGGCTGAGCCAGTCTTTATCAATCCTGGTATATTCCTTTTGTATCTCATTCACTTGGGCGGTTTCATTTGGTTCGGCTGCCATAGGTTTCTCCTGCTAGTTTCATTCCTTATATTCTGAAATTGTAACACCAGTCAGTAAAACCGTCAATTTCTTTCATGGCAGCCGGTTAGTAATTATAACAAATCGTTTATTTATAAATAGTTACGTATGAGCCAGCTCAGGAATCCGTAAGAAATCCCCTTCAATTATGTCTAACGCTGATCCCTTTACATGCAGTACCGTATCGCTGTCTTTTATCTTCGAGCAGGTAAAACCCTGTTTATCAATTGGCGAAAATCCCAGAACCAGACTCTTTACCTCTCTGCCAAAGGCTGCTGCAATCCGGTCTAAATCCACCTTTCCCGGGGCAAAAGCCTGCTGCAGATGCAGCTGGCCTTTCTTAAGAACAGCAAATACATATGCCTCCTGATCCGGAATAAAATAAATATTTTTACTCATATAGTCCAGTGCATAAAACATGGTAAGCTCTTCATGGCTTTCCAACCACAGGCTGCTCAGAGGGCAACTTTCTTTCATACCCCGCTTAAGCCTGAAAAGCTCATCATTTTCTCCAATCTGTATCTTAACAGCAGTTGCCTCCTGATCAATGGTCACGTTCTTTGCATATTCAAATTCATCTGACCTCTTAAAACCAAATTTCGGATAAAAATCCAGTACACTTTCATTGGCAAATAAAAACCAGCCTTCCGTCTTTCCTTCGTAATCACGCTGGATCTCTTCCATCAGTTGCCTGATCAGCCCTTGATTGCGGCAGGCTTTGCTGGTCATAACCGTCCCCAGCTGAATGTATCGCCGCTGTACTCCATTTTCCCGAAACACCATAGGACTTACCGAAACATTTGCCAGGACCTCATCTTCCTTAAGAATGGAATAAGGGATATAATTATTCTTCCAGTAACCGTTCTGATACCAGTTTTCGAAATCCAGACCAAATATCTGCCCAGCCAGCCGGTTAAAACTATTTCTTGCCCTTTCGTCCTCCTGATATCCTTTTCTTAACTCGTAACCATCTCTCATCTAACTTTTCTCCTTTTATGAACTTGCACTATTATAATGTCTTATTCCCTGCTTCCACACAAAAGCCGTCAATAGGGTAAAGCCTGCTGCAACCAGGATTCCCCACACAGCCCCGGCAAACGTCAGCTCCCCTGTGAGAAACTGAACCGGTATGGTCGCCATGATCCCATAAGGCAGAATCACATAAAAAATCACTTTGTAGACTCCGTAGAACACAATTCCAGGCAGCTGCATACATAAGGTGAGCCCTGCTTCCTCCAGAATTATTGTATTTCCACTGGTCAATATAAAAAACGTAAAAGACCGGATCAGTACTTCAACCAGATAATACAATACAGTCATAATAGCCACCCAGAATACATAACCCAGTACCAGGATGGGGGTGATCTTAATTCCCCCCGCTTTAATTCCGTAGGTAATAATCACTCCACTCAAAAACAACAGTGGAACAGACCCGGGATTGATTCGTTCAAACGTCAGCCGAAGCAGCGGACTTCCCGGTTTTGTCAGATACAAATCCATATCTCCATTTTTAATCTTATCCGGAATGCTGTTAATCCCGAAAAAATAGATTACCATATTAATGGCATTAATCATGGAAAATGTTCCGATATAAAGAATCATCTGCCCCTTCCCCCATGTGCCGATCCGGTTCACATTGGAATAAATCACCTCAAACACACACAGCTGGACGAGAAAAACGCAGCTGTCCACAAAGAATGGGCCAAAAAATCCCAGCCGGAACATCATTAAATTCTGAAGGCGCAAATTAATTAAAACTCTTACTATCCGTAAATTTCTTTTTATTCTGCCCATCATATTCCCACCCCGTCATATTTAATCCTGTAATTTTGCCATGTAACATGAATGACTGCCTGAAGTATCACACACCAGCACAAAAGAACCAGAAGTCCCATTCCCAGTTCTCCATTAAGCCGCCCGATCAACAGCATGGAGGGCAGATATGTCACATAGTAAAAAGGAAATGCTTTCATAATCCAGAGGAAACGCTCCGGCAGCAGCGTAAGTGGAATAATACTGCCTGTGACAAACGCCACCAGATTATCTTTTATCATAAGAAAGGTTCCGATTTCCTCATATTTTAAAGTAAGCAGCCCCAGATAATAATTAAGCTGAGCCATGAAAAACAGCCCTAGTAAAATTAAAATACCTATCCCTGCCACAATCTCCGGATCTGGTGCAAAAACAAATCTGATCCGGAATACAATAATCCAGAGAACAGACGTAATAAAGTAAATAATAAGATGAAATAGCACAATCCCCATTTCCATGGCAACAAAATACCCCTGAATATTTACCGGCAGTACCATATATTTTGAAAAGGTTCCATTCCTGATTCTCTGGCTGATCTCCATGCTTACTTTAGAAGACATATCCAGCTGGGTAAGGAAAGAGCTGATAATATAGTAGGACATCATGCTGCTTAAGGTAAACCCCGCCACCTTATCTCTGCCTGCAAATATGGTTCCCCACAGCAAAGAGGCAAACAGAATTTTTGTTAGTGAAAATAAAATCTGAATGACCGAATCTCCCCGCCAGGCAAGCTGGGTCTTAATAAAAATTTTGAGTATCTCCAGATATTTACGCAAGCCCATCTCCCCCCTCCTGATAGATTCGCTCTACTATGGTTCCAATCTCCTCTTCTTCAACCGTTATATCAGTGGGAAGCAGATTCATTAGTTCTCTCAGCAATCCTGCCGCATTTTCTTTCGGCACCATAATCACCTTTTTATAAGGTGTCTGTTCCAGAATCCTGGCGTCAAACTCCAGATTGGGCAGCAGCGTCGGTTCCGAAAAGGTAAAGGTTATTTTTTTAAACTTCTGAAACCGTTCAAACAGCTTTTCAGTGTCACCATCATAGATCTTGCAGCCATGATTGATGACAATTGACCGTTTGCACAAAGCTTTTATGTCCTCCATGTAGTGGGAAGTGAGGATAATGGTGGTTCCCCTTCTTTCATTAATCTCTGCCAGAAATCCCCGGATCTGTTTCGACGCAACTGCATCCAGCCCAATGGTGGGTTCATCTAAGAATATAATCTTTGGATTGTGAAGCAGTGCAGCAATGAGCTCCATCTTCATCCTCTCTCCAAGAGACAGCGTCCTCACCTGAACATGCATCAGATCCTGAACCTGAAACAGTTTCACAAAATAATCTCTGGAACTCTCATACTCCCCCTCCGGTAATCCATAGATTTCTTTAAACAGGCGAAGCGTATCTTCCACGGTCAGTTCAAAGAACAGCTGACTCTTCTGGCCCATAACGACTGCATACTGCTGTTTAAATTCATGCTCCAGATCATTGGGATAATACCCCAGTACACTTACAGAACCACTAGTGGGTGCAATAATACCGGTGAGCATCTTCACAAGCGTTGTCTTCCCCGCTCCATTGGGTCCGATCAGGCCTACAAATTCCCCTTCCCGGATGGTAAGATCCAGATTGCCAACCGCCTGTTTCACTTCATATTCCCGTCTGATCAGCCCCTTAATACTTCCTATCATACCTGCCTGTTTCTTAAATCTTTTAAAATTTTTGGTTAACCCAGCCGTTTTAATAATCTCCATGTGTTTTCCCCTTCAATCAATAAAAATGACCGCCGGTTCATCTGCCCCACAGGCATAATGCTTTAGCGATCTCAAATAAGACCTGTATCCAGACAGATTGGGTAAAAAGACAAAAAAAAGCATAACTTTACCGTTATGCTTTCAAAATGTCATTCTGGAACAGACATATATTTGGAAGGTATGCGCTTTTGCAATGCAAAAGTCAAGCATTCAGTAAGGCAGATTTATCGGCATGGCAGCCGAAAAAGGGCAGACTAATCACGTAAATCATCTTCGTCTTTCCTTTTCAACTATTTAGTTAGTTGCGATCTCCAATACTGACACACGTAACATACACTTACCTCTCTTTTCTTTATAATAATCTGATATTACCCCATATTATAATATATGTCAATCGTTATCAGGAACCACTTGTTTATAGGCTGCAAGAATGGTGGTATTACCAATACGGAATACCATTTCTACCCTCTCAAATCCGCCTTTTTTTAACATGGCAATCTGATTTGTGACAGTACATGGTGTATCATAATGGTAAAACTCCTCTTCTGGAATGCCCAGCTCATCTCTCAGCCTTTTATTCTCAGCAAAATGAAGATCTTCCTCTTCCTGATCTTCTACCATGTAGTCGCATTCAATGTAACGTCCGTCACCTTTTAGGGCTTCAAAAATTTTCTGATATAACCCGATCTTTGCTTCATGCTTAAAATGATGCATTGTCTGAAATGAAATGGCACAGTCAAATGTATTCCTTTTCAGATCAACATCAAAATAATTTCCGCATATTAAATGCAATTTCCTGTCTGGAAAATTGTGTTTTAATTGATCAAGCATTTCCCTGGTTAAATCAATGCCTGTAACCGAAATATCCGGCAACCTTTTAAAAACCTGTTTTAGCTCCAGACCTGTTCCACATCCCAGATCCAGTAAATCTCTGCATGATACAGAAAGCAGCGATGGGATCAGCGCATAAGCCTGTTCACATCCTTCTACCCCAGAAAGCATGTGCTCTTCATATTCATCAACCCGTGCTGCGAAAAAATCCTCCATCCGTTCCATATTAACCTCTCCTGTCAACGTTTCAATCCCCTTTTCATAAGAATATCGCGGATGGGGGACTCACGCAACCTCAACCTTTTTTCTGAATCATTCAGCTCCTTATTATAACCTTCTTTGCACCGGTACAAGCCTGTATATCCAGCTTTGTAGCTTTAAAAAATTCCCAGAATCTTTTGGGGCTGGTAATAATCAGTTCAGGAATCTCATCTTTCATGGACAGCTGCTTTTCCGTCTTTTCCTTCCGAACCGTTCCGATCAGCTCCTTCACCTCTTCCCCAAATTCCAGATAAGTCTGATTGGCTTCTTTCCATTGCCAAAGCGTCTGGTGGATGGACAACATTTCTTCATGACGCCGATAAAAACCCTGATAAATATACTCAGTTATGAACGGGGTATAAACTGCATATAGCTTCAATATACCAAGCAGACTGTAATACAGCCCATATTGTCCCGAATATCGTTCTTCTACGCCATGCTTTTCCGGCTGATAAAGACGTTCCTTTACGATTTCGATATAGTAATCACAGAAATCCCGCCAGAACAGATCATCAATTTCATGCCTTGCCTGACCAATTTCAAATTCGTCTAAAAGATCTTTTACAACACTGGTGGTTTCATTTACCCGTTCCAGCATCCACCGGTCAATGGGTAGCAGGGTTTCAGGATCAAATTCTTCCTTCTGTTCATAATCATTCAGCTGCATAGTTGCAAACTTCGCCGCATTATAGAGCTTCGTCAAAAATCTCCTGGAACCCTTCATTTCATCTTCACTGAAAAATGTATCTGTACCCAGTTTGTTGCTGGCTGCCCAGTACCGGATTGCATCCGCAGAATAGGTTTCAATAAGTGCAAGAGGTGAATTAGATGCATTGTTTTTTGATTTACTGATCTTCTCCCCTGATTTTGCCAGTACAAACCCGCTGATCATAATGTCCTTCCAGGGAATTTCACCAGTGTGGTAGAGACTTTTTACAATGGTATAAAACGCCCAGGTACGAATGATTTCATGAGCCTGGTTTCTCATTCCCATGGGCATAATCTCTTTGCTTCTGTCATAATCCTCACCATATCCGGCATTGATGAAAGGGGTTACGGAAGACGTTGCCCAGGTATCAAAAACAGCTTCCTCCGGGAAAAACTGTGTGCATCCGCAGCTGCATGCCTTTCCTGGCATTTCTTCCAGTGGATTTACAGGAAGCTGGTCTTCTTCCGCAAAAACAGGTTCTTTGCACTCCTTACAATACCAGACCGGAAATGGAACTCCGAAATACCTTTGTCTGGAAATGCACCAGTCCCATTTTAAATTCTCCACCCATATCTGATATCGCTTTTTCATATGAGCCGGATGCCAGCTGATTTCATCCGCTGCCTTTAGAAATCTGTCCTTTTCCGTCAATACATCAATATACCACTGGTTGGAAGGAATGATTTCCACTGCCTGGCCGCACCGCTCATGAACAGCCACACTATGAGAAACTGCCTCCTGCTTCACAAGCAGATCCCTGCTTTTTAATTCTTCCACCATGGTCCGCCTGGCCAGGGTGACTTCCATTCCCCCGATATAAGGGACTTCCCCGTTTATGGTTCCGTCCGGCAGAATTATTTTCTTATAAGGAAGATGATGGGTCTGGTACCAGGAAACATCTGTAGAATCACCAAAGGTTGCACACATAACAGCGCCCGTTCCTTTTTCCATGGATACCATTTCATCTGCCATAATGGGTATTTCAAAATCATACAGAGGAACTCTGGCCATTTTCCCAATGAATTTGTGATATCTTTCATCCTGGGGATGAACAAAAACGCATACGCAGCCATACAGCAGTTCCGGTCTTGTGGTTGCGATCCGTAAATCTCCCAAAGAAGTTTTAAAATTCAGATAGTGAAAGCTGGATTCCAATTCCAGGGTTTCAAGCTCTGCCTGTGCAATGGAAGTCTGGCACTGGGTGCACCACAAAACAGGTGACTCTTTCCTATAGGCCTTTTTCATCTTTACCAGATTAAGAAATGATCTCTGTGATATTTTCTGAGACAGCGAAGACACTGTCTGATAGCTTAAATCCCAGTCTACACTGAATCCCAGTTTTTGAAACAACCCCCTAAAATCGGTTTCATATTTTTCAATAGTCTCCACACAAATATTCCGAAACTGGCTCCTTGGCAGCTGTCCCGCCCGGATCTTCTTATCCCGTTCCACCAGCCGCTCCGTTGGAAGACCGTTGTCATCAAATCCCAGGGGATAGAATACATCATACCCCTGCATGCGTTTAAACCTGGCTATTATTTCAGCCTGTGTATAGGAAAACACATGACCGATATGAAGGGTTCCGCTGACCGTGGGAGGCGGCGTGTCAATGGAATAAACCGGCCGTTCCTTTCCCTGTCCATACTTGTAAATTTCGTTTTCTTCCCAGAAATTTGTTAACTGCTTCTCTGATTTTTGAAAATCATACTTCTTATCCATGATGGATACCTCCAGTTATGTTTACTACAAAACAGACAAAAAAATACGCCCCAAGCTATGCTTAGGGCGAATTAACGTGTCCGCGGTACCACCTAAATTCAGAAATAATTTTCTGCTCTCAATACAATACGGGAAGATCAAAATCTTCTTCTGATATTGCTTCCCCTGATAACGGTGGGAATCTCCGTTGGAGTCTACTGAGATGAAATCCGTTCAATCCAAAGCTCAAAGGCTACTTCCATGCTTCCATCACGAAGATTTTCACCAGCCATCTTCTCTCTGTTCATCCGGAATCGCATGTACTCCTCCTCGTCAACGCTTTTGTCTGTGTTTGTTATCCTAATTTTAGCACAATTTTTTTCGGTGTCAACGGGAAAATAACTGTTTTTTTATATAATCAGAAAATATTTTCTCACAAACAGCTGAAATTACAATTAATGGATTTGCTTTTTTTCGCTGTCTATGGTATACTTATGTTAATTGAATATAAAAGAACCGTCTATCAGAGAAGGGCTTTTGTTGGTTTCATAGGATTTTGGAACCATTAAAAGCCCTTCTTTTTCAATAGCGGCCCAATGTATTCAAAAAATTTTACGAGGAGGATCACAATGGATACTATTACAGTGGAAAAACGTAATGAACAATTAAAAGCAAAACAATTGCGGAGAAAAGGCATTGTGCCTTGCTGCATCTTTGGAGGCAGTCTTCCCAACTCCATCTCAATTCAAATGGAGGAAAAAACTGCAGAAAAACTGCTTCGTAAGCAGAGGCTTGGAAGTAAAATTCAGCTTAAATTAGAAGACCAGACAATCGTAACTCAGATTAAGGACAGCAGCAGATGCTTTACAGATAGTAAGATCGAGCACATTAACTTCCAGGCTCTTGATCCAAAGACAAAGGTGAACAGCCTGGCACACGTTATATTAGAAAATGCCGAATTTGTTACCGGAGTCTTAGATAAGATGCTGATGGAAATCCCATATGCTTCTTTACCAGAAGACATGATTGATACTGTTACTGTAGATTTAGAGGGTAAGCCAATTGGTACGATCATAACAGTGGCTGATATTCCTGAATTCTTAAGTGACCGCATTGAGCTTCAGGTGGAAAAAGACAGCATTATTATTAGAATTTCTGAAAAGAAATATGCTGCTGCAAAGGATGCAGAGCAGGCAGCCCAATAACGGATACATAAAATAAGGGTGCTTCTATTAAGAGCCTTGATTGTCAATTTGCAATAAGACATGAGAGGCTCTGTGTTTTATTTAAAAAAAGAGGTGTAAAAGGTGCCATATATGAATCAGTGTTCCTCTTATCTGCAGGAAATAAATATTTTCTCCATTATAGTGAGACTGGGAATGTCGCTGATCGTCGGTGGTATATTGGGAACAGAGCGGGGGCTGCGAAACCGTCCCGCCGGTTTTATGACTTATGTACTGGTGTGTATCGGTTCCACAATGGTCATGCTTACCAATCAATATATCGCAGTTACTAATCCTGGAACCGACCCGACCCGGTTAGCCGCACAGGTCGTGAGCGGAATCGGCTTCCTGGGTGCCGGTACCATCATTGTCACCAGAAATGATGAAATTCGGGGTCTTACCACTGCTGCCGGACTGTGGCTGGCGGCTGGACTTGGAATTGCCATTGGAACGGGCTTTTACTCCGGCGCTGTTATCGGTATGTTCTTTTCGATCTTCGCATTGATTGTATTAAAAAAAGTAGATATCTATATCAAACAGCACGCAAAAAGCATGGAGGTTTATCTGGAACATAATTCTCAATTTTCTCTGCGGAAGCTATCCGATTTTGCATGTGAAAACCACTTTGTTCTGTATGATATGCAGCGGGGAAAAGTAAAAACGTTAGAGGAAGAATTCGGAACACTTATTTTTACAGTTGGCACTTCCCAAAAGTTCAATCATTCTGATGTACTGGAAAAAATATATACATTAGAGGGAATTGAATACGTACGGGAGATTTCATAGATACAGGGAGGATCAGATGTCGGAAACAGAACAGCAGAATGTAGATACAGCAGTTTTAGAAAAACAACTTGATTCAAATATAGACGATTCCATTAAATTGTATTTATTACAGGCAGGGGAAGCGCCTTTACTGACCAGGGAAGAAGAATATGATCTTGCCAGGCTCTGCGCACAGGGCGATCAAAAGGCGAAAGAAACTCTTATTTGTTCGAATCTAAGGCTTGTAGTCAGTATTGCAAAAAAGCATGAAGCATATGTTCAATCCCTAACCCTGCTTGACCTCATTCAGGAGGGCAATATCGGCCTTATGAAAGCTGTGGAGCGTTATGATTATAAACTGGGATACCGTTTTTCCACCTACGCCACATGGTGGATTCGTCAGGCTGTCACCCGGGGAATCGCAGAACAGGACAGAACCATACGACTGCCGGTGCATTACAAAGAAGATGTTAACATGATCAATCAACTCCTGCGCCGGCTTAATCAGGAACAGGAATCCTTTACAACCAAGGATATATCCGATATCACAGGACTTTCGGTTGATAAAATAGAGAGGATTATGGTGGATTCTGCATCAGTTATATCACTGGATACCCCCATTGGCGATGATAACGCAAGTTTTTTAGGTGATTTTATTGAGGATAAAACCATATTATCTCCGGAAGAAAGTGTATCTGATATTATGTTAAGAGAAGAAATCAATAAGCAATTACAATCTCTAAAACCGAGAGAGCAGGTCGTGGTAAATATGAGATTTGGTCTCAACGGACATATGCCCCATACTCTGGAAGAGGTAGGAGATCATATTGGTGTTACAAGAGAGCGAATCAGGCAGATCGAGGCCCGGGCCTTACGCACCCTTCGTCTCCCGAACCGCAGAAAATTCCTGGTTGATTTTATATAGACCTGACAAGATAAGGCAGACAGTTTAAACACTGTCTGCCCTTCTATTATCATCTTTTATTAAACTTATAACAAATAATTATTTTCTTCATTGGCCACTTCCAATGTCCTGATTTCAAATGTTTTACATCCCGATGAAATAAAAGGGTCTGCCTTTGCAATGCTTGTGGCTTCTTCCAGATTCTCAGCCAGGTATACAACCATCCCACCCGGATAATCGCTAAACGGTCCGCAAAGCACGAGTTTCCCCTGGCTTTTCAGACTTTTTAAATGCGCTACGTGTTCCTTAATTAATTCTTCATTCAAAGGCTTTTGATTTTTCATGAAATAAACATACATGGTACTATCTCCTTTCATTTACCGTTCCATTACAAAGTGGACCAGCTGGACATTCCCATCCATCTGAGTCCCATCAATTTTAAATGCTAATTTTTTTGTATAGAAATTAACGTTTTCTTCTTTATCCGCCGGCGTGATTAAAGTAATCTTCTTCCAGTCCGAATATTGATCCAACATAAATTCAAATGCCCGTGAGCCGATTCCCTTCCCCTGATATTGTGGGATCACACAAAGACAGCTAAGATAATATTCTCCGTTTCCCAAAACTTCTACAGCAATGACACCAACAGCCTTATCATCACAGTAAATAATCTCTTTCGGGAACTTTTCCAGGGAATTCTCCATATGTTCTCTGGATCTTCCATAAGCGGGGCATTCCCCATATCTGACATAATCGTCGTAGAATGCTTCATTATATATTTGAACTAATAAATCAGCATCTTCCTTTTCTGCTTTTCTATATGATAAATTCATGGTTATTCCTCCTGATATTATTTATATTTTTCTCTTACAAAAACTCTTTTTCATGCTTTTTAAAAAATTGATAATAAGCCTGTACATTAGACAGCTCCGTCCATTTTTTAATATCAACTGGATTCTCATCCATATCGTAAATCTTTGCCCCTCTCATGGATAGAAGAAATGGAGAATGTGTCGCAATAATAAACTGACAATGAAAAAAACGCGCCGAATCTTCTAAGAATTTCAGCAATTCCTGCTGCCGTGCCGGCGATAAACTGTTTTCCGGCTCGTCCAGTAAATACAGACCATTTTCCTTAATCTTTTCACAAAAATACAGATAAGCACTTTCTCCATTGGAATGCTCTCTTACATTCCCCATCAGGTTCTTTCTGATATAACGGGACTGGGTATTACTCCGGGACATATTAACCTTCTTAAGCTTTTCATAATCATCCAGAGATTTCATCTGAAAACTGGAGTACTTTGAGTCCAGATATTCATCAAACAGCTTATCCCGTTTTTGATGTATCCCCTCATTTAAAGACCTGATATTAAGCATAAAGTCAAAGACATCGTCGCTGGTAATAATCCGGCTGTCTCTTGTGACCGGTTCTTCCGCCTCATAAGAACAAAGATCCGTATAGTCCTTAAAAAAATTAGAGCGGTTGTAGAGGGCTTCCCGGGTAAGGCAAAGCTTCTCTGCAATTACGTTTAAAGCTGTTGTCTTACCCGACCCATTCCCACCATATAAAATCGTAACCGGCTCAAAATCCAGCCTGGTCAGATGATTCTTTGATAGAATCTGAAATGGATAAAAGGTATCATAACAAGTTCGTTTCAATCCCATCGTAAAGCTGTATTCACTTTCTATACCGGGAAATGAAAATTGTGACAGATAAATCATTTGTAAACTCCCCCCTTTGTTAACTTTATCCACTATTGTACTATTTTACAGGTGAGATATCCACTCCTTTTTCAGATAAGATTCATAGCCAATGACCCGTTCATCAATCCTGCGATGATAGCTGTAAGTGTAATTTTTAAAATGCTTTCCCCAGAAGCGGAGTGCGTTGGGATTTAATGTCTCACAATCCACCCCCAGATACGTAATCCCCTCCTTTTTACACACATTGCAGACATAGCCCAGCAAATCATCCGCCACCTGTTTTCCCCGATATTCCTCTTTCACGAATGCACCGCAGATATTGTACATGGAATTAGTTTCGCTGATAAATGTTTCACCTTCATCACAAATTGACAGATACCCGATTACCTCTTCCCCTTTCAACGCAGCAAATATACGTGATTGCTCTTTGGGAAGGTGCATCATATATTGGCGGATATCAGTAGGAAAAAAAATAGGAGAACCGGACATATGCTTTACTAATCCGTTTCTTAAATCAAGAACACGTTTCTTTTCCTCTCCAAGAAGCTCTTTAAATGTAACACCATCTTGTGATGTTTTTCTTACTTCAAATCCCTCCAAATCCATAACAGCATCGCTGCATCGGATTCCAAAACCGTTTAATACCAGTGACCGGTCCACTACGGAATCGTCAGCATACCGGGTCAGGGCAAAACTGGTAACCTGTGCCTCACCCAATAACGTTTCCATTCCCGCTTCCACCAGTTTGGAGCAAACCCTTCCCCTGTCATTACCGGAAAAAGCATTTCCCCCCAGTGGAGAATAAGCTCCCCGGCAGGTTCCAAAGAACCCCTCTATAGGTCCGGTAAATGCAAGGTACCCAGCCATTTCCCCTTCACACATCGCAACAAAGCCATGTTTTTTTCGAAATAAGCCAGTGATCAATTCTCTCAACTGGTCCGTAACATCAATCTCCGGCAATTGTTTTATCTGCCTGCACTGATTCTCATATTCACCTATTGCTAACTTCAGAGCTTCTTCCACATGCATTTCTTCCGCCTTAACAATCTTCATTTACCATTCTCCCCCAATTTCAATTATTTTTGAAAAACGTTCCTCTTTTTTCTTCCCATTCTTCTTTTTCATCGCAATCTGCTGCCTGCTTTCCTTTGCAGCCTGAAACTTCGACTCTTTTTGGATTTTCTGAAAATTTTTCCACCTTTTATCTGTCAACGCCCCATCTTCCAGCGCATTAACAATTGCACAGCCTGGTTCCCTGTTATGAGTGCAGTTATTAAATCTGCACTGCTTTATCATATCATTGATATCTGTAAAACTGGCATCCATACCTTCATCAACAATCCACATCCCCAATTCCCGCATCCCCGGTGTATCAATGATCCGGGCTCCATTATCCATGACAAACATCTGGCGGTGAGTCGTTGTATGATGCCCTTTTGAATCATCTTCCCTGATTTCTCCGGTTTTCATAATCTCTTTTCCCAGAAGATAATTGGTAAAAGTGGACTTTCCCACTCCTGAAGATCCCAGAAATACGGTCGTCTTTTCAGGCTCCAGATAGTTCTTTAGCTGCTCCATACCTTCACCTGACACAGCACTGACCACACAGACGTCAACCCCTAAAGCAATCTGATTGACCAGTTTCAGTTTTTCCTGCGTATCTTCTGCAATGTCTGCTTTTGTAAGGATAATAACCGGCTTCCCTCCGCTTTGCCAGGAAGCCGTTAAATAGCGCTCCAATCGTTTTAAATTAAAATCATAGTTCAGTGACATCAGAATGAAAACATAATCAAAGTTAGCTGCCACAATCTGCTCTCCCATTCCCACATCAGGATCTTTTCTGGAAAATGCAGATTTTCGTTCCAGTGTCTTAGTAATCAGACTGTCACCCATCGAGTTATACTCCAGTTCCACATTGTCACCAACTGTGGGAAATTCTTCTGCGCAAGAATCCGTAAAATATATCCCTGCTTTTAACTTGGCATACAAATTTTCCCCATTTACGTTTACCTCATAGCGTTCTCTGTGAACCGCTGTGATAAATCCATTCATTTTTTCTTTCAAAAGCAACCTCTCTTCCTGTTCTCTGCTGACACCTATATCTGTCAGCTGTTAAAAAAGGGCATAAAAATGCCGCGGTAATAGCCCCTATGAGCTGTCACTGCGGTTGTCTTTTAAAAAAAGGCACAAAAAAAACACATCTTATGGTGTGTTTAACAGAGTTAAGCGATATAAGAGTCTAAAGGCGGCATATCAAACATGGCTGTCATATGCCCGATATTCAGTTATTCATTAATTACCTCTTTCACAAATAATGCATTTGACATATCACATTCTCCTTTCAACTCCGCTGATGGGTTATTTTGGCAATAACACTTCCAATTAATCTTAAGATAGCACATAATACTCCCATAGTCAATCAATACTTTTTACCTCCCACCAGAATCTGGTGAGAGGTCATCTGTTACTTATTGATTTTTACAAACCTTTTTTTGCCCATTTTCATCACATCACCATTGATCAGTACACTGTCTATTTCATCTACGTTCATCTTTTCGCCATTGATCTGGACTCCGCCTTGCCTGATCAGACGGATAAATTCACTTTTGCTTTTAATAAATCCCAGTTCAATCAGACCTGGAATGCTGTCATTCACCGTATCGTTGTCCAGATCCAAAAGTAGTACGGGGATATCATCTGGTATTGCTTTTTTGCTGAACGCCATCTCATAGTAAGAAATAGCGTTCTTTACTTCTTCCTCTTTGTGGTACAGCCCAGTAATAATTTCTGCTAATTGAAGCTTGATATCCCGTGGATTGACTCCGTTTTCCAAATCCGTTTTCACCCTGTCAATTTCGTCGGGGTGTTCATCTGTTGCCAGTTCATAATATTTCATGATCAGATCATCCGGTACTTCCATCACCTTTTTAAACATTACTTCAGACGACTCGCTAACCCCAATATAATTTCCCAGACTTTTGCTCATTTTCTCCACACCGTCCAGTCCTTCCAGAATGGGCATGAATAAAGCAATCTGCTGGTCTGTTCCCATTGCCTTTTGCAGCGTACGTCCCATTAAAACATTAAAGGTCTGATCTGTTCCCCCCAGCTCGATATCTGCTTTTATTTCCACAGAATCGTAAGCCTGCATTAGTGGGTAAAAAAATTCATGAATCCCAATAGGGACACCGTTTTTATAGCGATTCTGGAAATCATCCCGTTCTAACATCCTGGCAACCGTGGATGTTGCCGCCAGTTTAATAACATCTTCAAAATTCAGCTTTGAAAGCCACTCACTGTTGAATCTCACCATGGTCTTCTCTTTGTCCAGAATCTTAAATATCTGCTCACAGTAAGTTTGTGCATTTTCCTTTACTTTTTCATCGGTCAATGCCACTCTTCCTTTTGATTTTCCTGTAGGATCTCCAATTTTACCGGTAAAGTCCCCGATTATAATAACTGCCTGATGCCCAAGCTCCTGCATCTGTCTGATCTTTCTTAAAACCACAGCATGCCCCAGATGAATATCCGGTGCGGAAGGATCAAGTCCTAATTTAATGACCAGAGGCTTTTCCTGCTTATAAGATTGCTCCAGTTTGACAAGCAGCTCCTCTTTATTCACACACTGGTGAACCCCTTTGCAGATAATACGCATTTGCTCTTTCGGTGTTAACATAACTCAAATTCTCCTTGTAATAGTATTATTAATATTTGCATGTCAGATAAGAAATCCAGAAAACAAAGAGCTGAGTTAAATCAAATAAAAAAACTCCCGTCCTTCTGTTACCAAAAGGACGAGAGTGACTCTCGTGTTACCACCTTAAGTTTATAGACAACTCACATTGTCTACCTCATCGGGTACGGCCGTGGCGATACCCCTGCACCTGATTACGGTGTGCTCTCCGTCGCAGCCTACTTCTTAAATCGGTTCGGTGCGCAGCTCCAAGATGTATTCACACTTTCTATCCATGAGCCTCTCATCAACCGGCATCTTTCTGTTTGGAATTGAAAATGCTACTCTTTCTTTTCATAGCCTTTTCTTATACTCCGAATTATATATAATTCTTTGTAATGCAAATATTTAATTGAACAAATATTAACATGCTTTTTTTGTTTCGTCAAGCCTCAGTTTGGCAGCTGCATAACTGATCCTGGGTCCATATCTGTATTATTTCTTCTCTGATGTCATCATAATGCTTTCCTGTCAGTCCAAAATCCATCTCTTTGTAAGTCCATATGGAACAGCCAATCTGATACTTCTCAAATATATCATGTACGTCACGGAACCATCGCAGTGTATCCGGAACAGGTGCCTGGTCAATCACACCGAACTCCCCACAGTACAGCTGAATGCCTGCTTTTTGTGCGGCCAGTACTGCTCCCTTCACCATTATCTCTAAAAACTCTTTCCCAATTGTCTCAACCGTTGAGTTTAAGACTGCTTCCCCCTGTTCTCCCAGCACGACAGACTGTGAGCGGTAATACTCTATGCTTTCGGGATAGAAAACATCCCTTTGCGGATCCATCTGTTTGACCCAATGAGCTTTTTGATGGGTAAACAAAAGCGGCTCATAAAAGTGAAAGGTAAAGATAATATTTTTATCTTCCGGTTTTTTTAGTAATTTTAATGTACTTGCGCTGTTCCACTGAATTCCCCCATAAATAATGGGTACAAATGAATCAATTTTACGAATTGCCGCCACCGTTATGTCGATCAGGTCATTCCAAAGCAACGCATTTTCCTTCTCAACAACCTCGTTAAGTAATTCAAAGGCCACATTATCGTAGTTTTTAAATTCTGTTGCAATCCTGTCCCAAAGATTCACAAAACGCTCCTGTAAATAGGAATTACGAAACAGATCATTTTTCTGCTCGTTCCCTGCATCATTAAAGTCATAGCCATACGCTTTGTGCAGATCAAGGATCACATCCAGCTTATTTGCCCTGCAACAGTCACAGATACAATGTACCAGCCGGTAACCTTCCTCTTTGGGATTGCCTTCCTGATCTTCCAGAACTTCGTAATCAATGGGAAGGCGGATATGATCAAATCCCCATGCTGCAATCTGCTCAATATCCACTTTTCCGATAAATGTACTGTAATGCTGCATATTGTGAGTGCACTGAGATAAATATCCCCCTAAATTTAACCCTCTTTTCAGTTTCATATCGCTTCACTGCCTTTCCTTTCAGATAATTTTATACTATCTGATCTGACAGGCAAATGATATCATTTTCTTTTCTTTTATATTGTTTTCATGATATAATATCAAAAGGAAATAACGGTGCACTGGAGGGTCTCTCCCATGAATATAAAAAAAGAACTGGCGTTTCAGGAATTTGTAAGAAGAGAAAATAATTTAATCCGCGCTCCTTATACACCTGAGCAGGAATTTTATTCGGTCATAAAATCAGGAAATACCGCAAAAGTTCGGGAACTTTGCCAGGAATCTCTTTTATCAAAGAATGGACTTGGAATTCTTTCGTTTAATCACCTACAAAATATAAAATATCATTTTGTTATCACGGCTGCATTAGTGGCCAGATATTGTATGGAGGGCGGAATGGAACTGTCAACAGCCTACAGTCTCAGCGATTTTTATATACAAAAAGCGGATAGCTGTACGAAACCGGAAGATGTTGCCGCCCTCCATCCCCTAATGTGTCTGGACTACGCAAAACGCATGAAATTTATAAGAAAAAATAAAGCGACCTCAAAACATATAGCGTCATGCATTGACTTTATCTGCGACAACCTCCATACCCGGATCACCATAGAAACACTTGCGTCTGCCATCGGTTTAAACTCCTCCTATTTATCCCGCCTGTTCAAAAAAGAAGTGGGCGTGACAGTCAGTCACTATATCAGGGATAAGAAAATCGAGACTGCCAGTAATATGCTGATTTATTCTGACTATTCCCCCTCGCAGATCTCCTCAATACTGGCATTTCCCAATCAGAGCTATTTCACAGAGATATTTCATAAGAAAATGGGAATGACTCCTCTGAAATATCGAAATCTCAACTTTCGCAATACAGAGATTGGAATTGAGGACTAGGTGCCTGAAGATAATTTTTTTCCAAGCATATCAATGAGTCTTTTCATCACTTTTCCAAAGAGACGTTTTACTGGATTCATATCCACATTAAAAAAGTAAGGAGCATCAATCCAGCCCTTATCACTCCAATAAGTGCGATCTGCATCTGATGTATATATTTTACTTCGCAGACAGTTAAATAGAAATATATCATAAAATGTGGGTACTTTTTTATCGCTCTGCTCCATTTTTTCATACAACTTTTTTGTCAGGCTTTTTATTCTTTTCTGCCCTCTTGCATATACGCTCTTATTAAACTTAAAAACACCTTTGAGCTCTCTGTTTTGGAAATACATTGGGGAAATAATCTGTACATCACCCACCAGATCCATTGCCCAACCGGATACTGTCATCTTTAAGTACTTGTAAACCTGTTTGCTTCCTCCTCCATCTGTGGTAACTACAATAAGTACCGGTTTCCCACAAAGCTCCTGCCTGTGAAATAAATAAGACAAACGATCAATAAAGAGTTTCATCTGTCCCGTAACCTGATAGGCATAGACCGGACTGGACATAATAATTGCATCTGCATTTTTCATCTTCTCTTTTATTGACTCGATCTCATCCTCCTTACAGGGACATAATAATTCACTTTTTTGAAAGCAGATGGCGCAGCCTCTGCATTCTGAAATATTGGACTGACTTAATTGTAGATACTCGAACTCAATCCCAGAATCGTACTTCTTTAATTCATTCCAAATCTCCATGCAGATCAGATAACTGTCTTTCCTCCTGGGACTTCCTGAAATAACCAAAACATTCATTTCCCGCTCCTCACTATCCAACGTTGGATACAATCATATTTTTTTGCACCAAAACCATAGCTTCGTTTTGGTGCATGATTCACATTTTAACATTCATAATTCATAAAGTTTGTTTCTTTAATCAGCGCTACAATCTCTTCTGTTTCCTGAATAATTTTGTCCAGATTGTCTAACATCAGTCTATGCCAGTTTATCTGACTTTCTATGGTTGTTATCATATAATCCAAAGTAATTACTTCCATGGAACAGGGATTTTGCTCCTTCTCTTTTCTCCAGTCATTAATCCGGTTTTTCTGTACTTTTAAATCACCCATATGGTTTTCCACGCATTGAACGATCTCTTCCTTCTGAAGGCTGGCAATTATGGGATATAAAAGAAATTTTTCCGATGCTGCTCCCTGCAGAGGCTTTCCTATCTCCTTATATGCCAATATTTTAAGTACGTCTCTGCCTTTTTGTGTTATTTCATAAATCTGCTTTTTCTTTTCTCCTTCTTCCGGTTTATCAATCATGCTGATATATCCGTCTTTTTCTAATTTTTTAATTGCATAATAGATAGAACCGGATTTTATATTATTCCATTCAGACATACGATTGAGACTGATAAACCTTTGAATTTCATAGCCATGTGTCGGCTTAATACTAAAAAAGAATAGAATGAATAATTGTACCATGAAAAGCACCTCATCTGTAATGATAAAGTAATTATATATCCAACGTTGGATATAATCAAGTTTTTTATAAATATATTTAGGCTGGGGAGTTACTTAATTCTCCGTTTCTTTTGCTGTTCCCTTCTCCAGATAAAATATCACTTCCAACAAAGATGGCAGGATCATTTCTGTCATTCCTTGATATTTTATGGTTGGTTTTTTCATGTCCGGTATACAGATCACAGGAATCCGGGCAGAGTATGAAGCTTGTATTCCGGCCTCACTATCTTCCAGTACAAGACATTTTTCAGGATCAACCTTTAATTTTTTACATGCCTTCAAAAATATATCCGGATTGGGTTTTCCCTTTTCAACTTCTGTACCAAACACCATTTCATCAAAGTAGCCATCTATTCCATGTTGCACCAAAGCAAACATTGCTCTGTCTTTGGTGCTGGATGATGCCAAAGCAATCCTGTATTTATTTTTCTTCAGATAATCCAACAGCTCTCTGACACCTGGTTTTAATGAAACTCCTTTTATAAAATACTCTTTCTCCCGCGATAGCGTGTAATCCAGTCCTTCCTGTACAGAAATGGGAAGCCGGTAAAGATCCACCAGAGTTTCCATATTCCCCAGTTCTGTTTTCCCACTATAGTTCTGCGCATAATTCTCTATGGTAAAAGAGTGTCCATATTTGTTTAATAACTCCTGGTATAATTGATATGAAATCACTTCACTATCGATTAACAATCCGTCCAAATCAAAAATAACTGCTTCCATCATGCTCTGTTCCTCTCTCTTTTTAAATAATTTACTTCTCCTGCTGAAATCCGGGCAATGATAACAAGGACAGACGCCTGGTTCAGTGTGATTTCCACACGGTTATTGGAAACAATTCTGATCTCATCTGCAATGCCGACCATTCTTGATAAACGGAAATCGGAGGAACATGGAATCATTCCAATCATATCAAATGCCTCCGATTTGGATGCCTCGTTTAAAAATCCACAGCTGTTTGGAATCAGGGTTTTCCCATTACACAACAGAGTGGAACCATTGTAAATGCCACATTTAATATCCCTTTGTGAATCATAAAAATAAACGTAACAGTCAACAAGGGTGTGATATTGTTCCAATATGGGAATTCCAATATTGGGGAGAATTGTATTGTTAAAATTACGGGCTTCTAACTCAATCGCCTGAACCACTTTATAAACCACTGGTTCAAAATCACCAAATAAAACTGTTTTCATAAACAACTCCTCTCTACCGTCTCACTCAGGCAAATTCCCTGCGGTAAACAAATGGAGCGGCTAAAATAACCAGCGAGCAAATGACCCATAAGACAGGCTCACAGATACATACAGCCGGATATCCCCACACTGGTACGATCATAATGGAAAACCATACTTTCCCAATCAGTTCGATCACGCTGCATAGAAGCGGCAGCCCAGGATGCCCCAGCCCCTGCAATGCGCTCCGCATAATTACAAGAAATGCCATTGGTGGAATCATTGGTATACTGATTTGAAGGTAAAGTACTGCACTTGAAACAACTTCCTGGCTGACACTACCCGTAATGAGCTTTACTGCATTTTCTCCAAACAAAAATACAAACGTGACAGCAAACAGCCACCAGACGCCATAAATAAGGAAGGCCGTCTTAATCCCTTTCCCTATTCGTGAATTGCGATTGGCTCCATAATTCTGACTGGAATAAGTAGCAATACTTGCCGCCAGAGCAAGGCCCGGATTATAAAATAGTTCAGCCAGACGGCGTGCTCCCATCTGGGCTGCTATATAGACACTACCCAGTGCGTTGATACTGCTTTGTAAAACAACACTGCCAATGTTATAAATGGTGCTCATAAGTGCCATACTGAGCCCTGTCCAGAGCATTTTAAAAATAAAGGCAGGCTTTACAAGAAAATCCTTTTTCTCAAAGCATAGTTCCCTATAATTTTTTACAATATAAAAAAAGCATAATACCCCACTGACTCCCTGCGCAAGCACAGTTGCTATCGCTGCTCCCTGTACTCCCATTGCCAGATTTCCCATAAACAGATAGTCCAGTCCTACATTCAGCACACTGCTAAAGAGTAAAAACAGCAGCGGCGTAAAGCTGTTGCCAACTGCCTGAAGTAGACTGAATTCCAGATTATACGCCATGAACAAAGGGATTCCCACCAGTATAATGGTAAAGTAGTTAAGCGCTCCCTCCAGAGTATCCTCTGGTATCTGAAGTATCGCTAAAAGTGAATGTCGGAACAACAAAAAAAACGTAGTAAGGAGTGCTGCAAAGACACAGGAGATCGTAACCATATAGCAGACAGCATGCTTCATCTCCTTTTTTTCTCCGGCGCCAAAATACTTGCTTACAATCAAAGCCAGGCCATTATTCAATCCAAAGACAAAATTAGTAATAAGACTGTAAAGTGCTGCCGTTGCGCCAATTTCTGCCAAAGCTCCATCCCCCAGCAGATGACCCGCAATTGAAGTATCAGCCAGACTATATAACTGCTGCAATAAATTCCCGAAAAAAAGTGGCAGTGAAAAATAGAGAAGCAAATGAAACGGACTGCCTTTTGTCATATCAAGAACGCGACTTTTGTGATTCATCTGCATAAAACCTATTCCCCCTTGGCCGGTGACTAATGCAGCATTAAATACCCATATTTTATCTGTACTTCTTACTCTCATTATATACATAAATAATACTTGCTGCTTTCACACAAACGTCATATACTATAAAAAAAGCGACAAATAAGGGGAGTAAAATGATTCGAAACAGAAATTATGTTTCAACAGACAGCCACAGAAAAGAATTGCAGGAACAAGGCTTTCGGATTTTCGACCTGCTTGCCAATGAAGGAGATATCCACCAATATATTGCTGATTGCATTCCTTCCCACTGGCATCTGGAATTAGAAGTGTTTATTTTATTACATGGAAGTGTTTTGATTCAGATCGGAGACAATTCCTACTATGTTGAAGCCGGAGAAGGGTGTTTTATCAATACTGGTGTACTGCACTCCTTTACTGCAATTGTGCCTTCTCCCTGTATCTATCATTCTTTTGTATTTGACTCTGGTATTGTAGGCGGTACGCCGGGAAGTGTTTTTGATACGATGTATGTACGTCCTTTATTAAATGCAGGACCAGATTTTTTGAAATTCGGAAGAGAGGCTGAAGATAAATCGTTTTTTCAGCAGTTTAATATTGCCTTTCATGCCTGCGCGGAGGAGAAACCCGGTTATCAATTTGAAGTCCGGGAAGCAATGTCAAAAATACTGCTTTATACAAAGGAAAAGCATCAGACTATGCCCTCACGCAGAGTGCCAACGATTCAGGAATCCCGTTTGAAGCAAATGTTGGAATGGATTGACGAAAATCTAAGAAATGTGATGACAGTGAAAGAAATTGCAGATACAGCAAATATCTGTACAAGAGAATGCCAGCGCATATTCAGCCGGTATCTGCATTACAGCCCGATGGCGTATATTCAGCGGAGGCGGCTGTTGAAAGCCGCAGAGCAGCTTTCAACCACAGATGCCCCCATAACTGATATTGCTTTTGACTGTGGTTTCTCAAGCCCCAGTTATTTCACCAAGCAGTTTAAAGATCTGGTCGGCGCCACCCCCAAAGAATACCGGACTACAATACAGGAAAACCGGCTCTGATGCATGGTTTTAAATCAAATAATAGCCGGCAGTACTAATGACCGTTCCCAATATTATCGACATAACAACCATGGGAACCATCGATTTTTTATCTTCTCTGGCCACAAGGATGATAACCGGTAAGGCTAAGCCAAATCCAATCATACCACCTTTCATCCACCATACAATTCCATATAAATTAAGGTTAAATATCACAAAAGGTAGAATCAGATAAAATACAAATGCAGAAGCGATGGAATACTGATCAAGCTTCATTTTTATCATCGGCAGCACATCAAGTGTTCCTGCCGCAATCCCAATCAGCAACGTCAAAAAGAATTTTCTCATACGGTTACCTCCTCACCAGCTCCGGCAACCACTCTCATTGCGGAGGAATCCAAAAGATCTTCAATAAATCTATGGATTACATCTGGCGAGCGGTACTTGGGCAGCTGTGCGAAAATAAGGGACATCTGATCCATCTCCTCCATTGCCCGAGTGAAATTAAAGATGGATTTTTCGTCCGCTATGGACATATTGCTATACTCTAATTTATTGGGTTCCAACCGTTTTGTATGTATGGCGTATCCTACCCGCTTCTTGCAATTACATTTACCAGTCTGAGATAAACCGCAATATTCACTCAAAAATTCTCCAACCTGTTTTCGAATGCGTGAAAGGCGCTGGCGATATGCTTCTGGTGAAATTTCCAGAATTTCAGCACAAATCTTACTGTCAACTCTAAACATAACACCAAGTATATAAATCAGACGGCTTTCCGCATCCAGGCACTGAAGCATAACATTTGTGCAGGAATGTTTTAATTCATCAGCCAGAAGATTCTCGTCCACATTTTGGGTTAATTGATTTGTATTATGGATGAACCCATTATCAATATCCTGCCCATAAAATTCAAAACTGAGCTGATGCTGTGCAAACATAGACTTTTTGTAATTGATTAAATAATTTGCGGCGATGCGGTACACCCAGGTAGAAAATGCACTTTCTTTCCGGAATGAAGAAAGCTGAGTGATAACTTTAATAATAATTTCCTGGGTTGCATCCTCAGCATCAAAAGGCATTCCTAGCATTCGTAGAGACAGGTTATAGATCATATCCTTCACACTTAGAATTAATTCTTCCAGTGCCTCCCTGTCTCCTTCAACCGCCTTGTCAAATAAATCAAATATTTTGTTTTGCATGACTTGTTCCTCCTTAATTTTACGTGTCTATTATTAGACAACCAGAACTTAGCATTTGTGACAAAATATTTTATTTTTTCGTAGAAGTATTTCTAAGGCGCTACAAACACCCCAGTTCCTCTTCCTGTCAATTTTTTTGTCCCTACATTTCCGCATCATTTTCCTCTTCGTATGCATCCTCCATTTTCACCGAATCTTCCATCTGCTCCTCAAGAAATTTAACACGTACAACCGCCTGAGGCCAGTTAATGGTAATCTGACTGTGTCTGCCTTTTTCCTTTGCTTCACCAGCAATGATCTGCAATAGTTCTTCCATAACAGTCTTAGTAAGGTATCCGCCTCTCCACTGAAATGTTAATACTTTCCCCTTTTTAATTGCCTGTTGGCAGCGTTTTTTAATATCCTCCAATTTGGTGAAAGAAAGTTTCTTATCCTTATAATAGAAATGATCTCCATCTCCACACACCGGAACCTTATATATCACAGGCTCATGATCCTTAAAGATCCCTTTATCATCCAGGTTAAAATAGTCATATCTCAGTTCTTTTTTTCCTAATGTATTATCAAATGTGGCATCCAGATGATACCACACCCCATTGATCCGAACCACATTCCAGGCGTGCCTGTATTTGATGTTCTTTTCCGGATTATTCTCAGAAATAACAACAATACAGGGAATAGAAAGCCGGTCACAAAGGATCTTCACCGACTTTGCAATTCCCTCACAAACGCCCACGCCCTGCCCCAATGGCCCCAGGATTTCATGGGAATACTGTTTTTTCAGCTTATCATAAGTAACATTTTCACAGATAAAATCATGAATGTATTGTTCTTTCTCCCAATCACTTTTATCTTTCACCACCCTGGCAAGCTTCTCCACTCTGGCAGTCATTGCCACCTGATGTTCTTTAATTTTATTCTTATCAAATAAATAAACCGGCTTCATCTTTACAAGTGACGAGTTATCGTAAAAGGAATATTGAAACGTGGAAGCATAAAATATCTCCGGACAATCCAATCTCAACTTAAAAAAGATATCGCTCAGCTCAGCCCCATCGATTCTTTGCACATCAAAACTCTGTGAAAGTGACTCCAGGCCGCTCTTAATGACCTGGTAAATTCTTTGTTGCTGCTTATTCATCTGACTATAGTAATATGGTTCCATTTAATAATTCTCCTTTTCTATCTCAACCCCCATACACACTACCTCCAGCAAAGCTCTTTCAGCGTCTGTAAATACAGATCTTTATCCCACCTCTGAACAATGTCTATCTTGGAAAACTCTCCCTTACCCTGGGTAATCTTATACCCCTTGTAACCAGCCCTGATTGCCTCACTGAATATTTCAAGACAAGTGCTTTCCAGATACTCAAGATCCCCATAGCAAACATCTTCAAATTGTTCTTTCATAAAATTAAGCAATTCTTCATCTGTAATCTCATCCTGCATTTCATTCTTATACTGAAAGAAAATTTCCTGGAGCCGGATCAACGTATTCAAATAGTTATCCGGAGAAATAAAACCAGAATCACAGAAGATATATATAATCTGCGGAATCACGCTCTGGCCAAATTCAACTCTGCGTTCTGCTTTCAACGTATGGTTTTTCTCTTCAATCAAAACATCCGTATCTTCCTCCGATATTTGAAGCCCATATTTTGATGTAAACTGATTCGTTTCCTGTATCTGCTTCACCCACTGCTGCCGATTCATGACCTCAAGCCAATTTTGCTCATCCATATACATACCTCCATTCGTGTAAGTAGTATATCCCTTTTGGGCTAAATTTTGTAGTCTTGAGTTTTAACCGTTTTCATGGTAAAATATAAATGTAGAGAGGAGATTATCCTCTCTACAAATTCGTTTACTGCATGCTCTTATGATACAAGTCAGAAAAATACATTCCATTCTTTAATAGTTCATCAAATGTTCCCTGTTCAACAATATGACCATTGTAAAATACAATAATCCGGTCAAAATTTATGATGGAAGTCAGTCGGTGTGCAATTGCAATGACCGTTTTCTCTGACAAAAGGCTCAAGACTTCATTCATAACAGCCTCTTCCGTTATATTATCCAAGGCAGAAGTTGCTTCATCCAGAATAGCTATATTATTTTTTTGAAACCACAGCCTGGCTAATGCCAGCCTCTGTCTCTCACCTCCGGATAATATCATCCCACGTTCACCGATAAGCGTATCAATTCCGTTATCCATTTTTGACACAGAATCATCCAACCTCATTTTCTTTAATATTTCCCGGATATATTGGTCATTTTGATTTTGGTTATGAACAATATTTTCTCTTACGGTACCGTCAAATACCGGAGCCTCCTGTGAGATATAGCTTACATTTTTATACAGACTTTCCAGACTAATGTCCCTTAGTTCATTACCATCTATCTGAATACTGCCAGAATCATATTTTAATAATCCCAATAAGAGTTTAATTAGTGTTGTTTTTCCGGAGCCACTGCTCCCCACAAGGGCTATTTTTTCCCCCTTGTGAATCTCAACATTCAAATTATTAATGACGTTCTTATTGTTATATTGAAAGCAAAGATTTGTTATCTTAATTTCGCCTCGTTCTACTTTAACACTCGTTCCTTTCTCTAATTGCTCATCCTCTTTCATGTTAAGAATTTTTTCGAATCTGCTGTATGTAGCCTTATCCAGTTTATACTGTACAGTTAATACATTAAAGATCGCAATTGGTGTATAGGCATTTTCAACCAGAGAAATAAGTGCCACTGAGGTTCCTATTGAAACAGATTGATTCAACCAGGCGTATACAAGGATTCCTACATTTAGAAATGCCACAAGTATTGCAAATATGGTGAAGAATGCTTCATGGATCATATTCATCTTTACTTTAGATCTTATAATCTCATTCTTGGAATTTACTACTTTTACTATTTCATAAGGAAATCGGCAGCTCATTCGAAATGTCACCATCTCCATAAATCCGCGAACCAGATAATGATTCATCATTTCTTCATTGCACAAGATTTTTTCCTTGATTGAATACAATAACTTCAAAAGTAAATTCGTTGTGATAAATACAAAAACATAACCGAACAATATTAAATAAGTGATAAACGGGTTTAATTTCCATATAAAAAAGATGCTGAATAAAATGGTTGGCATTAATTGTCTGCAAACGCATAACCAATAATCAAAAATAATTCCTTTTCCTGCATTAGCCCCATTCTCAATGCTTTGTGTAAGCTTTCCTGTACCCAAAGATTGATACTCAATATACTGGATTTTACTAATCTTTTTTAAAGCCTGTACTTTAAAATCCAGATAAATTCCATGTCGAAGCTTTTGCTTCGGATATTCGTCAAAATAATTTAACAGGTAAAAACTAATTAATACAATTCCATATACCAGAATAGTATTTAATCTGATTGTGTGATCATTAAACTCATCAATTATTTTTTGAAAATATTTTATTTTATAGTTTGTTAAAAATGCAATTAATAAACCTGTTATAACGTATAAGGCAATCGCCTTTCTATTTTCTTTTATGACTTCTTTTATTTGGCTCATTCCTGTACTCCTTTTTTATTTTACCTGTTTGGAAAAAGGGTCAGTACAGTTGAGACTGTTAACATATTTTAAAATTAACCTCAGCACAATCTGCTAACAGATTATATCAACTGTACTGAGTAGTTACCTCGGATGCTTTTCAAAAGGATACACCGCCTGTCTTTGATATTTATATTCATCTACCTGAAAAGTTCACTTGCCCTAAGTGTTCAAAATAATCTTCATACAAAAAGCTCCGTTTTTGATACGATCACTATCAAAACGTATTTTTTTACGGAATGATTATTCAATATAGTAAATAATTGCTTCTAGTCTATAAAATTTTCTTTTACGCTGAACGTCTCGTTCACTTATCGCCATAATGGTATCTACAAGCCAAGATATAGATATTCTCATTATCAATTTTATATATCAACCGATCTTTATCATTTATTCTTCTGCTCCAAAAACCAGCTAGATTTCCACTTAGAGCTTCTGGCTTTCCAACTCCTTCGTTCCCATTTCTAGCAATATCTTCAATCAAATGATTTATTTTTCTTAGTGTTTTTCTATCTTCCGTCTGCCAATAAATATAATCATCCCATCCGTTCTTTGTAAACACTTTATTCATCAGCTTCTACCTCAGGAAGATCATGAGTGGATACCATTCCATTTTCTAACTGAGCCTTTGATTCAATTAACCAATCATAATTACTTTTATTTCCCATTACATATATATTTTCCATCATATTGTTATAGGATTCTTCAGACAGCATAACAACATTTTTGTTATCCTTTCTTGTAACAATCATTGTCTCATAATCATCTGTGATTTTATCCATATATGTCTTCATATTATCTCTTAACGTTGTATAATTAACTGCCAACATGAAAGCACCTCCTTATAGTACGGATTTCTGTACTTTTTATTATATCGTACAGATATCTGTACGTCAATAGTAATATTATATGCTAAATAATAAAAATAATCCCCAGGACATCACTGCCCTGAGGATTTAGATTTCGACATATTATCTCTTCGACCTTGTCTTAATTCCATTAAGCTTAAAATGAGTTGCTAAAATTTCTAAAGTTTCAGCCTTGGTATCTCTGACAGTATCAGTTCTTACCAGTGTAAAAAAGCCACTTTTCGCATACTCGTCATAATATTTTTTCCCATTCACTATCGCTATGCATGCCTTATAATTTTCCATTGTTTTTTCCGGATCCTCTGCCTTCATTATCTGCTCTTTCAAAAATGCCTTATCAGGATCCTCCCGGTCAAAGAACTTCTCGATCGATATGGCCTGGGAAGAAAGCATTACAGCTACTTGATGATAATCTGCAATCTCATGCAATATAGAAAGAGGAATATTGGTATCTACAATTACTTTTTGGTTTTGCGATATACGAATTAGTTCCACCACTTCAAACTCAGCCGCTTCCTGTGCACCTCCAAGAATCCATTTTTCATATTCTTCCGGTGTCCGATTTACAAACTCCTGCCAATCTTTCATCGTCTCGAAATAGCACAAATTAGGTTGATATTCTGGTACTTTCACATTATCCGCAACACGGGTGTGATAATTTTCTCCACATTGGATCAACCCATAATTGTCTGCCAACATTGCTACCATAGTTGACTTTCCTGCATATGCTGTTCCTGTAATAAACATTACATTTTTTAAATAGTGCTTTATTATATTATTATCAATCTTCATATTAATGTCTCCTTTATTCAACAACAAATAAACCTATGCTTTTTGCATAAAAATAACTAACTTACTATTAACTTAAACTAATTAACGTAATTTAATGTTGTTAAATAAGAAATGACACCACATAATTGGTTCCTCCAAAACAGGATTTCATTATAACTTTTATTCACTTTTATATTAGTATACTATATAAGGAAAAAAAGTGAAATAGTGATTCATCTTACTACTATCTCTTTTGATATCTGCATCTCATGCAATCTACTAGTCTATATACTTTTTATCAAGTAGCTGTATCAATTCTAAAGTCTTCTCTTTTATCAAATCCAGAGCAACTTTCATTGAGATTGTTTTATCTCGTGATATTATCTCGCAACAATTCTCTTTTATATTTCTTGGGCTTATGATGATTCTCAAAGGAACACCCAGAAGATCTGCATCTGAAAACATAACGCCTGCCCTAACAGATCTGTCATCATAAATCACTTCTATTCCGCTCCTTAGTAACTCCTCATATATCTTATTTGCAATTTCTTTTACAGCATTATCATCAGATCGTACCGCACAAATATGAACCTGCCAAGGTGCGATTGCCATAGGCCATATTGGACCAAATTCATCATGAAGAGCCTCACAAACTGATGCAACCAGTCTACCGATACCAATTCCGTAACACCCCATACTAGGGTATTGTGTAGTTCCCTCTTCATCAACAAATGTCATATTCATAGATTTTGTATATTTTGTTCCAAGCTGAAATATATTACCTACTTCAACTCCGCGAGAAATTGAAATGGATCTTTTACCACAGCATGGGCAAATACCGCCATCTTGGATTTTCGCAAGATCATGAAATGTAGCATTTTCTATATCACGTCCTATATCTAATCCAGTGTAGTGATGGCCCAATCTATTTCCACCACAAACTATATTATTTGCATTATCCAGAGATTTATCATACAAAATTGTATAATTGCCTTCCAACAAATATGGTCCAATATAGCCTGTGGCCAGCTCACTCTCAACTATTATAGTCGCTGTATGAATATCATATCCAAGAAGATTGGATAGCTTTGTTTCATTAACGTCGAGGTCTCCTCTGATAAAAACTACAATATATGAATTATCACTATTCTTCTGATACACAACGGCTTTACAGGTTTTTTCTTTTGTGACATGAAGAAATCCACAAACTTCTTCCATAGTCTTAATATCTGGAGTACTTACAAGTTTGATATTATCCGAAATATTATCTCTTTCATTGCAAACTACACTATCTGCCGCTTCCATATTTGCCTTATAACTGCAATTACTGCAGATAACTATGGAATCCTCACCGATTGGTGTTAAGAGCATGAATTCATGCGATATATTCCCCCCCATCATGCCAGAGTCTGATGCTACGGAAATCACTTCCGGTACTCCAACTCTGCTAAAAATACGTCCATATGCTTGATAACAGCGTTCATAATAATTTTCCAAATCAGCCTGATTTATGTGAAATGAATAAGCGTCTTTCATAGTGAACTCTCGTACCCGAATCAAACCGCCTCTTGGTCTGGCTTCATCTCGGAACTTTGTTTGAATCTGGTACACCATAAAAGGATATTTGGAATAACTCTGTGCATAATCTCGCACAAGTTGAACTGCAGCTTCTTCATGTGTCATACCTAATACGAGTGGATTTTTGTTTCGATCATAAAATCGAACAAGCTCATTCCCAATACTTTCATATCTGCCTGACTCTTGCCAGAGAGAAGCTGGCATAACAACTGGAAACTGAACTTCCTGTCCATCAATCTTATCCATTTCCTCTCTAATGATTTTTTCAATTTTACGAGTGATCCGTTTTAATGGCAGTAGTGACGAATAAATGCCATTTCCAACATATTTCATATAACCACCACGAATCATAAGTGCATGACTATCAATTACACAGTCACTTGGTCTTTCCTTAAACCTTTCGCCAACCAGCTTTTCTAACTTCATATAGATACCTCCAAATTTATTTTTGAATACAAAAAGCCCTAAGCACGACAAATACTCATGCTTAGGGCGAACTATAATCAAGTCCGTGGTACCACCTAAATTTGGAATTATTCCACTCTCTTGGTACGAAGCAAATGCTTGATACCTTATCTCTGTAACGGGAGAACCCGGTGACACTTACTAAAAAAGTATTTCGCTTTTTGTTCGGCTAACAGCTCAAAGATAGGTTGGGCATTTCTTCATTAAAGGCTCGCACCTACCGCCTCTTCTCTGAAAATCCAAAATGCTTACTAATTCTTATCATAGCTTTTGTATTCAATTGGATTCTATAATCATATTTATCTAATGTATATCGTCTTGGTAATTCCATATATAGCCACATCACATATGCCTGTATTGTTTTTACCAGCTTCTAATAACGTTCCTTCATATAAAAGCCCCGATTTTTTCATAACCTTCCCCGAATTTGGATTGCATACATCATGCCGTGCAAAGATTCTATTACACTCAACTTTTTCAAATAGAAATTTGATAACTTCTTTAAAAGCTTCACTGGTAATTCCTCTATTCCAATATTCTTCTCCAATGCAATATCCAATCTCTACTGAATTGATTTCCTCTTCCATATGAACGATTCCGAAGCTACCAATAGCTTGCTGATTTTCTCTCCACTCAACGCACCATTGGTAATTTTTCATGTCTTCGTTTTTACTTACCCATAAATCCACAACAGATTTTGTTATATCCTTAGAAGTGTGCGTCGGCCACGTTAAATATTTGGTAACATTATTATTACTTGCCCAATTCTGATACATATCTTCAACATCAGTTTCTTTAAATGGTCTTAATACTAGTCGCTTTGTTTCAAGAGTCTTTGTACCTAAATGATTCATCTTATACTTCCTCCTGCTTTTCCAATTTAGCTTTTTCCTCTTCAATTATTTTTTTATCAATTCTTTCAAATAATATTTCTATTTCTGGTAATTGATAACCGGTCAATACATATTGCTTTTCCCATACATTACTTATTTTTAGCCACCTACAAACCTTTTCAGATGAAAATGGCAAAAATGGATGTAACAATATTGCTAAATTAGCTATAATTTGAACACAATTAAAAAGTGTGTTATCACAAGCCTCAACATCTGTAACTCTTGTAATCCAAGGCTGCTCAATGTCAAAGAATTTATTTGCATATCGTACAAATTCAAATATTCCATCAATGGCATCCCTTAGATTACCTGCCTCTACTTTTTCTCCTGTTTCACAAAATAACTGATCAATTTTCACCTCAACTTCTGAATTCAAATTCCCAGCCGGAATAATTCCATTCATATATCTATTGATAAAAGCAAGTGTTCTATTGATAAAGTTACCATATGCACCAAGCAACTCACCATTATGGCTATTCACATACTCTCGCCATGAAAAATCTGCATCCTTTTTTTCGGGTCCATTTGCCAACAAGTAATATCTAATAGAATCCGCATTATATCTATTTATAATATCCTTTATCCAAATTGCATAATTCTGACTTGTGGATATTTTTCTGCCTTCCAAGGTCAAATATTCACTTGATATAATCTCATCTGGCAAATGCCATCCATTTCCATTGGCAATAAGCAATGCTGGTAAAATAATAGTATGAAAAGGAATATTATCTTTTCCATGAACATAATAATGTTTCGCATTTACTCCCCAAATTTTTTTATAATCCTCACCATTTTGTTCTGCCGCAATTTGACTGGCAGATAAATATCCCAGAACATTTTCTGCCCAGATATAAATTTTCTTATCCTCAAATCCTTCTTTTGGAACATCTATTCCCCAATCCAAATCACGCGTAAGTGCCCTGTCTTTTAAGCCTTCATTTATATAGCGGTTTGTAAATGATATTGCATTTTTTCTCCAATTCGGATTGTTATTAACTAACGCTTTTAATTGATCCGCCATTTTTGAAATAGCAATATACAGATGAGTTGCATTTTTAAACGAAATTCTATTGCCACAAATAGCACAAACTGGATCTACTAATCCTTCTGGTTCTAATACTGTTCCACAAAAGTCACATTGATCCCCTCTTGTATCATTCCCACATTTCGGACATTTTCCAGTCACAAACCTATCCGCCAGAAAATTATTACAACAATCACAATATGCCTGTGGAGCTTCTTTTTCATAAACATAATTACTCTTATAAAGTTTTTCATGAAACTGTCTCACAAAATTCTTATGCTCTTCAGAAGACGTTTTTGTATAGACACCATAACTAAATCCTAATCGTTCAAAACAATCTCTAAATTCTTCATGATAATAATCGCTCACTTCTTGCGGTGATTTATTTTCGTTCTTTGCACGTATCGCTACAGGAGTTCCATGACAGTCACTACCTGATACATAATATACTTTATCTCCTATTGCTCTATGATACCGAGCAATTACATCTCCTGGCAATAACCCAGCTATGTGACCTAGGTGCAATGAGCCATTTGCATATGGCCATGCACCACCAACTAAAATGTTTCTCATATAACATTCCTCATTTCTTTTTTATTGTGATAACAAATCTAAATTTTAAAAAGCAAATAAAAAAGCCCTCCTCTCTGAAAAATTTCTTTTTCAGGGACGAGAGCGAAGCTTCGTGTTACCACCCTAAATTCACCTATACCTCACGATACAGGTCTTATCAACTACGGACGAGAAATGATTCATCGATAGTCTATCACTGTAACGGGTGCACCCGTCGTAGCCTAAACAATATGTTTCGGTACGCAGCTCAGAGGCCATATTCAACCATTTTATAACTTTCCTCATTTTCACCATCTTGAGGTCTCTGTAAAAGCGCAAATAGTTTACTCTTCTCTTCAATGCCTTTATTATATAAATTTCTAATAATTATATATTTTGAATTCTTATTTGTCAATGTTTAACTACTACTATTTTCTTCAAAATATGTATTCATGCTTCATCAATTATAAATGATGCAAAAAACCTCCCAAGAGAAATGTCCTGAGAGGTTCTGAATTGTATTGAGTTGTTCTGAGACGTCCTGCGTCGCAGTAATGATTATCTCTTTGAGAACTGCGGCGCACGACGAGCTGCCTTTAAGCCGTATTTCTTTCTTTCTTTCATTCTTGGATCTCTTGTTAAATATCCAGCTTTTTTAAGAACTGGACGGAATTCAATGTCTGCTTTCAGTAAAGCTCTAGCGATACCGTGTCTTACAGCACCAGCCTGTCCGGTGAAACCACCGCCGTGTACGTTTACTAAAACGTCGAACTTATCTACTGTCTCTGTTGCTGTTAATGGCTGACGAACTACAACCTTTAATGTCTCAAGACCGAAGTACTGATCGATGTCTCTCTTATTGATAGTGATCTTACCTGTACCTGGTACTAAATATACTCTAGCGATAGATTTTTTTCTTCTACCTGTTCCGTAAAATTTTGCATTAGCCATGATAACTTCCTCCTTTCAGCACCTCTGATTAAAATTTGAATTCTAAAACTTCTGGTTTCTGAGCAGCATTATCATGTTCTGCGCCAGCGTATACGTGAAGTTTTGTTATCATGCTTCTTCCTAAAGGTCCCTTTGGAAGCATTCCCTTAACTGCTAATTCAATAACTCTTTCAGGCTTTTTAGCCATCATTTCTCTTAAAGTTGTTTCTTTCATACCGCCAACATAGTCAGAATGGCTGTAGTAAATCTTCTGATCTAATTTTTTACCGGTAACTTCAATCTTATTTGCGTTTACTACGATTACATAATCACCGCAATCCATATGTGGTGTGTAAATCGGTTTGTTTTTTCCTCTTAATACTTTAGCTACTTCTGAAGCCAAGCGTCCTAATGTATATCCTGTAGCGTCAACTACGTACCATTTTCTTTCAATTGTTGCTGGACTAGCCATAAAAGTCTTCATTGGACAACCTCCTGTAAATTATGGTGTTTTTAAGCATTATGGTGCGAAAAATCGTCACCATTTCTCGAAAAGCTGAAAACAACTTTCCAAAAGTTATATTACAAAATGCTCATTCCGGGGCTTGGCTTGAACATTTTCGTCTAACGTCACAGTTATACATTATATTACATTTCCACCTGTGTGTCAACCTTTTTTCCTGCAAAAACAAGGGTTTTTTCCTTTAAAATCAAGGCTTTGCATGCTGACTTCCAGTTACCATCCATCCATTTCCTGATTCGTCAGAATGAAACGTGTAAAATCCGTACGCTCTGCCTGGAATAATCCGGTTATCCTCTTCCTCATCTTTTACCAATACCGTATGCGCCCCGTTTCTCACCGCCTGATGCACCACACGGATCAGGAGCCGCTCAAAATCCTCTTTCCTGCATCTGTGAATCACCAGACTTGCTTCCTTATGGGATGGAATCCGATGCTGATAAAGAGTATAGCTCCACTCCTTATTTTCACCCTTAATTTCTTTCTCAAGTTCTTTTTCATACTCAAGGCTTACCAGAGTAAGACCTTTTGCTGCTGCTTTCGGTCCTGCTGCATTCCGGTCCCTGGCATCTATGATCTCTTCCACATGGTGGGGAGGATAAACTCCCATGCCCACCTTCATCAGGGTTCCCGCAATGATTCTCACCATGTTATATAAAAATCCATTGCCCTTGATCCGGATTGTTATGAGATCATCAGACTTTAGAACCTCGAGGCTGTAAATGGTACGCACCGTCTCTTCTGCCTGTCCTCTGGCAGTACAGAAGCTTTTAAAATCATGTTCTCCCACCAGATAGGCCGCAGCTTCTCTCATCTTCTCCACATCAAGGGGATAATAGCAGAAATAGCTGTACAGCCGCATAGTTGGAATTTCGATCTTCCGGTTCATTATTTTATAATCATATGTTTTAACGCAGTTCTGCTTCCTTGGGTGGTAGGTTTCCGATACCTCTTCTGAATGAAGTACCCGTATGTCATCTGGCAGCCTTTGATTCAAGGCAAAGCAGATCTTGTCTGCAGGCATTCGGTTTTCTGTATCAAAAACTGCCACATTTCCCTCCGAATGCACTCCGGAATCTGTCCTGCTGGCGCCTGTAACAGTGACCGGCTCCTTTAATAAGTCTGTCAGAGTCCGGTTTAAAACCTCCTCAATGGTGATTCCATTGTTCTGAATCTGCCAGCCGCAGTAATTGGTTCCGTCGTAGGCAACGATCATCTTAACCCGTTTCATAAATCCTCCTTTGTTCTTAAAAGCTCTGCACTCTCAGGATCCGGAGACCTATGATGATGGCAAGGTAAAGAACATATACCAGATATGTGACCCGGTCCTGATTTCCGTACTTAAGAGGCTTCATCTTCGTCCGGCCTTCTCCGCCACGGTAGCATCTTGCTTCCATCGCCATAGCCAGGTCTGTGGCGCGGCGGAATGCTGAGATAAAAAGAGGAACCAGAAGAGGTATCATGTTTTTCGCTTTCTGGATCAGATTCCCAGTCTCAAAGTCCGCGCCTCTTGCCATCTGTGCTTTCATGATCTTATCTGTCTCTTCTACCAGAATGGGAATGAACCGCAGTGCAATGGACATCATCATGGATACCTCATGAACCGGCACACGGAAACGGTTTAAGAAATCAAGACTCTTTTCCAGACCGTCCGTCAGCTGGTTGGGTGTGGTGGTCAGTGTCATGATAGAAGAACCTACAACCAGATAGATTAACCGGATTCCCATAAATCCAGCAACAATAATTCCTTCCTTTGTAATCTTTAAAAATCCCAAAGATACAACTGCTGTTCCTGGTGTCAGAAACAGATTAAAGCTGACGCTGATCAGCAGCAGAAATACAATTGCTTTTAAGCCTCTGATCATGAACTTAAGAGGAACATTACTGAGCTTAATGGCGGTTGCAAGAAATACAGTCGCGATCACATAAGCCCAGATATCATTTGCAATAAATAGGGATATGATAAAAACCATGGTCCCAAACAGCTTTGTCCGGGGATCCAGCTTATGAAGAATGGATTCCACCGGATAATACTGCCCTAATGTAATATCTTTCAGCATAATATCTCCCTGTCTATTTTCCCAGAAGCCTTATAATCTCGTCTCTGGCCTCTTCAATTGTTGTAATGCTGGTATCAATGGGAACACCGTGGGATTTCAGGGTTTGAACCACATATGTGATCTCAGGAGCTGCCAGACCCATTGCTTCCAGTTCCTTATAATGCTGAAATACTTCCTTTGGTGTATCATCAAACACTTTTTCTCCATGGTTCATGACCAGAATCCGGTCTACGTACCGTGCCACATCCTCCATACTGTGAGACACCAGAATAATAGTCATATTCCGTTCCTCATGCAGACGCTTGATCTGATCCAGAATCTCATCTCTTCCTTTTGGATCCAATCCCGCTGTAGGCTCGTCAAGAATCAGTACATCAGGATTCATGGCGAGGACACCAGCGATTGCAACCCGCCGCTTCTGACCCCCGGAAAGTTCAAAGGGAGACCGCTTATAGTAGCTTTCGTCAAGACCTACCATGGTAAGGGCTTCCTTTGCCCGTTTCGCTGCCTCTTCCTTATTGAGACCCTGATTCTTAGGTCCAAAACAGACATCGGTAAATACATCAATTTCGAAAAGCTGATGCTCGGGATACTGAAATACCAGTCCAACATGACTTCTCAGCCCCCGCATATTGTAGCCTTCCTCATAAATATTTCTTCCATTATAATATAGTTTTCCGTCGGTAGCACGGAGCAGTCCGTTTAAATGCTGGATCAAGGTTGATTTTCCGGAACCGGTATGGCCGATCAGACCCACGAATTCCCCAGCCTCTATCTCCAGGTTCACATCCTTTAATGCATGCTGTTCAAAGGCTGTGCCTTTTCCATATATATAATTAATATGCTCTGCTTTAATTGCCATGGCTTCCTCCGTTCTCCAGAATCACTTCTCCGGGGAAACGCTCTGCAAACCGTGGTAAAAGATTCTCCATCAGTTCATCCAGTGTCAATATCCCATCGGGCAGATCAAGGCCTTTCTGCTTTAACTCATAAGCAAGCTCTGTGACCTGTGGAACATCTAAACGGTAGGACTTTAGTTTCTCCACCTGTGAGAATATCTCACGTGGCGTTCCGTCCATTACTACCTTACCCTCATCCATAACAATCACTCTGTCAGCGCCTGTTACTTCTTCCATGTAATGGGTGATAAGAAGAACTGTGATTTCCTCTTTCCTGTTCAGTTCGTGAACGGTTTTCACTACCTCTTTGCGTCCGTTAGGATCTAACATGGCTGTAGGCTCATCTAAGACGATACACTGGGGTCTCATCGCCATTACGCCGGCTATGGCAACACGCTGCTTCTGACCGCCAGAAAGCCTGTTGGGGGACTTTAGGCGGTGTGCTGCCATACCTACGCTTTTTAAGCTTTCATCCACCCGTTTCCAGATCTCCTCTGTAGGAACACCCAGATTTTCCGGGCCGAATCCCACATCCTCTTCAACGATATTTCCTATAATCTGATTATCCGGGTTCTGAAAAACCATTCCTGTCTTTTTACGGACTTCCCATAGATTTTCTTCCCTGGAAGTATCTAAATCCTGAATCCATACCGTACCCTCAGTGGGCAGCAATATGGCATTCAGCTGTTTGGCAAAGGTGGATTTCCCCGATCCGTTATGGCCAAGGATCGCAATGAACTGACCCTTTTCCAGATCCAGGCTCACACCGTCGATGGCACGTTTAATTTCTTCAATATTTTCTTCTTCATCTTTTCTGATATAATCAAATATCAGTTTCGACGTTTTTATTATTCCCATAGCAAGCCTTTCTTTAAAAGTGATACACCCGTATGCCACATAATTTTAGTTGAATATTGCATAACAGTCAAGCGTCGGCATGTATCTTTTGCAAAAACCAAGGATTTAAAGCGAAAATTGGCAAAAAAACGTTTCACCTAAGAAAAAAAGACAGATGGTACAGATGCTTCCATCTATACCATCTATCTGCTTTATTGTACCCATAAGCCTGATTCATTAACCTTATAATTTCCGTCTACCGTTGTATTGGTTGCCAGGCTTCCGTCACCATTTAGATAATACCATTTTCCGGGAACCGGCTGAATCCATCCGGTCGCCATATCTCCGTCGGTATTAAAGTAATACCAGATTCCATTAAGCTCCTGCCAGCCAGTCTTCATAGTGGCTTCTGAGTCCATATAGTACCATTTCTCATCAACCTTTTGCCAGCCGGTTACAGCGTAACCATCCTGTTTAAAATAATACCATTTGCCACTGATCATTTTCCAGCTGTCAGTCACATAGTTGCCATCTTCCCCGCGGTACTTCTTACCATCCTGATAAGTTGCCCATACGCCCAGTGTCTCTCCCAGTTCCTGTACTACAGAATCATCAGAGGTAGTGATATCTCCCTCTTTTAAATAATCATCCTGAGATGAATCCTTTAAAATAGCCTTTACTGTGTAAAAGTATTTATAACCGCTGTTCATATAAGGAAGAAGATCTGCTGATGTGGAAGATGTGGTCAGGCTTTTAATCCAGATTCCGCCCTCCTGATATAAAACCACCTGGTATCTGGATGCGAAAGGAACCTTTTTCCAGGACGCCTTGGTCTTAGCCGTATCACTCCAGCCTGCCTTTTCCGGAGCCTCCAGCTTTGCTACAGGAACATAGGAGAAGGTAACGACAGTCTCTCCGTCCTGACTATTCACAGAAAGAAGATTGGCACCTTTTACAGTACAGTCCGATCTCTCGTAAGAACCAGCGATATGAATGGTACCCTTTACTTTCTTTCCTGGCTCCCATTTATCCTCTTTAATGCTCCATTCCGGACTTTCTTCTGAATAATTCACTTTTACAGTTGGCATATTAATTCCATCTGTCCACGAACTCTTACTGCCATTCTCTACGTAAATCCTTAAGCTTCCTGACGCTGATGCCGTTATTCCGGTACCAAGAATCATGATCATGCATAAAAGCAGAAACCATATTCCTTTCCCTTTTCTCCAATTCATCAATCTCTACTTCCTTTCTACCCTACTTTCTCCAGATTCCCTCTCCATCTAGTGTAAAACCACTGATGGTAGTGCTGACTGCCTTTGATCCTTCACCTGGATAAAAATAAAACCAGTTGCCATCAATCTGCTTCCAGCCTTCCTGCATAACACCCTTGGAATCAGCATAATACCACTTATTGTTATAGGAAATCCAGCCAGTTATCACAGCACCCTCAACTCCACTTGTGGTGGATGGGTTTAAATAATACCATTTGTTATCGGATTTGTACCAGCCTGTCAGCATGGCTCCGTCATTGTTCATGAAATAGGTCTTGTCACCTTTTTGCTGCCAGCCGGTAAGCATTGTACCGTTTCCGTCAAAAAGATACCATCTATCATTGATTTTAGACCAGTTGTTCTTTAAATAACTTCCATCCGGGTAGCGATAGCTCCAGGTGTTTCCGTTCTTAATCCAGCCCACTGCTCCGGTCGATGCTGTGCCGCTGTCCTGTCCGCTGCCATCGGATACTTTTTCCTGAGGTACATATACCTCACCGGATTCAGTCCAGTCACTGTTCTTTCCGTATTTATCTTCAGTGCTACTATATGGCACAGTACGCACTTTAAAACTGTAGGTGCCTGCTTTGGTCATATAGGGATAAAAATTATAAGAAGTTGCTTTCAGTTTCTCTACCTTCTTAATAATGGAACTTCCGCGGTACAAATATACATCATAAGCTCCAGAGCCGTTATCTGGTGCACTCCACCTGGCATTACCAAAACCAGAATCCTTCCAGTCAGCATCTTCCGGAGATTCATAGGTACCTTTCACAGGTTTAAACGTAAATGTTACATATAAAGTATCCGTACCTGAACGGTTTGAGGAAACATAGGTACCGCCTTTAATCGAGATATTGCTCGACTGATAGCCTCCTTTAAATGCATACTCATCAGCATCCGTAGCATGCAACGTCACCTTCATCTTCGGTTCAGAACCAATCTTCATTTCCTTGCTGTCGGATGTGATCCAGTCCAAGTCTGACACTTCGTATCTGTTGTTATTGGTATAAACATAATTACCGCTTTCCGATGTTGTAGAAAAAGATGTCTCGGAAGGCAGAGTGTCTCCAGTGGAAATGTCTTCAAGTCCTACGTTAATCGTTACAGACGTTATGGTTTTCACGGTAGCAGCCATTGTCTCAAATGGTATACTGGCCATCAATACCCCCAATGCAGAGACGATAGTCACCAGTCTCTTTAAACGCTTCATACTTAATACCTCCCGTTTTTATTTTAGCGGATTATAACAATAGAACCATAATATTCTACAATTTACATTATAGCCCTGAAAGCAATTGTCCGTCAACTTACGATATTCTTTCTTTATTCTTGCGTTTCTTAACTGAGGGGGAAATAAAAAAAACCGATAAGGAATCGCTTCCTTACCGGGATTTTATTATTAATTATACAAGCTCAAGAAGTACTTCCATTGCTGCATCACCTTTACGCAGGCCGATCTTAACGATACGTGTATAACCACCATTACGGGATACATACTTTGGTGCAACCTCATCAAACAGCTTCTTTGGAAGATCAACAGACTTTGTATTCTTCTTTCTTCCTGCAGCTTCAGACGGAACTTCTGTTACATCGTAAAGGACTTTTAACATCTGTCTTCTTGCATGAAGTCTGGAAGGAAGATCTTTTTTGATCTCTTTCTCAACTTCATCATAAACAGTTACTTTCTTGCCGTTTACAACATCTTTCACTCTCTTGCCGTCTTTATCTTTACGTGCAACTTTAGCTGTTACCTTAACAGTCTCAAAGTTATCCTTTTCTTTCACTGCTAAAGCGATCAGGCCTTCTGCAACTTTGCGGATTTCCTTAGCTCTTGCTTCTGTTGTCACGATCTTGCCATTATAGATTAATGCAGTTACCTGGCTTCTGATTAATGCTTTTCTCTGACTGGAAGTTTTTCCCAGTTTTCTATATCCTGCCATCTCAATATTCCTCCATTTGTGGAACACGGATACATGCTTCTTCGGTCTTACTGTATCAGTGCTTAATCTCCATAAATCAACTGCTTAAGCGAATCAATTATGCATTGGTATCATCGCTCGGATTCAGCTGTAAGCCTAATTCCTTCAACTTCGCCAACACTTCTTCTAAAGACTTGCGGCCTAAGTTACGTACCTTCATCATATCTTCAGAAGTTCTGTTGCACAGTTCTTCTACCGTATTGATTCCGGCTCTCTTAAGACAATTATAAGAACGAACGGAAAGCTCCAGTTCATCTATATTCATCTCAAGAACTTTTTCCTTCTCATTGTCTTCCTTCTCCACCATAACTTCTGCAGTCTTGGCGTTCTCAGATAAATCAATGAACAGGTTCAAATGCTCACTCAGTACCTTTGCAGCCAGGCTGACTGCTTCATCCGGTGCCAGAGTTCCATTTGTAAATACATCTAAAGTCAGCTTATCATAATCGGTAACCTGACCTACTCGGGTGTTTTCTACCGTCATATTGACGCGTTCTACTGGTGTATAAATAGAATCAACAGCTATCACACCTATCGGTAAATCTTCACTCTTATTTTTGTCTGCACTCACATAGCCACGGCCTTTTGTGATAGTAAGTTCCATATAGAACTTGCTGTCTGTACCGCCGCTAAGTGTAGCGATAACCTGATCCGGGTTCATGATCTCGATATCGGGATCAGCCTGGATATCAGCAGCTGTTACCACACCTTCGCCTTCAAACTCGATGTATGCAACTTTTGCTTCGTTGGTATCGCTGTTGTTTTTAATAGATAAGCTCTTGATGTTCATAATGATCTCAGTCACATCTTCCTTAACACCAGGAATAGAACTGAATTCATGCAAAACGCCGTCGATTTTTACCTGGCTAACTGCAGCGCCCGGTAAGGAAGAAAGCATGATTCTTCTTAAGGAATTACCTAAAGTCGTGCCATAACCTCTTTCAAGCGGTTCAACTACAAACTTGCCATACTTTTTATCTTCTGAGATTTCAGCAATCTCAATGTTTGGTTTTTCAAAATCGAACACTAATAGCCCCTCCTTTTGGGTATTTTGTATCGAGGGTCTTATACTCAAACCTTGCCCGGAAGCATAACGCCCCCGGGCGAAAGCCAGCTTCTATCAACAGACTTTCAATTATTTGGAGTACAACTCGACGATAAGCATTTCATTCACTGGAACATCAATCTCATCTCTTGTTGGTAACTCTTTAACAGTACCACGTAAATTCTCATGGTCGACATCAAGCCATGCTGGAACCATACGGCCAGCTGTTGTTTCCTGAACACTTTTAAATCTTGCATTGGATTTGCATTTTTCTTTTACTTCAATTACATCGCCAACTTTTACGATGAAAGAAGGAATGTTTACGCATTTACCATTTACAAGAATGCTCTTATGGTCAACCATCTGTCTGGTCTCTCTTCTTGTTCTTCCGAATCCCATACGGAAAACTACATTGTCAAGTCTTCTCTCAAGAAGAATCATAAGGTTTTCACCAACCATACCATTCATTCTTTCAGCCTTGGCGTAATAGTTACGGAAAGGTTTCTCAAGCACACCGTAGATGAATTTAGCTTTCTGCTTTTCTCTCAGCTGAATGCCGTACTCACTCATCTTTCTGTTTGCTCTTTTTAATTCTCTCTTTGATTTTTTATCTATTCCTAAATAGATCGGATCAAGACCAAGGGATCTACATCTTTTAAGAACAGGAACTCTATCAACTGCCACTGTAATTACCTCCTAATTAGACTCTTCTACGTTTTGGTGGACGACATCCGTTATGTGGAACAGGAGTTACGTCCTTGATGCTGGTTACTTCTAAACCGCATGCCTGAAGTGCACGAATAGCTGCTTCACGGCCTGAACCAGGACCTTTAACCATAACGTCTACTGATTTTAAACCATGTACAAGAGCTGCTTTAGTAGCAGTTTCTGCCGCCATCTGAGCTGCATATGGAGTAGATTTCCTTGAACCTCTAAATCCCAGACCACCAGCACTTGCCCATGATAATGCATTACCCTGTGTATCAGTTAATGTCACAATTGTGTTATTAAAAGATGACTGGATATGTGCTTGTCCGCGTTCAACGTTTTTCTTTACGCGCTTTTTTGTCACTTTTTTAGTAGTGGACACTTTTTTAGCCATTTTAAACTAACCTACTTTCTTTATAGTTGCTCCGCCCTGCCCGCAGCCGCGTAACGCAGGGTACGAAATCTGAATCCTGTTATTCCTGTTTTTAAAACATGTAACGTGATTCTGTATTGTTGTTTATTGATGTTCTTTTCCCTTACGGTCAAAGAACGGCTTTGCCCGATAAAGCGGGGCACGCTGTCACACCGAATTCGTGAGATACCTCACTAAGTGTTCAATGCCTATTTCTTCTTATTTGCTACAGTCTTTCTTGGACCCTTACGAGTTCTTGCGTTGGTCTTAGTTTTCTGACCACGAACCGGAAGACTCTTTCTATGACGGATTCCGCGATAGCATCCGATTTCCTGAAGTCTCTTGATGTTCATAGCGATTTCTCTACGTAAATCACCTTCTACAGTCTGAGACTGAGTAATCACTTCTGCAATTCTCTTTACTTCGTCATCGGTTAAGTCCTTAACACGAGTGTCAGGATTAACGCCAGCAGTTGTAAGAATGCGGTTTGAACTGGTTCTACCGATACCGTAGATGTAAGTTAAACCGATCTCAACACGTTTTTCTCTTGGTAAATCAACACCTGAAATACGAGCCATGTGTGTAGTACACCTCCATTAATTATTTTAACCTTGTCTCTGCTTATGCTTAGGATTTTCACAGATTACTCTGATACTGCCTTTTCTTTTGATGATTTTGCATTTTTCGCAAATCGGCTTGACTGATGATCTAACCTTCACAGCAATTCTCCTTTCCGTTATGCGCCCTTTCACATGCAAAGGTAAGTCCCCCGCACCTGATTCTTCTATATAAATCCGGCGGCAAAGGAGCCTCCTTCCAAAAGAGCTTTCTGAGTATACCCGCAGTGTGTTTTTATCTTAAAACCAGTGCTGCCCTCATGGGCATAATACACCCAGTATTTCAACAAAGTCGCTATAGCATTATAACACTGTTTCTTTTAAAATGCAAGCGGTTTTTCCTATATATTTATTAACCCTTTGCCCTGGCGTGTCGCGCTCCAGATGCGGAACGCGCCGGACCTGGACGCTTTATTTATCTCGCCAGATGATTCTTCCCTTGCTTAAATCATAAGGGGACATCTCAATGGTTACCTTATCACCTGGTAAAATACGAATGTAGTTCATGCGAAGTTTTCCGCTTATGTGAGCTAATACCTGATGCCCGTTTTCCAGTTCAACCTGGAACATGGCATTGGGAAGCTTCTCCACAACGGTGCCTTCAATTTCAATAACATCTGCTTTTGACATAAAGCTTACCTCCTAACAACCTGATCTTCTCTTTTGAAACATCGGATGAAATATTTGATCTCTTCATCAGTGACTCTTTTATTTTCCCGGATTTTATCTCCCGGGGACTGTTTCTCCCACAAAAGGGGGATTACATGCTTTTTCTTTTTTTTCTTGGGGCAGTCAAGACGTCTTATTTTTCCGTCCACCAGATATATATATTCGCCTTCCTCACGCAATATGAAGAAAAATTCTCCTTTGTCGTGCCCTGCCGTTGATTTTACCAATAAACCGGTGTATTCACTCATCGGTCTATTCCCCGCAGACAGAGGAAACCAGACTTAATATCTCCGGCTCACCTTCTGTGATAAGAACCGTGTTCTCATAGTGAGCGGACAGCTTTCCGTCTTCTGTTACTACGGTCCAGTCATCATCAAGCCAGACTACCTCCAATGTCCCCTCATTAATCATGGGCTCAATGGCAAGTGTCATGCCTGGTCTTAATTTGATTCCCCGTCTTCTTGTGGAAAAATTCGGTATCTCAGGATCCTCATGTAAATGGGAACCGATTCCGTGGCCGACTAAATCCCGGACAACGCCATATCCGAACTTTTCTGCATATTTCTGGATTGCTGCAGATATTTCACCTAAATGATTGCCAGATTTTGCATATTTAATCCCTTCAAAGAAACATTGTTTCGTCACTTCCATGAGTTGGCCCGCTTCAGGAGTGATCTCTCCGATCCCGTAAGTCCTTGCTGCATCAGAATGAAATCCTTTGTAAATAACCCCTGCATCAAGACTTACAATATCTCCTTCTCTCAGTACACGCTTCTTACTTGGAATCCCGTGAACCACTTCATCATTGACTGATACACAGATGGAGGCAGGATAACCATTATAATTTAAGAAAGAAGGTATACAGCCATAGCTTCTTATGATCTCTTCACCCAGATGGTCAATATCCCAGGTCGTCATTCCCGGCTTCAAGGCCTTCTTAAGTTCTTCATGAGTGATGCAAAGAATTCTTCCAGCCTCTCTCATAAGTTCTATTTCTCTTGCAGATTTAATCGTAACTGACATAAACTATGCTCCTAGGATGACAGTGATATCGGAGAACACTTTATTTAATTCCTGTGTTCCGTCAACATTCACCAGCACGCCGGCTTCTTTATAATAATCAATCAATGGTCTGGTCTGATCATGGTAAACCGCCAAACGTTTTTTTACGGTTTCCGGCTTATCATCATCTCTTAAGACAAGTTCTGAACCACAGACATCGCATATTCCCGGAACCTTGCTGGGGTTATACACAATGTGATATGTAGCTCCACAGGATATACAGGCACGCCTTCCTGACATTCTGTTGATAATATTCTCATCGGGAACGTCAACGTTTATCGCAAAGTCTATCTTCTGTCCCATTTCAGTAATGGCATTCTGAAGGCTTTCTGCCTGGGGAATGGTTCTTGGAAATCCGTCCAGTACGTAACCGTTTCTGCAGTCTTCCTGCTGGATACGGTCCATCAGCATACCGATGGTAAGTTCATCCGGTACAAGAGCTCCCTGATCCATATATTCCTTCGCTTTTCTTCCCAGCTGCGTTCCTTCTTTTATGTTGGAACGGAAAATATCTCCGGTAGAAACATGAGGAATCTGATATTTCTCAGCAATTTTTTTAGCCTGGGTACCTTTGCCGGCACCAGGGGCACCTAACATGATGATTTTCATCAACAGTCCCTCCATTAATATAAGGTTTAAATAGCACAAATCCCAAGGAAAAACACGCCACGGCGTGCCTCCCTTGGTTTGCTTTCTAATCGTTTAAAAATCCTTTATAGTAGCGCACAAGCATCTGGGACTCAATCGCCTTTAATGTCTCCAGCACAACACTGACAATAATGATCAGGGATGTACCACCGAAAGAAAGACGGCTTACACTGAATACACCGGAAACCATAATCGGAATGATACAGACGATAGTCAGACCGCATGCTCCTATAAATACGATATAGTTTAAAATTGAATTAAGGTAATCACTGGTTGGCTTACCTGGGCGGATACCCGGAATAAAACCACCGGACTTTTTCATATTATTTGCTACTTCAAGGGGATTAAATGTAATTGAAGTATAGAAATATGCAAACACGATGATAAGCGCGATATAAACCACAAGGCCGATTGTATAAGCCGGTCTTTCGGGTTTAAACCAGTTGGAAGAACTGAGTGCGGCTAAAATATGTCCGCCGATGCTGTCGTAGTTGATCCTGCTTCCCATAAACTGGGAGATCACTACGGGGAATGACATGATGGAGGAAGCGAAAATAACCGGGATAACACCGGCGGTATTTACCTTCAGCGGAATGTTGGTTGCTTGTCCGCCTACCATCTTGCGTCCCTGCATCTTTTTGGAGTACTGCACAGGAATTCTTCTTTCACCATCCTGAAGGATGATGACGAATACAACGATTGCGACAATCACTGCAATAATAATGATCGCTGCAACAGCAGCTACTGCAACTGACTTACCAGACATAAATCTGGTATAAAGTGTAGATGCATCGGAAGGGAAGCTGGAAATGATGTTAAACAAAAGGACAATGGAGATACCATTACCCACACCGTTTTCCGTAATACGCTCACCGATCCACATCAGGAGCGCACTACCTGCCGTCATGGTAACTACTGCAATAATAACGCTTAATGCATTATATTCTTTTAACAGTCCCTGGCCTCCGAATCCCATCGCCATAGCGATAGATTCGATTAAGGCCAGAGCAACTGTAACATAGCGGGTGTATTCTGCAATCTTCTTTCTTCCATCCTCACCGTCCTGCTGCATTTCCTCAAGTTTGGGAATTGCAATGGTAAGGAGCTGCATGATAATGGAAGATGTGATGTAGGGGGTAATGCTCAGGGCAAAGACGGACATATTGGTAAAGGAACTACCTGTCACTGCGTTAAAAAATCCAAACGCATCGTTATTATTCTGAGCAAAAAAATCTTTAAAAAAGCTTGTTTCAACTCCTGGAATCGGCAGCTGTGAGCCGATTCTGGTAACCACCAGCATCAGGAACGTATAGATGAGTTTCTTTCTTACGTCCTTGATCTTGAATGCATTACGGAGTGTTTTTAACATATTAGATCACCTCGCAGGTTCCACCTAAAGCCTCGATTTTGGTTTTTGCGCCTTCGCTGAAAGCACCTACCTTTACTGTAAGCTTTTTGGTTAATTCTCCATTTCCAAGGATCTTAACTCCATCACGCGGATTCTTAACGATACCGCTCTCTAATAAAGTCTCAACAGTTACTACTGTACCGTTGTCGAATGCTTCTAAAGCGCCTACATTAATGCCAATGATTTCTTTTGTATTTCTATTTGTAAAGCCTCTCTTCGGAATACGTCTGTATAAAGGCATCTGACCACCTTCGAAACCTGGTCTGGTAGCTCCGGAACGAGCCTTCTGTCCTTTATGACCTTTACCTGCTGTCTTACCGTTACCTGAACCGTGACCGCGGCCTCTTCTGAAGTTATCGCTGTGTTTGGAACCCAACGCAGGCTGTAAATTTGATAAATCCATCGCTTGCACCTCCTTACTGTTTTCTCTTAAATCTCTTCAACTTTTACTAAATGACGCACGTTAGCGATCATACCTCTGACTGCACCATTGTCCGGCATCTCAACTGTTTTGTGAAGCTTCTTTAAGCCTAATGCTAAAACGGTTGCTTTGTGCTTCGGTATAGCGCCGATCGGGGATTTCACCAATGTGATTTTTAATTTATCTGCCATCTTCTTATCCTCCTTAGCCTAAAATCTCTTCAACAGATTTGCCGCGAAGCCTTGCAACTTCCTCAGGAGTCTTTAACTGAGTCAATCCTTCGATTGTAGCCAAAACTACATTCGTCTTATTATTGGAACCTAAAGACTTTGTACGGATATTCTTAATACCTGCAAGCTCTACAACTGCACGGGCAGGACCTCCCGCGATAACTCCTGTACCTCCGGTTGCTCTCTTAAGAAGTACGGAAGCACTTCCAAATTTACCAACCAGATCATGAGGGATACTGTTGTTCTCATCGATCGGAACAGTAACCATATTCTTTACAGCAGCCTCTTTTCCTTTACGGATTGCTTCTGGAACTTCTCCGGCTTTGCCAAGACCAGCACCAACATGGCCATTGCCATCGCCTACGACTACTAAAGCAGAGAATCTCATGGTACGTCCACCCTTAACGGTTTTAGATACACGCTTGATAGCAACCACCTTGTCGTTTAATTCTAACTGATTTGCTTCAATATTTGTATGTTTCACGCTGTGTTCTCCTCTCTACTAGAATTCCAGACCAGCTTCTCTGGCTGCGTCTGCTAATGCCTGAATCTTACCCTGATATATAAATCCGCCTCTGTCGAAGACAACTTCTTTAATACCTTTTTCGATTGCTCTCTTAGCAACCAGGGTACCGATATATGCTGCTGCATCAACGTTGTTAGTTTTCTCTAATTCTGCTTTTAATTCTTTTTCTACTGAAGAAGCAGCAACTAAAGTCTTACCAACTGTATCGTCAATAATTTGAGCATACATATGATTATTACTTCTAAAAACAGCTAAACGTGGTCTCTCTGCAGTACCTGCAAGACGATTACGTAATCTGTTGTGCTTCTTAACGCGGATTTCGCTTTTTGACTGTTTGCTAACCATCTTTACACTCTCCTTAATTATTTCTTACCAGTCTTACCAACTTTACGTCTGATCACTTCGTCAGCATACTTGATACCCTTGCCCTTATACGGCTCAGGTCTTCTCTTATCTCTGATTTCAGCAGCGTACTGGCCAACTTTTTCTTTATCAATACCTCTAACGAAGATGATGTTCTGACCTTCCATGGTAGCTTCGATACCTTCTGGATCTTCCATCTCTACCGGATGAGAATATCCAAGGGAAAGAACAAGCTTATTGCCCTGCTTCTGAGCTCTGTAACCAACACCGTTGATTTCAAGCTTTTTCTCATATCCTGCAGTAACACCAACGATCATGTTGTTGACTAAGGTTCTTGTAAGACCGTGTAAAGATTTCATCTTCTTTAAATCGTTTGGTCTTGTTACAAGGATATGACCATCTTCTTCTTTGATTGTCATCTCTGTGGGTAATACTCTTTCAAGAGTTCCCTTAGGACCTTTTACAGTCACTTTATTATTTTCTGCAATTTCAACAGTTACTCCTGCTGGAATAGCGATAGGCATTCTTCCTATACGTGACATGCCGTCTACCTCCTTAAATTTTCGGAGAGGAACTTAAGTCCTCTCTGTTTTCAGATGCATTTTCCCTGCGTCCCACTACGTTTCACAGGGTTGTTCTTCTCCCTTTGGTCGAAGAACGGCTTTCACACTAAACTCACGCTTCGCCTGTGGCTCGCGTTCATTAAGTGTTCAATGCCTACCAAACAAATGCAAGTACTTCTCCGCCAACGCCCTGAGTGCGTGCTTCCTTATCGGTAATTACGCCCTGGTTTGTAGAGATTACTGCAATACCAAGACCGCCCAGTACTTTTGGCATTTCTTCCTTGTTTGCGTATACACGTAAACCTGGTTTAGAAATTCTCTTGATACCTGTGATAATTTTTTCGTTTTTATCTTTACCGTATTTTAATGTGATCCGGATTGTCTGGAACGCACCGTCTTCTACGATATCATATTTCTTAATGTATCCCTCTTTAACAAGGATATCAGCAATAGCTAATTTCATCTTGGATGAAGGTACATCTACTGTATCATGTTTTGCAGTATTTGCATTACGGATTCTTGTAAGCATATCTGCGATTGGATCGCTCATTGTCATTTTGAAATTGCCTCCTTCCTTAATTTACCAGCTTGCTTTTTTAACGCCTGGGATCTGACCCTTATATGCTAATTCACGGAAGCAGATTCTGCAGATTCCGTATTTTCTTAAATAAGCATGCGGACGACCGCAGATTCTGCAACGATTGTATTCTCTTGTGGAGAATTTAGCAGGTCTCTGCTGTTTGATCTTCATTGAAGTCTTAGCCATGGATTAATTCCTCCTACTATTTTGCAAATGGCATGTTGAATAATGTCAAAAGTTCACGGGCTTCTTCGTCTGTCTTAGCGGTAGTAACAAATATAATGTCCATACCTCTTACCTTGTCAACTTTATCGTATTCAATTTCAGGGAAAATAAGCTGCTCTTTAATACCGAGTGCATAGTTACCTCTGCCATCAAATGCGTTAGGATTTACACCTCTAAAGTCACGTACTCGGGGAAGTGCAAGGTTGATCAGACGATCAGCAAATTCATACATTCTTTCACCGCGCAATGTAACTTTACATCCGATTGGCATACCTTCTCTGAGTTTGAAGTTAGCAATTGATTTTTTTGACTTTGTTAACACTGCTTTCTGACCGGAGATGATTTCTAAATCTCTTACTGCAGAGTCTAAAATCTTGGCATTTTCCTTTGCTTCACCAATACCCATATTGATGACAATCTTGTCTAACTTCGGTACTTCCATGATGTTCTTATATCCAAATTTCTTGATCATAGCTTCTACGATCTCTGACTGGTACGTATCTCTTAATCTAGCCAATTTTTATTCCTCCTCTCCGAATTAATCAATTACTTTTCCGGTTGCTTTCGCAACGCGGACTTTTTTGCCGTCTTTTACTTCAAAGCCGACTCTGGTTGCTTTTCCGTCAACAACAAGCATTACATTGGAGATATCAAGTGCAGCTTCTTTCTGTACGATACCACCCTGTGGGTTTCCAGCGCCTGGTTTCACATGCTTTGTGATCATGTTAACGCCTTCTACTACCACTCTGTCATTCTTCATATCTACATGAAGAACTTTACCCTGTTTATCTCTATCTTTTCCTGCAATAACCTTTACAAGGTCATCTCTTTTAATTTTATGCACAGTCCGACACCTCCTTATAATACTTCTGGAGCTAAGGAAACAATTTTCATGAACTGCTTCTCTCTTAACTCTCTGGCAACCGGTCCAAAGATACGAGTTCCTTTGGGAGTCTTGTCATCTTTGATAATTACGGCAGCATTCTCATCGAACTTGATATATGAACCGTCTTTACGGCGTGCGCCTTTTACAGTACGCACAACAACGGCTTTCACAACGTCGCCTTTCTTAACAACACCACCAGGTGTTGCATCTTTTACGCTGGCAACGATAACATCACCAATATTAGCATATCTTCTTGTAGATCCGCCCATAACACGGATACAAAGAAGTTCTTTTGCACCAGTATTGTCGGCAACCCTTAATCTGGTTTCCTGCTGAATCATGCCTGTTACTCCTTCCTGGAAATATATTATTTCGCTTTTTCGATAATCTCCACAAGTCTCCATCTTTTGTCTTTGGACAGCGGTCTTGTTTCCATAACTTTTACTGTATCGCCCATGTTGCAGTCATTCTTCTCATCATGTGCTTTTAATTTATACGTTCTTTTTACGATCTTGCCGTATAAAGGATGTTCTACATGGTCTTCAATCGCTACAACAATGGTCTTATCCATCTTGTTGCTAACAACCTTACCAGTACGGGTTTTTCTAAGATTTCTTTCCACGTTCTGTATTCTCCTTTCGAGTTTTGGCCTTCCATGGCCCCAATCTATAAGTTAACACACACTCGTGTGTGTCATGCTTTTTTTAATAAGCTGCAACTTAAGCTAATTTAGCCTTCTCAGTTATAACAGTCTGAATTCTGGCAATGTTTTTGCGAACCTCATTGATACGGCTTGTGTTATCAAGCTGGTTGGTTGCATTCTGGAATCTTAAGTTGAAAAGTTCTTTCTTTGCAGCTACTAATTCTACATTCAGCTCGGCAACTGATTTTCCTTTTAATTCTTCAACATATTTATTCATTTTCACTGTCATTCACCGCCTTCTAAATCTGCTTTAGCAGCAATTTTACATCTGCATGGTAATTTGTGCATAGCAAGACGTAAAGCTTCACGTGCTGTTTCTTCAGGTACTCCAGCGATTTCGAATAATACACGACCTGGTTTTACTACTGCTACCCAGTATTCCAGAGCGCCCTTACCGGAACCCATTCGGGTTTCTGCTGGCTTTGCTGTTACAGGCTTATCCGGGAAAATCTTGATCCAGACTTTACCACCACGCTTAATATAACGGGTCATGGCAACACGGGCTGCCTCAATCTGATTTGATTTGATCCAACATGGGTCTAAAGCGACTAAACCGAACTCACCACTGCTGATTGTATTGCCTCTTAAAGCTTTACCAGCCATGCTACCACGGAACTGTTTACGACGCTTAACTCTCTTAGGCATTAACATTATTTATCGCTCCCTTCCCTTTTAGCTTTAGTTGGAAGTACTTCGCCGTTGTAGATCCATACCTTAACTCCGATCTTACCGAAGGTAGTATCTGCCTCTGCGAAGCCATAGTCAATATCTGCTCTGAGTGTCTGTAACGGAATAGTTCCTTCGCTGTAGAACTCAGTACGAGCCATATCAGCGCCGCCAAGACGTCCTGCAACTGCAGTCTTGATTCCTTTGATACCTGACTTCATGGAACGTCCCATGGTAGACTTCATAGCACGACGGAAGGATACACGATTCTCTAACTGCTGTGCGATGGACTCAGCAACTAACTGAGCGTCTTTGTCTGGTCTTTTGATTTCTTTAATATCAACAAATAATTTTTTATCTGTAAGCTTCTGAACTTCTGCTTTGATTCTTTCGATCTCAGATCCACCCTTACCGATTACCACACCTGGCTTTGCTGTGTGGATAACAACTTTAACGCGGTCAGATGCACGTTCAATTTCAATATTAGAAATGCCGGCGCTGTATAATTTCTTCTTCAGGAATTTTCTGATCGCATAGTCTTCTACTAAGTTGTCTGCGAAATCAGCTTCAGCATACCATTTTGAGTCCCAGTCTTTAATAACACCGACTCTTAAGCCGTGTGGATTAACTTTCTGTCCCATTATTTGCCTCCTTATCTTTCATTAAGCACGATGGTGATGTGGCTCATTCTCTTTTCGATTCTGTAAGCGCGGCCCTGTGCTCTTGGTTTTACTCTCTTCATTGTCGGTCCCTTGTTTGCAAAACACTCTTCTACATAAAGTTTTGCAGGGTCCATACCGTTATTGTTCTCAGCATTTGCAATTGCTGATTTTAATAACTTCTCTATTAAAGTAGAAGCATATCTGGGATTGTAAGTTACAATACCAAGTGCTGAAACAGCATCTTTGCCTCTGATGGCATCTAATACAAAGCATGCCTTCTGAACTGAAACCCTAGCATAGGATAACTTTGCTGATGGTCTTATGTCCTTCTGGGCATTTCTTTCTCTCTTAATCTGGCTTCTATGTCCCTTAGCCATTGGTGAATCCTCCTTTCAACTTTAACGCCCTTGGGGAATTCTCAAATAAGAATACCCGGAGGGTGTCTGCTTCTCTATTACTTACGACCAGATTTTTTCTCGTCTTTTCCATGTCCTCTGTAAGTTCTGGTAGCAACGAATTCACCCAGTTTATGTCCAACCATATCTTCTGTAACATATACCGGAACGTGTTTTCTGCCATCATGAACTGCAATTGTATGTCCAACCATCTGTGGGAAGATTGTAGAACGGCGAGACCAAGTCTTAATTACCTGCTTTTGTCCTGCTGCGTTCATAGCATCTACTTTTTTCAGTAAATGAGCATCTGCAAATGGTCCTTTTTTAAGTGAGCGAGCCATAGGTTCTAACCTCCTTCATTTATTTAACGGTCTTTCCATCTCTTCTTCTAACGATTAATCTGTTAGACTGCTTGTTTTTCTTCCTGGTCTTTAAGCCAAGTGCTGGTTTGCCCCATGGTGTTGATGGACCTGGACGGCCGATACCAGTCTTACCTTCACCACCACCGTGTGGATGGTCATTCGGGTTCATAACGGAACCGCGAACTGTAGGACGGAATCCCATGTGACGTTTTCTACCAGCTTTACCGATATTGATCAGGTTATGATCACCATTACCTACAACACCGATGGTAGCTCTGCAGTTGATTGGAACCATTCTCATTTCGCCGGAAGGTAAACGAAGAGTTGCATATTTTCCTTCTTTTGCCATTAACTGCGCGCTGTTACCAGCAGAACGAACCAGCTGTCCGCCTTTTCCTGGGTAAAGCTCAATGTTATGAACCTGAGCACCAACCGGGATCTTGCTTAATGGAAGGCAGTTACCTACTCTTGCTTCTGCAGTCTCGCCGCTCATAACAGTCATTCCGTCTGTTAAACCAGCTGGAGCAAGGATATAAGCCTTTGTTCCGTCTACATAGCTGATCAGTGCGATATTAGCAGTTCTGTTCGGATCGTATTCAACACCGATTACAGTTGCTGCAATGCCGTCCTTGCTGTTTCTCTTGAAGTCAATGATTCTATATTTTCTTTTAACGCCGCCTCCGCGATGTCTAACAGTAATTTTACCCTGGTTATTACGGCCGGCTGTTTTCTTAATAGTTTTGCTGATTAAGGATTTCTCAGGAGTTGACTTTGTGATTTCGCTGAAATCAGATCCGGTCATTTGTCTTCTGGAAGGGGTATATGGGTTATACTTTTTGATTCCCATTTTGTATCTCCTTTCAACGCCACCTGGCGTATCTTGTTTATTGTGATATAATGTTCATCACTAAGGTAACTGAAAATCGTTGACGCCGGGCCCGAATGACTTCATGCCAAGCGTTCCGATCTTACAGTCCTTCGAAAATTTCGATATCTTTGCTGTCAGCTGTTAACTGAACGATTGCTTTCTTAGTCTTAGATGTCTTACCGAAGGTTGTTCCTCTTCTTTTGGTCTTTCCGTCTAAGTTCATGGTGTTCACGCTGGCTACCTTGGTGCCTGGGAACATCTTTTCAACAGCTTCCTTGATCATCGTCTTATTCGCATCTGTGTGCACTAAAAATGTGTACTTTTTAGAAGCCATAGCGTTCATGCTCTTCTCAGTTACGATTGGTTTCTGAATCACGTCGTAATATTTAATATCTGCCATTATGCGTACACCTCCTCGATTGCTGCAACAGCAGTCTTGGTAGCAACAACTGTGTTATACTTTAAGATATCGTATACATTGATTGTGTTAACAAAAGCAGTCTTAACAGCAGCGATGTTTCTTGCGCTCATTACTGTGTTAGCGCTGTCATCTCCAACAACTACAAGAGCTTTGGATAACTTTAAGTTGTCTAATACAGCCTGGAACTTCTTTGTCTTGATTTCATCAAACTTTAACTCATCAACAACGATGAACTTATTCTCGTTCACTCTGCTGGTCAGTGCGGATTTCAGAGCAAGTCTTCTTTCCTTCTTGTTCAGTCTGATTGTATAATCTCTTGGTGTTGGTGCGAATACAACTCCGCCGCCTGTCCACTGAGGAGATCTTGTTGAACCCTGTCTGGCATGACCGGTTCCTTTCTGTTTCCACGGTTTTCTACCGCCGCCGGATACTTCAGCGCGTGTTTTTGCCTTCTGTGTTCCCTGGCGCTTATTTGCAAGCTGGCTTACGACTGCCATGTGTACAAGGTGTTCATTTACTTCAACACCAAACACTGCATCGCTTAACTCTAATGTGCCAACTTCTTTACCTTCCATATTGTAAACAGATACGTTTGCCATCTGTGTAATCCTCCTTTCTTATAAAAGCATTAATTAGCTGCTTTTACTGTTTCCTTGATTGTTACGAGAGACTTCTTAGGTCCTGGTACAGCACCCTTAACCAGAATCAGGTTGTTTTCAATATCAACCCTAACGATTTCGAGGTTCTGGATTGTGATCTTCTTATTACCCATCTGGCCAGGCATCTTCTTGCCTTTAAATACCTTGCTTGGATCAGAAGCAGCACCATTGGAACCAGCATGACGATGGAACTTGGAACCGTGAGCCATAGGTCCTCTGGACTGTCCGTGTCTCTTGATAGCACCCTGGAAACCTTTACCTTTGGAGATTGCGGTTGCATCAATCTTATCGCCTGCAGCAAAGATATCAGCTTTGATTTCGTCTTTTACAGAATACTGTTCAGCATTCTCTAATCTAAATTCTCTTACAAATCTCTTGTAAGATACTCCAGCCTTATTAAAATGGCCTTTTAATGGCTTGCTGACCAGCTTTTCTCTCTTGTCAACATAACCAACCTGTACTGCACTGTAACCATCATTCTCAACTGTTTTAACCTGTGTTACTACACAAGGACCAGCCTGAAGAACTGTTACTGGAGTTAATACTCCATTTTCATTGAAGATCTGTGTCATTCCGACTTTGGTAGCTAAAATACCCTTCTTCATGTTTTTACCTCCTGGTTATTAATTCTACAGCGGATTGCTTTCGCAATCATCCTAGAACAGTCCAATATACGTGGAACACTATGACTCCCGCGGCCGACGATTCCGTAATTGCTTACGTTCCGTTTCCGTCCATGGAGATGTTGATTCCTTAGAGGAAAAAGTGTTGCTTCTATATTAAAACCCTTCAGGACATTACCTAAATTGTTTCTTTCGATGAAGATTATTTATTCTTCATCTTGATATCGATATACACCCCTGCCGGCATTTCCAGTCTGGATAATGCATCAACAGTTTTTTGGCTTGGTGTAATGATATCGATGAGTCTCTTGTGGGTTCTCTGCTCGAACTGCTCTCTGGAATCTTTGTACTTGTGAACCGCTCTTAAGATAGTTACCACTTCCTTCTTGGTTGGTAACGGCACCGGTCCGCTCACTTTTGATCCTGTCTTTTTTACAGTGTCGATAATCTTGCCCGCAGACTGATCAACTAACTGATGATCATACGCCTTTAATGTGATTCTCATTACTTGACTTGCCATAAAAAAAGTCGCCTCCTTTTCGCACTTAGTAGAAGTACGACAAGCGGTGACTGTACACGTTCCCGTGTGTGTCATCAATGACCCACACTGACCATCCGTTTGAAACAAACAGAATTTTAAATTGTACAGTGACTTGTCGCCAGTTTCCTAACTTGACATTCGCTCCACGGAAAACCTGCTTTTCAGCAGCAACCTCACGTTTCACAGCTATCATGCCACAGCCTTAACAGAATACCATATTTTCCATGGTAATGCAAGTACTTTTTTCAAAAAAAACGCAAAATCTTTTTTTCTCAGATTCTGCGCTTTTTTATGGATTTTATTTACTTCCAGGCTGGTTCCGAAGGTTCTTTTCCTTCATTCCCAGAGGGGTTTTCCTCATCTACTTTCAACAGGGTTCCATTGCTTCCTGTCTTATATTTTACACCATCTGCACTTTTTACCGTCGTACTTTTGGACACCTTACCTGATGTACTCACAACATAAGTCGTTCTGGCACTTCCTGTAGGAATGGAGATCGGCTCATATTTGTTGCCCTCGTCTGCACACTGAAGTTTTCCCATATAGTAGAGATAGCCATCCTTAACGCCGGTATAACCTCTTCCGCTGTCACTGAAATAATAGGTACTATCGTTTCCGTCACCTTCTGTTACCTTGACTTTTCCCTTTTGCATATTGCTGGTTTTCTTATCTCCGAAATAGAAAGCCGTATACTCAGAGCTGCTTCCTATTCTGATCTTCTGAAGTCCATATACAGGAACACCCAATTCATTAAACAAATATGTCTTATCTTTTATCTTCACCAGGTTGGATGTACTTGCCTCTCCTTCTTTCGGACCGGCTTTTGGAATTCCTGTACTGGAAAAATAAAACCACTCCACGCTTTCTTCATATCCGCTTATATCATGAGGGGGCTCTGTGGAAAACCAGCCTTCACGCAACTTTCCATTGGTGTCATAAAATTTATAATTCTGAATCTCGTATTCTGCATTATCAACTCCGACCTTCTTCCAGCCAGTCTGAAGTGCGCCCCTGTCATCGAAGCAGTAAGCAGTTCCGTCAATCTTATAAGTGCCATAATCTCCGGAGAAATCCTTTGGTATATACTTTTTACCGTTTTCACTAAAATAATACCAGTTCTTTCCGTCATCGGTATCTCCAGGTGTGACCCGGCCTTCGTCGTTACTGTCCGGCGGATAAAGCTTCTGCCAGCCTGTCTTCATCACTCCGTCAGCTCCGGAATAATACATGTCATCAAGGATCCAGCCTGTCTGCATCTCACCATTGGCATCAAAGTAGTACCACTTATTGTCGATTTTAGACCAGTTGTCCATAATCGCTTTGCCACTGCTGCCAAAATAATACCACTTATAATCACTGCTTCCGGAATCCTTGAACTTCATCCATTTATCCGTTACGAGAATTCCGTTGGAATCCATATAATAAGTGTTCTCAACCCAGGTGTTGACTGCCATCTCACCATTGCTGTTCAAATATCTCCACAAATTATCCGCACCCTTTTTCCAGGTGCTGCTTACTTTGCCGCCGCTTGAATCATAATACACCCAGGTACTTCCTGCCTGCGCCCACCCCTCGGCCGCCCAGGCGTCCAAAGATGAAGCTCCGACTGTCAGCATGGCAGCTGCTGCCAGTACAATGAGACCTTTTCTTTTCATATCTTCACTCCTTACAGGGATTTCCTTTTTTACTATAATTTATTTTAACAATTAATCTTAGATTATTCAACTGTTTTAATCTTTCAATTCTATTACAAAATTATTGCTGTATTAAAATTCCATGAAAAAGGCGGAAAAAGGCAGTGCCGGTGTGGATTGTAACTAACTTCCTCCGTCACTGCCTGTTTACCTGATCTATTTAAAATGTTGTCTATCTGCAGCAGTTATTTCTCCTGCAGCAATTATTGCACCTTCTGCAGGACCCGCACCTTCTGCAGCCTGAACAGTTATTGCAGCATCTATTACAGCCGTTACTGCAGATCCAGCCGCAGCCGTTACATCCCCGCCAGTTGCACCAGCAATTGCATCCACAGCAGCCGAAAGAAAATCCCATCCGGAAACAGCCCATAAGTCTTACACCTCTTTACTTAACATTATACTATAATATATAGAACCATCAGACAAGGTGTGAATCACCTTGACGCTAAAAGCTCCATCCAGTATAATCATAGAATCATAAAGATAAAATAATTGTATTTATATAGAAAGAAAGGCGGCATCAAGTATGTGGATTGCAGACGGCTGGAAAGATTATGAAGTAATAGATTGTTCTGAGGGGGAAAAATTAGAACGGTGGGGAAACTACCTTTTAGTCCGTCCTGACCCCCAGGTCATCTGGTCCACCCTGAAGAAAGAAACCGGCTGGACAAAAATGAACGGCCATTACCACCGCAGTGCAAAAGGCGGCGGGGAGTGGGAATTCTTTCATCTGCCGGAACAGTGGACCATCAGCTATAAGGAATTAACCTTTCAGTTAAAGCCCTTCAGTTTTAAACATACAGGACTTTTTCCGGAACAGGCTGCAAACTGGGACTGGTTCGGGGATAAGATTAAGAAGGCTGGGAGACCGGTGAAAGTGCTGAATTTATTTGCTTATACAGGCGGAGCAACACTGGCTGCTGCTCAGGCAGGAGCTTTAGTTACCCATGTGGACGCTTCTAAGGGCATGGTGGGCTGGGCCAAGGAAAACGCCCGTTCATCAGGACTTGAATCTGCCTCCATCCGGTGGATTGTGGATGATTGCGTGAAGTTCGTAGAACGTGAAATCAGAAGAGGTAGCCGTTACGATGCCATTATTATGGATCCTCCGTCTTATGGCAGGGGGCCTAAAGGGGAGATCTGGAAGATCGAAGATTCCATTTATCCCTTTGTAAAGCTTTGTTCCCAGCTCTTATCCGACACCCCGTTATTCTTCCTCATCAACTCCTACACAACAGGACTGGCTCCGTCTGTGTTGTCTTATATGATTTCCACGGAGATCACCAGCAAATTCGGCGGAAGTGTTCAGTCTGATGAAGTTGGGCTTCCTGTGAAAAGCTCTGGTCTTATCCTTCCATGCGGGGCTTCCGGGAGATGGTCTGCTGACCGTATTTAGTATCGTTCAGATCAACGTCCTCCATTAAGCAGGAACCAGATCTGGGGAAGATATTTTCTCAAAAAGGAACCGACAGCGCAGCTGAAAAGAATACAAAAAACCGGCATAATGATATAAAGACCGAGAGAAATAGCCGGAACTGGCGGGAGCAGCAATGCTCCCGTTTTATTAATTAACCTTACAACGGAAAAATGCGTGGCATACAGAAAGAAATTTTGTTTCATCCAATTACCTGCTTCTTTTAAATATCTGCCAGGTACCATAAGCCACAGGCTCACAGGCATCAGAAGACGGAAGCATACCGTGGACGCTGCAATTTCCCCCTTAACATTACCGGGAATATCAATGATTACTACCAGGCAGGCAGCAAGAAAGAGAACTGCCCCGGTTGCGATCCCCCGACGGCTAAATGAATTCTCTGCAATCTCTTTCCCATGCAAAGCAGCATATGCCCCAAAAGAATAATAAAACAGGGCATCCAGGTTTAAGAAAGGAAGTGCACCACCCAGGTAAATGGAACCGAGAATTCCTGCCAGTATCAGCCTGCCAACTGTTTTTTTTCTCATGGCAACGTAGATAACCGGTGCCAGAAAAACCAGCAGGATCAACTGGTGCAAATACCAGAAAACGTAATTATAAGAATAAAAAAGCACTGCCTGGACGGCTTCCTTTATGTGTAAGGGAATTGTGCCCTTTCCAATTATGGTAGAGATAAAAGGGATTCTGCTGCCAATGGCATATCCAAGATAATAAAGAGAGTTCCATATAATATAAGGTACTAAAATGCTTCGTATCCTGGAATTCCATTTTACCCAAATCTGCTTCCATGTAAATCCACGGAAAAATAAATAAGAAGAAATCAAAAAAAATCCGGGAACTGAAATTTGTGCTACTGTATTTCCCCAGAATCGTTCCAACCAGTCAATCCGGTAGCCTAAACCGGTTTTACCTAAAAATAGAACCGCATTATATGAATGAACCCAAATCACCAGAATACTAAAAAGAAATGTAAACCAGACAATTTTATTACGAAAATATTTTTCTTCCATTGGGTCCTCCTCATAAAGCATATCTATTATTTTATCACATAAAATGAAGTTCTATCAATCCTTGTTTACAATGAAACAGTATAAAAATGAGAAAAAGACCAGCAGGTCCAGCCCATTGATCTTTTTCTCTGTTCTATTAATATGCAGTCTATTCAAATGTATATTCAGCATCAAATGAAACATTAGGCAGTGCTGAACAATCCGAGGTTGTAACCTCTGTTGGATTCTCTCCGTCTGAATCAATCAGATAGATAGTTCCACTGCTGTACTGATACTTATAATCACCATCGGACTTATATTTCTTATTGGATGTCTGAACCTTCCCTGATTCATTAACCAGATAGTAGGTATCTGTTCCGCTTACATTTATGCAGAACACCTGATAATCACTGTCTTCGTCAGCTTCTACCAGTTTCCCTTTATAATAGAGGTAATCGTCCTTTACTCCTGTATATCCACCTCCCTTATAGCTTCCGGAAGTATTGAAGTAATATGTACCGGTGTCATCATCTCCGTCATAGACACCTGTCTGCTTTCCAGTCTTCATTTTACCGTCATTGTCACTGTTTCCAAAATAGGAGGAATATTCCGTATCACCAAAATTAAAACCAATCAGTCCTGACTGCATACAGCCATATTGATCAAAGAAATAGGAACTCCCATTAATTCTTACAGTGGCCGAAGTAAGGGTTTCGGAATCTTGAGCTAAATATTTAGGAACGCCGCTTGTATCAAAATAATACCAGTATCCATCACCTTCTTCAGGAGTATCGGTTCCTTCTGTTATATCGCTTTTATCATCTGAATCGGACGGGTGATCGGTTAAATACTTCCAGCCAGTTGCCATGGCTCCATCATTCTCATCTCCAAAATACTTAAACTCGCTGATTCCGGTAGAATCTGCACTGGCAGCACTGGCAACCGCCACCCAGCCGTTTTGCATAATTCCTTTTTCATCAAAATAGAATTTTGAGCCATTAATGGATTTGGAAGTATATCCGTCTGAGGATTTTACTATTTTTCCATTTGACTGAAAGTAGAACCATTCTGAACCATCACCAGAGGCTGTTGAATCACTGACATCACCTTCTTCAGGCTCATTATCACTTTCGTATTCCAGACACAGCCACCCCTGTTTTCTTGCGCCGTCATTTTCATCTCCCAGATAATAGGCAGAATCATCTTCAAAGTGCCAGCCAGTTCCCATTCGGCCATCATCATCAAAGTAATAATATTCATTGTTAATCTGTTTCCAGCTATCAGTCACTATCTTGCCGGCCGTCCCAAGATAATACCAGCCTTCCTCACCAGAAGGTGAGTCATCCTCATCGGAATGAACCCATTGGTTCATCTGCATAACGCCGTCTTCATTTACATAATAGGTATCATCAATCCAGGTATTCTTTTCCACTTCTCCGTCGGTATTAAGATAATACCAGTTATCTCCTGACTTTTTCCAGCTGGAAGTCACCTTACTTCCATCCGAGTCCAAGTATACCCAGTTATCATTTTCATTGATCCACCCTGTTTCAGCCGCCATAGAGGTCATTGCTGCACCAATGGTAAGGAACACTGCCGACAACCCTGCAGCAGCACAGTATTTTTTCTTCATAAGATGCACACTCCTTTTTGTATGTTATACATTTTGCCAGCTCTTAATTGAGGCTGATGTGTACATCTTAAACTTATTACCTTGAAAATACCTTGAAGTTATAATTGAATTTCAAAGGATGCATAGGTTTGTCCGTCACTCAGTACATTGACTTTACCATGATAAAGATCTAATATTGTTTGCGCAATGGATAATCCCAGACCATACCCTTCCGTTCTTCTGTTATGGGAGTCTTCTTCTCTGTAAAACCGCTGAAAAATCTGCTTTCTGGCGTTTTCAGAAATGCCCTCTCCGGTATTATAGACCTTAATGCAGATTTTCTTTTTAATCTTCTTTACAGTGACTTTTACTTCACCCCTGGCTTCTGAATATTTAAATGCATTATCCACAAAAATATGAAGCATTTGAGTCAGTGAATCCCGGATGCCATTAAATTTAAGTCCGGGCTCCACTTCATACATAAACTGCTTTCCCTGTTCATAGGCCAGACATTCATATGGGAGCAATACCTCCATAGCCATTTTGCTAAAATCAAACGGTTCTCCTGAAGAAGTTACGGCCGGCTGCTCCATTCTGACCAGCTTCAGCATATCATTGATCAAACGGCTCATCCGTTCAATCTCTGTCTGCACATAGGAAGTCCACTGATTCTCTCCATACATATCCTCAAGTACGCTTACATTGGCTGATATCACAGATAAAGGCGTTTTCAGTTCATGGCTGGCATCTGCCACAAACTGCTTTTGCCTTTGAAATCCCTCTTCAATGGGATTGACAACCAGATTTGATAAAAAGATAACTGTTATCATTAAAACCCCCACTGCCAGTATGCCAATGACCAGGCAGATATTTACCAGGCGCCTGGTGTTCTCAAGCTCGTGAGAACAATCCATAAATGCGAGGATATAGCCATAAGAGGTTTTATGCAGAAGAAACTGGTTTTCCTGCACCATCCCATTTTCCTTTCCAGCCTTATATATTTCTTCCGTCAGCTGCTGGATCTCATCCCTTGATAAGTTCTTATTCCCATTATCAATAATGGCCGTAATCTGACCGTTATCATTTAACTTAGCAACAGTGGTTCTTTTCAGATTGGAAATACGGGGAACCTTCTTACCAGCTATATCTCCCTTTTTCAGTAAAGGCTCCTGTTCCTGGTTTTCTATCACACGTTGTAGCGTAAATATGGCATCTTTTCTCATGCTTACTGTCATGGAAATATTGATTGCAAAAAGCATAAAGCAAAAAATCACACCTACACTGGACATAGAGATAAGAATAAATTGATATCTCAGCCTTTTAATCATATCGCCTGCTCCTCCAGCTTATATCCCCTGCCACGAATGGTCTTTATTGATGTATCACATTCCAGATATGCCATTTTTTTTCGGAGAAAAGATATGTATACTTCTACCTGATTATACTCCGCCTCATTTGCATATCCCCAGACTTTCTCTGCAAACAATTCCTTGGTTATTATCTGCCGGCTGTTTGTTAAAAGCATTTCCATCGTTTGATACTCCTTTACACCCAGTTTTACACGCCGCTCCCCACAGCAAAGTTCGCTGGTATTCCGGTCCAGTTCTAAATCTCCATATCGCAATATATCTCCGGTAAATTGTCCCGTTCTTCTTCCCAAAGCCCTGATTCTGGCCATAAGTTCTCCCATGGCAAAGGGTTTTGCAAGATAGTCATCTGCGCCGGTATCAAGTCCCGCAATCCGATCCTCTACTTCGGACTTTGCAGTGAGAAGCAGTACGGAGGATTGTATTCCTCCTTTTCTCAGCTGGCGAAGAACAGAGAGACCATCCTTCCCTGGTAGCATAATATCCAGCAATATAACATCGTAAATACCGGTTTCCCCAAAATGGACCGCTTCTTCTCCATCGTAAGCAGTATCAACCTCATACCGGTTCCGCCTTAATATTTCTGCAACAGCTGCAGACAGCGAGGTTTCATCCTCTACCAGAAGTATCCTCATTATTTCTCCTTTTCGTTTTACTATTTACTTTTATTAAAACTAAAATCAATGATTTTTTATTGAACTTTCTATGTTAATTGTGTGAAATGGGTATGAAAAAAGGACCGGAAGTACCGGCCCATTTCAGTAATACTATTCATTTAAAGAAAAAGGGAGTTTGTTTCCACCGGATATAGACTAACACCTGATCCTTGAAAAAACCTTGAACTGTTCCTGTCAGCACATTTTATCCAATACAGATGCGGAGACTCTTTCATTCACCTGATTGCAGATATCAAAATATCTTCTGTAATATTCTGTATACATCAAATCAATCAAAAAAAGCTGGCTGATCTCTGAGGATGTGGACCCGCCCTGCAGCGGTCCTTCATTGGCCCCGCAAAGCAGAGTTACATCTGAAAAAGAGGTGAGGGGTGACTTTACGAATCGGGTAATGCAAATTGTTGTCGCTCCTGCTTTTTTAGCAAGTTCTGCCACATGAATGGTATCTTTCGTAGCACCTGAATACGAAAATATAACGGCTGCCTCCCCCTCCCCCATCATGGAAGCCACCATAGCCTGCATATGGGAATCTGACACGCAGGACACCTTGGGTTCAATTCTAAGAAATTTATTTGCTGCCTTCATGGCAGAAAGCATGCTTGCTCCAACACCAAAAAAGCAAATTCTCTTTGCTTCATGAAGATACCGGATAACCTGATCAAAGTTTTCCTCATTTAAAAGAGAATAGGTCTCTTCAAGCGCACTCATATTGGTATTAAGCACTTTTCGTGAGGCTTCAGCAAAAGAATCCTTCAGGCTGATATCTCCTTCTAAACGCCCCTGGCCTGTAGTCTCGTCGTGGAGACTTAAAGACAACAGCATTTTAAACTCCTGATACCCTTTTAACTCCAGGGTTTTGCAAAAACGAAATACCGTAGTATCACCTACCTCGCACGCTTCTGCCAGATCCGTAATAGATAGAAACAGTACCTCTCTGTAGTTCTGTAAAATGTAATCTGCCACCTTCCGCTCAGCTTTCGTAAATTGATTGTACTCCGCCCGGATCCTGGTCAAAAAATCGCCTTTCATCACTCTGACTCTCCCTTTTGTTTATACTCTTTAAATTCCTGGGTGCGGCACCCGGCACCAATGATAAACTCCCTCGTTATCTCTCTTGGTCTAGTAATCGCACTTCCCACTACTGCAGCCCACGCCCCTGCCTTAAATGCGCACGCTAGCTGATGGGGGGTTTTAATCCCTCCCTCCGCAATCACAGGCTTCCCGCAATCCCTGCAAAGCTGTTCAATCAGTTCCACATCCGGAAGCCGTCTATTTCGTGTATAATCCGTATATCCACTAAGAGTAGTGCCAATAAAGTCCATTCCCAGACGTGCAGCAGCCATTCCTTCTGCGTAATTGGAACAATCTGCCATGAGAAGCTGATCTGGAAATTCCTCCCTGATTTTATATAAAAAATCCTCTGAAATTTTTTCAGATGGATGGGGTCTTATTGTACAGTCCAGAGCGATAATTTCTACTCCCTCCAAAACCAGGGCTTCCACTTCCAGCCTGGTAGGAGTTATGACTGTTTCATACCCCTCATACTTCTGTTTGATAATGCCTATTACAGGCAGATCAACTGTCTTTTTTATTTCCCGGATATCGGATATGGAGTTTGCCCGTATTCCGACTGCACCGCCTTCTTTTGCCGCATATGCCATGCGGGACATAATATAAGAGCTGTAAAGAGGTTCATCCTGCAGAGCCTGGCAGGATACAATGAGCCCTCCCGCCAAACGGTTGTAAACAACTGCCTTATCCATATCTGTTTATCCCCTTTCTGTGCAAAGTAATCATATCATAAATGAAAAAGATATTTCAATAAAAAGCGGGAAACAAGCAATTAAATTTTTGTTTTTCAGGCTAATTTCAGTCAATGAACACATGTAAATGATATACTTTTACTGTAATTTATACAAAGGAGGAAATGGGAATGGAAATATCAGGACTATCAGGTTCTTCTTCCTACGACCAGCTGCAAGAGCTTCAGCTGCAGAAGGAAAAAGAAAAGAAAGCGGCAGAACAGGCGGCTGCGGAAAGCGCACAGATCACGGCTTCCCAAACGGTAACTGATGCAGCTGCGACAAAAACGGTTTTAAGTACCTCGCAAAGTGTGGACACAATCGAAATCAGCCAGGAGGGACGGGCATATCAGCAAAAAATGCAGGGACCACCTCCACCAAAGGATTCCAATGTAACAGAAACCTCTTCAACGGATAATACAAGCTCCTCTACCGTTTTAACCAGCCTGACAGAAGAAGAAATTAGTGACCTTGTTGATAAGGGAACCATTTCACAAGCGGAGGCCAATGCTGAGTTAGCAAGAAGAGCGGCTTTAAAGGAAGCTCAGGACAGCCAGGAAACCAGTAATTCAGGTACGGAATATACCCAAATTGACGAAGACGAATGATTTTGATTGCAGCCCGGCATGACGCCGGGCTGTTTCATAATAAAAATTAATATTATTTTCACATAATTTTCCAGCAAACAGCGTAGGGTTTATGATATAATAAGGAAATCGTTAAGACAGTTTATTTTATAAGGAGTAAGAAAACATGAAAAAGATAATCCGCGCTGCATGTCTGTCCCTGGCAATCCTGCTTGCTGGGTATTCACTCTGGCTGAATCCCCTGGGCGACACTTCAGGCGCATCAGTAGAACCGCTGCATATATCATCAAAAGATCAGGGACAAGACTTCCATGTCATGGCACTTGGTCCAGGGCTTAACAACCTCTCGCCTTCTGATGAATTTTCCACTTATCAGTGGGGTTTAAAGAATGACGGAGAATTTCGCCTCATTGAGCTGGTACAGAAATTTAAGTACGTAGATAACCTATACAGCGAAGTCAACAACGGAGGAAACTTATCTATCCCAAAACCAGGGCCTGGAAACTATGAATCTAAAGTTACTCATGCTGTTTCAGGAATCGACATTAACATTCAACCGGCATGGTCACTGTATGATCAGGCACAAAGCAAACGGTCTGTTATTGTAGCAATTATTGATACCGGTATTGATATCAATCATCAGGAACTACGCAATGCAATCTGGACCAACCCGGGAGAGATAGACGGAGACGGCATTGACAACGATGGCAATGGTTATGTGGATGATATTCACGGCTGGAACTTCTATTCAAACAATAATAAAGTTTTTTGTGGCAGTGAAGACAGTCACGGTACCCATGCTGCCGGAACCATCAGTGCATCCAGAGGTTCTTATGGAATCGCCGGCATTACCGATAATAATTATGTTAAAATCATGCCATTAAAAGCGCTGGGAGGAAAAGAAGGGGTTGGTTCCCCTGATGCTGTCATCAAGGCAATTAAATATGCCGAGGAAAAAGGAGCTTCCATCTGTAATCTGAGTATGGGAACAACCGGATACAGCGAAGAACTTGCCCAGACAATGAAGAACTCTCATATGCTTTTTGTAGTCTCCTGCGGCAACGGAGGGGTATCAGGCCTTGGTTACAATACAGATGTCTACCCTGTTTATCCCGCCTCTCTTCCTTATGATAATATTATATCTGTGGCTAACATCTTATTTGACGGAACGCTGAGCAAGGATTCCAATTACGGAGCTGCAAGTGTGGATATCGCAGCCCCCGGCACCTATATCTTAAGCACCATTCCGGATAACTCATATGGATATATGAGTGGTACTTCAATGGCGGCACCTATGGTGACAGGCGTTGCAGCCATGCTCTATTCTTATCGGACTGACATAAGCCTGACAGATGTGAAAACTATTATTCTAAACTCCAGCAGAAAACTGGATACTCTTTCAGGCAAAGTTGTAAGTGGAGGACTTTTAGATGCTTACAGTGCTCTGAACTGGCACTGATAAAAAAAGGGGCTGTGAAATAACCTCTCAATAAAACAGGACTTTCCGATGCACA
>NZ_DALYXB010000017.1:0-102599 GCF_031982545.1 Lacrimispora sp.
CTCTGGGAAAAACAAATGCATTTGTTTTTCCCAGAGGGGCTACCCCTTTTTCTATGGAGCGAACGCTCCCCATCTGGTTGAAAAATTGTGAAACAATTTTTCAACCAGATGGTTCCTGCGGCTTACCGTCCTCTCAAGCCTCTTATTTTTTCCACCCCCCTCGAAAATTCCCTTCCCTCCCATAAAAAATTTCAACATCTTATTCATAATCCGTATCATACCCGCATAAGATATAAATAGTAAGGTTATGAAAACTAAACGAACCAAAGGAGAGGATATAGCTATGGCTGAGATACATTACTTAATATCGGATGCATCAAAAAAGGTTGATGTAGAATCCCATGTCCTTAGATACTGGGAGGACGAGCTAGAGTTAAACATTCCCAGGAATGAAATGGGACACCGGTATTACACCGAAGCACACATCCGTTTATTCAAGCAGATCAAGGACTTAAAGGAAAAGGGATATCAGTTAAAAGCCATTAAGACAGCGCTTGAAAAAGTCATTGGGGACGGAAAGGATCCGGTTATACCTGATGAGTTATTGGAGGGGCAGATGACCCAGGAATTAAAAGACAGTGGATTAGCCGGAGAAGACGGCGAGTCGGGCCTGGAGGTACATAACACAGCACAGGTCTCTATTGCACAGGGAAAGATGGAACAGTTTCAGGAAATCATGAATCACATCATTGGACGTGCGTTGGAGTTAAATAATGAGCAGTTGAGCCAGGACGTCAGCAGTCTGGTCAATGACAAGGTCATTAAGGAAATGGAGTACTTAATGAACCTGAAAGAAGAAAAAGAAGAAGAGCGCTACAAACAGTTGGACGAGCTAATGCGTACCTATCAGAAAGACAACAAAGGCCGTGCAGAAGCTGCAGCATCCAAGATCCCCTTCTTTAATCGCAAAAAGAAATTTGGTCGAAACGGAAAAAAGTTATAACATTCTCTCACTTTCAGATAAAAAGAGCCGAAAAGCGGCTCAGGCAAAAAATCCGCAGTTGCCACTGAACGTGTAAACTGCGGATTTTTCAGAACGTCTTAATTCTCAGCAAGCTTCCACAAACCTCTTAAAAAGCCGAAAAGCTTCCTCATTCTTTTCCCATAGATATTCCGGATGCCACTGAACACCCACAAAGAAGGGATAACCAGGCATTTCAATCGCCTCAATCAAATCATCCGGAGAGTAAGCCGATGCAATCAGACCCTGCCCCAAATCCTTTACCGCCTGATGATGCATGCTGTTAACCCGTAATGTATCCATACCAGCGATTTCCCTTAGCATCGTTCCCTTTTTCAAAGAAACCGTATGGCTGGGCATATGATATGCAAATGGCTGCGTATGTGCGATAGGAAAGTCCGATTTTGTCATAGAAAAGATATCCTGCCAGATCGTCCCGCCCATAGCGATATTCAACACCTGAATCCCTCTGCAAATCCCAAGAACCGGCTTTTGTTTCTCCAGAACAAATGGCAGCAGCTCAATCTCCATCCGATCCCTTGCCTCCGATACATTCCCGCAGTGTACCTGTGTTTCCTCACCAAACAAAAACGGATGAACATCCGGTCCTCCAGTAAACAAAAAACCATCCAACGCATCAGCCAGCTGCTTCAGTTCTTCCTCATCAGCCTCCAGCGGCATAACAACCGGAATCCCCCCCGCAGCCTTTAAAGCCCGTAAATAGGTGGGTCTCATCTTAATATCATTATTATCCGTATCGTGGGCAGGTGTCAATCCTATCAGCGGTTTTTTCATACTAACTTCCTTTCACAACTAACATTAGTGATAATAAAAAGATATGGAAATCAATAACAAAATGCCCCTCCCTTACGGAAGAGGCATATATGTATTCAAATTATTAAGCTTCAGAAATAGCTCCTGTTGGGCATACGCCTTCACATGCGCCGCAATCGATACAAGCATCTGCATCAATAACAAACTGAGAATCACCCTGGCTGATAGCGCTTACTGGGCATTCGCCTTCGCATGAACCGCAACTAACACAAGCGTCACTAATAACACGTGCCATGATAAATAACCTCCTTATATTCTATACATTTTTCTATATTTTATACTATTAATAAAATTTAATCAAGTAGAAAATGTAACAATTAATGTTTAATTTTAGGAGCAATAGGGATCAGGCGCATTAGTCCGGGCATCCCTGATTCCGGTAAGAATGATCTTCTTAGCAGATAGAGCCTCTTCCTTAGATAAAGGTGGAACGCCTTTCAGCGGATAATCCATCCCCATACTTTCATATTTTACCTTTCCCATATCATGATAGGGAAGGACATCAAGGGCCTTCACGTTTTTTAACTGTCCGATAAAGCGTCCAAGATGGTATAAATCTGCCGCTTCGTCTGTGATGCCGGGCACCACCACATGACGGATCCAGACAGGAATTTCTTTTTCATCAAGATAGCGGGCAAAATCCAGAATAGCTGCATTGGAATGACCAGTTAAGGGTTGATGCCGGATATCATTGATCTGCTTGATATCCAGCATGACCAGGCTGGTTGAAGCAAGAAGACGGTCGATTTTCTTTACATATTCTTCATTGCTTCTGTTAAATGTTATTCCAGAGGTATCCAGACAGGTATGAATATCCTTTTTTCTTGCTGCTTCAAACAGCTGGGTAAGAAAATCCAGCTGCATCAGCGGCTCACCGCCTGTGGCTGTGATACCTCCGCCCCGGTAAAAATGCCGGGACGACTCATATTGCTTTAATATTTCCTCAACTGTCATCAGACTGCCGCCTGCCAGTTCCCAGGTATCCGGGTTGTGGCAGTACTGGCAGCGCATGGGGCAGCCCTGAAAAAATACCACCATGCGCACGCCTGGACCGTCGACGGTACCAAAACTTTCAATGGAATGGATACGTCCTGTCATAAGTGCTTCGCCTTCTTTTCTGATTGTTACATATTGCTGTGGAATGTACGGGAGATAACCTCATCCTGCTGTTCTTTTGAAAGCTTGATAAAGTTAACTGCATAACCGGACACACGAACGGTCAGCTGAGGATAGTTCTCCGGATGCTTTTGTGCGTCCAGAAGAGTATCCTTTGTAAAGACATTGACATTTAAGTGATGTCCGCCTTCTTCTACATAGCCATCTAATAAGTTCACGAGATTGTCGATTTGAGATTCACTGATATTTGCCATTGCATTATCCTCCTTATGTGTTTTCGTTCATTTGATACTCCTGACTATTGTTCATCCTCTTCCCGGTCCATGCCCTGAAACAGGGTAGGAACGCGGCAGGCTACATCGCCTTCGGCACAGTCAAGAGAATTAGTTGTCGTAACTGTCTTTGCCATAGTCTTATGGGCGTTTACGGTACCGTCCTCAGCTACAAGAATATTCATATGACCGCCGTTGTTGGTCATAAAGGAATCCAGCATTGAAACGATATCATCAATTTGTTTTTCATTTGGATCTGCCATAACAGCCACTCCTTACTTCTGGTCCTCGCTTAAAGCCAGCTCAAGATCCACTTCCAAGTCTCCGGTAAAGATCTTATCCTCTTTGCCAAGAGCTCCTGGTACGATTGAGAAGGTGTTAGAGATACCATCCTGAGCGTCCTTAAATGGAAGCTTGGCCACTGAAGCCAGAGATGCGACTGCACCATGAGTATCTCTTCTGTGCATTGGGTTTGCACCTGGTGCAAACGCTTCACCCTTCTTACGTCCGTCAGGTGTTGCTCCTGTGTTTTTACCATATACTACATTAGAAGTAATTGTCAAGATGGAAGTTGTAGCAATTCCTCCGCGGTAAGTATGATTTGACTTCACAAAGTTCATGAAGGTGTGTACCAGATCATTTGCAATCTGATCCACGCGGTCGTCATTGTTTCCGTATTTCGGGAAATCTCCCTCAATTTCATAATCCACAACAATGCCATTTTCATCACGGATTGCTTTCACCTTAGCGTATTTAATAGCGGAAAGTGAGTCAGCCACAACGGAAAGACCAGCAATTCCAGTTGCAAACCAACGGGTTACTTTTTTATCATGAAGAGCCATCTGAATGCGCTCATAACTGTATCTGTCATGCATATAGTGAATGATGTTTAACGCATTTACATAAACGTTTGCAAGCCACTGCATCATATCCTTATAAGCATCCATTACTTCATCATAATCCAAATATTCAGAAGTAACAGGACGGTATTTCGGGCCTATCTGTTTCTTTGTGATTTCATCCACACCGCCGTTGATGGCATATAAAAGACATTTTGCCAGGTTGGCACGTGCTCCGAATAACTGCATTTCTTTTCCCACTCTCATGGAAGATACGCAGCAGGCAATGGCATAGTCATCACCGTGGGTAACTCTCATTAAATCATCATTCTCATATTGAATAGAAGAGGATGCGATGGAAGTCTTAGCGCAGAAACGCTTAAAGTTATCAGGAAGCTTTGTGGACCAGAGAACTGTTAAATTCGGTTCTGGTGCAGTGCCTAAGTTCTCAAGTGTATGAAGGTAACGGAAGGACATCTTTGTTACAAGAGGACGTCCGTCAATTCCCACACCACCGATCGACTCTGTTACCCAGGTAGGATCTCCTGAGAAAAGCTCATTGTATTCTGGTGTACGTGCAAACTTCACTAGACGAAGCTTCATAATGAAGTGATCAACAAATTCCTGAACTTCTTCCTCTGTGTAAGTGCCTTCTTCCAAATCTCTCTGAGCATAAATATCAATGAAAGTAGAAGTACGTCCAAGGGACATGGCAGCACCGTTCTGCTCCTTAACTGCAGCTAAGTAAGCCAGGTAAGTCCACTGAATCGCTTCCTTTACATTCATGGCAGGTTTTGAAATATCAAATCCATAAATAGATCCAAGTTTCTTTAATTCCTTTAAAGCACGGAGCTGCTCGGATAATTCTTCTCTTTCACGGATTACATCGGAATACATGGTAGTACGGGTTGTATTCTTCTGTTCTTCCTTATCTTCGATCAGACGGTCAATTCCGTAAAGAGCGACTCTTCGGTAATCACCGATAATACGTCCGCGGCCGTAAGCATCCGGAAGTCCGGTGATAATGTGGCTGGAACGGCAGTTACGCATTTCCTCAGTGTAGGCATCAAAAACGCCTGCATTATGAGTCTTTCTGTGAATGTTGAAAAATTCCTTTACCTCAGAATCAATGGTATATCCATTGTCTGCACATGCTTTTTCTGCCATTCGGATACCGCCGTAAGGCTGCAGGGAACGCTTAAAAGGCTTATCTGTCTGAAATCCTACAATTGTTTCTTTGTCCTTGTCTAAATACCCCGGGCCATGAGAAGTAATAGTGGAAACCAGCTTTGTATCCATATCCAGGACACCGCCTGCCTCACGCTCCTGTTTGCTTAATTCCATAACCTGTGCCCACAGTTCCTCTGTCTTTCTGGTCGGTCCTGCAAGGAAAGTATCATCCCCATCATAAGGGGTATAGTTCTTCTGAATAAAGTCTCTGACGTTAATCTCGTGTTCCCAGATGCCGTTGTTAAAAGCTCTCCATTCCGGTCTCATTTGTTTGTACCTCCATAAAAAATCTTTATAATAAGTGTCAATAATAAATAAGTGTCATCAAAGGTTATAATTCCTACGACCTTTGTATGAATACATTATATATGAATACTGTATACAATGTCAATAGCGCTTATTGATAAATTTTTCTATAAGGGTTTCAGAGAAAAAAGGAAATGAAACCCTTGCTAATTGCATGAAAAAGTATTATATTATAAAAACAGTATGTACAATTTTATAAGGAGGGATACAAGATGCAGATTGATAAAAATATGCTGATCGGAGCATTACTCGAGATGGATGACAACGTTGCACCCATGCTTATGCGTGCAGGTATGCATTGTCTTGGCTGCCCGGCATCTCAGGGAGAGTCTTTAGAGGAAGCTTGTCAGGTTCATGGAATTGACTGTGATGTTCTGGTTTCTCAGATTAATGAAGTCTTAGCAGACAGATAGAGTAAAAGGAGGCGATCCCCGGATCTGCCTCCTCATTTTTCGTTCTTAATCTCTTTTTTTTCTTCCCGGTAATGTCTGGGACTCACACCATATTCCTGCTTGAATATCTTTGAAAAGGTCAGCGGATTATCATAACCGATGCTGGTGGCAATTTCCTGTATGGATCTGTAAGTGCCGGCAAGTTCCTGGGCAGCAATGTTTAAACGAAATCTCATTAAGTATTCCTGAGGAGAAACTTCCAGCTTCTTTTTAAAAATTGATGTTAAATAAGAACGGTTAATTCCGATATAATCTGCAATATCCTGAACTTTAATACGGTCATAGTTCATCTTAATATACTGAAGGGCATAATCCACATAAGTATCAATGGAATAGTCATACTGATTCCTGCTTGTACGCAGGCTGCTTTGAGTCTCAATCAGCGTGGACAGGATCTCATATAGATATCCCACACGCTTAATTTCATTGGCAAAGGTCAGCTGGTTGGTGTCCAGCATCTTCTGTATCATGGGAAGATAGCACCGGTTGGGGATCTGGGAATGGATGGCACAATGATCGTTTAACAGACCTGCATAACCTAAATAGGCTTCTGCCATAGTACCGTCAAAGGTGATCCACATATACTCCCAAGGGTTTTCATAGTCGGCATGATATTGAATCGGCTGCCCTTTTGGTATCAGAAATATATCATCAGCCGCCAGCTCATAATGAGTGCCTCCCGTCTCAAGAACACCCGCTCCCCCTAAAATAAAGTGAAGGTGATATTCGTTGGGAATCTTGTGATTGTAGGTATATCCGGGAGGACACTGCTGAATGCCGCAGTGAACCAGATACAAATCATTGGTTTGACGCTTGATGTTTCTTAAACAACGGAATCCTGCCACACTTTTATAACTCGTCTGTTTTTCAGTCAAAGCTATGCCCCCTCAATCGGATACTGATTATTCATATCTATTATACAGGAAGCAGATTTTACATGCAAACCTTATTTGAGGAAGAATTGTCATAGGTACATACTCATATAGTCACCGTGTGCATCAATCAGTTCATCCACCATAGCCCGGATATCCCGGATGCTGAGTTCAGCGCTGGTATGGGGATCCAGCATGGCAGCCTGGTAAATCATTTCCCTGCTTCTGGTTCTAGCCGCTTCCACGGTGATCAGCTGAGGATTAATATTTGTCATATTCATGGCAGCCAGCTGGACTGGAAGACGGCCAACATGGCAGGGAGTAATACCGCTTCCATCCACCAGACAGGGAACTTCCACACATGCATCAGAAGGGAGATTTTCAATGAGACCCTGATTTAAAACATTTCCGCCAATTTTATAAGGCTGATTGGTTATAATCGCCTCCATAATATAGGAAGCATATTCCAGTGAACGGGTATGAGTAATGGCTCCGTTATTTAAAATGGATTTTTTCTCTTCTTCCCATTCATTAATCTGTTTGATGCAGCGTCTGGGATATTCATTTAAAGGAATATTAAATTCTTCAATCAGCTGGGGGTAGCGGGATTTAATAAACAGGGAATTATACTCTGCATTGTGTTCGCTGGATTCTGTACAATAATAGCCCAGATTCCGTATGTATTCAAAGCGTACCATATCCTTGTGTCCGCCAGCCTGATTCATCTCAAAAGCCTTCTGCCGGATGGCAGGATAGAGATCTTCGCCATTCCTGTCATGAATATTTAAAAGCCAGGCCATATGATTAATTCCGGCAATCAGCTCTGTCCGCCCATCCAGTCGGTCTTCCATAGCCAGTTCTTTTAACAGATTTTCCGAACAGACCTGAACACTGTGACACAGACCAATGGTTTTAACTGAGGTATACCGCTGCATAAAACCGGTCAGGATTGCCATGGGATTGGTATAGTTTAAAAACCAGGCATTGGGGCAGACCTCCTCCATATCTCTGGCAAAATCCTCCATAACTGGAATCGTCCTTAACCCCCTCATGATCCCGCCGATTCCCAACGTGTCTGCAATGGTCTGGCGCAGGCCGTATTTTTCCGGTATTTCAAAGTCGATGATGGTGCATGGATCATATCCGCCAACCTGGATTGCATTCACCACAAAGGTAGCACCAGACAAAGCTTCTTTTCTGTTTTCCGGTCCTAAATAGGTGTGGATATCTGCCCTGCCGTCATTCACATTTTTGTTGATTGCACTTAAAATAAGCTGTGAGTCCGTAAGCCTTACGGGATCAATATCGTACAAGGCAATTTCGGCATCCCGCAGTGCAGGTGTACACATGCAGTCACCCAGGACATTCCTTGCAAATATCGTACTTCCAGCTCCCATAAAAGTTATTTTAATCATCGTTTTACCTCCTTGTTTTTCTTGTCTGTCTATTAAGGTTATTGTATAATCTCACTAGATAAAAAGATAGGAAGTTTGTTTCTAAAAATTGTCATTTTGTTGCATGGAGGTTTTAGAATGAATCAATCAGCAAGGGAACTGACCATCTATTACTGCGGTCACGAAAGGTGTGCACCCGGTCATTTTTTCGGACCTGCCGTCCGCAAGCATTATCTCCTTCATGTTATATTAAAAGGAAAGGGGATTTACCGGATTGCTGACAAAGAATACAGGCTTTCAACAGGGGAGGCTTTTTTAATTAAGCCCCAGGAAGTAACGTATTATCAGGCAGATGACAAAGATCCTTGGGAATATGCCTGGGTGGCATTTTCCGGAAATGAGGCAGAACGTCTGGTTTATGAATACCGCAAAGAGGAAGCGGGATACTGCTATCGTTTTATAAATGGGAACCAGTGGAGGGAGATGATACTGGCACTCGTAAAATCTTTTTACAGCACAGCCCATAACATGGACGAGATGAGGGGGTATTTTTATCTTTTGTTCTCCCGGTTTCCAGGTAATACAAAAGAGTCAGATCTATATGAAAAAAGTTATCTTGAGCAGGCGGAAACTTATATCCGGCATAATTACAGCTATCCCATACAGATTGCGGATGTAGCGAGGTTTATTGGTATTGACCGTACCTATCTTTACCGGATATTTATGAAACACAAGGGGGTATCTCCCAAGCACTATCTGACCCAGTACCGTGTGTCTGAAGCGAAGCGGCTTTTAGAGGACACCTCATTAAGTATAACGGAAACAGCCCTTTCCTGTGGTTTCCACGATGCCTCGGTTTTCTGCAGATGTTTCCAAAAAGCAGAGGGAGAATCTCCACTGCGGCACAGAAAGCAGTATCATGAGGCTGATGAATGAATGTAACATAACGCCATATAAAAATCACATTAATCTATATAAAATTAACAAAGAAACGATTATAATTAGGTTTATAATAACAAAAAGCAACAAAAATGTACTGGGTATAATTTTTGCAACTATTGAAAGTGACAAATTATGGGAGGTAACAGAATGAAACGGAGATGGGGATTACCAGCAGCAATGGCAGTTATTGCAGCAACCGCACTGATTGGATGTATGGGTCAGCAAAACAGCGGCCAGGCAACAACTGCAGGATCACAGGATACCAAGCAGGAAACAAAGCAGGAATCAAGCGCCGCAGAGACAGAGAAGGAAAAAGGTGGCTCTTCCGGAACACTGACTGTAGCGATCTGGGATAAAAACCAGGAGCCAGGTCTGACAAAGATCATGGCTGATTTTACAAAAGAAACTGGAATTAAAACACAGATACAGGTAACACCATGGGATCAGTACTGGACCATGCTGGAAGCAGGTGCTACGGGAGGTTCCCTTCCTGATGTATTCTGGATGCATTCCAATGAGATCGCACGGTACTCAGAATATGAGATGCTTTTGGATTTAACAGACCGGATCAAAGCTAGTAAAACCCTTGAGATGGATAAATTCCCCAAAGAGATCGTAGATATTTATAACTGGCAGGGAACCAAGCAGTATGCAGTACCAAAGGATATAGACACAATTGCTCTCTGGTATAATAAAACCATGTTTGATGCAGCTGGAATTTCTTACCCAAGCAAGGACTGGACCTGGGATGATTTTGCAGATGCAGCGAAAAAGCTTACCAAGGCAGATGGAAGCCAGTATGGATTCGCAATTAATCCGACCAACGATCAGGCAGGCTGGTGCAACCCGGTTTATGATATGGGCGGCTACGTAATCAGCGAGGACAAAAAGTCTTCCGGATTTACACAGCCGGGAACCATAAAGGCTCTGACGTTCCTTACCGACCTTATGAAAGACGGGTATGCTCCTCCTTATGAGGTAATTGCAGAGAATAAGGAAGAAGCGTTATTTGAAGCAGGCAAGGTAGCTATGATTACCCAGGGCTCCTGGATGCTGTCAGAACTTTGCAACAATGATTACGTAAAAGCAAACTGTGACATTGCAGTTCTTCCAAAGGATAAAACCACAGGAAGACGTGCGTCTATCTATAATGGTCTTGGCTGGGCAGCCTCTGCCAATACATCCATGCCGGAGGAAGCATGGAAACTGATTGAATACATGGGTTCCAAAGAAGCTCAGCAGAAACAGTCTGATCTTGGAATCGTAATTTCTGCTTATCAGGGAACCACTGCTAACTGGGTTAAGGCATACCCCAGCTTCAATTTACAGGCATATCTGGATATGATGGATGATCTGGTTATTCGTCCATACTCCAAATCAACGGTTGCATGGACTAACATGATGCATGAAAAACTGATTGATGCATGGACTGGAAAGAAGAGTGTCGAGGATGTCTGCAAGGATATTGATAAGGAAATGAATGCCATGCTGGCGGAAGAATAGGTATGGTCGGGGAGGCAGGTATAACGGATGCCTCCCCTTTTAACGAATTTGCGGAGGGACTGCATGAACAGAGAAAAAACGGTATCAAGACGGGAAAAAAGTGAATTTTTGTGGGGCTGGCTGTTTCTGCTGCCTACCATGACAGGCCTCATAATTTTGAATATTATACCAATCTTTCAGACAATCTATCAAAGTTTCTTTAAAACCGGAGCCTTTGGTAAGGGAAATGTATTCATAGGGCTTGGTAACTACAGCAAGCTTTTACAGGACGGTACAGTCTGGCAGGCTCTATGGAATACCTTTAAGTATGCACTTGTGGAAGTGCCGTTTTCCATTGCCATCGCGCTGGTGCTTGCTGTTATACTGAACGGAAAAATAAAAGGCCGTTCCATCTGGAGGACTATTTATTTTCTGCCAATGGTGGCTGCCCCGGCAGCGGTAGCCATGGTCTGGAGATGGCTTTATAATTCAGAATTTGGTTTGATTAACCACCTTCTAAACCGAATCGGGTTTTCCTCTGTGAACTGGATTTCAGATCCTGGAATTGCTTATATTTCCGTAGCCATCGTGGGAATCTGGTCGGTGATCGGATACAACATGGTTCTGTTTTTTGCCGGTCTTCAGGAGATCCCCAGAGATTATTATGAAGCAGCGGAAATTGACGGAGCCGGAGGTGTGAAACAGTTTTTCTACATCACCCTTCCCCTGATTTCCCCCACCATGTTTTTCGTGACTGTGACCAGAGTAATTGGAGCCATGCAGGTATTTGACAGTATTTATATGATGATGGAAAAATCCAATCCGGCACTGGTAAAAACCCAGTCCCTGGTCTATCTGTTCTATAAATATTCCTTTGTTGAAGGAAACAAAGGATATGGTTCCGCCATTGTCATGCTGTTGCTTTTAGTAATCCTGCTCATTACAGTAATCCAGCTTCTTTGCCAGAAGAAGTGGGTTAATTACAACTAAGGGGGAGAATGATGGATAAGAATAGAAGATTTAAGTCAGTACTGCAATACTTTGTACTTGCAGTGGGCTCTGTTGTTATGCTGGTTCCTTTCTTATGGATGATACTTACGGCTTTTAAAACAGCGTCTGAAGCGACGCAGATGAATCCATTTATTATCTTTCCTTCTGTATGGAGAAAGGATGCATTTTTATCTGTAATGAGTAAAATGAATTTTTTGAGGCTGTACTATAATACACTGGTTCTTATTATAGAACGTGTAGTCTGTGCAGTACTTACAGCTACCATGGCAGGATATGCCTTTGGAAGGCTTCATTTCAAAGGAAAGAATCTTGCATTTTCCCTGGTATTATTCCAGATGATGGTTCCATCCCAGATATTTATTATTCCACAATATCTGATGGTAGGCAGGCTGGGCCTGTTAAATACCTCCTTTGGTCTCCTCTTCCCAGGACTGGTTACAGCGTTTGGAACCTTTTTGCTTCGTCAGGCTTATATGGGGCTTCCTGCATCGTTAGAGGAAGCAGCCAGGCTTGATGGCTGCAATATCGGTCAGGCATTTTTATATGTAATGGCGCCGCTTACAAAATCATCTATGGTAGCGCTTGGAATATTCACCGCATTGTTTGCTTTTAAGGAACTGATGTGGCCATTAGTCGTCAATACAGAACAAAATACCATGCCGCTTTCTGCAGCACTTGCAAAGCTGCAGGGTCAGTTTGTGACCAACTATCCGGAACTTATGGCAGCTTCTTTGCTCGCCTGTATTCCCATGGTTATCATTTACCTGATTTTCCAGAAACAGTTTATTGAAGGAATTGCAACATCAGGAGGAAAATTATAAAGGAGTTTACACTATGCCAATCATTTATCATCAACAAGCAAAAGAGTTTCATCTGTATAACCAGTCTGTCAGTTATATCATTCAGATTATGGGAAACGGCCAGCTGGGCAATCTGTATTATGGGAAACGAATCAGGGACCGTGAGTCTTTTGAGTATCTCTTCGAAACAGGTGAGCGTCCCCATGCTGCAATCAGCTGCCCTTATCCCGTCAATTTATGCCTGCAGTATACAAAGCAGGAATATCCGGTATATGGAACCGGAGATTACCGGTACGGTGCGTACAGTGTAAGACAGGAGAACGGCAGCAGGACTACAAACTTTACTTATGCTGACCATAACATTTGCAATGGCAAACCTTCCATTGAACCTCTTCCCGCTACCTATACGGAAGATGATTCAGAAGCATGCACGTTAACAATCAGGCTTCATGATGATCTTATTGATACAGATCTGATCCTCACTTATACCATATATGAAAAACGTCCGGTGATTACAAGAAATGTCTGTTTTACACATAACGGAACAGAGGAAATTGTGCTGTTACATGCCATGAGTGCAGCGGTTGATTTACCGGAATCAAACTATGATATGATTCATTTGTCTGGTGCCTGGTCCAGGGAACGGTATGTAAAGCGGCGGCCGCTGGAACAGGGGATTCAGTCTGTCTACAGTATGCGGGGGATCAGCAGCGCGGAACATAATCCCTTTCTGGCACTGGCGGAAAAAAACGCCACAGAAGGAAGCGGGACTGTTTACGGATTCAGTCTGGTTTACAGCGGAAGCTTTCTTGCCCAGGCAGAGGTCTGCTCCCATGATACAACCAGGGTTTTAATGGGAATTCACCCGGATACCTTTGAATGGCCTTTAAAAACCGGGGAATCATTTCAGACACCGGAGCTTGTTATGGTATACAGTGATCGGGGACTGTCTTACATGAGTCAGATATACCACAGGCTTTACAGAACAAGACTTGCCAGAGGATACTGGAGAGACCGGGAGCGGCCTGTGCTTTTAAATAACTGGGAAGCTACCTATATGGATTTTGATGAAGAGAAGATTCTTTCCATTGCAGGAAAAGCAAAGGAAACGGGAGTGGAGCTGTTCGTGCTTGATGACGGCTGGTTTGGCGACCGCAGTGACGATGACCGCAGTCTGGGGGACTGGTATGTCAATAAGGAGAAGCTGCCGGGAGGAATATCCGGGTTATCAGAGAAGATCGAAGCCATGGGGCTTAAGTTTGGTTTATGGATCGAACCGGAGATGGTCAATAAAAACAGCAGATTCTATGAGACACACCCAGACTGGATTATATCCGCCCCGGGGCGTTATGAAACACCCAGCAGGCAGCAGCATGTGCTGGACTTTTCCAGAAGTGAAATCGTAGATTCTGTTTACCAGATGTTAAAAGATGTGATAGAAGGCGCAAAAATATCTTATATTAAATGGGATATGAACCGTTATATTACAGAATGCTTTTCACGGGGCGGGGGTAAGGAGGAGCAGGGAATGGTGATGCATAAATACATTCTTGGAGTTTATGATCTTTACAGCCGCTTAATTCATGATTTCCCACAGATTTTGTTTGAGTCCTGTGCCAGCGGAGGAGCCAGATTTGATCCCGGAATGCTTTATTATGCGCCTCAGGCGTGGTGCAGTGACAATACAGATGCGATTGACCGGTTGAAAATTCAGTATGGAACCAGCATGGTCTACCCTGTATCCAGTATTGGAGCTCATATATCAGCCGTTCCAAATCATCAGATTCACCGGAATACGCCTTTGAAAACCAGGGGAAATGCAGCATTCTTTGGAGCCTTTGGATATGAACTTGATTTAAATCATTTAAGTGAGGAAGAAGTGCAGCTGGTAAAAGAGCAGATTGATATTTATAAAAAGAATCGGAAACTTTTGCACCAGGGCACATTTTACCGGCTGAAAAGTCCGTTTGAGGGAAATGATACTGCTTGGATGGTAGTATCTGAGGACCAGAAACAGGCGATTGCCGCTTATTATCAGACCTTAAATCCTGCCAATGCAGGATGGCTTAGATTAAAATTTGCCGGACTTGGTGAAGATGTGCTTTATCAAGTAACTGTTGAAGGCGATACAGGGGAGTATTACGGAAGTGAGCTGATGCACGCGGGACTTCCCATAAACAGAAACCGTTTCTTTAAGGAAACAGGCGATTTTGCTTCTCTTCTTTTCTTTTTGAATGAAAAAATGATATGAGTAAAAAAATATTTACATGTAAAGTCCGGATCTCAGTGATTCGGACTTTATTAATGTAATAATTTACATTATTTTATCTGGAATCTGGTGATAATGTTGAAAAATATTTTAGCGCATGCTATAATTCTATAAAAATTATGGGTGTTTCCTCATATAGCTGAAAAGAGGAGGGTTTCAATGAAGGATTATAATGTGCATTTGACGTTGATTGATCGGATTATACTTGATTCCTATAAGGTTTTACTGGAAGGGCTGGCGGATTATCTGGGCAGTGGTTACGAGATGGTGTTACACAGTCTGGAAGATACGGAGCATTCGGTAATAAAAATCATTAATGGCCATCATACCGGGCGGGCAGAGGGTATGCCTATTACGGATCTGGCACTCCAGATGCTGGAACAAATTAAAAAAGAAGGTGAAAAGGGTTACATTTCTTATTTTACAAAGAATAAGAAGGGAGAGCCTTTAAAATCAACCACGATTGTTGTAAGGGGAGAGGAAAGCCGGATTATCGGTCTTCTTTGCATTAATTTTTATTTAAATACTAATTTTTCGGAGATTCTTTCCGGCTTCATACCTGACATTACATCCCGTGCCCAGGTAAAGACTGAGACATTTGCCAGTAATCTGGATGAACTGATTTACAGTAAGGTTTCGGAGGTACGCAACGAAGTGATGGAGGACGACCAGATTCTGCCATCTCTTAAAAATAAAGAGATTATTAATATACTGTGCCAGCAGGGAGTCTTTACTTTAAAGGATGCGGTGGTCAAAGTTGCGGAGTATCTGGACATTTCTAAAAATACCGTTTATATGCATATTAGAAATGCCGGAGTTGTTACGGATAAAGAAAAATGAGTAAATTTTAATTTGGGAATCATAAAATTAGTGAAATGTTCTGCATTGTTTGTTAAAATAAACAAAAAATAATGCAGGGCATTTTATTTTTTGCTGTATCACACAAAAATATTGCATTTATTAAATTTTTATGATAAAATAAATTACACTGATACGAAGAGAAGTAAAAAATATTTTATTCACTAATGAAAGGGAGGTATTGAAATGGAAAAAAGTAAAAAGAAACTTGGACTTGTACCCAAACTAATCATTGCCATCATAATCGGAATTCTGTTGGGACTGTATTCTCCAAGCTTTGTCATCTCCATTTTAATTACAGCAGCAGATTTATTTAAACAGTTTTTAATGTTTATCATTCCACTGATGGTTGTTGCGTTTGTAACCATGGGTATTGCTGATTTGTCACAGGGGGCAGGTAAGCTGTTAGCATTTACAGCGGGAATATCCTATACATCTACCCTGATTGCAGGAAGCGCTGCATATTTTGTAGCCAGCAGCTTTTTCCCAACCTTTGTTAATGAGGAAGTGGTTTCCAAAGTTGCCGCTGCAAGTGACAGGGTCATAGAAGGGTATTTCTCCCTGGCCATCACTCCTCTGCTGGAGACTACGGCTGCAGTAGTATTGGCATTCGTTCTGGGTGTATCAATCAGTACCATGAGAGGAAAGGAAATTGGGGATACGCTTTATAATGTATTTAAAGATTTATCTGAAATTATTACCAAGGTATTAAACCGTATCATTATCCCGCTGCTTCCCATGTATATCTGCGGAACTTTCGCAAAAATGACTTATCAGGGAACTACATTTGCAATTATGTCCGTACTTTGGAAGGTATTCCTTGTTGTTATAATTTTGCATCTTCTTTACCTTTTAATTGCATTTACATTTGCAGGAACTGTAACAAAACGCAATCCTATTACCATGATGAAGAATCAGATTCCAGGATATTTAACGGCTATCGGTACCCAGTCTTCAGCTGCTACCATTCCGGTTAATATTAAATGTGCGGAAAGCAACGGAATTTCCGAGGAAATCCGTAATTTCGTAGTTCCGTTATGTGCCAACATTCATATGGCAGGTTCCATGATTACCATTACCTGCTGCGTGACAGCCACTTTATTAATATACGGAATGCCTCATGGTTTCCTTACACTGTTTCCATTTATCTGCGTTCTGGGAGTTGCTTTAGTTGCATCTCCGGGAGCTCCGGGCGGATCTATCTTTACTGCCACTCCATTTTTCCCAATTGTTGGAATTCCGGCAGTGGGAGATATTGCCAGCCTTTTACAGGCAATGTATATTGCACAGGACAGCTTTGGAACTGCCTGCAATGTATCCGGTGATAATGCAATCAGTGCGCTGGTAGAATCTTACTACCGCAAATACATTAAAAAAGAAAAATAGAACCACACGCTTTGAAAGGAGCAATTAATATGCCGTCAATCAGTATATTTGATGTGATCGGTCCCAATATGGTAGGACCGTCAAGCTCCCACACGGCTGGAGCCGTAGCCATCGCACTTCTGGTAAAAAAATTGTTTCCCGGCACTGTGAAAGAGGTTGAATTCGTACTATACGGTTCCTTTGCCAGGACTTACAAGGGGCACGGTACAGACCGTGCCCTGCTGGGTGGAATGCTGGGATTTGAGACTCACGATTTGAGAATTAAGAATTCGTTTCAACTGGCAGAAGAACAGGGACTTATTTATTCCTTTGTTACCAATGAAAAAGAAACGGAAGTTCATCCAAATACCGTAGAGATTCATTTAACTGGCACAGATGGGGCTTTCATGTCCGTAAGAGGAGTTTCTATCGGCGGCGGTAAGGTAAAAATTGTTAAAATCAATGGCGTCGATGTTGATTTTACAGGAGAGTACTCCACTCTGGTAATCCGGCATTTGGACTATCCCGGAATGGTGGCCTATATCGCTACCTGCTTAAGTGAAAGAAATGTTAACATTGCATTTATGCGTTTGTACCGGGAAAAGAAGGGGGCTACTGCCTATTCTGTAGTGGAATCAGATGAAGAGATTCCCCAGGAGCTGCTTGAAAAACTGCGGGAACATGAAAAAGTTGAAGATGTAATGCTGATTCAGGTTTAGGAGGAGCTATGGATTTTATTTCAGGACAAGAATTACTGCAATTGTGCGAAGAGAATGGCTGCCCGATTTCCGATATTATGATTCAACGTGAAATCAGTGAATATGGCGCCTCTTCGGAAGAAATAATGGGGCGGATGAAGGAAGCTTATCGAATCATGAAAGAAGCCTGCCATAAGCCGTTAGACGAACCGGTTCCCTCCATTGGAGGTCTTATCGGGGGAGAGGCAAAAAAGGTAAGGGACAGAAGACGTCAGGGGAAATCCATATGCGGAAGTATGCTTTCCAAAGCAATTACTTATTCTCTGGCGGTTCTTGAGGTGAATGCTTCCATGGGGTTGATCGTGGCAGCGCCCACAGCTGGAAGCTCCGGAGTCCTTCCGGGCCTGTTGCTTGCATTGGAGGAGGAGTTTTCCCTTGATGATGAGCAGATCATATCCGGTCTTTTTACAGCAAGTGCCATCGGGTACCTGATTATGAGGAACGCTACCGTAGCAGGTGCTCAGGCTGGCTGTCAGGCCGAGGTGGGTGCAGCCTCTGCCATGGCAGCTGCAGCTGCTGCCGAAATTATGGGCGGAACACCCCGGCAATGTATGGATGCAGCCTCCGCAGCACTTGTTAATTTACTTGGCTTAGTCTGTGATCCGGTAGCAGGACTGGTGGAATGCCCATGTCAGAGCCGTAATGTAATCGGTGCTTCCAATGCCCTGGTCTGTGCGGAAATGGCTCTGGCCGGAATCCGGCAGCTGATACCATTTGACCAGATGGTGGATACCATGATGACTGTTGGACGTTCTATTCCATTTGAATTAAGAGAAACTGCACTGGGAGGGTGTGCAGCAACAGAAGCTGCCTGCGCCAAAACCTGCCAGATCTTTAAAAATTAAGAGAAATATTATAAGAGAAAAGGGTTGGTCTTTAAGACTGATCCTTTTCTCATTTCCAATTTTTATCTGCCTAAATAAAATAGTTGCGAATGCAACTATTTTGTGATATGCTGTTTTTGAATTATTGCTTTTGTATGTACGTGTTTAAACACCAGGAGGTGAATAAATTGGATAAACACAGAGATATCGGGAAATATATTTCCATCCTCCAAAGGCTGAATAATATGTTTTACGCTAACCGATTATCTTCTTTTCAGATAGGCTGTGGACAACAGTTTTTTTTATTGCAGATTTTTAATCATCCGGGCATGAATCTTCATGAACTGGCATTAAACGGAAATTATGATAAGGCGACAGCCACCCGGGCAGTAAAAAAGCTGGAAGAAGAGGGCTATGTGCGGACGGAAACGGAAGAAGAGGACAAGCGGATACGAAGAATCTATTTAACTGACCGGGCGAAACCGGTTGTAGAAAAGACCCAGGAGTGTGTAGATGAATGGGCAGAAATAATTTTAAAAGGACTTACAGGCGCAGAGCGCAAAGAAGCAGAGCGGCTGCTCGTCCGTATGGCAGATAATGCACATCACTTTAATAGCAGGCAAAAAGGAAAGGAATGACATAATTTATGGAACACAACAAGATAAATCAGGGGGGAAATCCCCTGGGCTATAAACCAATCGGACATCTGCTGATGCAGTTTGCTCTTCCTGCGATAATCGCCATGCTGGTAAACTCAGTCTATAACATCGTAGATCAGATATTTATTGGACAGGGAATCGGTTATTTGGGAAATGCTGCGACTACCATTTCATTTCCCATTGTCACTATCATTTTAGCAGTTTCAACACTCCTTGGAGCAGGAGGAAGTGCTTATGCCGCCATTAAGCTTGGTGAAAAGAAGGAAGAAGAAGCAGAAAGAACCCTTGGTACTGTAACGGTTCTTACCCTGGCAGCGAGTGCTGTTGTAGTAGCTGCTGGTTTTATATTTTTGGATCCCATGTTAAGGCTTTTTGGCGCAACGGATAATACCATGATTTATGCCAGAGAGTATACTTCCATTATGTTAATAGGTACTCCGTTTAATATGCTTGGGGTGGTATTAAGCAATATGGCAAGAACTGATGGCAGTCCGTCTGTCGCTATGTATGCCATGCTGGCCGGCGCATTTTTAAATACAATTCTGGATCCTGTTTATATTTTTGTTTTCCACTGGGGTGTTACAGGAGCAGCCATTGCAACCATTACATCCCAGATCATTTCAGCGGTTGTTTTAGTCATGTATTTTGTGAAAAAAGGCAAAAACATGCGCTATCGCAAAAGCATCCTGCGTGTTGATCCGGAAATATGCCGCCTGGTGCTCCCACTTGGAATCTCCAGCGGTATTACTCAGATTGCATCAACCATTTTGCAGGTTGTCATGAATAATTCTCTGGTGTATTATGGTAATCAGACCGCTGTAGGTGGCGATGTGGCGCTTAGTGCCATGGGTATTGTCAATAAGATCGGTATGATTTTAGTCTCCATCTGTCTTGGAATCGGAATTGGATCCCAGCCTATCTTTGGGTTTAATAAAGGTGCAAACCAGCCAAAGAGGGTGAGAAAAACATTTTTGGTTGCTGCAGCATCGGCAACCAGCGTGGCAGTGTTAGGCTGGCTGGTCTGTCAGCTGTTCCCGGGAGCCATTTTAAGTCTGTTCGGCACTGAGGATCCTCAGTTTAACCTGTTTGCTGAACGGTGCTTAAGGATATATATGCTTGGAATATTTGCAGCGGGCTTTCAGGTTGTCAGCACAAGCTATTTCCAGTCAACGGGACAGCCTTTAAAAGCATCTATTTTGTCCATGCTTCGCCAGCTTTTATTATTAATACCGCTGATTTTAATTCTGCCTCTTCGTTTTGGTCTTTCTGGAATTTTGTATGCAGGGCCTGCCGCAGATATCATTTCAGCAATAGTGGTCAGTCAGTTTATCATTCATGAGTTAAGGAAATTAAACAAAGCCTGTAAGGCTTGATAAGTTTTAAGGGGAAGGAGAACGACAGCCGTGAGCCTGAAAATACAAATGACAAAATTTTTAGCAGGATTTGGTAATGCAGAAAAAAAGATGGAAGCGGAGCTTATGGCTCCGAAACGGGGCGGCAATGTCATTGACCGGGATCATTATAATAAGAAGATCCGGGTGAAGGAGTGGAGTGTAGATGGCTTTGGGGGAGTCACGATCAACGGCAGCTATACCAGCCAAAAGCACATATTAATGCTGCCGGGCGGTGCATATTCCCTGGAACCTTCCAGCCGTTATCTGGAGCTTTCAGAATATTTTGCTCTATCCCATCAGTTGAAGGTCACCATTCCCTTCTGTCCTCTGTCACCGGAATATACAGCTTTAGAAGTGCACCAATATCTGCTTCATGTTTACAGCCGCCTTATTAAGGAGTATAGGGAAGATCAATTCTTTTTTTGGGGAGATTTTTCAGGAGGCGGTTTGGCACTTTCCTTTTTACAGGAGCTTCGGGATAATAAGAATTTACCCCTTCCGGTTAAAACTGCGGTAATTTCGCCGTGGTTAGATATCACTCTGGATAATCCCCTGATTAAGATAGCTAAAAAGGCAGATGTTCTCCTTCCGGTAGAAACGCTAAGACAAACGGGAATCCGTTACCGGGGCTCCCTGGCCACCGATCACCCTTTTGTTTCTCCTATCTATGGAAACTGGGACAATCTGGGTGAAATTCTGATATTTTCCGGAACGGAAGATATTATGACTCCGGATTGTGATTTGCTTGCAGAAAAGGCGGGTAGTTTAAAAGGAACAGAACTGATTTATAAAAAAGGAGCTGGCATGTTCCATAATTGGATATTAATACCCTGCAGGGAGACAGATGCTACATTAGATTTAATTGCTTCTTATTTTCTGGATCAGGGAGAAATTTAAAAATGAGGTTCGACCCATGGCGGGCCGAACCTCATTTTGGCATGTGATGAAGTACTATGAACAAAGGAACGGATTAAAGTTGTGCAAGTGACTGAAGGGCATTCCCCTCAACCAGGACCTCGTAATGTTCCTTGTAGTACGCTTCGGAGGCGTAATCCTGATGGATCTTGGATCCGTACTCTGCAAGAAGATTGCATACCCGGCTGAAGTCCAGAGACTTCTCAGGTGTGTTACGTATTACCAGATAATACTGTCTGGTATTTGGTTTTTTATATAAAGTATTCCTGCCATCATAAACCTGTCCGATGATCTTTGCAGCATCAGAAATTTGATCCAGACTCTGAAAACAGTAGATTCTCACTGAGGAAGCGGTTGATTGCTCTTTGGGTTTTTCTTCTTCCGGCTCTTCTTTTTTGTCTATTCCCAACAGATTTAACAGACCATCAGCGCCTTCTAAAAGCTCACTGGCCAGATCTGCAGGCATGGAATCCAAATCCTCGTCTGTTGTTGGTGAAAATTTTGCAAACCTTGTATCTAATTCTTCCGGATCATCAATTTTAGTGATTACTAACATCACGCTTTCGTTGGATAACGGAATTGCTTCTACCATGAGAGGAATGTCTTCAGCTTCAAATCCCACTTCGTTAGAGGCTTTTTGAATCATCTCGCGGAACAGGTTGCGGGCTTTTTCACTGCCGTAGGCAAGTTCGCCTAAATTAAGGTTTCGGACGCTTAAATCAAAGCTGGTAAGCGTACAACGGATCTGATTTTCATTGATACGTTCTATCTTCATAGGATCACTTCCTGTTCTTTTTAAAATGGTGAATATTTTTTACATACTTCCTCAACATAACTATACTATATATTATAGCAAAAAGGCAATTACTATGTGAAAAAATTTATATAAATTTAAGGTTTATATGCAAAAATACGGGTATCCTATGTAATCTATGGGATTTTCCGGTTTTATTTTTTGTATGATACGAATATAATACTATTTCCTGTAATATCTCTGCAACTTCGATATATAAGTTAGGGTATAAATGGCCCTATACGTCGTTGACCATGTCTTTCGTATCACCGGTCCGTTCCGCAATAAGATGCGGAGAAATCCCCTTATCTGTGAGCATGGCTACGTGGCTGTGACAAATATCATGGATTCATATAAATTTAACTCCGGTGGTTTTACATATAGTGACCATCTGATATCCAAACCATTCAGAATTGAAAAGGAAAAGTCAATTAACAGGTTTTCGCACTTGGAAGCCGAATGGCTTTGTTTGTAGAGCACATTGCAACTTTGTCAAGAGATGCCGGAGGATAGTATATGAACCTCTTAAGAATAAAAGACCTGATGCCAGGGAAAGCAATTGCACCTTGAAGTGGAATATGTTACCATAGTGATATAAACAATCGTGTCACTGCAAGGACGTTGGCCTTCTATTTTTACAGAGATAGGAGGTGGTGCGGATGAAATATGAATTTAAAGACCTTATGGCCTTTGGCTCATTCATTTTAGCATTGCTTACCTTTATTTTCTATAATTGTAAGTAGCGTTTTTCTATAAAGTCCTGGAAACAGGCATAGAAAAACCACCCTTGTAAAACATTGGCGTGTTGTGCAGGGTGGAGTTTTCTATCATACATAATATGGCCAACCCCTTGTAATGGGGCGGTTGTTCCTTTAATACTATTCTAATACATAAGTACTTTATTTGCAAGTAAAGTGTTATCACTTTGATACTAAAATGATACTACTGCAAATAGGCATATTTTAGGAAATAAAACTATGTTTTGGGCTGCAAATTCGAAAACGTATATTATATGCAGAAAGATCCCGTTTTTAATCATAAGTTTAAACAATCTGACTTTCGGTAAAGAGGATAAACGGCGTAGTGGCTGCTGATTGTTCTCGATTTTCACCTTGATGGTTACGGGTCAGAATGATATAGTCAATTCCATCTTTTTTATTTTCAGCCAGATGGATAGAAGCCCTTTGGATTGGAAACAAACAGCTACGGCCATTTTTCCCCAGCGTTACGGAAGGCTTAATTCCAAGAAGCAGGGTATATTCCTCGTAAGTTTTGCTCCATTCACTGGTTGAGATCGTGATTTCATGGATTGAGGCGGCTCCGTTGGCATGAGAGGTATCTTGTTCTTCAATGATTGGAGATGGATGATATTCGCTCATCAAAAAGGGCAGATGAATGCTGTCTGGACAACAGAGTGTCCATTTGAGTTTAATTCCATGATGTTCAGTCCTGGACTTTGGGCGTAGTTTCGATAATTTCAGTCCATTTTTAAGAAGCCTATCTATATTTTCCTGATACTGAGTACCGGGAACAGAATCCAAAGCATAATCTCTTAATCCCTCCTGTCCTGGCAGGTAACGTGCAAGACGGCTGGAATAAGACGGGTTCCATAATCCTATTATTTTAACCATGAATTTAAGAAGTGGGTTAACAACTCTTCCGTGATTCGTGGAGAACAGTTCCAGAAAGGAGCCATCATTTAAATAAATCAAAGCATTATGTATCTTACCAGGAACACCTCCCGGTACAATTTGAAACCCCATATCTTGATATTGTCTGATGGCTGTTTCAAGATTTGTGACTTGAATTAACACATGTCCGATTCTAAATGGGATATTTTTATTTTTCACAAATAAGACCTCCTGATTTGTAATGCGGGTTAGATGAAACTAACTAAAAAATATCACTTCTTTTGCTGGTTGTCAATTAGAAAACATTTTCCGATGCTTACTTTTTCGATTTTAATAAATGGAAAAGAAAATGTAAAAAAATTATAAAATGGTTGAAAATAAAGGAATATTATATTACAATAATTCCCAAGAGATGATATTGAACAGGCACAAGGAGGTGATTTTAGTAAGCACCGTTCTGTTTGGAAAATATCAGAAAAGCCTAGAATGCCTTTAAATAAGGGATTTTGATGGCTTATTTTTTTGCTTTGGCACTATTTTGGTACTATTATTCAATTCTTCTAATTTGTCCACCAGGGCGGAATGCTCGTTCGGGAATAGGTGGCCGTAAACATTATTTACCATGTCAACAGAGTCCCCTATTCGTTCAGCAATTAGAATTGGTTTGGAATCCAGATTAATTAAGAGTGATACATGGCTATGTCTTAAGTCATGAACCCGGATGCGCTTAACTCCGGCCAGTGCGCAGTATGCCCTTAATTTCCTGCCCAAAATTACTTTGGTATATTGAAATGCCCTGTCTTTTTCGTCTGGCTTATAGTGTCTTTGTTTGTATCGCATAAGCCTATCACACAAAAATGGAGGGATGGGAACCTTTCTTACGCTGCGCCGTGTTTTGGGAGTGGTTATAATATCGTCTGATCCAAAACGGTGATATGTTTTAGTTATGCTAATAACACGATTTACAAGATCTATATCCGCCCATGTAAGAGCAAGCATTTCCCCAACTCGCATACCTGTGTAGTATAGGACCGTGAACGCTTGGTTCAATCCTGGATCGTCAACAGCGTTTATAAATTTATCAAATTCTTCTTTTGTCCAGAATGACATTTCTTTTCCGTTGTCAGAGCTTCCAATAGATCCGGCTTTTTTGCAAGGGCTTGCTTTCAGGCCATAATAGGTGACTGCATAATTAAATATACACCTCAGTTGTTTATCCATAGCACGAAGGTAAATGGGGCTAAAGGGATTGTCTTTTTCGTCTCTGTGAGATAGTACCTCATTTTGCCAAGTTCTTATAACCTGCGGCGTTATCTTATCCATAGGGATATCTCCGAAGAATGGCATTAATTTGTTGATAACAATATTTTGTTTACAAATGATTGTGGATTGTTTTAAACGATTTTCCATATCTTCAAAGTATATTTCAGTGAAATCTTTAAATGTCATTGAAAGACTGGAACTGTTTTGTGATAAAAAAGATCTTTCCCATTCTTTGGCATCTCTCTGGAGCTTAAAGCCCCTCTTTTTCTTCTGCTGCCTTTTTCCTGCATAATCCGTATAGTAAAATTTGCAATAATACGTACCCCGTACCTCGTCTTTATAAACTGGCATAATATCATTCCTTTCATATTCGAACACCTGTTTTTGGGTGCATTTAAGAAAAGGCTGTGATATAATGACTTTGTTTAGAGATTCATTTTATCAGCCTTTGGTTGATGAGTGACATTTATTTAAAAGCTCTGGGAGTTCGCAGCTCCTGGTGCTTTTTTTAGTACAAAAACTTATTTATTCTTTTTTAAATATTCAGGTATTTTAGTAAGGTCATAAGCATATTTTACAACTTTCTCTTGGTTAATCTCATTTAATAAATGAACATAGTCTAAAAGCTCTTCATCTAGTCTTTTTTGCGCTTCTTCTTTCGACAATATTAACATTTCATTTTGCTCATCAATTGAAATAGTAAAATCTGCTATAAAATCTTCCGTTGAATATTGGCTCCAATCTGCTAAATCGTATAACTCAACACTTAATGCTTTCGCAATGCGTCGAAGAGTATCAATTTTAGGATTTCTATCACCTCTTTCGTATTGCCCAATCATTACTTCTGACATGTCCAATAAATCACCAAGTTCTTTTTGAGTTAAATTCTTTTCTTTCCTAAATTTTCTTATGTTATCACCAATTAAAGATTTCTCCATTTTATCACCTCAGTGTTAGTGTAGCATATATTAGATAAAAACAAAAGCAAATGTTTCTAAAAACTAATTGACAAAAGCAAATGTTTTTGGTAATATCAGAATAACAAAAGCAAATGTTTTTGTCAAGCTAATATGAAGGGAGGAATCTAAAATGAGAATAGATCGTAAGAAACTGGTGATTGCTATGATGGATAGAGATATTAATGCGAATCAGCTTGCAGAGCTTACGGGGCTTTCTAGGGCTACAATAAGCGGTATAAGGTGTGGTAAATCTTGCGCTAAAGACACCTTGGTTCGTATATGCAAGGCTTTAAAATTGGATGCAGAAGAAATTATAGAATAACGCACCGGGCCGGGGCATGGAATGGGTAGAAATAGCACTCATAGAAAATCACATCAACCAAGGGAATTCTCCCAGGTTCTCAGTTCTGAGAAGTATATGCCGTTCTGGCTTAGAAGAAAAAAGTTGCGATATCGCAACAGAAAAAGGAGTTTCATTATGACAGCAGCGGAGGTAATACGGTATTTAGCACTGGTAGATCGCAGAATGTTTATTATAGAGCATTCGGGCATAAGTTGGCGGCCAGAGTATGAGCCGGAGTTAGAAAGTATTGATCAGGAACTGGCTAAGTTGCGAAAAGTAATTGATGCAGAGCACGCAAAAAGAAAGGAGATAGTACATTGAGTAAATTAATGATTAATGCCGCCGAAGTAGCGGAAATTATGGACTGTTCAGAGCGTCACGGCTATAAGCTGATCCAGGAAATGAACGGGGAGCTTAAGGCCAAGGGATTCATAATCAGAGCAGGAAGAGTCCCACGGAAGTACTTCTTTGAAAGAGTTGGATTAGAGGAGGTAGAAATATATGAAGGATAGGTATTATCAAGTGACCATATTATGTGGGCCGAAACATGATGTTGATGATATTTTTAACCCTAAAGTCTTCCCAAGTACATACGAAGAGGCTATACAGATTATGCAACCATGGGTGAAGCAAGGATGGGATGTAATTGTTACAACTAGACTGCGTGATGATGGAGACAAAGAATGAGAAGTGAATCAAATGGGCGTCTCTGGTGGCTGCAGTTACAATTTGCATTTTTTCAAGATAAGAAGGTCAGGGCATTAAGAAGGAAATTTGGTGACCTTGCTTTGATTATCTATCAAAAGATGATGCTTAAAAGTCTTGAAAACAATTGCTATATGAAATTTGAAGGGCTAGAAGATACTTTTGAAGAGGAGATAGCTATAGATATTTCTGAAGATGAAGCGGAAAAAACAGAACTGATCAAGAAGGTTATGAATTTTCTAATTGGCCATGAGTTAATGATTGAACAGGAAGAAGGTAGCTTTTTCTTTCCTCAGGCCGCAAAAATGAGCGGCAGTGAAGGCAGTTCTGCGGAACGAATGAGACGAAAAAGAGAACGAGAAAAGGCAACGTCACAATGTGATGTAAGCATGTCAAATAGTGACGATATAATAACAAGAACAAAAACAGATACAGATTTACATCTAAAGTCAAATAAAAGTAAGACTTTAGATGTAAAATCTAAAACAGAAACAGAACAGACTGTTTTTGATTCTGTTGACCGACAAGCGGCTTCGGCTGCGGCAAAGGCCGAGCCGCCCGCCGGTGATTTGTTTTCGGCTAAGCAGTTAGAGGTTATAGTCACCAAGAATAAAGTAAACCTTACCCAGGAGGGAATTAAAGAATTTTACGACCAAATGCAAGATGATAGATGGACGCTTTATAGCAAGCCTATTGAGAGAAAAACCATACTCAGGGCGTTGAGGGCTTACGCAAAACATCATCCTGAGTATGCACCAGAATCAGAGGAAGAAGTAGAACCAAAACACTACCCAAAAGAGATAGATTCAGAAATTCTTTTAGAAGAAAAAAGGGAGAAACAGAGGGCAGAACAGGAAGAGACTCAGCGTATTCTTTCTGATCCAGTAGCGTTTGAACAATGGATAAATAAAGAGTTCGGAGAGGAATGACCTAAAAATGAACAGTGGTGCATATTTCGAAATGGAAAGGGAAATCTGTAAAATCATTAGAAAACACCTGAATGATGACCAGATTGAAGAGAACTACCAGAATGCTTGTAATAAATATTTTCCAGACGGTGGTTGCAATTTGGATACAATGGGCTTAGTGGTCCATGAGTGTCGCAAAGTGGCATTAAGCGAAATACCACAAGAGGAGTTCACTCCTCAACAACTGCTATTTATTCGTAAAGCGTGGAAATTGAATGTATAGTCCTCTAAAAAAATAAAAAGGCCCCACAGGAAGCACCACCTTCCCCGCAAGGCCATAGCAGCCGGAGCCGCTACATAAACACACAGGTTTATAGTAGCATACTTTCCCGGCAGAAGGAAAGAGGTAATTTTATGTATTATCCTAATTTGGTAGAAATAATTACATATCATCCTTACCATGTTTCTACATTTGCTAATTTTGCGGAGGTAACCGGAGAATTATTGCAGGAAGTATTAAAGGGGCAGGAAGAATTATTGCTAGGAGAAATTTACAATATTTCTAAGTATGCAGGACTTTCTATGTCAGTGCTGATGTGCCCTAAATTAATTATGCTTGATTTTTGCAGATATAGACACCGGACAATGATTAATGAGTTGTTAGAGAGAGCCAGATATATACAACGTTGCCAAGAAAACGGCAGCCATGCTGCAGATGTTTTTATGAAATATGATGTCGGGTATATAGCTGATCTTAGGCGTTCGTTCATAGATGATAAAGCAACCTATGGTCAGTATATTGGAGCCAGAGAGCTAGTGAATCATTGCCTATCATTTATTAGTAGCGAGAAGCGTGTTAAGAGGACAAGAACAGTGAAGGAGAGGGCTACAGTATGAAATATGAGCAATTCATTAAAGAAATCACTCCGTCAGTAAATGAGATTATTTGTGAATGTCTGAAAATGACTGACGAAGGGTACCAGGAGTACAAAGAAGATATAATGACTGGCGTTGTCGAAACCAATGCTCCTTACATATTAAGGCTTTTCCAAGTCATATTTGACACCATAGATAAACATAGAAATTCAGATAATGGGAAGGAGAAGAAAATATCATGATTACTAAAAATGCAATTAAAAAGGCAGAAGGTGTGGAAGTGCCTAGTCGCTTTTCAATTTCAGTAAGCCAGATCGTAGAACTTCATCACCATTACTCTGATAGCCTTAGATTCGGAGATTCTCTTTTTCGTTTGGGATATATGCAGGGAATGAAGGCTACACAGGCAGAAATGCAGAAAGGAAAGCAATATGCATAAAATAGTCTTGGTTCCGGTTGAGCAGTATAAGCGCATGATAGAAAGTTATGATAATGCCACGGAGGAGTTGCAGGAGTTAAGAGAGCAGCTTAAGGCAACCGCTATTCAGAATGAGATAGAAAAGGCATTACACAATATAATAAATGATAGCGATCGTCAGGTTTTGTGTGCGATCATGGATAGAGGATATGGCATTATGGTTGCAATTTGTGTAGCTTTTCGATATGGGATCATGCAGGGAAAACGGGCGGAAAGAGACAGAAAGAAGAAGTCAGAGAGATTTAATCAGGATTCAGATGTGACCCAGGAACTCAAATTGTATGAGGTCATGGACAGGCACAACTGTGATCGGGACGTTGCGGAGCTTCTTCTCCGGGATCAGGAGAAAGAAGATTAACCCGGTGTGCTGCCAATACTACCGGTAGCGGAGTTGCGATATCGCAACAGGAAGAGAGGAATCATGAATGTTTTCTTATACAGGCTTACTATTTGCTCAATGGCCATTAATTGTCTACTGGCGGCGGCTTTCGGCTATTTGGTGAGGTAATAGCTATGGTAAAGATTAAAGTATCTTATGAGCAACCGGAGGAGCTTAAGCGGATATTGGACAGGCTCCGGCCAGAGGTTAAAAGTCTGAAGGTTGCCAGGAATCAGGAAGGGCAGTTTAAAAAAGCATATATTGAAGTGAAAGAATGAGAGGGAGCACCTGGGAAACTGGGTGCTTTTCTGTGTTGTATATATTTTTAATTATTGTAAAGTTATTTAAAATTATTCTATTATACTCTATAATAAAATAAATACAAATGTCTCTTTGAAATATTATAGTCAACTCTGAGACTGAAAGGATTACCAATGGCTGATAATAAAGAATATACTATTCATTCACTAAACGGGTATATAGAATTGATAAAGAATGAAAAATTGGTAGATTATTATTTTAGAGGGGAAAATAAAAAATATAATTCAATATCTTCATCTTTATTACGTCGTGATACAAATAAGTTACTTAAGAATGGATATGACTTTTATGAAAAAATAATTAATAATTATTATTCGGAAATAGCAACAAATGTAAGCGATTTTGAAAGAAAAAATTTTATTGCATTTAGTCAACACCATGGTTTGGCTACAAATTTAATTGATATAACCACTTCACCGTTAGTGGCATTATTTTTTGCTTGTGATGGTTCGGATGATTTATTAAGTAAAGATTCTGGTTATATCTATCTATTTAATATTAATAATACAATTGATATATCTAAAGAAATTGTTGATAACTTTATGCCGGTTGGTAATTGTTATAATTTTCTTGAAAAGTTTATTACAAATATCGATACAGAAAAACTATTTAAAAAAATATTTAAAAATACGTTAAGCAACTTTAGCTTTTATCAATATAGGGATTCTTTAATAGAAGAATGTAGTAAATTAAATAATACATTAGCACGAGAAGTCTTAATATTTTTTAATGAATATATGAAGACTTGTGAAAATATGATAAATATGGAAGCAAATGATATTGACATTTGTAACAAAAACTTAATGGACATAATACAAATGCATGGAGTAAAAGTTACAACTGATTGGAAAGAAGAGTCAGTTCTTGTTTTAATCTATCTAAGCTTATTAAAGGAATTTTTAATCACGCTATGCAGTCCATACATTGCCGAAGAATGCAATGTAAGGTTACCATTAATGCCAAATTTAATATATAAAACGCCTTACAAATTTGATAGAATCCGGAATCAAGAAGGTTTATTTATCTATCAGTTATTTTTAGCCTATTCGATTGTAGATGATGGGGAAGGGCCTACAAATTTGTTGAGACAAAATATTTCTCCTGATGTTACTATTAAAGTTGAAAACCAAAAAGAAATATTAAGTGAGTTAGATTTTATTGGCATAAATCGTAAGTTCGTTTATGGTGATTATGATAACATTGCTTATTATATTAATAACAAGTACTTTTAAAAGATATATTTTGGAAGGATTACCTCAAAACATGGTGCTTCCCTTTTTGAGGTTTTACTAAATTCGCATGGAGGAAAATACATGAATGAACTATTTGAATGGATTGGAAAAGTAGTACTTTCAGTTGGAGGAGCCGGAGTAATAATTATATCAATATCCACATTTTTGGCAAAGTTCTGGACAGATTACTACATGAAGAAGGTAACAGCAAGGTATGACAAAGAAATGGAAGAATATAAGGCACAGCTTACGGCAGAGCTTAATAAGATTAAGGTAATGAATGACTTATCATACGAAAAAAAACGGCTGGCATTTGAAATGAAATTACCCATTTTTAAAGAAATTGTGCCACTGGCAGTAAAAGTAATAGAAGGTTCTCTAGGGATTGGGATCTGTTTAGAGGTAAAGAATAAAGATAGTGATTATAGTATTCCTGATGATGTTTGCGATAGAGTAGAAAGAGACTGGAATGAATATAGAAATCTATATATAACCTATGCAGGATTTATACCTGCAGAAATATATGAATGTTTTAGTAAGATTGGTAATGACTATGTGGTTTTCTCTGTCGAGGTAATGAAGAATAGAGATAAACACACATATTATACAGATGAGCTTAACCCAAAATTAAAAAATTTAAAGTTAGATAAAGAGATGTTGTTGAAGTTGGTAAGAGACTATTTAGAATAAAAGTGTCAAACAGAATTTTGATGCAAACGGTTAATAGGTTTATTAATAATCTAAACGATCAAAAATAGGTTGGTTTATAGCATGATCGAGCTAAAATGGTCCGTTTTTATACTCTGATAATTGTATATAAAAATGGTTGTAAAGCTGATGAAACCTAGCTTTCCGCTTGCATACCCCCTCCCCATCTGTTATAATAACTATAAGCAAACAAAATATTGACGAGTACCCCAGGTGACAGCCTGGAAGCCATAATAAGGCGTGGGAATAGCGATTCATCAAATTGATGGTTCGTTGTTCCTGCGTCTTTTTTTGTTTGCATAATTCAGAGAGGAAGGAGTGGAAGGAATGTTTACCGGAAAAGTAGAATGGTTCGATCAGAAGAAGGGTTACGGCTTCATAGCCGGATCAGACGGAAAGAATGCGTTCGTGCATTATTCAGATATTTTAACTGATGGATATAAGACTTTAGAAACTGGCCAGAGTGTCAGCTATGATGTGGAGCAGACGATGAAAGGCTCCAAGGCAATTAATGTAGTGATCCAGTAGGAAAGGAAGGATATACAATGGGTAAGAAAACAGAGTTAATCAATCTTTTTAAGGAATTCAAGAACCGATATGAAACGGTGCAAGCCCAGGTGGCACAGATACAAAGGAATGTAGCCTATACGGAGATCGGCAGGGAGCAGGCAGTGAAGCAGCTTCTTGACAGTTTTGCCCCTACAGTAAAGCTCTATCATGATAAGGCAATAGCAGCCATTGACCAGGGGCTTGAAGGACTGGCGGAGCGGTGGAAGAAGGGCAGCACCGGGAAACTCTTTGATGCCGGATACCAGGCAGGACTTACCAATGTGGTGAAGATGTTGGAAATGGGAGCCGTTACCGAAAAAGAGGACGTACAGAACATCATTGATACATACACAGGAGATTATAGTGCCCTGGCGCTTATTAAAACGGTCCTGGCTAAGAGTGAAAACATAGCCTTGAAAGATTGCGCCCTTCTGATCCCGGCAGATAATCGGGAGTATAACAGGCGGCTCCTGGGGCAGCTCCGGGACAATGTGGATCAGAGCATGAACATTTATACTTTCAATCAAGGATTGGCCAGTGTTTCAATGTCCATGGACAGCTTTGTACAGTTCGTAACGGACCGCCTGGGGGATAACCTGGAATTGATTGCTTAGAGAAGGAGAGGAAAATAATATGGTTAAGTTTGTAGAAGAGATTAGGAAGATTATAAGAGAATTCAATGCGCTGCGTGAAGCCATGAAAGAAAAGACAGCTTCCATCATGAAGGATGAGCGTTATTCCGATGATTTTAAGCGCACTCTGATTACACAGGAGAAACAGGCCTGTAAGGCGATCCAGGAGGAGCTTATTTCAAAGGCTAAGAAGATCACAGAGGACGCAAAGAATGAGTTGTTGAAGGGTAAGACGGTAGGAGCCAGGGATCAGGCTTTCGATATAAAGTTGAACAATGCCCTGCAGCTCCTTAAGACTATCGGGGATTCCATGACCCTTGAAGAACTTACCGAGTTGGTAGAACCGTTCCGGCAGGACTACTATACCATGAACTTGCTGCGGAAAGTATTTGTGAAAGGGAATATCCAGGGCGTGATGGAGATATTTGGAATTGACAGGATTGACCACAATGTATCAGCCATGGACGATCTTATGAAGCATGTATCCCAGGAGTTTAACCGGGACATTGAACAGGCAGATACCATGCGGTTACTGATAACATTAGAGATTATGAAGGAGTGATGAATATGACCTATAAAGATTATACAAACCCGGAAACAGGAGAGAGATACATTAATGGTGTATATGTGGGAATAAGACACGGCGGTGCGTTAAGGGATGCGTTAGCACCTGATTCAGATGGGTATGACCACCTAAGAAAGATCAATCGTTCTGGATCAATGCTGCAGGATGCAGCTGGAAGAAATAACGAGCCATTAGACGAATAAGAGGAGCGCCCCGGACTTTCCCTGTGATTGCCTGGGGCGTTTCTGCCATGGAAGGTAGGATAAGGCACATGGATAAGATAGATCGGTTAATTATGAGAGCTCTTCCCAAGGTAAGAATTGTTGAGCGTTTGAGAAAAGATAATCCATACATGGGTAAATCCTGTTCGGAGCTCCTGGAGCTTCTTTCCGGAGAGAATTATCAGGCTCCGGAAATGAAGACCCAGGAATGGGATAAGTTCATGTATGCGATTGTGCACTCTTCCGGTGAGGGAGGATTAACAGAATGAGAGGTGATTAGATGGCACATATAAGACTTAAGACCGGGACGGCCACGGAGGTACGCCGAACGCTTTCCAGGGTGATGAATATGGCTGTTAACGGTGAAATAGATAACAAGACAGCCAACACCATTATACTTGGCTGCAATGCGGTATTGTCTGCGATCCGAACAGACGAGCAGCAGAAAAAGCTTGATGAATTGGAGCGAATTCTCAGTCAGACAAGGTAAGGCATTTATAGTATTGAAGCCCGGACAAAGCCCGGAGAATTAACGAACAGAGAGCGAACAAAGGAATCGAAGCAAGAACGAAGCAAGGGGGAGATTAGGACATGACCAACGAGCAACTTGTAATCAGGATTAAAGCCGGGATTGATTCGGCAGATAATATGCTTGCTTTGTATGAGCAGGTAAAAGCCTTTATTCATTCTATCGCCTGGAAGCACCGGGGACTGGGAGAGGTAGAGGATTTAGAGCAGGAAGGGTATCTTGCCCTGTATGATGCCATAGACGGCTATGACCCGGACACCGGGAATAAGTTCCTTACCTATGCAGAGTATTGGATCAGACAGCGCATTGTGAGGTACATAGAACGGAATTCTTCTTCCCTGCGTCTTTCCTTTCAAAGTCAGGCACGTTTACGGCAGTATAAGCGGCTTTGTGATTCCTTCATGAAAGAATATGGACGGGAGCCGTCAGAAGCCGAAACAGCCGCCCACATGGGCTTAAGTATAGATCAGGTTAGAGATATCCATAAGAACGCCTGTACGGCGAATTTGGGAAGCCTGGACGCTCCTATAAAGGGATTTGAAGAGGAAGGGATTACTGTAATTGATGGAGTTGCTTCCGGTGAGGATATGGAAGGGGATGCACTTGATCGGCTGCAGCATGAGCAGCTTAAGGCGGTATTATGGGAATGTGTGGACAGCTTACATGGACGGCAGCCGGAAGTGATCCGGAAGCGGTACCAGGATAACATGACCATGAGAGCGGTCGGAAGGGTATACGGCGTTTCCTGTGAAGCGATCCGTCAAGATGAAGCCCAGGCCATGAGAGAGTTGCGGAAGCCGAAGAACTCAAAGAGGTTAAGGCAGTTCTTGCCGGAAGAAGATCGTATTTATAGCATGGGGCTTGTTGGGAATGGTGTGGATCGGTTTAATAGAACCTGGACCAGTTCCACGGAACGGGCAGTCATTGTAAGGGATGAATTGGCTGAGCGGATGGAAGAGCATAAGCGGTGGCTTGAAGAGTTGCGACGGTCGCAACAGGAAAGGAAGGGAAGAAGTACTGCACTGTAAAGGATCTTCACTTAATGAATCCCCCCGTTCGCCTTTGATGGCGAGTCTGTAATAAGGTTCAACATGATGAAGAGCCAAACATGATGTCCGACAAATTATCGGGTATAAATATGACGTAGAATCCAGGCATTCAACATTAGCATTGATTGGGGGATCATAAAGTGGACACCCTTGGCCGTTCGTACCTGGGGAAGAGCGTAGGAACCTTTTAAGGGTTGTTATGGGGGAAAGGGGCGGTACTTTGTGGTTGATGGGAGACTGCAGGAGGTTTTCGTCATGAAGGACGAGAACTGCGCGACCACCGAAAGAAACTCAATAACGAATCGTTATCTATTTGGATTATGGACGGTCCTAGTAATTTTCTAAAAGTAGTAATCATAACTGATAAATGGTACACCTGTCGAAAGATGGGTGTTTTCTTTTGGAAATTTTTGGTATATAATTAATAAAGAGGGGGCGTAGAAATGTTAAATAAAATAGTTGCCAATCCGGTAGGTTTATCAATAATAACTGGTATAATAACCTTTATCATAACATGGCCAATTAACAATTGGTTGACCAAGAAAACTAGTAAAGCAGAATATTTTGATCGAGTCGGAAAAGCGAATTTGAAAATACTTGAAACATGTACAGATTACATAATAATGGAGAAGACTGTAAAAGATAAAATTTTTGCAACAATTATTAAGGGTATATGCATTCAAAATAAAATAAACGAAGAAGATGCATACACGGTTCAAAGCGTGAAAGCTATATTGGTAAAAGATTTTGTCAATATGAGATTAATCTCAGATGACGTAAAAAAAGAAATAATATATGGTTTGTGTGAGCGACCACAAGTGGAAGAAAAAGAAGATATTATTGTTGAAAAAATTATACATCAAGAAGCAATCAGAAGTAAAAATGAAATGTTTACTAGCTTAATAACTATAATGGTGACTATGCTTACGGTTACATTAACATTCTTTACAGGTTTTGATGGTCTAAAACCAATTAAGTGGGTAGAAAATATTTCAATTGAATGGGTATTTATAATAACAATAGTAATTATCTGTATAGAAACAATAGTGTTCTTATACTTGAATTTACGAAGAAAAAGACGTAATCATGGAATGTTTTATGAGCAGTTTGAGAATAGTTACGTAAAAAAGTTAAGTGCAGATGCGTCAAATCAAGCTAACCAATATCAATCAATAAGTGATGATTCGCAAGAACTGAAAAAAGAATAGAAGAATGTGTGTATTGAAAATGGTTATCCCAAGACGTCTTTTTTTCTTTTATTAAATAATCAAAATCTCAGAAGCGGCCAACCCGTCTCTTCACTTTTAGTAAGTTTTGGTGTATTATGGAGGGAAAAGGTGTAAAGGAGATGAGTTACAAATGAAGAGAAATGAAAAATTATTTATTTTTATTAGCATTACAATAGACGTTTTTCTTACTTTTTTATTATCACGTGCCAATATGATTGGGCTGTTATATATTGTATTGCTTTTCTTGGTTATGGTAGAATTTAATATGTATAGATCATTTTTTGTAAGAGTAAGTAATGCCAGTTATTCGCAAATTGAAAAATTATACCGAGATAAAAAAAATAGGTATAAAGGGCTATATACATATTTTTCAGAATTATGTAAAGAATTAGATGTAGAAGATAAATTTTTAATACGTACAATCAAAATTAATAACGCCACTGATAAATTATCTATACCTTTTATTGCAGTAATGTTTACTCTGTTTAAACTTCTATATGATAATTTCGAAAAAATATTAATATCATTTGCAAATATAATGTGTGATTTACGTAATTGTGAAATTACAGAAAGCATTCACACGATGATAAAAAATAGTTTTGGTGTGTTCTGTTTTTTTACCCTTTTCTATCTTATGTTTTTATTTAGAAGTATGGTTCATTCAGTAGCAATAAAAAATTATGTTAATAATGTAATCGAAGATGTGGAACGCGACAGATGCACTTATAATAGCCATGGAATATCCAACAATGAGATAATTATAAACAGCTTGGAGAGAGAGTAAAATATCTTTCAATCTAAAATAAACGCGAATATATAGGCGGGTATCCGACATTCCGGGCCCGCCTTTGTGGTACTAAAATGGTACTACAAAATAAGCACATATTTCTTGACTCGCCATTTTTAACAAAAATATCAACTAATCACGTTCATAAACAGGCTTTTCAGAGCGTTACATACTTGGTCGAAAACTGTTTGGAAAATATCAACTATGCGGTATCTTGGGAACCGGTCGGGAAGGAACAGTTTTTCTGGCGGTTCATCTTGGGCTTGAGGAATACAGGGCAGTGAAACGTGTATCCAAAAGCTTTCTCAATTATGAACAATTCAGGCGTGAAGCATTAATTTTAAAGGAGCTGCGCCATCCTGGTATTCCCATTATATATGACGTAGAAGAAGATGAAAGTTATAGTTATTTAATTGAAGAGTATTTGGAAGGAGATTCCTTATATGATCTTGTGAAAAAACAGGGTCATCTGTCGCGGGAGCTGACCATTTTCTATGGAATTCAGCTTGCCAGCATCATTAATTACCTGCATCTCGCAGGAACAACCCCTATCTTACATTTAGATTTACAGCCGAAAAACCTGTTATTATGCCATGATACCATTAAACTCATTGACTTTGGACTGGCTGCATCGTTAAAAGAAGCAAATAAACCGGGAGAACGTTATGGTACGGTGGGCTGCGCTGCACCGGAACAATATGAGGCAGAAGCAGTGCTTGATGAAAGAACAGATATTTATGCCATTGGCACGATCCTTTGTTATCTGTACACTGGGAAATTTCCTGAGCTGCCTTTTATACCAGTATCGTCCATGGATCGGGGGCTGGCAGCAGTTATCGGGCAATGTATCTGTAAGGAAAAAGAAAACAGGTATTCAACGGCGCAGGAGCTTATGGAACAGCTCCGTCGGTTAAAAGAAACGGAAACGGATGCAAAAAAACGTCTGCAATCATCATCTCTTACAATTGCTCTTTCAGGGAGCAAATCTGGGGCAGGAACAACCCACATAGGAATCGGCCTGTCTGTCTACCTTAAAAATCAAGGAATTCCCAATTTATTGGAAGAAAAACAGGACTCTTTTATGGGAGCCGGTCTTTTTAAATTCACGAAGGCAAAGCGTGACAGCTATGGTTTGCTGCATTATAGAAACTTAATTATAAAGCCATATTACGGAGCGGGAGTGAAGTTAAAGGATCCACCCTTTCAGGTGCATCTGATGGATTGGGGAGAGAATTTAAGCCAGGCGATTAGTATGGCACCTGATGCTGTAATACTGGTGTGTGATGCCAGTATATGGAATCAGATTCATGCCTTTGAAGCTGTGGAAGAAGTAACAAGATCCGGGATCCCCTATGCCGTCATATACAATCATTGGACGATTGATAAAAAAATCTGTATCCCGAAAGGTGCACAAGCATCCGTTTTTTTTCGAGCCCCATTTTTCTCTGATCCATTTACAATCAGTAATGAACTGGAGACTTTTTTTCAGGCTGTCACCAATGAAATCCTGGCGGAAACCCGGGGAGGAGGAAGATGGGATTTATCAGTTATGCGCTGGGGAAAAAATGTGATGAAAAAATTAAGGATAAAGGAACGCTGTCTGCAAGGAAAGGGTTAAACTTCTATGAAGAAATTTGCTAAAAGAAGCTGGAAACTGGGTAACCCGTTTGGTAAAGTCGAGACCCCTGAATTGATAGGTATTATTGGTACCGGAAGAGGGACCGGAGTGACTCATTTTTCAATCATGACAGCCGGATATTTATCTGGTGTGATGAGAATGCGGTGTGCAGTTTTGGAATGGAATCATCATGAGACCTTTTCGTGTATGGGGTCTGCCTGTTCCAGTGAAAAAGAAGGTGAAAACCCGTTTCGGGTGCTAGAGACAGATTATTTTGGAAAAGCGGGGATTGATACACTGTTGTTGTGTAAAAAGTCCGGTTATCATGCTGTAATTGTGGATTATGGGACTGCAAAGGAAGGCAATCTGGAGGAGTTTTTTCGATGCAGCAGGCAATTTGTAATAGGAAGTCTTAGTGAGTGGCAGATTGGTGAGTTTCTGGAATTTGAGAAGAGGGGGATAAAAACGGAGAAAAGCTGGGACAGCCTGGTATCATTTGGCAGTGAAGAAGCGAGAACAAGTCTGGAAAAAAGATTAAAAGTTCCGGTCAGAAGAATTCCGTTTTCCATAGATCCATTTTCTGTCACTTCTGAGACCATTAGTTTTTACGAACAATTATTTTAAAAATACGAAAGATAAAACGGCGGGGAGATAGCAATATGAGTAAAGAAGACAGTGGTATATGGAAAGAAGGTAAAAGAGACCAGTATCTGGAAGGACTGAAAAGGTACAGAAATAAGGGGGTTCCCATTGTGATCGACGGTGAGGAACTGCCGGAGACAGACTGGGAAAGAATATTTGAAATAAGGGAGGATGACAGCTTTTATATGGCAGACTATGTTCCTGATGAGGAGACCGGTAAACTGCAGGAAATCAGATTTGACCGTGTCTACAACCGGTAATTTTAGGAAACATGGTATGAGGGGCGCGTCAGCGGATTCCATCTTCAGCCCGGAGAGAATGAATTTATGCGCGTCAGGGAGGGACAGGGGAATCGGAATGTAATGAAAATGTAAATTCCAAAAAGAAAGAAGTATGATATAATCTAAAAGATATTACAGAAATGAGTTCATAAGATATGATCCATAAGCAGGAGGAAAACAGATGAAGAGGAAAGCAGTGCCGGTTATGGTGGCGCTGGGATTGATTTTGCTGGTTCTGGCCGGTTTTTTCGGAGTCCGGTTTTTGGAACGGTATATTCCATCCAGTGAGCAGGCAGATTTGACTGAGATTTTTGGGGTCACAGGGGATGAGGTAGCAGTTTTTTTAAATGAGAATCTTCAGGAAACCAAAGGTCTTTTTGTAGAGGATCAGACCTACCTTCCCATCAGTTGGATCAATGAAAATTTAAATGAGCGTTTTTACTGGGACAGCAATGAGAAGCTGCTTGTGTATACGCTTCCGGATTCCATTGTTTATGCAGACCAGAATACAAAAGGTTCTTCCGGAAAATCACTGATTCTGGAGAAAGGGGATACTGTGTATTTATCCCTGGGCCTTATTGCTAACTATACAGATGCTGAGTTTACCGCGTATGATTCAGCCGTAAATAAGCGGGTGTTTATCAATAATAACTGGACAGATAAAGAACGGGCTACAGTTGTTAAAGACGGTAACGTGCGTATCAAGGGGGGAGTCAGGAGTGCCATTGCAACTCATGTGAATGAGGGCAGCAAAGTGACGGTTCTGGATTCCATGGACAAATGGGATAAAATCAGAACAGAGGACGGCTTTATTGGCTATGTAGAACGCAGACGCCTTGGAGAAACGCAAAAAGAGGCTTCTGTAAGTACTTTTATAAAGCCGGTTTATAAGAATATAACCATGGATCAGCCGGTTTGCCTGGTATGGCATCAGGTTACCTCGGCAGAGGGAAATGCTACCTTTGACAGTCTGATTGCCAATACCGCTGGGGTTAACGTAATTTCGCCAACATGGTACGAACTAACCGATAATGAAGGTGGTTTTCATTCCCTGGCTGATGCGGGGTATGTAAAAAAGGCTCATGAAAAAGGATTGAAGGTCTGGGCACTGATTAATAATTTCAGTTCAGATGTGAATACGGAGATCCTGATGTCTAAAACATCAACCAGGAAGAAACTGATTGATGCCCTGATGACAGAGGCAAAGACCTATGGATTTGACGGCATTAATCTGGACTTTGAAGGCATAAAAGAGGAAGCGGGTTCCCATTACATTCAGTTTATCAGAGAGCTGTCCATCCCATGCAGAGAGAAGGGTCTTGTCCTGTCTGTGGATAATTACGTGCCCGTTGCAGGAAATGAGTTTTATAACCGGAAGGAGCAGGGGATTGTAGCCGATTATGTGATCATTATGGGTTATGATGAACATTATGCAGGCGGAGAGGCCGGATCTGTGTCTTCTATTCAATATGTGGAAGATGGAATTAAGAATACACTAAAAGTTGTTCCCAAGGAAAAGGTTATTAATGGTATCCCTTTTTACACCAGAATCTGGACGGAAGGAACAGATGGAAAGACTTCATCCTCTGCCATTGGTATCGCAAAATCCAAAGAATGGGTTACGAAAAATGATGTAAAACTGTACTGGCAGGAAGAGTTGGGACAGTATTACGGAGAACTTCAGACAGAAGAAGGCAAAAAGACCGTGTGGCTTGAGGAAGAACGTTCCATCGGTCTGAAGATGAATTTGATCCGTCAGTACGATCTGGCAGGTGTGGCATGCTGGAAGCTGGGATTTGAGCCGGCTGATTTGTGGGATGAAGTACGGCTTGACAAGGAATAACAGAAGAAAGGGATAGGCAGTAAGGTCAGTTTATGAAAAAGAGGGTATTATTGGCAGCATTGGCGGCTGCAGTTTGTGTAACTTCAGGCTGCTCTTTTAAAAAAGGAGCACAGGAACTTACGCAGCAAGAGAGTACGGCGCAGCCGGAGACAACCGTTACACAAGTACAGACACCTTCCACAGCACAGGTCCCTGATACCTCCGGGGAATCTTCGCCTGAACAAACTCAGGCACTTGAGGAAGGAACCGCCAGGATAATAATAGCTACAGATATTCATTATCTGGCCAGAGATTTAACCGATATGCAGATGAGTTATGAATATACGGCTGATCACGGAGATGGCAAAGTAATGAAATATATCTGGGAAATTACAGATGCGTTCATTGAAGAGGTGAAAACAGAAAAGCCGGATCTGGTAATATTAGAGGGAGATTTAACTTATAACGGAGAGCGGGATAGCCATATAGAACTTGCCAGTAAACTGGAGGCCATAGAAGAAGCTGGAATTCCTGTAATCGTTATTCCTGGAAACCATGATATTAATAATCCTGATGCCTGTCGGTTTGAGGGAGAGTCCATAGTCAGTACGGAGAGTATTACACCAGAAGAATTTGAAGAGATTTATGACGAATTTGGATATAGTGAGGCGGTGAGCCGGGACCCGGCTTCCCTAAGCTATGTATACCAGATCAATGATAAAACCAGAGCTCTGATGCTTGACAGCTGCCAGTATGACCCCAAGAATCTGGTCGGCGGCATGATAAAGGATGATACATACACCTGGATTGAAGAGCAGATGGAAGAGGCCTGGAATCTGGGGATGAAAGTGATTCCTGTGGCCCATCATAATTTACTTGATGAAAGTGAAGTTTATCTTCAGGATTGTACCATTGAGCACAGTGAACAGCTCATTGATCAGCTGGAGAGCTGGGAAGTTCCTTTATTTTTAAGCGGACATCTTCATGTTCAGCATTATAAGAGATCCCATGGCGATTCTGGAATTTATGAAATAGTGACAGGCTCTTTGTCTACCCCTCCATGTTTATATGGAATTCTGGAGTATGGACCGGAAGGAACCTTTAACTACCATACGAAGTCTCTTGATATGAAAGCCTGGGCGGAGAAAACAGGAAATAAGGACAAGAATCTTTTGAATTTCAGTAATTATGGTAAAAAGTATTTAAGTAAAGTATTTTATAATCAGGCTCAGGATGAGTTTAATAGCTTAAACACCCTTCAGGGTCTGACGGAAAGTCAACGAGATATGATGGCTAAGGTATACGCAGAACTGAATTCTGCGTGTTATGAAGGTAAAGTAGCGGATATCCGTGAGAAGGTCATGGCAAAAAAGGGATATAAATTATGGCAGGATGAGGGGTATCCCAGTATTTTATCCCAGTATCTGGAGTGGATCACTGCAGATGGCGGCAGAGATTATAACACATTAAGCGTTAAATAAAAGGAAAGTCACTTGTACCGGTTCTTTTTTAATTCACCAAAAAGTATAATTCATTAAGAACGTGAATCGGGTAAAGAGCGTGAAATTAAAAAAATGGGAACCGTTCATGGCGGTGATTTTGCTGATATTGGTTTATGTTATATCGAGCCAGGCGGGAAAGATGGCAGCAGTAAATAACGCCCCATCTGCACAAAAGAATCGGCCTGTGGTAGTAATTGATGCAGGCCACGGGGGGAATGATCCTGGAAAGATCGGGATTGACGGTACTCTGGAAAAAGATATTAATTTGCAGATTACCATGAAACTGAAAAAGTATCTGGAAGCATCGGATGTGGATGTTGTTCTTACCAGAGATGATGACAATGGACTGTATTCAGCCAGGGACAACAGAAAAAAGATGGCGGATATGACCAAACGGTGTGATATCATCAATAAAACCAAGCCTGCATTGACTGTAAGCATCCATCAAAACAGTTATCATCAGGAGGAAATCTCCGGAGGTCAGGTGTTTTATTATAAAAAGTCAGAAAAAGGAAAAAAGCTTGCTGAAACCATACAGGAACGGTTCGATTTTTTATTGGGGGATAAGAATACAAGACTTGCAAAACCCAATGACAATTATTACCTGCTGCTTCATGTGAGGACACCGATTGTAATCGTGGAATGCGGATTCTTAACCAATAGCAGGGAATCAAAGCTTTTGAATGATGAAGATTACCAGGACCGGGTAGCGTGGACCATACATATGGGAATCATGAGCTATTTAAATGATAACTAAATATATAAAAAAACGGGAACCTTTGTCTTACAGGTTCCTGTTTTTGTCTTTTGAGAGATAAATACTATTCCGACTGGAAACCGGTTTCTTTCTCAGTTTCTGGTTTCGTTTCAGTGCCATCTGCAGCGTTATTTGTCTGCGCTACAGCAGTCTTATTTATTTCCCCAATTTTCTCTGAAGTTTGTGCAGTTAATTGTTCGGATCTGCTTTGCAGCCTGGATACATCCGCAATTTTCTGTTCTGTATTTCCGTAACCATGTTTGATCTCACTTTTTAAGACATTGATTTTTCCATCAATTCTGTCTTTTGCTGAGGAGATTACTTCTGCCTGGGAGACACCGGAAGATAATTTTGTGATCACATTCATCTGCTCCGACTGTGCTTCTTCTTTAGACTTTGGCTTTTTATAAATGTGACCTGTCTTATCATCGGAATCAGATTCCGATTTATCTGATTCATCCGCCTGAAGCTGTGCAATCTGATCATCAATGGCTTTTAGCTGTTTCTCAAATTCTTTCAGTTTTTCATTCATGCTATCTGTGCCGTTTGCCTGATCGGAATCCAGCATCGACTGTTTTTGTTCCAGAATCATTTGCTTCTGATCCATCAGCTGCTTCAGCATACTTTGTTTTTTCCCAGCAGGAGAAATTGATACATCATCGGTTTGCTTGCTTTCCTTACTTTTGCCGTATATTGCCTCATATTTATTGTTAGCAGAACGGTTGATGGAAGCAATATTTATTTTTGCCGATTGATTTTCCATTTTACCAATATACATCTCATACCCTCCTTATGTACTATTTATTTATTCGGCAGATGGAGGGAGAATATAATTATATTGGCGCAGACGGTATCGATTATGGTATAAACGGTCTTTATATCAAAGCGGTGGTGGAAAAAGCGGAATCATGACGCAAAAATGAAATAGTTCCTCTGAAACTGACACGTCCATGGTTCCATTACAGCGTTGGACTGCATCACGAATGTTGGATAAGCCGAGTCCATGAAGTTGGGGTTCTTCTTTTACAGACCGGAATGGGCTGGTGTCAGGGCTTGCCGTATGTGGGAATGGATTGGTTATTTCAATCATAAGAAAAGAACGTTGGACACAGGAGACTCCTGTTATTAGTGGGGGATCATTCTGACCGGTTAGTTTTTGACAGGCTTCCAGGGCATTATCCAGAGCATTGCTTAAGATGATACACAGATCAGAAGGGCTGATCAGATCAGAGGAGGGGAAAATGAAATCTGTATCCAAACGAATTTTCCATGCTCTGGCAAGCGCAAGTTTCTCCCTGATAATTGCATCTGCGTAAGCATTGCCCGATGAATAATCGGGATAAAAAGTATTAAAAGTTCCGGTTATACAATCCAGGTAATTGAAAGCCTCTTCATTTTTTTTCATGGAGAGAAGATTCCTTAAGCACAGCATATGGTTCTTAAAGTCATGGCGAAAACCAGACAGCTGCTTTTCTTCTCCCTGCCATGCTGCGATCCGTTTTTCCAGTATTGCATTTTTCTCATTTGCAAGGTGTAAACTTAGTTTGCGGTCGGCATAGTAAGAGGAAAAAGTAATCAGTGAAACGCCGCCAGCTGCCACAGCGGTTGCAATTATGTTTGATAGCAAGGTGTTGTTATACTGGATCTGGTTCCAACCATAGTATATAACAGTCTGTCTGGTAAAGAAACATAAAATAAGGAGGAATAGGTTTTCTGTCATAGTAATCTCACCATGGAGATTGCGGCATTTTCTGCCAACCCATTCCAATATAGCTGCGAAAAGCATGCTAGATAAAATATCACATAGTTTATAAACCAAATTATAAGCAGATGAATCTTGAATGATGTTTTTGCTTATAAATTGAATTAAAGGCAGAAAAACGAAATTGCATGTATATCCCAGTCCGTCAGTGAAAATAGCCAACATTACCTTTTTTCCGGTACTGCCCTGGAATAATACCCAGATCATCAACAGCGAAGTGACAAAATAAAACAATTCCTGTGGAAAAATCAGGGCAAGTCTGCAATTAATGTTGATAAAGTTGGAGACCATGGAAAAAAAGGCAACACCAATGAAGGTTAAAAGCTTGTGAAAACGGCATTTTAACATCTTACTGAAGAAACGATATTGGACGTAAGCGGTAAAAATAAAAAGAATTATAACAATACCTCCTTTTTCATATATTTGAGGAAGGTACTGGAAAAATCCTGATATTTTCGTTTGCTGACCGGAATTAATTCTCCGTTGGCAAGATGAAGATCCATTCGGTCAAACCGGACAATATAATCCATGTTAACAATGTAACTTCTGTGGCACCGGAAGAATCGGGCAGGGAGATTCTTTTCAACGGATTCCAGCTTACCAGAAAATTCGGTGGTATTCGTCTGGTTGTGAAGAGTTACCGTCTTATTATTTACTTCCAGATACATAAGATCAGAGCAGGAAATACATATGGTGGACTGGCCTGATTTTAATATAATAGGAGGTTCTTTTAAGAGATTAAGCTGCTTGATTATATGATCCAGCACGGGATAAAGCTTTTGTCTGCTTACTGGTTTAATCAGATAATGGGAAGCATCCACATCAAAGGATTGAAATACATATTGTTTATAAGCAGTAAGAAATACCAGCCTTGCCCTCGTGTTGGTCTCCCTGATTTTACGGGCAGTATTCAGTCCGGATTCTTCGCCCATCTTAATATCCAGAAAAATGAGGTCAGGCACAGCTTTGGAGGACAGAAGCTCTGTTCCGGATGTAAAGAGGAAAAGCTGGAAGGGGATATTCCGTGTACGAAAATACCCCTCCAGGTCATTTGCAAATCCATGCATAAACTCTGCCTGGTCATCACAAAGAAATACGTTCATTGCGTCCACTTCCTATGTAAGAATTAAAGCAGAAATATATTGTTCTTTCTGCACTCTATGCGCATTTCGTCTGGCCAGATACTGGCCTGAACTTCGCCAACGTGTGCCCGGTCTAATAATAGCATACAGAGGCGTGATTGCCCGATACCTCCGCCGATGGTATAGGGGAGTTCTCCATTTAAAAGCATTTTATGATAAGGGAGTTCCTTACGGTCTTCACACCCTGCTTTCCTTAACTGTTCTGACAGAGCTGTTTCATCTACACGGATTCCCATGCTTGAGATTTCTAATGCACAGTTTAAATGTTCAAACCAAAAGAGAATATCTCCGTTAAGCTGCCAGTCATCGTAATCAGGTGCTCTGCCATCGTGAAGTGTACCGCTGCCTAATTTATCTCCGATTTTCATAAGGAAGACACAGCCGTGCTCTTTTGTGATGGCATTTTCCCTCTCCTTGGGTGACAGTTTAGGATAGAGGTCTTCCAACTCCTGGGAGGTGATGAAAGTAATATCATCAGGAAGCGTTTTGACTGCCTGGGGATATTTGTACCAGACTTCATGTTCCATGTGTTTGATGATCTTGAAAATAATTTTCACGGTCTCTTTTAACGTATTTTCGTTTCTTTCTTCTCTGGTAATAACTTTTTCCCAATCCCACTGATCCACATAACAGGAGTGAAGATTGTCCAGATCCTCGTCTCTGCGGATGGCATTCATGTTGGTGTAAAGTCCTTCTCCTGGCTGAAAGCCGTATTCGTGGAGTGCCATACGTTTCCATTTGGCAAGGGAGTGTACCACTTCCATGGTTTCCCCGGGAACTCCTGCAAGATCAAACTGCACCGGGCGTTCCACACCATTTAAATTATCATTTAATCCGCTGCTTCGTTCTACAAATAAGGGGGCGGAGATTCTCTCTAAGTTCATCTCCTTACCCAGTTCCTTTTGAAAGGTGTCTCTTATGTATTTAATTGCTTCCTGGGTTTCCCGGACAGAGAGCCTGGGGTCATAGTTTTGGGGTATAATCAGTTCCATGTTTTTCTCCTCTTTTAACGTATCCTGTTATTATGGTATCATTGATAGGAAAAACTTACAACTGCTATTTGAATAGGGCTTTAAAAGCCCGTTTTGTCAGGGGTAAAAGCATTGCATGAGCCTTTACGCTGTGATATGATAAATGGAAGTGAAAAGAAAAGAGCAGAGAGATATGAATACGAAACGAATTATATTAAAAGACAGAGAGAATCCGGATTCAGAACAGTTAAATGAACCGGCAAAAATATTAAGGGAAGGCGGTCTTGTGGCATTCCCAACGGAAACTGTTTATGGTCTTGGGGCCAATGCCTTAAACGAAGAGGCTGCAAAAAAGATCTATGAGGCAAAGGGAAGACCATCGGATAATCCTCTCATTGCCCACATTGCAGATTTTGACGATCTGCTGCCCCTGGTGACGGAAGTCCCGGAGGCAGGCAGAAAACTTATGGAAGCATTCTGGCCTGGTCCCCTTACGCTGATTTTTCCCAAAAGCAGTCTGGTCCCCTATGGAACTACCGGCGGACTTGATACAGTAGCCGTTCGTATGCCTGCTGACCCTGCAGCCAGCGCGCTGATCCGTCTGGCAGGAGTTCCCATAGCAGCTCCCAGCGCCAATACATCCGGCCGTCCCAGCCCTACCACCGCAGACCATGTATGGCAGGATATGAACGGAAAGATCCAGATGATTGTTGATGGCGGCGCAGTGGGCATCGGTGTGGAATCCACCATTATCGACGTTTCGGGAGAGGAACCCATGATACTAAGACCAGGTGCAGTTACCCAGGAGATGGCATCTGCAGTTTTAGGAAAAGAGATCTGTCTGGATCCGGCTATTATCTCAGGCCCGTTAAAAGCCGATGTAAAACCAAAGGCACCGGGAATGAAGTATAAGCATTATGCACCAAAAGCAGATCTTACTCTGGTTGAGGGAGAGACAGATGCTGTGGTTCTGGCAATTAATAAACTGGCGGAGGAAAAGCTGGAGGCAGGATACCGGGTAGGTGTGATCTGTACCGATGAGACGTCAGATCTTTATCCGGGAGGTATGATAAGGAGTATCGGCAGCCGTCTGAAAGAGGAGTCTGTCGCCCACAATTTATATGCAGTTTTACGGGAATTTGACGATTTGGATGCTGACTATATATTTTCTGAGAGCTTTTCCAGAAGTCATCTGGGACAGGCAATCATGAACCGGTTGACTAAGGCAGCCGGTTACCACATTATTAAAGTTTGACAGGGAGGAGCAGGAAGGATGACTGGAAAAAGAGAAGATTATATTACCTGGGATGAGTATTTTATGGGAGTGGCTGTTTTGTCAGGAAAACGATCCAAGGATCCAAGCACTCAGGTAGGGGCCTGTATTGTCAGTCAGGATAATAAAATTTTATCCATGGGTTATAACGGATTTCCACTGGGATGTTCCGATGATGAATTTCCATGGGGAAGAGAAAATGAGGCAGAGGATCCCTATAATGCCAAATATTTCTATTCCACTCACAGTGAATTAAATGCTATTCTTAATTACAGGGGAGGAAGTCTGGAAGGTTCTAAACTTTATGTAACCCTTTTTCCCTGCAACGAGTGTGCAAAGGCAATTATACAGTCCGGAATTAAAACAATTGTTTATGGTTCGGACAAGTATGACGGAACACCAGCGGTGAATGCTTCCAAGCGTATGCTGAATGCGGCAGGAGTCCGCTATTATCAATATCAGCCATCCGGCAGAAAAATAGAGATCGAGGTTTAATATGAAGTTTTTACTGGCGGCGCTGAATGCCAAATATATTCATTCCAATCCTGGAGTTTACAGTTTAAAGGCTTATGCCCAGGCGTGGCTGAAAGAGCCGGAACTGAGCGACGGAAGGTTTGAGATAGAAATCGGGGAATATACCATTAACAATCAGATGGATGAAATATTGAGTGATATTTATAGAAGAAAACCAGATGTAGTGGGATTCTCCTGTTACATCTGGAATATTTCCTATATTTTAGAACTGGTACGGGACCTTCCGAAAGTTCTCCCTCATGTGGAGATCTGGCTGGGAGGTCCTGAGGTGTCTTACGATGCAGCCCGGATTTTGGAAGAAGAGCCACATGTTTTCGGTATTATGATGGGTGAAGGGGAAGAAACCTTTAAAAAAGTAGTCAGCTGCTATCTGGATCAGCAGAGAGGAACTCCGGGGTGGGATCAGACAGCCTTTCAGGAGATAGATGGAACTGCTGTCCGGGATAAAGATGGCCTACCGGTTATCAATCCATTAAAATACCCAGTTGATCTAAACAGGATTCCATTTCTTTATCAGGACATGGCCGGGTTTGAAAACCGGATTGTTTATTATGAAAGCAGCCGTGGATGTCCGTTTTCCTGCAGCTACTGCCTTTCCTCTGTTGATAAGTCCGTCCGGTTCCGTGATACGGATCTGGTGTTAAAGGAACTGGATTTTTTCCTTCAGAAAAAAGTCCCACAGGTGAAATTTGTAGACAGAACCTTTAACTGCAGCAGGGATCACTCGTATCGCATCTGGGAGTATTTGATCGAACATGATAACGGGGTGACTAATTTCCATTTTGAGATTTCCGCAGATTTATTGAATCAGGATGAATTACAGCTGATGTCCCGCATGAGACCAGGACTGATCCAGTTAGAGATCGGGGTGCAGAGTACCAATGAATCCACCATTAAGGAAATCCACCGGAGTATGGATCTGTCTGTATTAAGGAAGAATGTGGAGATCATAAACAGCTATGGAAACATACATCAGCATCTGGATCTGATTGTGGGACTTCCATTTGAAGACTATGAAAGCTTCAGACGTTCCTTCAACCAGGTTTATGATATGAAGCCGGATCAGCTTCAGCTGGGATTTTTAAAGGTATTAAAGGGTTCCTATCTATCACAAAAGGCACAGGATTATGAGATTCGTTATAAGGAAACGCCTCCCTATGAAGTTTTGTCCACCAGATGGCTTGACTATGGTGGAGTTCTTAAGTTAAAGGGACTGGAAGAGATGCTGGAGGTTTACGGCAACAGCGGTCAGTTTCAAACTACAATAGAAGAATTCCGCAAAGAATTTCATACTACTTTTGATATGTTTGAGTCATTGGCCGAATATTATGATAAACAGGAATTGTCAAAGCTGAGCCACAGCCGTATGGCAAGGTATGAGATATTAGAGACATTTATCAGCCTCCGGGTTCCTGATAAACAGTCCTTTTACAGGGATCTTCTGGTATATGACTTATATCTGAGGGAAAACTTGAAGAGCCGTCCTGTTTTTTCCGCTGATCAGGAACCTTATAAAGATCAGGTAAAAGCATTTTTTGCCGATGAGGCGGTTCAATATCGTTATTTAAAAGAAGGTTATGAAGGATTTGAAGCCAGGCAGCTGATCAAGATGGCTCATGTGGAGGTATTTCATGATGGAAGAGCGGTTCTTTTTGACTATAAAAAAAGGGATGTGCTTACCCATAATGCAGCAGTCCATGAGCTTGGCATATGGAGGAGATGATGGCTAAAAAAGAGACAAAAGCAGAAAAAAGAGCCAGGGTAACCAGAGTTCTAGAGGCTCTTGACCAGGAATACGGAACAGAATATATCTGCTATTTAAATCATGAAACACCATGGCAGCTGCTTATTGCAGTTATTTTAAGTGCCCAGTGTACCGATGCCAGAGTCAACATGGTGACTGTAGATTTATTTCAAAAATACGACTCGCCGGAAAAATTTGCAAATGCCCATTTAAAAGAGCTGGAACAGGATATTCACTCCCTGGGATTTTATCGCATGAAAGCCAAAAATATTATTTCCTGCTGTACGGATCTGGTGGAAAAGTATGGAGGCGAAGTTCCAAAGACCATGGAAGAGCTGACTGGACTTGCAGGGGTGGGCAGGAAAACCGCCAATGTTATACTGGGCAATATTTATAACCAACCCAGTATTGTGGTCGATACCCATGTAAAACGGATCTCGAGAAAACTGGGGTTTGCCAAATCAGATGACCCGGAAAAAATTGAATATGAATTAATGGAGATACTGCCAAGAGATCACTGGATCCTGTGGAACATCCAGATTATCACGCTGGGAAGATCCATCTGCATTGCAAGAAGTCCCAAATGCAGAGACTGCTTTTTAAAGGAGCTGTGTCCCAGTGCTGTAATGGGGGAAATTGAGGAGAGGAAGAACAAAACGTGATATCATCTTATGTTGCCGTGGATTTAGAAACGACCGGTCTTGACCCAAAGCGGGATAAAATTATTGAAATCGGAGCAGTGCGGGTGACGGATGGAAAAGCAGAAGACACATTTGAATGCTTTGTAAATCCTTACCGCAATCTGGAAGAGCGTGTGATTTCCCTGACTGGTATTACTGACAGTCAGCTGGAGCCTGCGTCAGGCATCGAATCCATAATTGACCATTTCCTTGATTTCGCAGGTAAACTGCCTATTCTGGGACATCATATCATTTTTGATTACAGTTTTTTAAAACGTGCAGCAGTAAATAAAGGATTATGTTTTGAACGGCAGGGAATTGATACATTAAAACTTGCAAGAAGATTTATGCCGGAAGACAGATCAAAAAGTCTCTCTGCAGCCTGTGGTTATTTCGGGATAGAAATAAAACAGAGCCATCGTGCCAGATTTGATGCCATTGCAGCTCATGAGCTGTATCAGACAATGAAAAAGGAGTTCGGTGAAAGGAATCCGGAAGTCTTTGACTCTGTCCCCTTGATTTATAGGGTAAAAAAGGAACAACCAGCGTCAAACCGGCAAAAAGAACACTTGCAGGATTTATTAAAATATCATAAAATAGCTTTATCTGTGCAATTGGATCATTTATCCAGAAATGAAATATCCAGAATTACGGATAAAATCATCGCACAATATGGAAGAATATAAGAGAGGTGATACAAAATGATTAATTTTAACAATAAGAACAACAGGAAGTTTATGTCAGTGGTCTTAATTGCAGTTGTAGTTTTACTGATTATAGCAATGGTACTCCCCATGATGTTAAGTTTTATGAGATAGTTTTTATCTGACAAAACGTCAGGCGGAAACAGTAGAGTAAGAGGATGGAATATGAAAAAGAAAACTTTGTCCATATGCCTGGCAGCCTCCATGCTGGCAGTGGGAATCGGATTTTTCTCACCAGCATACGTAATGGCTGATACGCTTCCGGACGGTATCTATGTCGGGGATTATAATCTGGGCGGTTTGACAGAGGAAGAAGCCGGGCAGAAAGTTCAGGGCCTGGTTAATGAAATGGAAAATCAGAAAATCACACTGGTTGTGGACGGACAGCCGGTTGATACGACAGCTAAGGATCTGGGATTTCATTGGAGCAACCCGGAAGCGGTTTCTCAGGCAGCATCCTCCTGGCAGGGGGGGAATTTATTAAAACGATATTTAAATAAAAAGGATATCGAACACAATCCAGTCATCATTCCTTTGGAAACTTCTTTGGATGATGGCAGGTTAGCGTCATTTGTGGCCGAAAAATGTGCACCTGCAGTGGCTGAGCCAAAGAATGCCTCCATTGTCCGCCAGAACGGGGCATTTACAGTCACACCTTCTGTGATTGGAAAAACAGTGGATGTGGAAGCCACAAAGCAGGCTCTTAATGCGGCGTTTGCAAATGGTTTAAAAGATCCGATCACTGTTAACGCAGTTGTTGCCGAAGTAAAGCCGGCGATTACAACCGAAGATTTATCTACCATTCAGGATGTACTTGGAACCTTTTCCACCAATTTTTCATCAAGCGGTGCTTCCAGGTCCAAAAACCTGCAGGTTGGTTCCGGAAAGATAAACGGCCACGTGTTAATGCCTGGAGAGACCTTGTCCGGTTATGACTGTATGCACCCCTTTACGGTAGATAATGGTTATGCGACAGCTGCTGCGTATGAGAACGGTCAGGTGGTTGACAGTGTGGGAGGCGGAGTATGCCAGATCGCCACTACCATTTATAATGCCGCACTCAGAGCAGAGTTAGAGATCAGTCAGAGACAGAATCACTCCATGGTGGTAAGTTATGTAAAGCCGTCGGAGGATGCTGCAATCGCAGGAACCTATAAAGACATTAAATTTACCAATAATTACGGCACACCTATTTATGTGGAAGGCTATACATCAGGAAAGACTCTTACCTTTACCATATACGGAAAAGAGACCAGACCAGCCAACCGTACCTTTGAATTTGTATCGGAAACACTCAGTGTCACTGATCCGGGAGTGGCAAAAGAGGTTGTGGATCCTGCCATGCCGCCTGGATCCAGAAAGCAGGTTCAGTCCGCTCATCAAGGAATGAAATCAAGACTCTGGAAGATTGTGTATGTAGATGGTGCAGAACAGAGCAGAGAGATACTTCATACGGATACCTACAATCCCTCCAAGGCAATTATAAAGGTTGGCCCGGCAGCGCCCGCAGTTGCAGAACCATTACCAGTCCATCCTTCTGAAGTTCCTGATATGATTACACAGCCAGCTCAGGAAACAGCCCAGCAACCGGATTCCCCGGCAGTACCTGAATGGGAAGATACTGTGGATAGTCCCCAGGCAGGACCGGGAGAATAAAAACAGAACATGAGACGGATTGAAAGAGAAAATACAGGAACCATAAAGCCGGGGCAGGATCTTGTGGCTGCAGGATATGCAGGATTAGCTGGAACGTTAAAAATAGTAAGTGAAAAAGAGGGAGAACTGCATCAGTGGTTCTCCTCGCAATATATTGACCAGATTTTAACCGGAGATTATTTATTACCGGTAAATGATCCGGAGTTTTTTAAGAATCTGGGGGCTACGGAATGGGAGCCGGTTCTTGAGGGAGGAATACTAAAAGCTCTCTGGGACTTATCCGGCGCCTATATGACGGGAATTCGTTTTGACCTTCATAAAATCCCGGTAAGGCAGGAAACCATTGAGATCTGTGAACGGTACGACTTAAACCCATACCGTCTTTATTCAGAGGGCTGCTTTGTGTTGGTGGCGGATAACGGAGGAGATCTGGTATCTGCTTTAAAGGAGCATGGAATGAATGCTGCGGTCATTGGGAAAGTAACAGACGGAATCAAACGGATTATTGTCCATGAAGACGGAAACGGCTATCTTGACCGCCCTTCAGAGGACGAACTATATAAGGTGTTATCCCAAAACAGGTAAATCGGAGGTAGGATATGAGAGAGAAGATACTGGCAATTATTGAAAAAAACAGCAGAATTGATTTAAAGGATCTGGCGGTTCTACTTGGAGAGAGTGAGGCAGCCATTGCAAACGAGATTGCTGAAATGGAAAAGGAACATATCATCTGCGGATATCACACCCTGATTAACTGGGATAATACCAGCGATGAAAAGGTGGTTGCGTTGATTGAGGTTAAGGTAACTCCCCAGAGAGGTATGGGTTTTGACAAGATCGCAGAACGTATTTACCAGTACAGTGAGGTAAATGCAGTTTATTTGATGTCAGGAGCCTTTGATTTTACCGTATTCATCGAAGGAAAGACCATGAGAGCAGTTGCCCAGTTTGTATCTGAGAAACTCTCCCCCATGGAATCCGTGCTCAGCACAGCCACCCATTTTGTTCTGAAAAAATATAAAGATCACGGGACGGTTCTGGCGGAAGAGACACAAGATGAAAGGATGCTGATTACGCCGTGAGAAACCCATTATCAGACCGTATAACAGAGATTCCCTCTTCGGGAATCCGTAAATTTTTTGATATCGTAAGTGAGATGAAGGATGCCATTTCTCTGGGTGTAGGCGAGCCTGATTTTGACACGCCATGGCATATCAGGGAAGAGGGTATTTATTCACTGGAAAAAGGACGGACATTTTACACCTCCAACGCTGGCTTAAAAGAGCTTAAGACGGAGATTTGCAGCTATTTAAGCCGCCGCTTTGAAGTTACATATGATCCTGATCATGAGGTGATGGTAACAGTTGGCGGCAGCGAAGCCATTGATATTGCACTCCGTGCCATGTTAAATCCAGGGGATGAGGTGCTGGTTCCCCAGCCCAGCTATGTTTCCTATGTACCTTGTACCATTCTGGCCAATGGAGTCCCGGTGATTATTGATCTGGAAGCAAAGGATCAGTTTAAGCTGACCAAGGAAAAGCTTCTGGAGAAGATCACTCCAAAGACAAAAGTACTCATTCTTCCGTTTCCAAACAACCCTACAGGGGCTGTCATGGATGCCAGAGAGCTGAAGGAAATTGCTGACATTGTTATTGAGAAGGATTTATTCGTTATCTCAGATGAGATCTATGCAGAGCTTACTTATGGAGGGGATCACTCCACCATTGCGGCTTTTCCTGGGATGAAAGACAGAACCGTTTTAATTAATGGCTTTTCCAAATCTTACGCAATGACCGGCTGGAGGCTTGGCTATGCCGCTGCTCCCAGAATGATTTTAGAGCAGATGCTTAAGATTCACCAGTTTGCCATTATGTGTGCGCCTACCACAAGTCAGTATGCAGCAGTTGCTGCGCTGCGGGACGGTGATAAGGACGTGGCTGTCATGCGGGAATCCTACGATCAGAGAAGGCGTTATTTAATGCATGCATTTCAGGAGATGGGGCTTGAATGCTTTGAGCCCAACGGTGCTTTCTATACGTTTCCGTGTATCAAACGGTTTGGCATGACCTCCGATGAATTTGCCACCCGGCTTCTGATGGAAGAAAAGGTTGCGGTTGTTCCCGGAACTGCGTTTGGAGACTGCGGAGAAGGGTATCTTCGTATATCCTATGCGTATTCATTAAAGAACTTAAAAGAAGCTTTAAGCCGTATGGAACGCTTTATTAAAAGACTGGATGGAAAGGCGTAATCACTATGAATATTGTACTATTGGAACCGGAGATGCCGGCGAATACAGGGAATATCGGTAGAACCTGTGTGGCCACGGATACCAGGCTTCATCTGATTCAGCCTTTGGGCTTTAAGCTGAATGATAAACTGATCAAAAGGGCAGGGCTTGATTACTGGGATAAGTTAGATGTTACTGTGTACAGTGACTATCAGGATTTTTTAGACCGCAATCCGGCAGCGAAAATCTATATGGCCACGACTAAGGGACATCATGTTTACTCAGATGTAAACTATGAGCCGGATTGCTTTCTCATGTTTGGGAAGGAAAGTGCCGGAATACCAGAAGAGATTCTTGTGGACAATGAGGATCGCTGCATAAGAATTCCCATGTGGGGCGATATCCGTTCCCTGAATTTATCCAATTCTGTTTCCATTGTTCTTTATGAAGCTTTGAGGCAGAATGGATTTGATCGGATGACCATGGAGGGAGAACTGCATCATCTCCATTGGAAAGAATAAAAAGATGCCTTGACCGGTAACGGTGAAGGCATTTTTTTATGTGTCCGAGTTAGTTAAAACAAACTAATAGGTTGACAATTATGGGCTGATATGGTAAACTGCGGATTGAGTTAGTCTTTGCTAACATAAATCAGGCCTGGCAACTGTATTAGACATTTGCCGGTTAATACATAATCAGGAGGTTATTATGAGAAAATCTATTTTACCCAAGTTAACTGTCGTTGCAGCAGTATTAGCCCTGGCGCTGACGGGCTGTTCAGGCAAAAGCAGTAACACGGCGGCTACCGAAGCAAGTACGCAGGCAAGTGAATCTGTGGAAACAACAGCAGCAGAAACCACAGCAGTAAAGGCTGCAACCGTTGAAATCACAGATATTCATGGAACGGTTACTGTTCCTGTAAATCCAAAGAACGTGGTGGCATTGGACAACAGAACCTTTGAAACATTGTCTGATTGGGGAATCAAGTTAGCGGCGGCTCCCAAGGGAGTTATGCCTGCAGACTCACCATATGTAGCAGACAGTGAAGTTCAGGACATTGGAGATCATAAAGAACCAAATCTTGAAGTGATTGCAGCTGCAGATCCGGAGCTTGTTATCGTAGGCCAGAGATTTTCCAGCTATTATGAAGATATAAAGAAGCTGGTACCAAACGCTGCGGTAATTGATCTCAGTTTTGAGATTTCAAAAGAAGCTGGTAAGTCTGGCGACAGTTTTGTAAATGGACTGAAGGATTCCACAATCACATTGGGTAAAATCTTCGATAAGAATGAAGAAGCAGAGAAGTTGACTGCTGATTTTGACAAAGCAATTGAGAAGGCGAAATCAGCGTACAATGGAACCGACAAAATTATGAGTGTTGTAGTTTCTGGCGGAGAAATTGGTTTTTCAGCTCCTGTTTCGGGACGTGTATGGGGACCTATGTATGAAGTGTTTGGCTGGAAGTCTGCATTAGAAGTTGACGGTGCTTCTTCTGATCATAAGGGAGATGATATTTCTGTTGAGGCGATTGCGCAGAGCAATCCCGACTGGATTTTTGTAATGGATCGTGACGCTGCAATTTCTTCTGAAAAGGATGCAGTTCCCGCAAAGGATGTAATTGATAATTCTCCAGCGCTACAAAACACTACAGCTGTTTCAAAAGGGCAGATCGTATATGCACCAAACGATACATACACCAACGAATCCATACAAACTTATTTGGAGTTATTTGATAATCTTGCAAGCACTTTGACCAAGTAGGAAAAGGATGTATAACAGAATGCGGAAAGATCGAATAAGAAAAATCACAGGGGCTGAGAAATCTCAGCCCCAGAATTATTATAACAAAACATGGACAAAATCTTTTATACTGGCCGTATTCTGCGTTTTTGTTCTGGGAATTATATCACTTTTTACAGGAGTATATGATATCAAGGGACAAGAAGATGGACTGCAAATGTTCTTTATCACACGTGTTCCAAGAACCGCGGCTCTCATGCTTACAGGTGCGGCAATGTCCATGTCAGGGCTGGTCACACAGCTGATCACACAGAACCGTATGGTGGAACCTACCACAACGGGGACAATTGAATGGGCAGGCCTGGGACTTGTTTTAGTTTATCTGGCAATTCCGGCGCCGACGCTGGTGCAGAGAATGTCCGGTGCCATCATTTTTTCATTTATAGGTACTATGATTTTCTTTTTCTTCTTAAGAAAAGTTAAACTTCGCTCGTCCCTGATCGTTCCCATTATAGGAATGATGCTTGGAGCGGTCGTATCCTCAATTTCCACTTTTATAGGGCTTCTTTTTCAAATGACGCAGAGTATTGAAACCTGGTTCGTCGGTTCCTTTGCTCCGGTTCAGATCGGACGTTATGAGTATTTATGGCTGATTGTAATTATTAATATCATCATTTTTATCTATGCTGACCGGTTGACGTTAGCCGGATTAGGAGAAGATGTGGCGACCAGTCTTGGAGTAAATTATAATAAGATTGTTATTCTGGGTACTGGTCTCATTTCAGCAGCTGTTGGTATTGTTGCAGCTGTTATTGGAAATCTGCCGTTTTTAGGCTTAATTGTACCCAATATTGTTTCCATGTACCGAGGCGACGATCTTAAGAGTAATTTGCCCTGGGTTTGTGTTTTGGGAATGGGAGCGATCACTTTGTGCGATATTATTTCCCGTACAATTATAATGCCTTTTGAAGTCCCTGTCTCTTTAATACTTGGAACTGTGGGTGCGGTTATATTTATCGTGATCTTAATGAAACAAAGGAAGCTAAGATGAGTGAAATTATATATGGTAATAAAAAAGACGGGTTCAATCCCGGACTTGATGATAAAAACAGATCAGCCAGAGCTTTTCGTACCAGGAAAGAGGAGGCACGTTATTGGGTTTTGCTGATCACATTGTTTGCTTTGGGTGCTCTTGCCACCTATGGACTTTTGGTTTATAACAATCCGGTTCCCATCAGTTCTCCTTCGTTTATTCCGGTTGTAAAACGGAGACTGACAGCAATCATTGCAATGATTATTTCAGCTGTTTGTCAGAGTCTGGCGACCGTTGCTTTCCAGACGAGTACAAATAACAGGATTATCACTCCTTCTCTTTTGGGGTTTGAGGCACTTTACTCAACCATACATACCAGTACCATGTTCTTTTTTGGCGCTGGTGCTTTTATACAGTTCAGCGGTGTTGGACCCTTTCTGCTGCAGGTCACTGTTATGGTTATAATGTGTTTAATCCTTTATGGCTGGCTGCTTTCCGGAAAGTATGGAAATCTACAGCTGATGCTTTTGGTGGGTATTATTATCGGGACCGGGTTAAAGTCGGTATCCGCTTTTATGAGAAGGCTGCTTGCACCGTCTGAGTTCGATGTTTTGCAGGCAAGATTATTCGGCTCTGTCAATAATGCAGATGCGAGGTATTTTCCGGTAGCAATACCCATAGTAATCATTGCTGCAGTGCTGATTCTTGCCTATTCAAAGAAATTAAATGTATTGTCTCTTGGTAAGAGTGCCAGCACCTCTTTAGGAGTTCATCATAAGTTTGGCGTTATTTATACTCTTATATTAGTTTCTGTGCTGATGTCTGTTTCGACCTCTCTGGTTGGCCCCCTCACCTTCTTCGGATTTTTAGTTGCTACCATGAGCTATCAGGCAGCGCCCACCTATGATCACAGATATGTTTTTCCGATGGCACTTGCCATAGGCTTTTTTGTTTTAACTGGCTCATACTTTTTTATGTATCATATATTCAGGGCTCAGGGTGTTGTTTCTATCATCATTGAACTGTTTGGGGGAATCACATTTTTAGTTGTAATGCTGAGAAAGGGAACGTTATGATAGAGATACTTAATGTTAGAAAAACGTACTCAGATGAGGTTAAGATAGGACCTTTAAATATTCAGATACCAAAGGCTGGTCTTACTTCTCTGATAGGACCGAATGGTGCTGGAAAATCTACCGCATTGTTAATGATTGGAAGACTTCTGAATATGGATGAGGGCCAGATTAAGGTAGCAAATATGAATGTCTCAGATTCTAAATCAGAAGATCTGGCAAGAATCTTAACGATTCTGCGGCAGGAGAATCATTTTGTCACCAGACTGACGGTCAGACAGCTGGCAGGGTTTGGGCGGTTTCCTTATTCCAAGGGGAGGTTGACAAAGGAAGATGAAAGTATTATTTCCAAATACATTGATTTTCTGGATCTGGGTGATTTAGAGAACCGCTATTTAGACGAGCTGTCAGGCGGTCAGAGGCAAAGAGCATATGTGGCAATGGTTTTGTGTCAGGAGACAGAATACGTGCTTCTTGATGAGCCTTTAAATAATCTGGACGTTGCCCGTTCCGTGCAAATGATGGAGCATTTAAGACATGCTGCCAATGAATTTGGCAGAACCATTCTCACTGTAATACACGACATCAATTTTGCGGCTAAATATTCGGATCGGATTTGTGCCATGAAAAATGGACAGATTGCTGCATTTGGGACCGTGGAAGAGGTTATGAAGCCAGAGCTTTTAACGGATATTTTTGAAACAAACATAAATATTATGGAAGGCCCTTATGGACCAATCGCCATTTATTAATTCAGGCTCATATCAATATTTTAAGTCATTAAGACCGGAAAATGATGCATGGAACCTGTCTTACCCATTTAAGGACAGGAGGGAGAGTTGTTTTATTCTCCCTCCTGTCCGTTTAAGTTGTTTAATTGACCAGCACGGAGGCGGAGGCCTGACCTTCCTCCGTCTGATTTTCCAGTTTCACATCATTGATTTCATCTAAAGAAACGGGGCGGAATGCATCAGCCTTTTTTATAATCTTTACCCAGTAGAAAGCGAAAAGTAAAGTAATAATAAGCAGTACAAAATATATTTTATAGATAAATATCCGTGCATCACCTTCTGCAATATGCCAGATCATATAAACGTCTCCTATCATACAGATAATCTGGGGAATTCCCCATAATGTAAACCGTTTATCTCTTCCCGGTGCATTGGGATAACGCCTGCGCAGCACCAGGACGGTAAGATTGACCAGAATGTAGGAGGTGAGCCAGAAACAGGAGGCTGCAAGCAGGAAATTGGTTAGACCGGAATAGTTTGCAATACCGCTCACCAATATAAAAGAGATGACTCCTGTTATAAGGAAAAGTCCTGGTGTGGGAGTTCCGCTTTTATTTTTTTTGCTAAAATATGACGGCATTAAACCGGCATCTGCCATACCACTTAAGATTCTGGTTACGCTTCCCAGTACAGTATTGATGGTACTGACCCCGGCCAGTATGGTGATAAGCCCCATCCAGTAGCTGCCGGCTTTTCCCATAACCCGCTCTGCGAAGATAATATGAGGCATGCTGCTGGAACGTAGTTCTTCCAGTGAAACGTAGTTTCTCATGCCGGTGCTTAATAAGCTCTGAACAATAAAAAGAAGGCATACGCCAAGAACCATGGCAAGAGGAACATCCCGTTTAGGATTTTTTAAATCCTTTGACACCGGAATCACAAATTCAATTCCGATAAACATCCAAAATGCCAGTGCAGTGAGAGACAGGATTCCTGAAAATCCTGTTACGACAGGAGGAGTCTGTGCGCCGGGAGCAAGGGGAGTACCTACTCCTAATTTAAATGCACTGATGACTCCGAGCAGTATAAGAGAACCGATGAGTGCTATTACAGTTAAATTTTGTATTTTAGCAAAGATATCAACTCCCAGATAATTGACAACGGTTAAAAAAGCAAGAAGGGACAGACTGATTACCAGTACAGGAACTCCTTTCAAAAAGGTTTCCTGAATAACCAGTCCGCACATGGCAAGCTCTACGGAACCGGCCAGTATATTGGTGATAACATAGGCGGAAAGATTGGAAACAATGGACGGAACCGGTCCTAGTCCAGCCAGTGTATACTGCCCCAGTCCGCCTTCGGCCTCCGGCATTAAATCGTGAAGTTCACGAAAAGAAAGTGCAAGCAGAATATTTAAAATTACAACAATAAACATGGCAGTGATAAAGCCTTTTCCGGCTAGTCCGGTACCAAGTCCCAGTGATAAAAGACAACTGGTTGCCACGATTAATCCAACACATACGGAAACTGCACTTCCAAGTCCCATTTTTTTACTGTTCATATAGCTCCTCCTTTATGTGGTCAGTGAAGTGAAAAAACAAAGACATCTTAAAATAAGACGTCTTTGCCATTGGGTCAAATCTTTGTATGAAACCGGTCGTACCGGAAATCTTTAATGCTTAAAACAGGTTCTTCTCCAGTGGCCATCTGGGATAAAATCGTCCCTACCGTAGGAGAGATACCAAATCCATGACCGGTAAATGCACAGGCAAGAATCAGTCCCGGGACTTCCTCCACATGGCTGATTACAGGGACATGATCGGCGCAGACATCAATGAATCCTGCCCATGTTCTTACGATTTTTGCACTTGAGAGGCAGGGAAAATATTTCATAATACCACGGCAGATGCAGGAGGCGGTCTGACTATTGGTTACAGGGGTTCCATTGCTTTTGTTAAAGTCCTCAAACCCGGAGGAACCGCCGAAGACAAAGGATCCGTGAGTGCTTTGGTGTCCGTAGAAATCAGCCATTGCAGTACCCAGCATCTGATAGAACATGGGGGGCTGGGCCTCTGTGACTAAAACCTCTAAAAGTGCCTGAGTCATGGGAATATCCACTCCCACGGAAGCTGCGATCTTACGGCTTTCATATCCGGCTGCCAGTATGATGGTCTCGCCTTCATACACGTCACTGTCAGTAATAACCTGCCTGGCTTTTCCCTTGTATTTCCTTATCTCAATCACCGTTTCTCCAGTGATGAAACGCACACCTAACTGCCTTGCCTTTCTGTAATAAGCAAGAGTTGCAAGCATGGGGTTGGCATGACCATCGGTGGGACACCAGCTTGCCCCAATTACCTCATCGGAGAGGTAAGGGCAGATATCCTTGGCTTCAGACCCGTCGATCATGGTAACTCCAAGACCCTGGGCGGTTGCCCGCTCAGTAAGACCATTTAGTATTTTCAGATGATCTTCTGTTTTTCCAAGGCGTAAGTTGCCTTTCTGATAATATTCCACATCCATTCCAAGCTCTTCAGAGAGGGTAGGCCAAAGGCTGGCAGCTCCGTACATTGCCAGAGGAAGCTCCCGCCTGTCTCTGCCTGACTGGCGGACGCCGCCTCCATTTCTGGAAGAACCACCGCCTCCTATGTGGTCGCTTTTTTCCAGGACTATGACAGAACAGCCCTTCTTTGCCAGATAATAAGCGGTTGCATTACCAATAATTCCGCTGCCTATAATAATTACATCTGCGCAGTTACCCATTCCATCAGCCCTCCTTCCTGTCATTGCCTAATATTTTCATTTCTATGGGCCTCATAGGCGCACGGGATACTGCCGGCTCTATATCACCCGGGGTAAGCCCCAGTTCCTTTGCTACAATGGACTTTACCAGTTTTGAGCAGGTCTGTCCCTGGCAAAGCCCCATGCCTGTTCTTAAATACCTTCGAATCTCGGTTAAAGTAAACATGCCATCATGTACAGCTTTTCGGATTTCCCCTTTTGTTACTTCTTCGCAGCGGCAGATAATCATATCATCATCTGGAAGGGGGATCAGAGGTCCGATGTCTGCAAAGCGGTCATTACGTTTATTCATGGCTACACCCCCTGCTTTTATAGAACCTTGCTTTCATTGCCATTTCAAGTGGTACCTTCATGGTGAGTAAGGTGGTATGATCGAAGGCTTTCAGCGTTTTTACCTCAATAATCTCTGTCTTGCATACTTCTTTTCCGCTTCGGTCAAGAGCCGTTCCTGTATCCCCCTTCACCGGTATTGGAAGGAATTCATAGGGGAGCGTAACCGAAGCGTATCCGGGCTCGTATTCCTCGTTTAAAAGAAAGATTGCCTGACCGGAACAGGAAGCAACGCACATTCCACAGCCGCTGCATATATTTTCTTCATCAATGACCGGAAGTGACGTGATGGTTTCTCCGATTTTAATGCATTTTCTGGGGCATGCATCCTGACATGGGTTACATGGAATGTTCTGGGTGCATTCCATGACCGGGTGGATTCCTTTTCCTTTTGCAATTCCCGGAAAACGCTCTAATTCCGCCTCGTCTAAATATCCATTGGTTAAAAGGCTTTCTGAAATCGGGATGCCTTCATCGGTCAGGGTGATTTTCTTTCCCCGGTTTTCCGGTGCGAACATGCCTTTTCTTAAACGGTCTAATGCCAGTTCTAATTCTGCTGTTGTTTCATTTGCTCCATTCTCTGAAAGGAAACCCAGATACTGCGCAGCTTTTGTACCTGCAATCCGACCCTCTATCATGGCAGAACTGGCCTCTTCAATACCGGAAACATCTCCTGCTGCATAAATACCGGGGATGCTGGTGAAGCCATATTCATCAATGACAGGAATATATCCAAGGGGAGTATCCTGCATCTTGCAGCCTGCCATATGAAGCAGCTGTGACATGGGAGACAGGCCCACTGCAAGACAGATCGTATCAACAGCAAAATGCTTTTCTGTGCCAGGAATCAATTGAAAGGAAGAATCCACCTCTCCGATTACAACTCCTCTGACACAGTCCTCACCCTCTGCCTTAATGATAGTATGGGAGAGGTAAAATGGAACACCGCATCTTGCGACTTTGGCTGCATGCACACCGTATCCCCCTATTTTGGGAGCTGCATCCACAAGTGCGGCGACCTGACAGCCTGCCTGAAGCAACTGGAAGCTGACCACCAGCCCCACGTTTCCGGTTCCGAGCATCAGAACCCTGTTTCCCGGTTTGATGTGATGTAAATTCATCATGGTCTGGGAAGCACCGGCTCCTATGACACCGGGAAGTGTCCAGCCTTCAAAGGGAACCATATTTTCCGTGGCTCCAGTAGCAACAATTACGGCATCTCCCTTATAGTGGCAGATTTCTTCATCAATCTTTACGGTTATTTCCTTATCCTGATAAAGCCCTGTTACAATTGCATTTAACACGACTGTTACCTTTAAATCTTCTGCTTCTTTTAATAATTCTTCTCCGATCCGAAATCCCCGGATCTTTGCCTTATGTTCTTTCGAGCCAAAGAACTTATGGATCTGTTTAAAGAGCTGTCCTCCAGGTTTGGAATTTTCATCGAACACAATGACTGACAGTCCGTTTTTAGCCGCGCTGATGGCAGCGGACAGACCTGCAGGACCGGCTCCTATAATAATCAAATCAAATCGATTCATGTTGATTCCTCCTGTGCCGATACCCCGTACTGGGTTTGTATAACCATACCTTCTTTTAAAGGAGTGATGCAGGTTCTGACGTTAGGTATTCCGTCTACAACCATAACGCAGTCCGTACAGCGGCCGATTGCACAGAAGACCCCTCTTGGCTTATGGTATTTTTTCGTATATCGGTGAATCATAATGCCTGCAGCTTCCAGAGCCATGGCGATTGGTTCCCCTTCATAACCAGTAAGCGGTGTACCGTCGTATATAAATGAAATAACTTTTCTCTCTTCCGGTTTTCCCAGTATTGGGTGTTCTTCAATTCTCATATCGTCTGCTCCTGTTCCTGAATTTTTAAGCAAGGTAAGGTTCTTTCCAAAGGTTCAGTCTGGTTCCTATCTCATTTTTAAGAGCATTTCTGTAAACAATGGTTCCCCACGCCACATCCTCAATGGGCATTCCCCCCACGGAATAAATCACGATTTCATTCTCTTTTCTGTGAACAGGAACCTTACCGGTGAGTACATCCCCAAGGTCATCCACCTGATCTGCCTTCATGACTCCGTCTTTTATTAAATCCATGCAGTGAACTGCAGGTATGGGAACGGAGTTGTAGGAAGGATAGGGGAGTTCTTCTGCCCAGGCTTCGTATAACTGAATGTTATCTGCCACGTTTCTTGCCCTGTTTAAGATAAAGTCGTCATCAAATCTGGCAGCTGCCGGACAGCAGAGGATTGCTCCTGGTTTAATCCATTCTTCCTTGATATAAGAATACAGGGAAGGATCTCCCGTTGGACTGGAGGTGGCAATACTTACAATATCTGCATCCCTGACCGCTTCTTCCTCCGTATCCACCACAATCAGTTCTTTGATCTGAGGATATTTATCCCTGACATACTGGATAAATCCATCTATGGATTTCTGGCTTCGTCCCTTTATTTTAACCGTATCAATCTGATCTCTTACTGCCATTGCAGCATCAAAAGCGGTTTTGCTCATAACTCCGGGTCCGATGATACCTACCACTTTGGAATCTTCTCTGGAGAAATATTTAATACCAACTCCTGGCACTGCTCCTGTGCGGAAAGCACTTAAAATATTTGCTGACATATAGGCAAGTGGTGCGCCTGTGTCCTTATCGTTCAGTGTCAGCATAAGAATGGATCTGGGAAGCCCCTTCTTCCGGTTCTCAGTGTTAGAACCGTACCATTTCATGCCTGCCATATCAAACTTACCGCCAAGGTAGGCCGGCATTGCCATAAATCGTCTGTCGGGCCCGTCTGTGGGCATATTTGGGAATGAAGAAGCCTCCGGAAATGTCATCATAATACCATGTGAGTTGGCGTTGGAACCGCCCATTCGGAAATCGCCTGCTTTCAACAGCCGGAACATCTCCTCCATGGCCTCAACGCAGCCTTTCATATCTGTAACGCCCGCTTTTACCATGTCTTCTTCATTCAGATAAATAAAATCAACCTCAGGATAAGCCATATGTTTTACCTCTTCTTTCTTAATTTTCATCAGTTATGAACGCTTCCAGCTCAATCTCAACCATTTGAGAAGGACGGTTGAGTTTAGGTACGGAGGAAAAGTTGATACGTTTCACCTATGTACCTCCTTTCATTAAAAAAAGCCTTATGATATGGAATCATAAGACCTCGCTGTCTTTTTTGTCATTCTAACTGTTTTACTGCATACACGTATTGTAAAAATCGGAAGTCAAAAGGAAAGAACTGACAGGCTTTAAATGAGAATATTTCTTGACCTTGAAAAAAGAAAGTGATAAAATGCATCAAAAGACACGAAGGCGTTCTGAACCCTTTGTGTCTTTTGTGTTTCTATAGGGATACGTCTCATTTCCTTTAAATCAGGAAAAACAGAAAGGAGCAGACAATATGAGTAATGAATGGAGAAAAGAAAATGTTCCGGCACTGAGTCCCAGACAGCCTGAGTTTGTGCTGGCAACCACAAATTATTCTAAAAAATGTATTATGAAATATAATCTTTCCCATTTTTATCAGTTTACTGCCGAATCAGACCATATGGGAGTGATTCCGGATGCCTGTATTGATATGCTGTTCTGGGAAAAGGATGGAGTAATGAAAGCCAAGGCAGCAGGTACCCTGTTAGAAAAAGGAACCGCAAAAACTGAATTAAACTGCCAGTATTTCGGAGTACGGTTTCTGCCGGGGGTCAATCCGGTTGCCGGCAACGTGAAACTTAATGAACTGGTGAATCATGAGATCAGTCTGGAAGATATGCTGAGCAGTACCGGAGAACGGGAAGGGCTGCTGGAGCGTATGTATGAAGCTGGATCCTTTCATGAAAAAACAGAAGTTTTTCTCGATTTTTATCTGAAATATTTTTATAATCACGTCGAAGATAAAAACAGTCTGAAATACGTAATACACCAACAGATACTAAAGTCAGACGGAAGCCTGAAGCTTTCGGAGTTAAGCAGCTATACAGGTTATTCGGAGCGATACTTAAATCAGAAAATCCACGAAGATTTTGGCATGAATCCCAAAAATCTGATCAGGTTTATCCGCTTTCAGAAATCAGTGAGCAGACTGGTGGAAACCATTCACTGTGCAAATGGAGCAGATGCCGCACTGGTATCAGGATATTATGATCAATCCCACTTCATAAAGGAGTTTGTGAAGATGTCTGGATTTACCCCATCAGCTTACATAGATACCCTTTTGGGAAATGCTTATGATAAAAAGCTTCATGTTATTTATTAAAAAGAATTTATATCATAAGGAAAGAATTTAACGGCTTGTTCTTAATTATAAGAACGAGTCGTTTTTTTTGTAATTTCATGTCTAAAATTGTCGTCAATCACCCGTCAATTACGCATAGTTGTATAGACAACTTAATAAAAATACTTAAAATGTTAAAAAATGTATTGACAAAACATTGATGAAATTATATATTTGATTCATAACAGAATTTAGTAAAAATAACCATAAAACTGAATGTTAAAAAAGATATTATAACAAATATCACATTCAGCATCTGTCATAATTCGACAAACCATGTCGAAACAAACAAAATACATATTTGCAATATGTGCAAATTGTATATACTAAAATGTAATTATTAGGAGGGTATGAAATGATGAAACGAAGAGTACTTGGAGTCATGCTTAGTGCAGTGTTGGCGGCATCTGCATTATTTGGATGCAGTTCGTCTCAGACAACTGCTACCACGGCGGCAGGAACCAAAGCAGCAGAGACCAAAGCAGCGGAAACCACTGCTGCAACAACCGCAGCGGCTGCAGCAACAACAGAAGCAGCAAAAGCAGCGGGAAGCGGCGGAAAAGTAGGTGTGGCTATGCCAACCCAGTCTTCTGAGCGCTGGATCAATGACGGTGCAAACATGAAGAAACAGCTGGAGGCCCTTGGATATCAGGTGGATTTACAGTATGCAGAGGATGATGTCCAGATGCAGGTTTCCCAGATTGAAAACATGATTGCTTCTGGTGTAAAGTGTCTGGTAATTGCATCCATCGACTCCTCAGCTCTGGTCAACGTGGAAGCTCAGGCCAAGAGCGCCGGAATCCCGATTATTGCCTATGACCGTCTGCTGATGGATACAGATGCTGTTTCCTATTATGCAACCTTTGATAACAAGGGCGTTGGTACAGCCATTGGTGAGTACATCAAAGAATCAAAGCAGTTAGATAAGGCAAAAGCAGAAGGAAAATCCTATACCATCGAATTCTTTATGGGATCTCCTGATGATAACAACGCATTGTTCCTCTATAACGGTTTAATGGAAGTATTAAAGCCATATCTGGATGACGGAACCTTAAAATGCGAATCCGGACGTACTTCATTTGAAGATACCTGTATCTTAAGATGGTCTCAGGAAACAGCACAGCAAAACTGTGAGAACTACTTAACTGGCTTCTATGCAGACAAAAAGCTGGATATCTGTGCATCTGCATTTGATGGTTTCGCTTATGGCTGCAAGGCTGCATTAGAGGGAGCAGGTTATAAGGTTGGCGTTGACTGGCCTTTGATTACTGGTCAGGATGCAGAATTAATGGCAGTAAAAAATGTTATTTCCGGTTATCAGACCATGTCCATTTACAAGGACACCAGACTTCTTGCTGAAAAATGCGTTACCATGGTTCAGGCAGTGTTAGAAGGCGGAAAACCTGAAATTAACGATACAACCCAGTATAACAATGGTAAGGTGGTAGTTCCTTCTTATCTGTGTACACCGGTTGCAGTTGATAAGGACAATTACAAAAAGATCATTATTGATGGCGGTTATTATACAGAACAACAGCTGGCACAGTAGCAGAGACGTACATACAGGCGGCGGTGGAAAAGACTGCCGCCTGTTTTCGTGAAGGATAAAAAGAAAAGGAGTTGGAAAGATGGCCGATTATATCCTGGAGATGAATCACATCACCAAAGAATTTTATGGTGTAAAGGCACTTGATGATGTGAATATCAAGGTGAAACGCGGGGAAATCCATGCTCTCTGCGGAGAAAACGGTGCCGGAAAGTCTACGCTTATGAACGTACTCTCCGGCGTTTATCCTTATGGAACCTACAGCGGTGATATTGTCTATCACGGAGCAGTGTGCCAGTTCCATAACATTAAACAAAGCGAGGCAAAGGGGATTGTAATCATTCATCAGGAACTGGCATTAAGCCCCTATCTGTCAGTAGCGGAGAATGTTTTCCTGGGAAATGAGCAGACAGGTAAAAAAGGAGTCATTGACTGGACCAAAACCCATAAGCGGGCACAGGAAATGCTGGCAAAGGTGGGACTTGAGAATGAAAACTTAAATGTACCGGTGAGCAGCCTTGGAGTCGGTAAGCAGCAGCTGATTGAGATTGCAAGGGCAATGGCAAAGCAGGTGGAACTTCTGATCTTAGATGAACCGACAGCAGCGTTAAATGATGAAGAGAGCAAGCGTCTTTTAAACATTATGCTGGAATTGAAGAAACATGGAATTACCTGCATTATGATTTCACATAAGCTGAATGAAATCAGTTATGTTGCGGATTCCATCACCGTGATCAGAGATGGAAAGACCATTGAGACTCTGGATAAAGGGAAAGATGAGATCAATGAAGACAGGATCATAAAGGGAATGGTAGGAAGGGAACTGACCAACCGTTATCCGGAGCGGACCAGCGAAATAAAAGATAACATATTCGAGGTGGAAAACTGGAATGCGTATCATCCAGATGATCCGGATCGTCATGTCATTCAGAATGTATCCTTTCATGTGAAGGCTGGTGAGGTAGTGGGATTTGCCGGACTTATGGGGGCAGGAAGAACGGAACTGGCAATGAGTCTTTTTGGAAGATCCTATGGGCAGAAGATAAGCGGAACCATAAAGATAAACGGGAAGCAGGCCCTTATAAGAAATGTAAGAGATGCCATTAACAACAAGCTGGCATATGTATCGGAAGACCGTAAAAACTACGGCCTGATTCTCATAGACACTGTGAAAGGGAATATGACGCTGGCAGCCCTTAGAAACTTCTTTTCCAAAAAAGGGATAGTTAATAATAATAATGAAATCATTTCCGCAGAAAACTACCGGAAAAAAATTAATGTTAAGTCTAATTCCATCAACCAGTCAGTCAGCTCTCTGTCTGGAGGAAATCAGCAGAAGGTCGTTCTTGCCAAATGGATGATGACCCAGCCTGATATTCTGATTCTTGATGAACCCACCCGGGGCATTGATATTGGCGCAAAGTATGAAATATACTGCATCATCAATGATCTGGCAAAGGCAGGTAAGGCCATTCTTGTCATATCGTCAGAGCTTCAGGAGTTAATCGGAACCTGTGACCGCATTTATGTCATCAACGGAGGACATATCTGCGGAGAACTTACCAGGGAAGAGGTTTCACAGGAAAAGATTATGAAGTGTATCATGGAAGACAACGGAAAGGAAGAATAAAGATGGATAAGAAGAAAACAGTTAATATTAACATGAAGCAGTATGGTATGATTCTGGCTCTAATCGTGGTTTTCTTGATCTTTGCTGCAATGACCGGCGGTAAAAACATGTCTCCGGCCAACATTAACAATTTAATCATGCAGAACAGCTATATTGTAATTCTGGCGGTAGGCATGCTTCTTTGTGTTCTGACCGGTAACATTGATCTGGGGGTCGGATCCATTGTCGCCTTATGCGGAGCGGTTGTGGGAATTATGATTGTAGATCAAAAAACCAGCATGTGGGTGGCTATTCTGGCGGCTCTGGCTATCGGTACACTTTCCGGTATGTTTGTTGGCTTTTTTGTTTCAAAGCTTTCGATCCCTCCCTTTATTGTCACACTTGCAACCATGCTTATGGGGCGGGGGCTTACCTATACTTTGTTAAAGGCACAGACCAAAGGTCCTCTTCCGGCAAATTATACTTACATAGGCGCAGGCTTTCTTCCAACTGTTAAGATACCCTTTGGTGGTGGCACACTGGATCTGGTATCCATTGGAGCAGCGCTCATCGCATTTGCCTTTATTATCATATCGGAAATCAGAAGTGTAAAAACAAAAAAGAAATACGATTTTCCGGTTAATCCATTGTGGCAGACAATTGCCAAGGTGGGTGTAATCATGATAATTGTATGGTTTTTCTTCTATAAACTGGCACGTTACAATGGAATCCCCTTTGTTCTCGTCATTATGGGACTTCTGGTTGCCCTGTACCACTTTATTACCAGCAAGACTGTAGCAGGAAGGCAGATCTATGCATTGGGCGGAAATGCCAAAGCAGCCCGTCTGTCCGGTATTAACACGGAAAAAGTTTTCTTCTGGGTTTATACCAACATGGGAATCATGTGTGCAATTGCAGGAATTGTGCTTTCTGCGCGAAATGCATCAGCAACGCCAAAAGCAGGGGATCAGTTTGAAATGGACGCCATTGCTTCCTGTTATATTGGCGGTGCGGCTACTTCAGGAGGAATTGGAACCATCATAGGAGCGGTAGTCGGAGCATTTATCATGGGAATCTTAAACAACGGAATGTCTCTTTATGGCTGGTCTACGGATATTCAGAAAATCGTAAAAGGAGCTGTATTATTAGGAGCAGTTACGGTTGACTTGTTGTCCAAAAGAAAAAAATAATCAAAGACAGTAGGAGAGAAGATGCAGTCGCAGGAAGCAAAATATATGGCTGTTGTAAACTGGGTTATGGAGCAGATCCAAAAAGGGGTGTTCCAAACTGGGGATAAGCTGCCGTCAGAGAACGAACTAAGCCGTGAATTTGAACTCAGCAGGCAGACGGTCCGTCATGCCATTGATGTATTGGAACAGAAAAACATGCTGACCAGAATTCGTGGAAGCGGAACTTATTTAGGAGTGGGAAACCGGGAAGTGAGAAAAGAACGCTACCAGAACATTGCAGTAATCAGTACCTATGTAGACAGCTATATTTTTCCTCCCGTATTAAAAGGGATTGAAAAAACATTGTCAAAGGCAGGCTATACCATGCAGGTGGCATTTACAGGAAACAGAATCGAAAAAGAAGGAGAAATTCTTGATAAGCTGTTAGACAAAGGGTTTATAGACGGGCTGATTGTGGAACCGGCAAAAAGTGCGCTGCCAAATCCCAATCTGGATTCCTACCGCAGGCTGGCGAAACAGCAGTTGCCTGTCCTGTTTTTTAACAGCAGTTATCCCCAGCTGTCATTTCCCTGTGTAGCACTCAATGATGAACTGGTGACCAAAAAAGCGGTTGAATATCTGATTCATGCAGGGCACAAAAAGATCGGGGGGATCTTTAAATGTGATGACGGACAGGGGCATCTTCGTTATCTGGGTTTTGTAAAGGCAATGAAGCAGGCTGGTATCAGCATAGACAGAAGGGGGATTGTCTGGATTGATTCGGTGAGTCAGAATGATCTGGAAGCCTGGTCGGATTATCTGTTTGACCGGTTAAAAGATTGTACGGCACTGGTCTGTTATAACGATGAGGTAGCTTATCTGCTGTCGGGCATCTGCATGAAGAGGGGGATTTTGATTCCCGAAGATTTATCCCTGGTCAGCATTGATAATTCGGAGCTGGCATCCCTGGGAGAGGTGCCCATTACTTCTTTTCCCCACCCTATGGAGGCACTGGGGAAAAAAGCAGCGGAAAACATGATACGCATGATTGAAAATCCCTATTTTAATGGAAATTATCTTTTTGATTCAGAGGCAGTAGAACGGAAATCCGTTCGTGTCAGAGTATAGGAGCATAACATGAGTGAAGACAAAAAGAAGCAGGGTGAGTCACCTGCGCCCATTACTCTGGGTTTAAGACTGGTAGGAGGGGGATATCTGGTCTGGCTGGCATTTCAGCTGGTTCCGGAACTTCTTATCTCTTCCGGAATCAGAAATCTGATTCAGCTGGTCTTTATGACCGTGTTTTTTCTTACCGGTTCCATTATGATTATCTGGTCATTAAAAAGACTGCTGTTTAAAGGTCCGGAACAGTCAGGGTCATTCAATGAGGATGAACAGGAACATATATTATAAAATTTAGGATATCTGGAACCGGATTCCAGAAAATTGAATCTGTTTTTACATTTCTTTTACCATACTGTGATTACAGGAGTCTCTGGCAGAAGGTATAATCAGATTTACAGAAACCAAAGTTTCTGAAATTGCAAAGGAGTCCGGTAAATGATAAAAACCTATGTGGTAGATACCAATGTTCTGATTCAGGCCCCTTACGCCATCAATTGTTTCGATGATAACCGGGTAGTTCTTCCGGTCGCTGTACTGGAAGAACTGGATCACTTAAAAAAGGCTGAGGGCGAAACAGGTGCCAATGCACGAAAGGCCATAAGGCTTTTGGAACAGCTGCGTCATCAGGGAGATTTACTGACAGGAGTAAAACTGGAACATGGAGGAACAATCAGGATTGAAAAAAACTTTGTAGATGTTGTGCTTCCCCCGGATCTTCCCGACGACAAAATGGATAATCGCATTCTCAAGGTATGCAGAGGGCTTGAGGGAGAGGTTATACTGGTAACGAAGGACATATTGCTGCGTATTAAAGCGCAGATTATCGGAATCCGGGCCGAGGATTTTACAACCGAGCAGGTATCCGGGCGAGAGGAGCAATACACAGGAAGAATTGAGGTTTTTGCTCCAGAGGAGAATTTTAAGGATTTTAAGAAAAAGGGAATTTCAACTGATCGGGTATACATTACCGATGAATCAGGTGCTAAAAGCAGTCCAAAGCTGTTTGAAAATCAGTTTGTTATATTAAAAGCGGATCAGTCAACCAGAAAAACGGTTCTGGGACGAGTGAATGGAGATAAAATAGTCCCTCTTGACTACCAGAAAAGCAGGCCCTATGGGGTTGCACCCAGGAATGCGGGTCAGTATTTCGCCCAGGAAGCCCTGCTGCAGCCTGCCGAAATAGCGCCGTTAGTCATCATTAAAGGTATGGCGGGGACAGCCAAAACCTTTTACTCTCTTGCAGTAGGGCTCGAAAAGCTTTTAAACAATCCAACCGGAGAATACAGACGGATCATTGTCAGCCGTCCCAATGCCCAGTTTGATTCTGACATAGGATTTCTTCCGGGAGACGAGCAGGAGAAAATCTCTCCGCTGATGAGACCTGTAATTGACAATTTGGAGCAGCTCATTGATTCCAATGAGGAGAAGCGATATGAAAATGAGGATGAACTATCGGGCAAAATCGAAGAAATATTTGCCAGAGGCCTGATTAAAACAGAGGCGCTGACATTTATCCGGGGACGCTCCATCATTCAGACTTATTTAATTATCGATGAAGCCCAGAATATGACGCCCAATCAGGTCAAGGGAATTATAACCCGTGCAGGAAAAGGAACAAAGATCATACTGCTTGGAGATCCCAATCAGATCGACCGCCCGTTTCTAGATGAACGGACCAACGGACTCAGTTATGCGGCTGAGCATATGAAAGGAAGTTCTCTGTGCTGGCAGATTACCCTGCAGGCAGAGGAATGCGAACGGTCTGTACTGGCAATGGATGCAGTAAAACGATTATAAGATTTTATTGATAAAAAAGGCATGCTGTCTTTCCTGGATCAGGAGGCTGGCGTGCTTTTCTGTTTGATGAAAGAGTTGTATGAATCCCCTGTAATTGTGAATTGACAAACATACTCCGCAGGTTTAAACTAAGATACAGCTTACAAATGCAGACCCAAAAGGAGTTATATATATGAGCACACTTCCAAAAATATCAGAAGCAGAATGGGAAATTATGAAACTTATATGGAAGTCTAACCCCATAACCTCAGAAGAGATCATTAACCTGCTATCTGGCAGAATGATGTGGTCAGCACAGACAATAAAAACCTTTATAACAAGACTTATCAAAAAAGAAGTGATTGGATTTGAAAAGAAGGGCAGAGTTTATTATTACTATCCTTTGCTCTCGGAAGAAGAGTGCATCAGATCTGAAAATGAATCCTTCTTAAAAAAGGTCTATGACGGCGCTTTAAATATGCTTTTTACCAAGTTTCTGGAAGAAGAGCTGTCAATGGAACAGATTGAAGAACTGGAACGTATTCTGAAAGATAAAAAAGAAAAGAGAATATCTGACAGCCGGGATGAGCGTAAGTGATTCATTTCTTAAAAAGATACAAAAGCAGATAAGTTCGGACAATGAAAGCGTCTGATCTTATCTGCTTTTTCTATTACACAGGAGTTCCTATAAATTAGTTGATTTAGGAAGGCTGAATATAAACTCAGATCCAACCCCTTCTGTGCTGACCACATCAATGTTTTCTCCGTGAGACTGAATGATTTCCCGGACAATTGCAAGTCCCAGCCCAGTCCCTTTCTTGTCCTTTCCTCTGGACAGGTCTGATTTGTAAAACCGCTCCCATATCTTTTTAATGCTGTCTTTTGGTATTCCAATTCCTGTGTCTTTTACAGAGATAAAGATTTTTTCATACTTACCGGAAGCCTGTATATATATGGTGGAATCCGTATGGCTGAATTTAATGGCATTATCAATAAGATTATAGAGAACCTGCTGGATCTTGCCAAGGTCAGCGTGGACCATCTGAATGCTGTCAGAGAAGGTCAGGTCAAATGTAATGTTTTTTGTATTGCAGGTACCTTCTAAAGAAGCAGCCGTATCTTTAATTACCCGGTTGATATCAAAATTTGTACGGTTTAAATATCCTTTGCAGTCAAGGGAATTAAGGGTCAGCATGCCCTGTGTCAGCTTATTGAGCCGTTCTGTCTCGGATATCACCCGGTTTAAATACTTTTCATGCATCTGGGGCGGTATGGTGCCGTCTAAGATGGCCTCTAAGTATCCTTTGATGGAAGTGAGGGGGGAACGGAAATCGTGTGACACATTGGCGATAAAGGTCCGCTGGTATTCCTCCATTTTATTGATCTCATCAGACATATAATTTAAGGTGGCCGCCAGATATCCCATCTCATCCCTTGTATTCACATCAATGTGATGAGTCAGATTACCCTGTGCATATTCGTTGGCTCCCGCTGTAATCTTTTTCAGGGGGATATAAACATTTTTTGTAAAAACCAGCAAAATGATCAGAGAAAAACCGAATACTACCGCTGAGGTAATGTATACGATATTTAATATACCGTTTCTCTGAGACTGTAAATAGGATATAGGAAGATGAATCACCACATACCCATGAGTGGTATAGTTCCCTGTTATGGGAGCATGTACGCTTAATACATCGTAAGGAAACTCGTTGTAGTAATTACCGATGGTATAGGATTTATTCCCCATAATGGTAGGGTCAAAATTTTCAATCATATCTCCGTCTTTCCCTGGCTGCTGGCTGTCGGATACGATCTTGCCCTGACGGTCCACAATCCAGATGCGGGCGTGGAGATAATCCGCTTCATTTACAAGACCGGGATAGGAAGAGGAAAGCTTCATATCCTTTCCGTGATACATGCTGCTAAAGGATGAGGCAATCTGGTTGGCTTCATCATACAGACATTCTGACTGCTGGCCAAGGAGATACTGGTCGGTAATCCTGGAAGAGAAGGACGCGATGGTTACAAAACCCAACAAACCGAAGAGCAAGTAACCCATAATAAATTTATAATACAAAGAATGTGTCATGGAATGTTCACCTCTATATTGTGCAGATATATACTTACCTGTGTCTAATGCATCAAGTATAACTCTTTTTGGTATTCATGTCATTCCTTATTTTCATTGGTTAAAAGAGGGGCTGACGTAAAATGCATGGAACATTTATTTTACATCAGCCTCTTATGATATTTATAAAACTACCGTTTCACTTCGAATTTATACCCAATCCCCCACACTGTGGAGAGTGACCAGCCGGAATGGTCCTTTATCTTTTCTCTCAGACGCTTGATATGAACATCCACGGTTCTTGTGTCACCAATATATTCATACCCCCAGATATGGTCCAAAAGCTGTTCTCTTGTAAATACCTGGTTGGGAGAGGAGGCAAGGAAATAAAGAAGCTCCAGCTCCTTTGGCGGCATTTCAATAGAATGTCCCATATAAATGACGGAGTAGTTGGTTAAGTTGACAATCAGATCCGGATATTCCACAAAGTCGCCCTGCTGGTCCGTATGGGAGGCAGCTGCAGCAGGAGAAGTCTGACAGCGCCGTAAGACTGCCTTAACCCGTGCCACAAGCTCTTTGGAATCAAAAGGTTTGATCATATAATCATCAGCGCCAAGCTCCAGTCCCAGGACTTTGTCAAAGACCTCGCCTTTTGCGGACAGCATGATAATAGGCACCTGGGATCCGGTGCGAAGCTCTCTGCAGACCTGATAGCCGTCCATGCCCGGAAGCATTAAATCCAGCAGAACCAGATTGGGTTTAAATTCAGGAAAAACCCGAAGCGCTTCCTCTCCGTCCCCCACGATTTCTGTTTCATAGCATTCCTTTAAAAGATATAGGGAAATGAGTTCTGCAATATTGCTGTCATCGTCCACAATTAAAATCCGCTGTTTTTCTGCCATAATGGATCCCCCGTTCTAATATTTATTTAAATGAGACAATGGTCACTCCGGAATCACCTTCACCGAAGACGCCAAGCCGGAATTCTTTTACATATTTTAATCTCTTTAAATGCTTATGCACTGCATTCTTTAAAGCACCGGTACCGCGTCCGTGAACCACCCGTACCTGGGGAAGATGGGCAAGATAAGCGTCATCTAAATATTTGTCCAGCTGAGGGATTGCCTCATCTGTGGTCATGCCGATTAGATTAATTTCAGGTGAAATGGAAAAGGATTTGGACATACGGGTAGAACTGCTTCCGCTTCCTGTCTTTTTCGCCCGGTTTTCTGACGGTGCAGAAACGGAATCATCATAGAGCAGCTCTAAGTCTGATATGTTAACCAATGACCGCAAAATCCCCATCTGAACATATAAATCCCCTTTGGCATTGGGAAGGGAGTTTACAGTTCCGTTTAAGTTCATGCTTAGAACCTTTACCCCGTCTCCCAGCTTCAGCTTTTTCGGGTCAATTCCCTTTTTCGGGTTTTTCTGTTCTCTCTTTAAAGACAGGGAAGAGTCCACATCCTGAAGCTTGTTTCGTAATCGGCTTCGCTCTGCTTCCAGCTCTTTGCCCACTCCGGATTCGCCAGCCAGCTTATTGATCTGGCGTATGGTGGAATCTGCTGTATCCTTGGCATCCCGTAAGATTCTCTGCGCCTCTTCTCTGGCGTTTTTTATCATCTTATCCCGACTCTCGTCAAGCCGTTCCTCTTTCTGAGTCAGGCGGGCTTTCAGCTGTTCCACTTCCAGCTTATAGGAGGCAATCTGAATGCTCTCTTTTTCAATGGTAACCCTGTTTTCTTCCAGATGCGTCAGAAGATCCTCAAAGGTTTCATCCTTTGCTTCCAGATGGTTTTTCGCCTCATCGATAATATAATCCGGGAGTCCCAGCTTCTTTGAGATCGCAAAGGCATTACTTTTTCCTGGAACGCCGATGAGTATCCGGTAAGTGGGCTGAAGCGTCTCCACATTGAATTCGCAGCAGGCATTTTCCACACCTGGCGTAGTAAGTGCGAAGACCTTTAATTCACTGTAATGAGTGGTTGCCATAGTGCGGCATTTCATATTGTGAAGGAAAGAAAGGATGGAGATTGCCAGTGCGGCTCCTTCTGTAGGATCTGTACCGGCTCCAAGTTCATCAAATAAGCAGAGAGAATTGCTGTCTGCCTGATTTAAAATCTTCACAATGTTTGTCATATGAGAGGAAAAGGTACTAAGGCTCTGCTCAATACTCTGTTCATCACCGATGTCAGCAAATACTTCATCAAATACGGAAAGCTCAGAACCGTCAAATGCCGGAATGTGAAGACCGGACTGCCCCATCAGGGTAAACAGGCCTACTGTTTTTAATGACACCGTCTTACCGCCGGTATTTGGGCCAGTCACAATTAAAAGGTCAAAGGTTTTTCCCAAATGGATGTTGATGGGAACAACCTTTTTCGGGTCCAGCAGGGGATGACGGCCATCCTTAATATGAATTTCATGTTTGGTGTTAAAAATTGGCTCACTGGCGTTGTAATGTTTGGCCAGCGCTGCTTTCGCGAAGATAAAATCCAGTCTGGTAAGAGTATGGAAGTTTGTCTCCAGCTCTTCTAAATAAGGTGCCAGCTGATTGCTTAAATCTGCCAGAATCATCTCGATTTCTTTTTGTTCCTGGATCTCCAGAGCTCTTAAATCGTTATTCAGCTTTACAATTGCCATGGGCTCAATAAATAAAGTGGAGCCGGTAGAGGACTGGTCATGAACCATTCCGGTTACCTGGGATTTGTGCTCCGCTTTTACCGGGAGACAATATCTTCCATCCCGCATGGTAATGACGGCATCCTGTAAATAAGAACGGTTGGAATTTAAAATGGAGTTCATCTGTGTGTGAATCTTATCATTAATAGAACGCATGGAACGTCTGACATGGTGAAGGCCGGGGCTGGCATCATCACTGACCTCTTCCTCAGAAATGATACAGCGCTTGATCTCGTTGTTAACCGGAGTCAATGGCTCCAGAATGCGGAAAAATTCTTCCAGAGAATCTTCGGAAGTCTCCTGATCCTCATGGCGGCCATATGCCTTTGCTTTTGCGGATGCGCTAAGAAGGGAGCTGATGGATAAAATCTCAATCATTCCAAGAGAACTTCCTACCTCCAGACGTTTTAAGGAAGCCCGGATATCTTTCACACCCCCAAATGAAATTCCGCCTTTTTGCCGGACTCTTGTGACTGCATCTGTGGTTTCCCTTAAGGAAGTGGTTATTTCCTCATAATCGGTGGAAGGCACCAGTCTGCGGCACAGTTCTTTCCCATATTCACAGGATGCATATTCGGTGAGCTGTTCAATTATTTTATAGTATTCTAAAGTTTTCAGTGCTTTTTGATTCATAAGTTTATACCTTAATTATTCTGCTTTCTTTCTGGATATTTAACCGGCGTGAGAACCGGCTCTTGAATAATGGGATCGGTTACAGTATAGCATAGGAGAGACAAAAACTGCAATCCTCAGGTGATTGTTTTTCCTTGTTATTATGGTTGTTTCATATGTTTTTCTTGCATTAAACCGGGAAGAACATTATAATAGTACTTAGGTCTTCTGAAAAGGAGGGTAAGTATGCCGGAAAATAACGGGCCAGACGATAGAAAGGCGGAGCCACGCCGTTTTATCAATGAAAAGATTGTAAAACAGCCCATGTCAAAAAAGGATATGCTGAAAAGATTTCTGGGTCTTTTAGTGACTGCAGTTATTTTCGGAATGGTTGCGGCGGTTACATTTGTCATATCCAAACCTGTAGCTGAGAGATTACTTGTGGGAGAGTCCACCGGTGAGACGACTCCGGTGACCATACCAAAGGATGAGCCTGAGACCGTTACTTCTGTTGCTGAAACTTCTACAACTGCGGCTGAGACAGAACCAATTGAGGAGATTCTTAAGTCCGCTATGGAAAAGTATCCATTTTCCGTAGATGATTTAAGCACTCTTTACGGAAGCTTAAAATCTGTGGTTCAAAAGGCGGACAAGGGAATCGTTACGGTTCACTCCGTAAAGACTCAGACGGACTGGTTTAATAACCCGGTTGAAAACTCCGGACTTTTTTCGGGGGTTATCATTTCATCTGCGAATCAGGAGCTTCTTATTTTAACACCGGAAGGTGCAGTTGAGGATGCAGAAGCGATTCGTGTGGCTTTTTCCGACGGGACAGAGGTTCAGGGAAAGATTAAACAGACAGATAAGCTTTCTGGTATGGCGATTGTCAGCGTTTCCACAGCGGAACTTAGCAGAACCCAGCTGGAAGATATGAAAGCGATTGAACTAGGCAACTCTTATTCGGTCAAGCAGGGAGACATTGTTGTTGCAATTGGCGGACCTGCTGGGATGGTTCATTCAACCGGATATGGTTTTATTTCTTTTATAACCAAGAATGTTCAGACCATTGACGGAATGACCAGAATTCTGTATACCGATGTCAGAGGGAATGCCGGAGTGGGAACGTTCCTTATGAATACGTCCGGTCAGATTATCGGCTGGGTGACGGATCAATATAAAAATGACAGCAGTAAAGATATGACTGCAGCTATGGGCATATCCGATTACAAGAGTATTCTTGAAAAGATGAGCAATGGTGCGCCATTCCCCTACTTTGGAATCAAAGGACAGGAAGTAAGCTCAGCCATGAACAGTAGCGGTATACCTCTGGGAGTCTATGTAATGGAAGTGAATACAGACAGCCCTGCTTACAATACAGGAATACAGAGCGGTGATATTATCACTGAGATGGGCGGAGCAACCATTGTTACCATGAAGGATTTTCAGGTGGTTTTGGAAAAATCAAGTCCGGGACAGATCATTCCTGTGACTGTATCCCGCAATGGCCGGGAAGAATATAAAAAGATAGAATATCAGGTAACCATCGGAGCCAGGTAATTATCCTGGCTTCCTTGTTGCTGTCAGTGAGATATGGAGGAAAAAAATGAAGTATATTGAATCATTCCGGGAAGGAATGCATGTTTCTGATGTGTATTTGTGCAAAAACAGGCAGATTTCCCTGACAAAGTCAGGAAAGGAGTACGGCAACCTGATACTTCAGGATAAAACCGGCACTGTGGATGCTAAAATTTGGGATTTGGGTTCCCCGGGTATCGGAAACTTTGAGACTCTGGATTATGTATACATAGATGCAGATGTTACGGTGTTCCAGAATTCCAATCAGCTGAATATTAAGAGAATCAGAAAAGCGGAAGAAGGAGAATATATCCCAGGGGATTATCTTCCTGTTTCCGGTAAAGATATCAAAGTGATGTTTGAAGAACTGACCGGCTTTATCCGTTCTGTAAAAAGTCCTTATTACCGGGCTCTTTTAGAAAGCTTTTTCATAGAGGATGCTGCATTTGCCAAGGCATTCCAGTTCCATTCTGCAGCGAAGAGCGTACACCATGGATTTGTAGGCGGTCTGCTGGAACATACACTGAGTGTAGTGAAGCTTTGTGACTATTATGCAGGGTATTATCCTTTGATTAATCGGGATCTTTTGCTAACTGCAGCCATGTTTCATGACATCGGCAAAACAAAGGAGCTTTCCATATTTCCGGAGAATGATTACACCGATGACGGGCAGCTGCTTGGACATATCGTTATCGGAACTGAGATGATAGGAGAGAGAATCCGTACCATTCCCGGTTTCCCGGAGAAGTCTGCTACCGAATTAAAGCATTGTATTCTGGCTCATCATGGAGAACTGGAATACGGTTCCCCGAAAAAACCGGCTCTGATTGAGGCACTGGCTCTTAATTTTGCAGATAACACAGATGCAAAGATGGAGACTATGATTGAAGTGCTGAGAGCGGCTGGGGATAATAACGGCTGGCTGGGCTTTAACAGGCTGATGGATACAAATATCAGAAAGACTACAAACGAAATCTAAATGATAAGGTGCTTAAGGAGGTTGTTTTCCTTAGCACCTTTTTTAAATAATGCCGGATACAGGGAATTTTAGAATTTCTTTTGTTTTCTGTGACAATCATTTTAAGATTGGTATTTTATCCTAAGAATATGGAGAAACAATCAGAGTGAGGTATAATAAATGCATGGAACGCTGGGAGAAATCAGCGGATTATGATAGATAAGGAGAGATCACATGGACGCAAACCACATCTTATTAGTTGAAGATGACAAAGAAATCAGGCAGGGAGTGGAAATATACTTAAGAAGTCAGGGATACGAAGTGTTTCAGGCGGCAGACGGAGTAGAGGGATTAAAGATTCTGGAGCAGGAGGAAATACATCTGGCTATTGTCGATGTCATGATGCCTCGTATGGATGGAATCACCATGACTGTGAAGCTGCGGGAAAAACATGATTTTCCGGTTATTATTCTGTCCGCCAAGTCAGAAGAGGTGGATAAAATCATGGGTCTCAACATTGGTGCAGATGACTATGTTGCAAAACCATTTACTCCCATGGAGCTTCTTGCAAGAGTAAATTCCCAGTTGAGACGGTACAGAAAGTATATGGATATGCTGGAAGCAAAAGAACAAAAAGAGAAAAGCAATGTTTATTCCATTGGAGGTCTGGAATTAAATGAGGATACGGTGGAGGTTACCGTAGATGAAAAGCTGGTAAAGCTGACTCCCATTGAATTTAAAATCCTTGCACTTCTTATGAAAAATCCTGGAAGGGTATTTTCTGCAGAAGAAATTTATGAAAGAGTATGGAATGAACGGGCAATTAATACCGATACCATTATGGTGCACATAAGAAAAATTCGGGAAAAGATTGAATTAAATCCGAAAGAACCGAAATATTTGAAGGTGGTGTGGGGAGTTGGATATAAAATTGAAAAACAGGCATAGAATCAGCGGGTTACTAGCCGCGTTGGTTATTCTTGCCGCAGCATTTGCAATGGTGGAACTGTATCCCTACTTTGAAAATGAGTCTTCCAGAAATGGGGCTCCAATTTACGAAGAGAGTGCTTTTCTAAAACATCTTGTGAACGGCAATTACGTTTTGGCATTGGAAGATGCACAGAAAGAGCAGAATAAAATTCTTTCGCCCTTTCAATATTTTTTACCAGAGGCTGAAGCAGAACTAAAAGCGGCAAGCAGTGATGGAAGCGAAAAAAGCACAGTCACTGAATTATCTGGATCTTCTTCATCGAATATCCAGATAACGAAAGATGAAGGAGACGGAGAGGACGAAAGAACAGAATATTTAAGGGGACTTCGCAAAAACTGCATCCGGGAATTTGAAAACTGGAACAGAAATTTTGGAAATGTCCGCAATTCCATTGATTATCAGATGATAGATGAAAACGGCAAAGTGATCCTGGATCATTCAGAAGGACGGTTTATACCCAATAACAGTTATTATGTATTTCAGGCAGTTTTACATTACGATGAACTTGGGCGTATGGATATCAGCTGTGTGAGAGGGGAAAATACAGCTTATTTACTCAATACGCTTCAGGATTTTGGAGATAAGGATCCTATGGAAAGTTATTATGATGACTATTTCCAGATGGGTAATCTAAAACTGTCCAATCCACGGAATATGACATTTGCCTATGGTATGTCAGAGCAGCAGATTTCATCATTCAAAGATACCAGTGGGAATATCTGGACTGCTTATGAAAACTCGGGGAGTGTCACACGTATCTTTATCGGACTGGTATGCGCCGTAGCCGCTCTTGCATTTCTGTTTTCCTGCATGGATGTGAATCTGGCTGATGGAAATGCTATTTTAAGAACCCCATTGGAACTGGTGGTTGGAATCGTAGCCGGCTCGGTTGCTTTTGGAGCAGGACTTACTAGTCTGGTTGCAGTGACAAACCGGGGTGATTTATATAGTGCGCTGTTACGTGCCAATTTTATTCCTAAAGCAGCAGATATCATGGTTAAGCTATGGAATCTCCTCTGGTGGGCAGTTCCTTTTGCTGTGATTTACTGGGCAGTCCTGTGTATGAGAGATGTATTTCACATTGGCATTACCCGTTATTATAAGGAGAGGACCTTATGTGGGTTATTCTGTGGCTGGGTAGTAAACAGCCTGAGAAAATTGTATCGATATTTAGGAAACATAAATTTACAGGAAAAATCGGACCGTACAATCTTTAAAATTGCAGCTGTAAATTTTATTGTACTTACTATCTTATGCAGTCTCTGGTTTTTGGGTATCGGAGCATTGTTTCTTTACTCGATTATTCTGTTTTTCGTGATGAGAAAATATTATCTTGATTTAAGCAGAAAATACAACGTGCTGTTGAAAGCTACCAATCAGATAGCGGAAGGAAATTTAGAGGTTGTAATTGAAGAAGATTTAGGTGTATTTGAACCATTTAAAAAAGAAATACAAAAGATTCAGAGCGGTCTTAAGGGAGTCGTTGATGAAGAAGTCAAAAGCCAGAAGTTAAAGACTGATTTAATCAGCAATATGTCTCACGATTTAAAAACACCCCTTACTGCCATAATAACCTATGTAAATTTACTAAAGGATGATCATGCAACTCCGGAACAGCGTAAAGCCTATATCGATATTCTGGAACAGAAGTCCATGCGGTTAAAAGCGCTGATTGAGGATTTATTTGAGATCAGCAAGGCCAACAGCAACAATGTAACACTGGAACTGGAGGATGTTGATATTGTCAGTCTGTTAAAAGAAGTTAGTTTTGAACTTAGCGATAAGATCGAGGAATCCACCATTGATTTTCGCTGGAATCTGCCTGATGAAAAAATCATTCTTTCTCTGGACAGTCAGAAGACGTACCGGATTTTTGATAACCTGCTGACCAACATTATCAAATATGCCATGCCAGGAACCCGGGCTTACATTGATATGAGAAAAGAGAATGACTGGGTGGAGATCATATTAAAAAACATATCAGCTGCAGAGCTGACCTTTAATCCTGAGGAGATAACCGAACGTTTTGCCAGAGGAGATCAGGCGCGCAATACAGAAGGGTCCGGTCTTGGTATGGCAATTGCGAAAAGCTTTGTGGAGCTGCAGAACGGAAAGCTCACCGTTGAAACAGAGGCCGATTTATTCCGTGTGACCATACGCTGGCCAATTATGTAAGAATATAATTTTTATAATAAAGGAATAAATAAAAAAAATTTCCAAAACTTCTTGAAAACCGGAAAGCAACTGTATATACTGAAAGAAAGGTCAGGTTTGACCTGTCACATCAGTATAGTGATCCGGAAAGAAAGAGGGGTAGGAATATGATAATACAGAGCAGACGCGTATGGATTGCAGGACAGTTTATTCCGGCACAGCTTGAGTTGTTGGAAGGGAAAATTTCAGCAGTGAACGGGTATGGAACCCAGCCAGCCGATCGTGATTATGGAAATGATCGGATCGTACCGGGGTTTATCGATATTCATACTCATGGAGCATATGGCTATGATACCAATGACGGTGAGCCACAGGGCCTCAGGGATTGGATTAAAAGAATTCCCGAAGAGGGAGTTACTGCACTTTTACCCACAACAGTGACTCAGATGCCAGGAGTTTTGGAAAAAGCAGTTACCAACATAGCCAATGTTGTAAATGATGGTTATGAGGGTGCCGAGATCCTTGGTATTCATTTTGAGGGGCCTTATCTGGACATGAAGTACAAAGGAGCACAGCCTCCGGAAGCCATAGCAAAGCCCTCTGTGGAACAGTTTGAAAGTTATCAGAAAGCAGCAAAAGGAAAGATTAAATATATTACTCTTGCTCCAGAGCGGGATGAAAACTTCGCTCTTACGAAATATTGTAAAAAGCATGGTGTAGTGGTAAGTATGGGGCATTCGGCTGCTACGTATGACCAGGCTCTCATGGGAATTGCCAATGGCGTCACCTCCATGACTCATGTCTATAACGGCATGACTCCTTATCATCACCGGGATCCAGGGCTGGTAGGGACTGCTCTCAGAGTACGTGATATTTACGGCGAGATCATCTGTGATGGCTGTCACAGTCACCTGGCAGCTTTAAATAACTATTATACGGCAAAAGGCAGGGACTATGCCATCATGATCAGCGATTCTCTGAGAGCCAAGAACTGTCCGGCAGGGGGACAGTACCAGCTGGGTGGTCATGATATTGAGGTCAGGGAAAATGGTCTTGCTTATTTAAAGGGAACAGAAACGATTGCAGGAAGTACGCTGAAGATGAACAAGGGCTTAAAACTTCTGGTAGAGGAAGCTTTGGTGCCTTTTGATTCTGCTCTCAATTCCTGTACCATAAACCCGGCGAAGTGTCTGGGAGTGGATGACAGAAAAGGGCGTCTGAATGCAGGATACGATGCAGATCTTGTAGTGCTCAGTGATTCTTATGAAGTCGTGCAGACATATTGCAGAGGAGTGGGAATGGTTGATGAGACAGACAGCCATGATCAATAAATAGGTAAGCAAAGGGTATTAATGTAAAAGCAGCATTTGATGGCAGTGGAGGTATTGCATAAGTAGCTAAGTCTACTAAGCAGTACCTCCATTTTTGTGTTTAGGGTTTTGCTTATGTACAGGAGAGGAACGAAGCATCTGACACTTTGCATAGGATGATAGAAATGAGATATCAAAAAGAAAATGCAAAATAAAGTCTACGTAATCATGTATCACTATGTAAGGGATTTGGAACACAGCCGTTATCCCCAGATAAAAGGACTGGATACAGCCTGCTTCAGAAAACAAATAGAATATTTAAAACAAAATTTTACGGTTATTACCATGGAAGAATTGAATTGTGCCTGCAATAACCAGTATGAGCTGCCCAAACAAGCAGTTTTACTCACATTCGACGACGGTTATCTGGATCATTATACTTCCGTATTTCCAATATTAAAGGCAGAAAATTTACAGGGCTCTTTTTTTATCTCCGGGAAGACACTGAAAGAGCATGTTTTATTGGATGTAAATAAAATTCATTATATACTAGCCACCACACAGATAGACGTTCTATTGCCGTCAGTTCTTAAACGCATGGATTATTACCGGGGATCAGAATACGAATATCCTGATAATAGTACGCTTTTTAATCAATATGCATCTGTAAATCGATTTGACAGCAAAGAAACAATTTTCGTGAAGCGAATGCTTCAGACTGTATTGCCGGAAAAAGTAAGAAGTAAGATCTGTGATGACCTGTTTCAAAAATATGTAGGCATATCAGAAGATAAATTAGCTGGTGAACTGTATCTGACTTCAGATCAGATCAGGCTTATGAAACAGGAGGGCATGTATATTGGCTTGCATGGATATAACCATTACTGGCTGGGCCGCTTGTCTGAGGAAGATATGCAGAAAGATATCAGGCAGGCATTGGATGTCATGTCGGAATATATAGACGCTAAAAATTGGGTAATGAATTATCCTTATGGCAGTTATAATGAGGCGCTTTTGCAATACATCACTTCTACGGGGTGTAAACTGGGACTTACTACTCAGGTAAAGGTGGCTGATTTATCAGAGTGCAGCAACCTTACAATTCCGCGCCTTGACACCAACGATTTTCCACCCGTCAGTGAAAAATTCAAATGTCGTCTGGACAAGGAACGGACATGAACCAGGAGGTAAAACACTATGAATCAATTCGATACACGGTATGAGATCCGGCTTGCTGACAGCTCTGATATAGAACTGATTATGGATTTCATTGATAAGTACTGGAAAAAAGGCCATATCATGTCCCAGGACAGAGATCTGTTTCGATATGAGTATCAGGATGGAAATCAGATTAATTTTATCCTGGCAATTGATAAAAACAGCCGATTACTGGAAGGTATTTTTGGTTTTATCAAATGTTCTGATACGAAAGATGTTAAGAAGAAGGATATCTGGGGCAGCATGTGGAAAGTGCGTGAATCGGGTGAAAACATGCCTCTTTTAGGCATAGAGCTGGCAAAACGGGTGTTTGACATCACCGGATGTCGAACCCAGATTGGTAACGGAGCCAACCCCAATACCACGATTCCATTAAGAAAACTGTATTTTCATGACAGAACCGTCCGCATGAGACAATATTATAAGTTAAATACTGAAATTGAAGAATTTAAAATTGCACTGGTTAAAAAGAAACCGGAAATCTTGCAGGAAAATCATTTTGATACAAAAATTATGCTTTTTAGTTCCATAAACGAAGTAAATGAAAATTTTAATATCGAGAGTATCTATTCTATTCCGTACAAAGACAGCTGGTATGTAAACAAACGATATTTCTGCCATCCGTACTACCACTATTCTGTTTATGGATTAAAAAACGAGAGCGGCAAAGTAGGTGCACTTATGATGGCGCGGGTAATTGAATGTAACGGAGCAAGAATCTTTCGCATTGTGGATTATATGGGAGATCAACGTTTGTTTTCCGGGTTGAGAAATACGTTAGATGAAATTATGAAAGAAATGAATTTAGAGTATATGGATTTTTACACCTATGGATTTGAAGAACAATATTTATGGGACGCCGGTTTCATTTACAGGTCAGATGATGATCCCAATATCATACCTAACTATTTTGAACCATTTTTACGCGAGAACGTTGATATATGGGCTCATTACAAACTGGACGGAACCCTGTTTTTTAAAGCAGACGGAGATCAGGATCGGCCAAATAAGAGGTTGGAGAGAAATCAAGGGGGACAGGGGGAGCTATGACAGGTAAAAACGAGTTTGAAGAAAAACTTCTAAATAAGGATTTATATAAGACAAATGCAGGGAAGTATGCGGAAAAAATCAGCAACAAAGATAACGTCATCATCTGGGGGTCGGGGAGCGCTTCCGACGCACTTTACCAATTCTTTAAAGAATTCAACTGCTTAAGCGGATTAAAAAATTATGCTGATAATAAAAAGGAACTCTGGGGAACGCAAAAGAATGGATATACCATATTATCACCGTTAGAAGTCATTGAAAAGGCAAAAGAGGAACCGGTTCATATTATTATTGCCAGTATGCGTTTTCCTGAAATAAGAAAGCAGCTGAACTTACTGGGGCTAGAAGACTCAATGATTGATATGGCAGGCTTTACAGTTGCCAATGATTATTATACTTACAAAGATGAAACTGCTTATCAGATTGTAAAATTTCATTTTGATGAATTCAGGCAGGTGTATAACAGTCTGGCAGATAAACGTTCCAAAGAAGTCTATCTAAATATATTGAACTCCAAGATTTCTCTGGATAATAATTATCTGGAATTTATATCCTCCCCTTTGGAAGAGCAGTATTTTGACCAGGAACTATTGAATTTAAAATCAGATGAAATTTTTTGTGATTGCGGAAGCTACAATGGAGATACCATGGAGGCTTTTTTTCAGTTAACCGGAGGAAACTGCAGAAAATATATTGCAATAGAAGCGGATAAAGATATCTATTTAGAACTAAAACAGAAAGTTGCAGATAGTAACTATAAAAACGTGACAGCCCATAATATTGCATGCTGGAATAAAAAGACAGTTTTAAAATTTCAATCGGCAAAGAGCGCAGGGCATATTGCTGATGAGGGGGAGATTGAAGTTTTGGCAGATACACTGGATCATATTTTAAAAGACGAGCCAGTGACCATGATAAAAATGGATATTGAAGGCGCAGAACCAGCGGCTTTGACCGGTGCCAGGGCTGTGATTAGTAAGTATAAACCTGTGTTATGTATTTGTATTTACCATAACCTGAAGGACTATTACAAAATCCCACTAATGATGAAAGAATTAAATCCGGATTATCATTTGTTTGTCCGAAACTATACCGATATGGTTGCTGTGGAGACTGTATGCTACGCAGTTCCAACAGACCGGATTACTCTGAAACTTGAGGGGGGAGTTAAATGAATCAGGTTGTAATAGGAATGGTTGGTGCAGGCAGGGCAACAGAACTGCATATGCACGCATATAACCGGGTAAGCAGGGTACCGCTTCGCTTTAAGACCATTGCTGCCAGGCGCCCGGAGCAGTTATTGCCTGCAAAGGAGCTTTATGGATTTGAAATTGCAACCTTCGACTTTAATGATTTGCTTATGGATCCGGAAATTCAGGTGATTGATATCTGCACACCGCCTTACGTCCATGAAGAAATGATTGTAAAAGCAGTAAAAGCTGGAAAGCATGTCATTTGCGAAAAACCCCTTTCCGGTTACTTTGGGTCAGCTACTGATCCAGAACCAATCGGAAAAAACATACCCAAAGCGGTCATGTACGAGAAGCTGTTGGGTTCTCTGGAAAATATGAAACAAATCATTGAAGAATCCGGCTGCAAATTCATGTATGCAGAAAACTTTATCTACGCGCCCGCTGTTGCTAAAGCGGAAGAGATTATTTCGTCAAAAAAGAGCCGTATTCTTTATATGAAAGGAGAGGAGAGCCTGAAAGGATCAAGTTCTCCCGTTGCAGGCTCCTGGTCAAAGACCGGAGGAGGAACCTTTATCCGCACCGGAACCCATCCCCTTTGTGCACTCCTTTGGTTAAAACAGCAGGAAGCAAAGGCCCGCGGTGTTGATATCAGAGTGGAAAGTGTTCTGGCAGATATGGGTACTATTACCACCACGCTTTCCGATTATGACCACCGTCATATCAAGGCACGGCCAAATGATGTAGAGGATAATGGAACGGTTTTACTCACTTTTTCAGACCAGTCCAAAGCACTGGTCATAGCAACCGATACCTGTCTTGGAGGAAGCAAAAATTATATCGAATTATATTGTAATGATGCAGCAATTACCTGTACTCTTACCATGAATGATATGATGTCCACATACTTTTTAGATGAAGATAATTTAAATGGAATTCAACTCTCAGAAATGCTCCCGGCAAAGACTGGCTGGAACAACCCCTTTATTGCCGATGAAATTATCAGGGGGTATACCGGAGAAATTCAGGATTTTATGGAAGCAGTCTATTTTGACAGAGCTCCCAAGTCGGACTTTCAGCTTGCATATGATACCATCCGTGTAGTTTATGCGGCATATATGTCTGCCGAAGCAGGAAGACGTGTGTATCTTTGAGTATGGGGAAAGGAGTGAGACGATGAGCAAATTATGCGATTTGTTTTTTGACATGGCCTCTGAATATCCACAGAAAACGGCAATCTGGTGTGATAACAAAACGATTACCTATGAGGAATTGGCAGCATTGGTATGCAGGTATTCCAATTTTTTAATAAAAGCCGGAGTCATCTACAACGATCACATAGGAATTCCTATGAATAACAGTATTGAATCAGCGGCTTTGATCCTTGCAGCAGCCAATCTTGGAGCGGCGCTGGTGCCCATTAATCCAACCCTGCCGCCAGAAGCAATAAAGTCTTTGTTCACAGCCGCAGATGTAAAACATTTAATTGCAAGAAAAAATTTTCTGGAACAGACAGAAGGGAAAATTGACTTAAATCTAAAAGGAGTACAGATCTGTCTGGATGGTTCATGGAAAAATACCTTGACATTTGACTCGATACTAAAAATGTCAGATAAAAGACCAGTGGTGAAACAGGTGACGGGAAAGGAAACTCTGATTATAACCATGACCTCTGGTTCCACCGGTGAGCCAAAACCCATTGATTTAACACAGAATAATAAATTAGAAAGAGCAATGGCGCACATCAGGTTATACAATCTGAAAAAAGATGACCGGATACTGGCTGCAACACCACTCTATCATTCTCTGGCAGAGCGGTTGGTTTTAATGCCGCTCCTTATTGGCGCAACAAGCATCTTATTGCCCAGGTTCACTCCTGCTTTGTGGTTAAATTGTGTGAAAGATCAGAAAGTTACCTTCACCATTGCAGTTTCAGCCCAGCTGGGTCAGATCGCAGAGCTGCTAACCAGTCCCTTTGTACCTGAGATCGATTCTCTCCGATGTGTGGTATCTTCTTCCTCTCTTTTAGAAAACCATATCAAAAATGAATTAATCGATAAACTGAATTGTGATTTTCATGAAATGTATGGCACCTCAGAGACTTCAACCGTTACCAGTATCAATTTCAGAGAAACAATGGGTAAAAAATACTCCGTTGGCAGACCGCTGCCGGAAGCTGAGGTAAAAATTATAAAAGAGGATCAGAATATTGCAAAGCCAGGAGAAATTGGTGAAATTACCTGTAAAACAACACTGATGTGCAATGGTTATTATAATCAGTCGGAAATCTTTCAGGATGCACTGCAGGATCGTTATTTTAAAACCGGTGATCTGGGATACCTGGATGAAGCAGGATATTTATATTTTGCAGGACGAAAGAAAGAATTGATTATTACAGGAGGCATTAATGTATATCCCCAGGATATTGAGGAATGCATAAAAAAGCTTCCGGAGGTAAAGGAATGTGCCGCTTTTGCTTATCCGGATAACAGGCTTGGAGAGGTAGTGGCATTGGCGATTGTGTCAAAGCCGGATACCCTGTTGAGCAAACGGAAAATTCAGATTCAGTGTGCAAAAAATCTGGCAGATTATCAACAGCCCCACATGATTGTTTTTCTGGATCAATTACCAAAAAATTCATTGGGAAAACTGGAAAAATACAATCTTCCGGAATATGTAACGAAACATGGCGTGTTCAAATAAAATAAAAATAGGGAGAGGGTATAAAAATGACAGCTAGAGATTTTATTTTAAAGGAACTTCAAAGAAAATATACATTAGATAAAGAAACCGACATTGAGTCATTTAACTACCTGGAAAGTGGTTATATAGATTCAATGGGTATTATACAGTTCCTTGTAAGCCTGGAAGAAGAATATGATATTGAGTTTACAGATGCTGAAATCGCTGATCCTTCGTTTAAGATCGTCGGTCAGCTGGCCCAGTTAGTTGAAAGAAAAGTGATGGAAAATGAAAGATTTAAAGCTGGTAATGGCAAAGAATCATGACATAATTACTCCAAAGACCGAAATAAAGATAGGTAATATTACCGTTGGAAGAGATTTTCTTGTCATCGCAGGACCCTGCAGCGTGGAATCGGAGGAACAGATTATGAAAGCTGCCAGATCTGTAAAAGCAGCAGGGGCTAACATGCTTCGGGGCGGGACCTATAAGCCCAGGACGTCTCCATATTCCTTCCAGGGGCTTGGACGGATCGGTCTGCAGTATTTAAGCAAGGCAGGACTGGAAACCGGCCTTCCCATTATTACTGAAGTCACAGACACAAGAGATGTATATCTGATTGGCGAATATGCGGATGTTCTTCAGATCGGCACAAGAAATATGCAGAATTATTCATTGCTGGTTGAAGTAGGTAAGATAAAGAAACCGGTCCTGCTAAAACGTGGAATGAATGCAACAATAGAAGAATGGCTCAGCAGCGCGGAGTATATTATGAATGCAGGAAACCCGGATGTGATTTTATGTGAGAGAGGAATCCGGACGTTTGAGACCTATACCAGAAACACTCTGGATCTAAGTGCCGTTGCCGTTGCAAAAGGTCTGAGCCACCTGCCGGTAGTAGTAGATCCGTCCCATGCTACCGGCAGAGCAGATTTGATTTTACCAATGTCTTTAAGCGCGGTGATGGCTGGCTGTGATGGCCTTGAAATAGAAGTACACCCGTCCCCGGCGGAAGCATTAAGCGATAAGGAACAGCAGCTCACACCAGGGCAGTTTAAAACACTGATGGCAGTTGTAAATAAAACGCTGGCTTTTAAAGAAGAGCTGAACAGATATGAGAACACCGCCCTCTGAATGGGAATCTGTGAAACGATACAGAAAAATGCCGCTCAACAGTCATACTGCAGCTGTTTAGCGGCACTTTTATATTGTATAATGCGTTATAAGATCCGTACATTCTTCAAAGCGCCTGTTTTTGCAAATTCTGTCCATTCGCATACATTTACTGCATGATCACCGATTCGCTCCAGGTATTTGGCAATCATCAGCAAATCAATACACTGGTCAATATGCTCAGTGGACTGTTTCAATAAGTCTACCACATCTACCTTTACCTTATCAAACAGTTCATCCACCACATCATCCTGTTTCTCAATTTCTTTAGCAATACTTAAATCCTGTTTAATAAATGCCTCAATCGAACATCTTACCATCTCTCTGGCAGCAGTTGCCATGGAAGGGATATGGCGAACTACATGATAGACATGCTCCCCTTTAATGCGAAGGATCAGTTCAGCGATATCAGATGCATGATCCCCGATTCTCTCTAAGTCTGTAACCACCTTTAAAGCACTGGAAACCACTCTTAAATCTCCGGCTACCGGCTGTTGACGAAGAATAAGGGAGAGGCAGCGTGCTTCTATGGAACGTTCCAGATCATTGATGGTACGGTCACCCTTTATAATATCTTCTGCTTTTTCAAAGTCCTGATCTTCAAAGGCGATAAAACACTGTTCAATGGAATTTTCCACCAAACGTCCCATCTCCTTAATATCATCATTTAAAAGATTTAATTCATGCTCATAATTCACTCTTGTTGTCATATTTATTTCTCCTTTATTCGTTTAATCATAAATCAGCCAAAACGGCCAGTGATATAATCCTCTGTCCTGGAATCTTTCGGAGCGGTAAACAGCTCGGTAGTTGGAGCATATTCCACAACTTCGCCTACCAGAAAGAAAGCGGTGTGATCAGCAATACGGGTTGCCTGCTGCATATTATGAGTTACAATGGCTACTGTATATTTTTCCTTTAACTCATCCATTAAATCCTCAATTTTCAACGTGGAAATAGGATCAAGGGCTGAAGTGGGTTCATCCATTAACAGAACTTCAGGTTCCACAGCTAAGGCTCTGGCAATGCAGAGACGCTGCTGCTGGCCGCCGGAAAGACCAAGCGCAGATTTTTTTAAACGACCGGATACTTCCTCCCAAAGCGCAGCACCTTTCAGGCTTTTTTCCACAATATCATCAAGCTCAGATTTATTCTTGATGCCATGAATTCTGGGACCGTAAGCTACATTATCGTAGATACTCATGGGAAAAGGATTGGGCTGTTGGAATACCATACCGATTTTTTTGCGTAACAGTGTAGTGTCAACTCTTGAGTCGTAGATGTTTTCTCCGTCTAAAAGTACTTCACCTTCAATTTTAACACCTGGAACTAAATCGTTCATACGGTTTAAGGTCTTTAAGTAAGTAGATTTGCCACAACCGGATGGTCCGATAAATGCGGTGATTTTATTTGTGCAAAGTTCCATATTTACGTCTTTTAAAGCGTGATTCGTGCCATAGTATAAATTTAATTGATTGGTTGAAATTTTAATTGTATTTGTATTCACGATTCTTTCGCCTCCGTGTTAAATTTATGGGACAGATATTTGGCCAGACCGTTTATTGCAAGTACGATAACAAGCAGTACCACAGCAATTCCAAAGGCCTCGTCATATTTTGCTTTCTGCATGCAAAGATAAAGCTGAATGGTCAGCGTTCCGCCGGATTCAAATATCTTTCCGAGGAAACTTCTGGGGAGTATATAACCGCTGCCTGCTGTAAAAAGCAAAGCTGCAGATTCCCCTACAATTCGTCCGATTGCCAGAATAATTCCTGTTACAATACCAGGCATTGCGCTGGGAAGCAAAATAGTGCGGATCATATACCATTTCGTTGCACCAATTCCCAATGCGCCGGAGCGGTAACTTTCTGGAACTGTTTTTAAAGCTTCCTGTGTGGTTCGTGTAATAAGCGGAAGAACCATAATGGATAAGGTCAGGGCGCCAGTCAGTATGGAATAACCAAGTCCTAACGTAGTGCCAAAGAACACATACCCGAAAAGTCCAAATATAATGGAAGGAATACCGGATAATATTTCTGTGGTAAATTCGATAATACGAACCACTTTACCGCCTTTTGCATATTCGTTTAAATATATGGCAGAGCCCACACCAAGAGGGGTAGCGATAACCAGTGTAATTGATACCACGTACAATGTATTGACTATATTTCCCAGAATACCAAAGGTTCCTTTTATGGTACTTGGCACTGTAGTTAAAAATGCAACATTTATCCGGGGAACTCCTCTTACAAACACATATCCCATGATGCCGATAAGAATAAAAATTGATATCAGGGCGCATAAATAAATAAGTATAGTCAAAAGGGAGTCTGAAACTCTTTTCTTACCATTATAAATACTATTTACAATAATGGAATCCCTATGAACAGGTATTGTGAGATCATTTGTCATTTTTATCCTCTCCTTTCTTTAAAAGGCTGTTGAGAATTACGTTTATCATCATAATGAAGACGAACAGGACAAGCCCGATGGTAAACAGAACCTGCTTATGAAGGCCGGAGGCATAGGACATTTCTGATACAATGGCTGTAGTCAGGAAGCGGACGGAGTGGAAGGGCAGCGGAAAGTTTACAGAACTTCCTGATACCAGACTAATTGCCATGGCTTCACCGATTGCTCTGCCGGTACCCAGAACTATGGCAGTTATAATGCCTGATTTTGCAGCAGGAATTACCACATGGAAGATCGTCTGTATCTTTGTTGCGCCCAATGCCAGGGATGCACTTCTAAAATGCTGTGGAACAGAGCGGAGGGCAGTTTCGCTGATATTGATTACAGTTGGAAGAATCATAAGGGCGAGAACCAGTACCGCCGAGATTAAATTAGCTCCTCCTGTAAACTGATGGGTGGAAGAGCCTTTAAAAATCTTCAGTTCCAGATCGTACATAATCGGATTCAATATGAGAATTCCTAAAAGACCATAAATAACAGATGGAATTCCAGCTAAAAGCTCGACTGCAGGGCGGACGATATCGGCCAGTTTTTGAGGGGCTACCTCTGCCAGAAATACCGATGTCATAACACCGATGGGAACGCCTATTAAGATAGCAAGAGCGGTACCAACAATTGAGGTTAAGATAACATATAGGATTCCAAAGCTGGGTACGGCCGCATCTGGTTTCCAGACAGAACCAAATAAAATATCCAGAATTCCCACTTTAAACAATGCAGGAGTGCCGCTTGTTAACATATAAATACTGATTGACGCCACAGCCAGAACAGCAAAGAAGCCGCAGATGGTAAATATCACTTCTGCAGCATGTTCAATACCAGATTTACTTCCGTGACCGCCAAATATGGAATAAGACTTTGGTTGCATATAATGGCTCCTTTCGTGAGATGGGGACGTAGCCAAAGCATTCAGCTGCGTCCCCATGAAGTGCATTCGATATAGGAAGGAACGGCTATTCCTGTTCCGATTAGTTTGCTGGGATTAAACCAACAGATTTTACTAATTCTTTTCCTTCATCAGAATGGATATAATCGAATAATGCTTTTACATTGTCGTTCTGCTTGGAAATATCACCTTTGGTTGCCATAACAAATGGACGGCTTAAGAAGTAGGAACCTGCTTTAATATTCTCTGGTGTAGGATCTGTATTCTCCAGCTTTAATGTTTTTACGGTTTTGTCAAGTACATCAAGAGAAACATAGCCAATGGAGCCTGGAGTAGATGCTACCTTTGCCATTACAGCACCAGTACTGTCAAGTTCGTTGCTGTATTTACATTTGTCTTCCAGTTTTAATAACTCTTCAAATGCACTTCTTGTACCAGAGCCGGATTCACGTCCAATGACTACGATAGGCTGATCTGCACCGCCTAAATCTTTCCAGCTGGTGGTAGTTCCGTTATAGATGGCAATCAGCTGATCCTTTGTCAGATTTTCTACTTTGTTAGAAGGATCGGTTACTACCGCAATACCATCAATAGCTACTATATTTTCAACAATTCCTTTTGATTTTTCTTCATCTTTTAAATTACGGGAGGCATTTCCGATATCAGCAGCTCCGTTGGTAACAGCTTCAATTCCTGCTCCAGATCCAACAAACTCAGCCTGTACGGTAACACCAGGATATTTTTCCATAAATACTTCACTTAAAGCAGTTGCAAGCTTTTCCATTGAAGTAGAACCAACCATACTGATGGAACCTTTTAAATCTGCAGTGGCCTTAGCTGTTGTTGTTGCAGCGGCAGCAGTAGTTGTCTGGGTTGTGCCTGCAGTTGTTTCAGCCGCTTTTGTTCCAGCTGCTGTTGTCTCAGTCGTACTATTTCCGCATCCAGCTAATGCTCCCATTGTTAACACAGCCATACCAGCTGCTGCAAGTATTTTAATTAAATTTTTTTTCATAATTACTATCTCCTCTTTTCTTTTTAAATTGCTTTCGCTTACAAGTTGGAGTATAGCAGTCGGTTCTTTTTTCTGAAATCATGTTTTGGTATAGAGTCTGTAAAGCTTGTGTAAAACACAGTAACTGGTGTATAATTCTTCTAAAATCAGTATCTGCAGAAAAGTAGTTTAGATTCATAATCTTTTCTTTCCCGTCCGGTAAAAACGGTAAAAACCGCAAAATTACGGTAAAATCCTGTTATTCTTTATAAAAATAACGGGATGGACTGGACAGAATGGGAGCAAATGTGGTAAATTGTTACGTGCATTTTATTATAGAAATAACAAAAGATGATTCCGTAATTTTTTAAGAACGGATACAGAGGATACGAGAATGGAGGACGTTTTCATGGGAGCATATCAACTGAAAATCACGATCAAAGGAAGCAAGCCGCCGATCTGGAGAAGGATTCTGGTACCGCAAGGAGTAACGTTTGAAACACTTCACAATACGATTCAGGCGTCATTTTGCTGGTCTGGCCAAACACCGTATCAATTTGAATTTCGTTCAGAGAAAATACGGGTAGCCTCAGATAATATAGAACAGACGGGAAACTATCAGTATCTTCCAGCAGCCCAGGCCATTAACGATCAGATAGGAAAGGATTCCAAATTTACATATGTGTCTTATGGTACCAGTAACCGGGAATTTACAATTCAGACAGAAGACTATTTAGATGAGTATCAGGAGACGGCACCCAGAGTAATTAAATATAAAGGGGAAGGTTCATCTGATAATGAGATGGAATATGATATGGCGGCAGTGAATCTGCGTCTGGAACAGATGGCTGACGGATTTAAGCCCATCATTATTTCCGATATCTTTGACTGCTACGATAAAAACAGTATACTGGAGATAGCAAAAAGACATCAGATGACTGGAACCACTAAGTTAAATAAAGAAGAATTAGTGCAGAAGACCATTTCTTACATATTAAATGAAAAAATAATGAAGCCTTATTTTCTTTGTGTTCGCGATTGTGAAATGAATGCATTTGAGAAGGTAATGTCTGGCTGCACAAAGCTAGATTTTCTGGAAGAACAAAATTTGGAATATCTTTATGCAGGAGGATATATAACTTCGGGAGCAGACCGCAGTTTTCTGGTTGCAGAGGAAGTTGTAAAAGCATACGAAGCACTAAATACTGCTGAGTTCCAGGAAGAGCGTACCCGCATAAGCAGAATCGGTGACTATATCTGTGCTGCCAATTCCCTGTATGCCATAACCCCTCCATCTGTCCTTCTGGAAACATTTAATAAGTATGAAGAAAAGAAACTGACAGTGGAGGAACTTTTAAGCGCATACGAATCTTTAAGACCTTATCGTTTAATGGTAACTTATATCGATGGTAATTTAGTCGATGCAGCGCTGGCAGAGCAAAAAAGTTATAACGATCTTTTGCGTACGCAGAGGAAAGTTCCCTATTATATTCCTACTCAGCTGGAAATCCGCTTTATGGCGGATAATTCCGGATTTTTAATGGGGGGAGAATTAAGCAGGCTTAGTGAATTCCTGATCTCTGAATTAAGTGTGCCGGATGACATGATACCTCTGATACTCCGCCAGGTTCAGGCTGAGATCAGTATGGGTGGACAACTTCAGGAAGTCGTAAACGATTTAGAAGCAGCGGGAATACTCATGGGTTCATCCGAACATATGGAGAAGCTTGCTGTAATTGTGACTGATATTTGGAACAATACCCGAATGGTGCTAAACAGGGGGCATAAACCTTATGAGATGGTAATGAAAGGTTATAATGAAGTGAGTGCTCAAAGGAAGAATATTCAGAAGATCTATCCCAATGATGCCTGTCCCTGCAATAGCGGTAAGAAATACAAGAAATGCTGCGGCAAAAATGCCTGATCTTATAGTTGGAAAAAAGGAGCTCATCTGCAAACGGAGATGAGCTCCTTTTTTGTCACGAATGTTATGAAAATCATGTTTTTCTAAATTATTAAAAAATTTCGAAAAATATGTTGACTTTTGTCGAAGGCTTTGATATGATATACCTCGTCGCTGAGAACGGCGACAAACTTCTTCCAAAACACATCGATGAACGATGAGAAAAGTTTTGAAGAAATTGAAAAACATGGTTGACAGATAAAAGAAACCATGGTATTATATACCAGCTGTCGAAAAACAGTGAAAGAAATAAAAAAAGAAAATAAAAAAGTTGTTGACAAAACAGAAGCAACACGATATAATAAACGGGTTGCTCATGAAACGGACAACACAAAAAGCACTTTGAAAACAGAAGATTGAACAGTATGTAAAACCCT
>NZ_DALYXB010000018.1:0-86458 GCF_031982545.1 Lacrimispora sp.
GAATGTGCATCGGAAAGTCCTGTTTTATTGAGAGGTTATTTCACAGCCCCTTTTTCAATCTTACCGTTATTTAAAATGTATAATCTTTCAGTTCTACTTTATCCGATTCCTGATAGGGAGCCAGGGTAGAAATCATCTTTACGCTGACTTCAAACGGATTGAAGCAGTAATGGGTTTCCGTTGGTTCGATATGTATAAAATCCCCCTGCTTCAGATGGTAAGTCACCCCATCAACAACAATCTTTATTTCCCCTTCCAGAATAAAGAAATTTTCCTCCATCACATCGTGATAATGTGCGGTAAAGTCCTCGCCAGGCTGAAACTGTACCACTGCAAAATTCATACGTGGTCCTTTCATCAGATATTTTGGTCCGCTGTCTCCGAACCGATATTCCCGTTCCGATTCATTTATTATATACATACTGATTCACTCTCCTTATTTTCTGCTTTTTGCTCACAGGCCTGGGGCAGCCCACATGTTTTTGGTTATCCTGCGATCGCACAGCGTTAATTGCGTTTTATAAAATTCTCTCCATGCTTCATAGATTTCCCCATATCGTTTGTGTTTTTCTATATCCGGTGTAATGCGTTCCTCAATTACAACAAGATTCTTGGCTGTCTGCCGGATATCCGGGTATAAATTAATTCCATAACCTGCTATGATTGCAGCCCCTAAGGCTGTGGCTTCCTTTACTTTCGGAATATTAACAGGAATCCCCAGCACATCCGATAGAATCTGCGCCCATAAATGGCTGTTGGCAGCACCTCCCGCGAAGGTTATTTCCTCTGGCAGATTACCGGTGGTGCTTTGTACGAGCTCCAGATGACCTTTTGTGATCAGTGCTGCGTTTTCAAGAATTGAACGGTAAAAAGTATAATGATTAAATTTGGCAGAATCCAGTTCAAAATTGGAAAAAGATGGAGCAGCATGCTTCCATTTCATAAAATTCATAATATCTGAAAATGCACACATCATCCCATAACAGCCTGCCGGTATCTTTTCTGCTTCTTCATTTAACAGATCGTAAACATTTCTGCCGGTTTCTGCCGCCAGCTTTTTTTCAGCACCGCAAAAGCTGTCCCTGTACCAGCGCATCACAAGTCCCGGATTAAATGCCAGCGCTTCGTACTGCCAGAGAGAAGGAATGGCATGGCAGTTAACCCGGATACGGCAGTCCGGGTCCATAATGGGAGTGTCGGTGTTGTATTCATACTGCCAAAAGCTGCCGCCAAACACGGCGGCTTCTCCGGGATTTACCACTCCCACACCAATACACCCAAGCTGGGCATCACCGCCCCCGGCAACCACAGGTATGCCCTCAGGAAGTCCAGTAGAAGGCTGTAACCCGGCCATGGTTTTTCCAATCACCGTGCCGCATTCCTTTACAGGAGGGAACAAGTCGGTCCGTAATCCGCATCTTTGATTAATTTCAGGATTCCATGTCCGGGAGGCCAGGCGAAACAGCCCGGTAGTAGAGCCGTTGCTGGGCTCAACCGCCAGAATTCCCGTTAATTTGTAGATGAGCCAGTCATTAAACATCCCCAGGTATGCAACTCTTTCATATCGGTCCGGCAGCTTGTTTTTCACCCATAAAAGCCTTGGAATGGCATCCAGGGCAAAGGACTGTCCCGATTCCTGATACAAAAGGCGTTCCAGTTCCGGGTCTTTTCGGATTAATTGTTCCACTTCATCATTACTTCTGGCATCGACATTGGCACAGGCCCAGATTTCACGGCCTTCTTTGTCATAAAGAACAATCCCTTCCCTCATACAGGTGGTGGATATTGCGGCGATTTCCCGGGGATTTATATTCGTTTCCCTGATTACCCTGCGGATACAGGATGCGGCAAGTTCCCAGTTTTGTACCCAGTCAAAATCCATGCTGCCCGGATAATCCGGATCTTGTTTGTGTTCCCATTCCTCCTGAACACAGGCGATCTGACTCCCTTTTAAGTCAAACAGTACGGCACGTACACTCCCTGTTCCAGCGTCAATTGCTAAAAGATAATTTGATGACATGCAGACACCTCCATTTTGATTTTTATTATCAACCGGGATCTTCGTTAAGCAGGCTCAGTGCAGTTTCTTCATCGGTAATCAGTGTATTTAAATATCCGCCTTTTAAGGATGCCCGGATTGCTTTCACCTTGCTGCTTCCAGCTGCCACACCAATTACATTGGGCAGTGCACGAAGCGTGGACAAAGGAGTGCTTAACAGCCGCTCTTCAATATCTGTTTCAACAGGATTCCCATCCCTGTCAATAAAATGACTTAAAAGATCCCCCACTGCTCCCTGCATGGAAAGATAGAGAAAGTCGTTTTTGGTGAAAATTCCATTCTTTATAATTGTCGCGTCCTCGTTAATTCCTCCAATGCTGATCACTGTCATAGAAGCCAGATTCACCATCCGGGAGATTTCCTGCATGGATGGCTCATGACTCAGCTGGCTGCACAGTTCTTTTGTTGAAACGATTAAAGGGGCGGGATACAAATACAGTTTTGTATTAAATACGCTGGAAAAAGTATTGGGAAGATAATAGCCGACTCCCCCAGTTAATGAAACCGCGGAGAGAGGGGCTTCTGCCACAGTTGCAAGCTGATTTAAGACGCGGCTTAAGGTGTCGCCGTATCCAATGTTGATATAGGTATTTTCTGTAATCCGGTCGTTAATGTACATGGCAGCTGCTTTGGCAACGGTATCGTTGGCACAGCAATCATCAGGAGAGGAGGGTACCACAAACGCATCCTTTAAATTCCATTTTTTGATTAATTCCTGTTCTGCCTGAAGGTGATGGCTGCGCTCCTGAGAGATCTTAAACTGTATCACTCCGTTCTGCCTTGCCTTATCCAACAGCTTTATTACTTTCATGCGGGAGATGCCAAGTTTATCAGAAATCTTCTGCTGGGTCATATTTTCGATATAATAGTACCATGCTGTCTTAACAATAAGTGATTCTTCGTAATTCATTCTGTTTATCTCCGGTTTCTTAAGATTGTCACAAAAGTTGTTAATAAAATAAAATGTTTGCAACTAAACGTAGTATAGCAATTGGCATATCATCTGTCAATAGTGCTGAAATAAAAATGATCAACCTGATAAAAATCCTATAAAATAAAGTATTATTACTAAATAATATGGAATTTATAAAATAAATTAGTGCAAAAACACCACATATTTTTTGTGAAGCTATTGACAATCAAAATTAGATCATGTATCATCATGAATGTAACAAAAGTTTTGCACACAAACAAAAATATCGTATCAGCGGGTGGGGAGAATCATGAGACAATCAGAAACAGCAAGTCAGGGTCATAGTCTGTTTACTGCAGCCGGAATAACAAAATCCTTTGGTTTCAATTCTGTTTTGAAGGGGATCGATATCAGTGTAGGGGAAGGAGAAGTGCTGGCGCTAATTGGAGGGAATGGTGCCGGGAAAAGTACACTGATGAAAATTATTATGGGGATCTATCAGCCTGATGAAGGAAGCATCTTTGTTGCCGGTGAAAGGATTCATGCTTGTAAGCCGGGTGTATCTCTGTCAAAAGGAATCTATATGGTACCCCAGGAACCTATGCTGTTTCCCAACATGACAGTTGAGGAAAACATTATCATGGGCTTTCATGAAAAACCGGCAAAGCTTCGGAAAAGACTGAAGGAAATCATGGATGAGATTAACTGGGATCTGGATATTTTCAGGAAAGCAATGAGTTTATCCATAGCAGAGCAGCAGCTGGTGGAGATCTTAAGAGGGCTGATGAGACAGGCGAGAGTTCTGATTTTAGATGAACCTACCAGTGCCCTGACATTTGACGAAGTGGAAAGCCTTTTTAAGATTGTAGAAGATTTAAAGAAAAAGGGAATTGGAATCATATATATTACCCACCGTCTGACGGAGGTGTTTCAGATTGCCACACATGTGGCGATTATGAGAGATGGTGTCATTACACTGAAAGGTAAAATTTCTGAATTTACCAGGGATATGCTGGTTAAGGGGCTTTTACCGCCAGACTGCGAAGAGGCAAAAAAACAGGAGACGAATGAGATTGATTATACCGGATTGAAACCTGCTTTTGAACTGATCCATTTCTCGGGATATGGATTTTGGGATATTAATCTGAAAATCTATCCGGGGGAAATCCTGGGTGTGGCAGGACTGGTTGGTGCCGGGCGGACGGAGATGGCGCTTACTGTGTTTGGCAGAGATAAGACCATATCCGGACAGGCACTTTTAGATGGAATGGATGTAACCGGACGTTCCACCAGGGCAATTTTGAAAGCGGGAATCAACTATGTTCCGGAAGACCGCCGTTTAAATGGTCTCTTCACAATCAGCGATGTGGCGGCAAATGTCACATCTTCTCTTGTTACAGGAAAAACAATGGGAAGAATCTTCATAAATAAAAAAGTGGAATACGAAATAGCCAGAAGATATGTGGAAGGCTTCCGAATCCGGATCACCGGTTTAGACCAGCTGTCCGGCAGCTTATCCGGAGGCAATCAACAGAAAATAGTGATCGGACGATCCCTGGCAACTGGTCCGAAACTGGTAATTCTTGATGAACCAACAAGAGGTATTGATGCAGCGGCCCGAAAAGATGTATACGGGATCATACATAAACTAAAAAAACAGGGGGTTGCTGTAATGCTGATTTCTTCAGATATGGAAGAAATTGTGGAACTGTCAGACCGGGCTGTGGTGGTGTATCGGGGGCGCATCAGAGGGGAACTGAAAAAGCGTGAAATTACACAGGCCGGGCTGATGGCAGCATCTTTTGGTGTTGGGGAAGGAAAGCGGGTGGAGATATGAGGAAAATTTTAAAAAGCCGGGAGATAAACAGTTTTTTATTTCTGGCAGGTTTGATTTTTCTGGTAGGTTTAATAAATCCCAGTTTCTGGAAGCCGGCAACCATAATCAATTGCTTTAATGACAGTGTGGTATTTACGTTTCTCTCTGCAGGGATTGCATTCGTTATTCTGACTGGTGAAATTGATGTATCAATTGGTGCAGTGCTTGGGCTTTCTGCGGCTGTAGGGGCAACACTGCTTCGGGATGGTTGCGGAATTGCTGCAGCACTTTTTGCATCGGTTCTCGTAGGAACTGTGGTGGGTGTGATTAATGGAATTGGCGTGGCTGTATTAAATATTCCTTCTCTCATATTTACGCTTGGCGTCAATGGTGTCGTCAGGGGGATTATTTATGTATACACAAAGGGTGCCTGGGTTGAAAATCTCCCTGCTGATTTTACCTTAATGTCAAATCGTTTTCTTACCAAAAATGTTACATACTTTTATGGTGCTGCTGTTTTGGTTGTAATAATAGGACATATCATTCTTACCAAAACACGAAAGGGAAAATATTTTGTGGCTGTGGGAGATAATTCTGCAGGGGCAACGCTGGTAGGAATACCGGCTAATAAGATTAAAATACTGGCATATGTGCTGTGCGGAATATTTTCCTCTTTCGCAGGCATGATTTATGCTTCCAGAATTGGTTTTATTACACCCACTGCCGGAAACGGATATGAAATGAAGGCAATTGCGGCCTGCGTTCTTGGAGGGCTTAGCCTGACAGGTGGAGTGGGCAGTCTTTTAGGCGCATCCATTGGTGCAGTCATAATGTCATCAATCAGCAGAATTCTTGTTTTCCTGGGGTTTTCCTCTGATTATGACAATACGATCACCGGTTTTTTACTGCTGACCATTGTAGTAATTAATACAACAGCCCAGAATCATACAGTCAGGAAAAACCTCCATGAAATTTTATTGGCAAGGACAGCACAAAAAGGAGGGGAAAAAGCATGAAAATCTCCTTTTCACCCAAGCTGAAGCAGGTATGGAAAAAGTGGGAGTTTGTTCTGACTCTTATTATTCTATTGGAAATAATCATTTTTGCATTGAAAAACAGTAAATTTCTGATGCCCAGAGTATTGTTTGGAAGCATGAATGATATTATCTCTATCTGTATCATATCCCTTTTTGTAACCTTTGTAATGATTACGGGAGGAATTGATATACAGGCAGGATCCATTGTAGGATTGTCTTCTATCATACTGGGGGTTGCCTGGCAGGACTTTGGCTTTAATATCTGGGCGGCATCCTGTCTGGCAATGACTGCAGCAGGAGTATGCGGAGGAATATCCGGATTTTTTATTGCCTACTGCGGAGTCCAGCCCATGGTAGTGACACTGGGCGGAAGTTTTTTGTACACAGGAATCGGGCTATTGGTGTCGAAACTTTCTGCAACAGAAAGCTACAAAGGAATCGGAGGGTTTCCGGAAGGTTTTCTACGATTGTCAAAATACAGGCTGTTTGGAATCATTCCATTCCAGGTGATTATATTTCTCATCCTGGCAGTTCTGGCCTACATTCTTTTGCACAAGACCCGGTATGGAAGAGAAGTGTTTCTGGTAGGTGTGAACCAGAATGCGGCGGAATACTCGGGTATTAATACAAGGCTGATCATTATGAGTACCTACATTCTTTCGGCTGTCAGTGCGTCGGTGGCAGGCATCATTCTGACTTCTTATCTGGGGACTGCTAAAAGTGATATTGGAGCTACACTGACGCTGCCTATTATTACTGCGGTAGTTCTGGGCGGCACGTTAAGTACAGGAGGAAAGGGGAGTGTTCCCGGAACGGCACTGGCGGCAGTGGCAATCGGAACGTTAAGATTTGGCCTGCCACTTTGCTTTAAGGTAAGCCAGCAATATCTGGATATTCCCGTGGGCATACTTTTACTGGTAATTATCATTGGACGGGCATTACTAAACCGCCCCGGGTTAAGAGTGAGAACGGTAATAAGAGGGAGAATCCCTCATAAATAAAGCTTTATATAATAAGGAGGAATTTAGTATGAGAAAGGGAATGGCGCTTTTATTGGCAGGAATCCTGGCTGCATCTGCACTGGCAGGCTGCAACGGGGCGGGTGGAGCAAATAAGGAAGCCGCAGCAAAAGCAGAAAAGAAGGCATCTGATATCACCGGAAAGACTGTAGTTTTTATTCCAAAGCTGACGGGAAATGCTTTTTTTGAATCAGCAGCAAAGGGAGCTCAGAAATACGGCAAAGAATGGGGAATTAACGTGGATTACCAGGGAAGTCCCAACGCTGCTGTTGCAGATCAGGTTTCAGTGATTAACAATGCGGTAGCCAGCGGCGTGGATGCCATCTGTGTTTCGTCCGTGGATGCAACAGGCCTTGATTCGGCGCTGAAAGAAGCTACGGCTGCAGGAGTGAGTGTTGTTACCTGGGATTCTGATGTATCCAATACAGCGCGCACCCTGATGGTTTCCCAGGGCACTCCGGATATACTTGGAAAGATGCTGGTGGATATGGGTGCAGATTCATTAACGAAACGTGGAAAAGATATAAAAGCAGATAAAATTAAATACTGCTGGCATTATTCTCAGGCAACTGTTGCGGATCAGAACTCATGGCAGGCAGCAGGAGAGGCTTATATTAAGAAGACGTTTCCAAACTGGGAAAATGTAGCACCGGATAATTACTATTCTGAACAGGATGCAGAGAAAGCTGTTTCCATAGGTGCTTCCATTCTGGAAGCCAATCCGGACATCGACTTAATTATCTGCAATGATTCTACGGCTTTACCAGGGCAGTGTAAGGCGGCTCAGAATAAAGGACTTACCAAAGAGGATGTGACCATTACCGGTTTTGCTTCCCCTATGTCCATAAAAGACTACTGCAATGCAGGAGTCATTGAGCAGTGGGGTCTGTGGGATTGTCAGGTTCAGGGAGCCATTGGCTGCTACCTGGCTGCATACGTAGCTGCAGGCAACCAGTTAAAGGTAGGAGACAAGCTGGACATTCCACAAATCGGGACGGTGGAAGTAATGCCAAATAACTGCCTGGTAGAGGGAGCGGCTACCGCAGAGGTAAACAACGGCGTTGTTCTTCTCCCGGAACGGACCATATTTAACAAAGATAATATGAATAACTATGATTTTTAATTAAATGCTTTCCTATGAATGGAGATAATACATATGGCAGATCTTGATGGTGTAAAAATTGAACACAATTATTATACGGAAATTCCCTTTGGCAATGAGAAGCCATTTTATGTAAAGGGAGCGAATAATTTAGACTGGGGCATGAAAAAGCATCTGTCTAATATCTTTGAAGAAACCAGCCACAATACGGTAATGTTTGCCTTCGACCACGGGTACTTTATGGGCTCTGTGGCAGGTTTGGAACGCCTTGACCTGGTTGTGCCAAAAATCCTTCCCTATGTAGATGTCTTAATGGGCACAAGGGGGGCGATCAGAAGCTGTGTTCCTGTCTCGGGCAGAAAAGGAATTGCCCTGCGTGCAACTTCAGGCTCCTCCATGCTTGACGAAGATCTTTCCAGGGAAATACTGTCGGTGGATATTGAAGATGCAATCCGTATGAATGCGGACTGTCTGGCAATCCAGACTTTTATTGGCGCAGATGGACAGTTGTCCAGTCTTGAAAATCTTTCTAAGGCAGTTAATTTAGGGATGCGCTACAGTATTCCAACCATGGGCGTTGTGGCAGTGGGGAAACAGATGGAGCGTACAGACCGGTTCTTTAAGCTGGCTACACGAATCGTCGCGGAGTTGGGAGCCAATATTATTAAAACCTATTACTGCGAAAACTTCGAAGAGGTGGTTGCAGCCTGTCCGGTTCCTATTGTGGTAGCAGGAGGAAAGAAGCTTCCGGAGAGGCAGGCACTGGAACTTGCTTATCTTTCCATCAGCCATGGTGCAAAGGGAGTTGATATGGGAAGAAACATATTCCAGAGTGAAAATCCGGTTGAAATGTGCGCTGCGGTCAGGAAAATTGTTCATGAAGGCTTTACTGATAAAGAAGCTTTTGAATTTTATGAAGAGATGGCGCATCATTAATTTTTAACATTATTAGATTAGTATAGAGAAAAAAGGCGGCACCCTTCAAATGGTGCCGCTAATTTTATGCAATTCTCATTTAAACGGAATGTCAAAATAAATAATTGTTGCTTTCCTTATTATATGATAGAATATTTCCATTGAATGAAGGAGGGATCATTATGAAGCGACCGGAAACTGACCTCCATCTGCATCTGGATGGGTCTTTATCGATTGACGTGGTAAGACTTTTAGCAGCGCAGATTGGATATGATTTTGAAGGACAGGATATAAAGGATAGTGTATCAGTGGGGGAAAACTGTGAAAGCCTTGTGGATTATTTGAAATGTTTTGATTTACCAGGGCAGCTTCTGCAGACAGAAGAAGCTCTGACACTGGCAAGTGAGGATTTAACCAGAAACCTTGCTGCCCAGGGACTTATTTACAGTGAAATCCGTTTTGCACCTCAGCTTCATATGAGAAAAGGACTTTCAAAGGAACGTGTTTTAGAGGCCGTCATGAAAGGAATGAACAGGGGAATGGAAGGAACTGCTTTAAAAGCAGGGCTTTTGCTTTGTTCTATGGTGAACGGTTCCGATAAGGAGAATGAGGAGACCTTTGAGCTGGCTTCTTCCTATCTTGGCAAGGGCGTTGTGGGTGTTGACATCGCAGGACCGGAGGGTCTTGTTCCAATGGCACATTTTGAACCTCTTTTCAAAAGAGCCGGGCAGAAGAATATTCCATTTACCATACATGCAGGAGAATGCGGAGACTGCGAGAACATTATAAAAGCAGTTTCCTATGGAGCGAAGAGAATCGGACATGGTTGTGCTGCAATTCAGTCAGAATCCTGTATGGACCTCTTAAAAAAGGAAAAAATTACCTTAGAGATGTGCGTGATAAGCAATCTTCAGACAAAGGCAGTTCCTTCTATTGATCAGCACCCATTAAAAGCTTTTTATGACTGGGGGATCCCGGTAACCTATAATACGGATAACATGACGGTATCGGATACGACTCTGGAAAAAGAAGCAGAACTGATTCAAAAACATATGGGCTTTACAGAAGCTGATTTAAGACAGATGAACCGTTATGCGCTGGAAGCTGCATTTATCGGACAGGAAGAGAAAGAAAAAATAATTGCTTTTTTCGACAACAATACGTATAATGTATGATAACTACGTTTAAAAATCGGGGAAAACAATAATGTTACAAAAAGGTGACGGCATATGGCAGATAATCCAATGATGGAGAAAAACAAGGTGACTGAATTCGATAAAGAACACAAGGAAATGAAGAAAGTAGACATTGACCTGGAGGCGCCCGCTGATTTTACAAGTCCGCAAGCCCTTTATGAAGAACTGGTTGCGAGCATAAAGAGATATCACCCATCCGATGATATTTCCATGATAGAAAAAGCTTATCACATCGCAGCCGATGCCCATAAGGATCAGGTGCGCAAATCCGGTGAACCCTACATTATTCATCCTCTTTGTGTTGCCATCATTCTGGCCGATTTAGAGATGGATAAAGAGACCATTGCCGCAGGCATCCTCCACGATGTGGTGGAGGATACCATTATGTCCTTAGATGAACTGAAGGCAGAATTCGGGGAAGAGGTAGCTCTTTTAGTAGATGGAGTCACCAAGCTGACCCAGATTTCCTGGTCTATGGATAAGATGGAGATTCAGGCGGAGAATTTAAGAAAGATGTTCTTAGCCATGGCGAAGGACATTCGTGTCATTATCATCAAGCTGTCCGACCGTCTCCACAATATGCGGACGCTTCAGTACATGAGACCTGAGAAGCAGAAGGAAAAGGCAAAGGAGACCATGGAGATCTATGCTCCCATCGCCCATCGTCTTGGTATTTCCAAAATTAAAATCGAACTGGATGATCTGTCTTTAAAATACTTGGAGCCGGACACCTATTATGAGCTGGCAGAAAAAATATCACTAAAAAAAGATGCCAGAGAATACTTTGTAAAAAGCATTGTTGATGAGGTGGAAGAACATTTAAAGGAAGCTGGTATTGAAGCCAGTGTGGACGGACGTGTCAAACATTTCTTCAGCATTTATAAAAAAATGGTCAACCAGAATAAAACACTGGATCAGATCTATGACCTGTTCGCAGTGCGGATTATTGTTGACAACGTAAAAGACTGTTACGCTGCACTTGGTGTAATTCACGAACTGTATAAACCTATCCCCGGGCGTTTCAAGGATTATATCGCCATGCCCAAACCCAACATGTACCAGTCCCTTCATACAACACTGATCGGCAACAACGGCCAGCCCTTTGAGATTCAGATCCGCACGTATGAGATGCATCGGACTGCTGAATACGGAATTGCAGCTCACTGGAAGTATAAAGAGAGCGGAAGCGGTCAGGTTGCGGCAGGCAAAGAACAGGAGAAGTTAAGCTGGCTCCGCCAGATTTTAGAATGGCAGAAGGACATGTCCGACAACAAGGAATTCTTAAATATGGTTAAGGGTGACTTGGATCTGTTCTCCGACAGTGTTTACTGTTTTACTCCGTCAGGTGATGTAAAGAATCTTCCCAGCGGTTCAACGCCCATTGATTTTGCATACTCCATCCATAGTGCAGTCGGAAACAAGATGGTGGGTGCCAGAGTCAACGGCAAGCTGGTGAATATTGAATATGTCATTGAAAACGGTGATCAGGTGGAGATTATCACCTCTCAGAACAGCAAAGGTCCAAGCCGGGACTGGCTGAATGTGGTGAAAAGCACCCAGGCAAAAAATAAAATCAACCAGTGGTTTAAGACAGAGCTGAAAGAAGACAATATTCTCCGGGGCAAGGAGATGGTGGACCGCTACTGTAAAGCCAAAGGAATTAATTATTCAGAGATTAACAAACCGGAATATCAGGGGAAGGTAATGAAACGCTATGCCTTCCGTGACTGGGATTCTGTGCTTGCATCCATTGGCCATGGCGGTCTGAAAGAAGGCCAGGTCATCAATAAGATGGTGGATGAAAAGGATAAGAAATTAAAGAAAGACGTAACAGACACCACCATATTAAACGACATTGAGGATATGGGCAGCAGACTTCCAATTAAAAGACGTTCCGGAAGCGGAATTGTTGTTAAGGGAATTCACGATCTTGCGGTTCGTTTCTCCAAATGCTGTTCCCCCGTGCCAGGCGATGAGATTGTAGGCTTTGTAACCAGAGGAAGAGGTATTTCCATTCACAGAACAGACTGTGTCAATGTTTTAAATCTTCCGGAAGATGAGAGAAACCGCTTAATCGATGCAGAGTGGCAGGAGCCGGAAGGGGACAATACAAAAGAACGTTATTCTACGGAAATCAAAATTTTTGCCAATAACAGAATCGGTATGTTTGTTGATATTTCCAAGGTATTTACTGAGAGGCAGATTGATATCACTTCCATGAATTCCAGAACCAACAAACAGGGGAAAGCTACCATCACCATGACCTTTGAGACTCATGGCGTGGAAGAGCTTGGAAAACTGGTTGATAAACTGAGACAAATCGAAGGTGTAATTGACATTGAGAGGACTGCGGGATAACGCAGTTTTTCTCTTTTTATTCAGAAAGGTGTTGTGGACCGTGGTATATCCCGTGAAATATCTTCCACAGACAGTGAAAAGTTTAACCAGACTTACCATGCCTGTTACAGGCTTTGAGGAACGGTTTCCTTTTATGCAGATCGATAAAGACAGCTATATCGTGGGTGCGGAAATACAGTCAGGATTAAACTTTAACGTTGCACAAGGGGTTCACTGTGTACAGATCGGGAAGTACTGCGCTCTTGCTGATAAAATTACATTTCTTGTTAATTTAAATCATAATTACAAATCTGTTTTTCAGGGGAGCCCTTCTTTTATGACCACAGCGGTTCCTGACAGAACCAGAAGAAAAGGCTCCGTGCTCATTGGAAATGATGTCTGGATCGGCAATGGGGCGACGATTATGAGTGGTGTTTCCATTCACAACGGAGCGGTGATCGGAGCCGAGAGCGTGGTCACAAAATCAGTGCCTGCCTATGCAATGGTAGGTGGAAATCCGGCTAAAATTATTGGATATCGGTTTGAGGAGGAGCAGAGAAGAGCTTTAAACCGAATCGCCTGGTGGAACTGGACAGAGGAGAAGCTGATAGAAAACCAGAAGGAGTTTCTGCTGTCGGCTGAAGACTTCATTGAGAAGTTTGATCCGAGAGAAGACTGGAATCAGATCAATCCGGTGATTCCAAAAACGGACAGGAAGACGATTCTTCTGATTGCAGATTATTTAAGTCCATTTTCACTCTGGAAAAGGATTTTAACGGAATATGCGGCATCAGGTCCGGCAGATACCAGGCTTTACTTATCTATCAGTCCTTCTGCCGGTGAAGAGGGATACCGGCAGGCTTTAGCGGTGTCAGAGGAACTGAAGGCAGACAGCAGAGAGATAATAGTAAGAATGGGCACAATGGAAGATGATATCAGGTGTCTGTTTGCCGCGGCTGACTACTTCATAACCACAAGATGTGAAGATAATATTCTTTTGATGGAGTACGCAGATTATTATCAGGCAAAGCTTTTGTATGGAACGGATATTCCGGTATTTACTATTTAACGGGCAGATTAATGTGAACGATTGAAACAGGAGATAAGAATATGAGCGATTTCAGAATTAAAACATACCCGGTGGGGCAGATTGGTACCAATTGTTATATTATTTTCCGGGAACAGTTAAAAAAAGCAATGATAGTGGATCCCGGCGATGAAGGGGAATTTATTCTGGAGGAGTGCAGGAAGCTGTCTGTAACACCGGAAGCCATTTTACTCACTCATGGCCACTTTGATCACATTATGGCAGTCAAAGAGATAAAACAGGCGTTTCCGGAGATCGTAATTTGTGCCGGGGAAAATGAAAAAATGCTGTTAAACGATCCGTCCGTGAATCTTTCCGCAAGCACCGGAAGACCGTGTCTCATAGAGGCAGATCGCTACGTGACTGATGGGGAGATCATTGATACCGCAGGGATTTCGGCCCATGTGCTGGCAACTCCCGGTCATACAGAAGGCAGTGTCTGCTACTATATGAAAGAGGAAGACGTATTAATCAGCGGAGATACTCTCTTTTTAGAATCTCTGGGACGTACGGATTTTCCGACAGGAGATCAGTTGAAAATTATAAGCTCCATCAGAGGAACGCTGTTTCCTCTTCCCGGTGATACCATGGTTTATCCGGGACATGGAAGCGTTACTACCATCGGTCATGAAAAATCATATAATCCGGTGGCATTATACAGAGGATAGGGACTAAAAATGATAGGTTTAATATTAGATGATCAATCCTTTGAACAGGATATCAGGGAACTGCTTATGGCATTTTATCCGGGAGAACGTTTCCTTCATGAGGAGAAAACCGAGGAAGATTTCCGGCTCCTTGTCCATGGTGTGACTGGAGATGATTTCTTCCGGTTAAGTCTGGAAGACAAGGAGCAGGGAATAAAAAAAACTTCCGAAACCAAGGTGGACTATTCTGACCGCTTTGAAACCAAAAACCGGATAAAGCGGATGCTTTACGGTATGGCGGGAGAACTGACTGGCAGGGAGCTGCCCTGGGGAACACTTACCGGTATACGTCCGGTTAAAATAGCCATGACAAAACTTCTTTCCGGAAGCAGGGAAGAGGAAGTTTTTGATTATATGAAACATACGTATCTGACCAGTGATCAGAAGGTGGACTTAAGTTTGGAAATTGCGAAGAAAGAGTTGGATCTGCTGTCAGACATTGACTATGAAAACGGATACAGCCTTTATATCGGAATTCCCTTCTGCCCCACCACCTGTCTTTACTGTTCCTTCACATCGTTTCCAATCAGCCAGTGGGAGAAGCGGATGGATGATTACCTGGAGGCTCTTTTTAAAGAGATGGAGTTTACAGCCAGGCGAATGGCAGGAAAAACTCTTGACACGGTGTATATAGGAGGCGGAACACCGACTTCTCTCAGTGCAGAGCATTTGGAAAAGCTGATCTTCAGGCTGAAGAATACGTTTGATTTCACAAATGTAAAAGAATTTACAGTAGAAGCAGGAAGACCGGACAGCATAACACAGGAGAAGCTTGAGGTATTAAAGAAATATGGTGTAACCCGTATTTCCATAAATCCTCAGACGATGAAAGAAGAGACCCTGAAGATCATCGGCCGCCGTCATACTGTGGAGATGGTAAAGGACCGCTTTTTATTAGCCAGGTCATTGGGCTTTGACAATATTAATATGGATTTAATTATCGGACTGCCTGGAGAAGACATGGAGGATGTAAGACGGACCATGGAGGAGATTAAGTCTCTGGGGCCGGACGGCATCACCGTTCATACTCTGGCGATTAAGCGGGCAGCCCGCCTTAATATGTATAAGGAACAATACGGAGATTTAAAAATCACCGGAACTCAGGAGATGGTGGATTTAACGGCAGCCTACGCCCGGAGCATGGGACAGGAGCCCTACTACCTCTACCGCCAGAAAAATATGGCTGGTAACTTTGAGAATGTGGGATATTCAGTGCCTGGAAAAGCCTGTATCTACAACATCCTCATTATGGAGGAAAAGCAGACCATAGCAGCCTGCGGTGCGGGAACTACGACGAAAGTTGTTTTTCCATCGGAGAACCGGTTGGAGAGGGTGGAAAATGTGAAAGATGTAGAGCAGTACATCACCCGAATCGATGAAATGATAGAAAGAAAAGAAAAAATGCTTGCAAAATCAGAAATGTAATTTAAAATAGAAAGCATGATTTGCGATTTCTAAGAAAGATAGAAAATATAATAAACGGAGTGAAAAAAATGTCATTAAAAAAGAAACCGGTTACCGGAATGAAGGACATACTCCCTGCGGAAATGCAGGTGCGGGAATATGTAATGAACCAGATTCGGGAGACATACGGCGGATTTGGATTTAATTCCATTGAAACTCCCTGTGTAGAACACATTGAGAACTTAAGCAGCAAACAGGGCGGCGACAATGAAAAACTGATTTTCAAGATTATGAAGCGGGGAGAAAAACTGAATCTGGAAACAGCGCAGATGGAGAATGATCTGGTAGACAGCGGACTGCGTTATGATCTGACAGTCCCCCTTTCCAGATATTATTCCAACAATGCAGCAGTTTTACCGGCCCCATTTAAATCCCTTCAGATGGGAAGTGTCTGGAGAGCAGACCGTCCCCAGAGAGGACGTTTCAGACAGTTCGTTCAGTGTGACATCGATATCCTTGGAGATCCCACCAGACTGGCGGAGATCGAACTGATTCTTGCGACGACGACTCTCCTTGGAAAGATTGGATTTAAAGGATATACGGTAAGAATTAATGACCGTAATATCTTAAAGGGCATGGCAGCTCACTGTGGATTTTCAGAAGAAGCTTATGATCAGGTTTTTATTATTCTTGATAAGATGGACAAGATCGGTATGGATGGCGTTGCTGGTGAGTTAAAAGAAGCGGGTTATCCGGAAGAGAATGTCAATAACTATTTAGCCCTGTTTGAGACAGTGACCAGAGACGCAGCCGGTATCAGAAGTTTAAAGGAAGTATTAAAAGATGCCATGGATCCGGAGCAGGCAGAGAATCTGGCGGCTATTATTGACAGCGTGAGTGCAATTACCACCAGCCAGTTTAAGATCGAATTTGATCCCACTCTGGTACGTGGAATGTCTTACTATACTGGAACCATCTTTGAGATTCTGGTAGACGGTTTCCCAGGCTCCGTAGGCGGAGGCGGCCGTTATGACAAGATGATCGGCAAATTTACCGGAATGGATACTCCTGCGTGTGGATTTTCCATTGGTTTTGAACGGATTATCACCATTCTTATGGAAGAAGGCTTTACAGTACCTGGCAGTGAAGAACGGTTTGCATTCCTGATTGAAAAGGGTGTAAGCGATGCGGTCATGAATGAAGCAGTGAAAGAGGCCATGAATGAGCGTGCCAAAGGTAAGACAGTCCTGGTATCCCAGATGAATAAAAATAAAAAGTTCCAGAAGGAAAGCCTTATAAAAGAAGGATATACCCAGTTTAAGGAATTTTATAAAGAAGCACTGAAGGAAACGAATTAGGAGGAAATTATGGCAGAGTCAATGTTGGGTTTAAAAAGATCCCATAGATGTACGGAAGTTACAGCAGCCTGTGCAGGAAATGAAGTTACAGTAATGGGCTGGGTTCAGAAAAGCAGAAATAAGGGCGGAATTATTTTCGTTGATTTAAGAGACCGTTCCGGAATTCTGCAAATCATCTTCGAAGAGAGCGATTGCGGAGCAGAGAATTTTGCAAAAGCGGAAAAACTGAGAAGTGAGTTTGTTATCGCTGTTACTGGTGTGGTGGAGAACCGTTCAGGCGGTGTGAATGAGAATCTGACCACCGGCGCCATTGAAGTGCGTGCCAGGAGCCTGAGAATTCTCTCAGAATCTGAGACTCCTCCTTTCCCGGTTGAGGAAAACAGCAAAACAAAAGAAGAACTGAGACTGAAATACCGTTATCTGGATTTAAGAAGACCGGACATTCAGAAAAATATCATGATCAGAAGCCAGGTTGCTACCTTAACAAGAGCATTTCTGGCAGAAGAAGGCTTTTTAGAGATCGAGACTCCGACTCTCATTAAGAGCACACCGGAAGGCGCAAGAGATTATCTGGTGCCAAGCCGTGTTCATCCTGGTTCCTTTTATGCCCTTCCCCAGTCTCCCCAGCTTTTTAAACAGCTGCTGATGTGCTCTGGCTATGACCGTTATTTCCAGCTGGCAAGATGCTACCGTGACGAAGACTTACGTGCAGACAGACAGCCGGAATTTACACAGATCGATATGGAGCTGTCCTTTGTAGATGTGGAAGATGTACTGGCAGTCAATGAAAGACTGTTGAAAAAGCTGTTTAAGGAAATCTGCAATTTCGATCTGGAGCTTCCGATTACACGTATGACCTGGAGAGAAGCCATGGATCGTTTTGGTTCTGATAAGCCGGATATGCGTTTTGGAATGGAACTGAAAAACGTGTCTGAGGTTGTAAAGGATACCGAGTTTGCTGTATTTAAGGGAGCATTAGAAAACGGTGGATCTGTCCGCGGTATTAATGCAAAAGGACAGGCGGCCATTCCAAGGAAAAAGATCGATGCTCTTGTTGACTATGCAAAGGGCTTCGGTGCAAAAGGTCTTGCTTATCTGGCAGTAAACGAAGACGGAACTTATAAATGTTCCTTCTCCAAATTTATGTCAGAAGAAGAACTTAAGACACTGGCAGATGCCATGGATGGACAGCCAGGAGATCTTCTTTTATTTGCTGCAGACAGAGACAAGGTTGTATTTGACGTACTGGGTAACCTCCGTCTGGAACTGGCAAGACAGTTAGAACTCTTAAAGAAAGATGTATTTAAGTTCTTATGGGTAACGGAATTCCCATTACTTGAGTATTCCGAGGAACAGGGACGATTTACAGCCATGCACCACCCATTTACCATGCCTATGGAAGAAGACTGGGCTATGATTGATACGAATCCGGGTGCTGTACGCGCCAAAGCTTATGATATCGTGTTAAACGGTACAGAGTTAGGCGGCGGATCTGTCCGTATCCACCAGGGTGATATTCAGTCTAAAATGTTTGAAGTACTGGGCTTTACCAAAGAGCAGGCAAATGATCAGTTCGGCTTCCTGTTAGATGCATTTAAATACGGTGTACCGCCTCATGCAGGTCTGGCTTATGGTCTTGACCGTGTAATCATGCTCATGGTGGGGGCAGACAGCATCCGTGACGTAATTGCATTCCCGAAAGTAAAAGATGCGTCCTGCTTAATGTCTGAGGCACCGGCACCGGTAGATCCCAAACAGCTGGAAGATCTTGGAATTAAAGTGAGTGAAGAAACAGAGTCTGAATAAATAAAGATAAAACCTCTCTGCAAAGCGAACAAGCTAAGGCAGAGAGGTTTTTTTGTGAAATAAAGAATCAGATAAAAGGAAAATATTAACAAAATAATATGGAAATTTTACATTGATCTGATATAATATAGGAAAAAGCATATGTTAAAGGAGGATTCAAGCAATGAAAGGAAGTACAAAAAGAAGGTTTCTGTCTCTTTGCCTGTCCGTACTCATGGTTTTGTCCCTTGCTACAGGTCTATCATTTCCGGCCAGGGCTGCAGATCAGGATATTGTGATTCTGTATACCAATGACGTTCACTGCGGCATTGATGAAAAGATCGGTTATGCAGGTCTGTCTCTTTATAAAAAAGAGATGAAAGCCCAGACGCCCTACGTGACTCTGATTGATGCCGGTGATGCGATTCAGGGAGCTCCCATCGGAACGCTTTCAGACGGCGGATACATCATCGACATTATGAATCAGGTCGGATATGATTTTGCCGTGCCGGGCAATCATGAATATGATTACGGTATGCCAAGGTTTTTGGAACTGGCAGGCAAATTAAACTGCGGTTACTATTCCAGCAACTTTATTGATTTAAAGACCAATACTCCAGTGTTTGCTCCTTATAAGATGTTTACATACGGCAATACAAAAGTTGCCCTGGTAGGCGCAACCACACCGGAGAGCTTTACCAAGTCAACACCAGCCTACTTCCAGGACGGAAGCGGCAATTATATTTATGGTTTCTGTGAAGATGAAACCGGCAAAAAGCTTTACGAACAGATTCAGCAGTCCGTTAACAGTGCCAGAACAGAAGGTGCACAGTACGTTATTTTAGTAGGCCATCTTGGGGAAAACGGCACCACGGACCGATGGACTTCTGATAGTGTAATTAAGAACACAAATGGAATTGATGCATTAATTGACGGCCACTCTCATGAAGAATACTCAAAAAATATAAAGAATAAAGATGGAAAGGACGTGCTCCTTACCCAGACAGGAACTAAATTAAAGAATATCGGAAAGCTGACCATACGTCCTGACGGTTCGCTTGCCAGTGAGTTAGTAGCTGAAGTTCCTGCAGGTGCAGTATCCAGTACCTACACCGTACAAAAAGGCGATTCCTTAAGCCGTATTGCAAAAAGAGAATTAGGCTCTTTTGACCGCTGGAGAGAAATTTATAATGCAAACAGGGACAAGATTAAGGATCCAAACGTTCTTACTCTGGGAAGTCAGCTGGTGGTTCCGGGCAAAACAGCAGTATCCAAGGATGGAAAAGCCCTGGATTATGATACAGACCAGTTTATCAAGCACATTCAGGCCCAGTATAATGAATCCTTAAAAGTCGTATTGGGACATACTGACGTGGAACTGACCATCAACAATCCGGCTACAGGGGAACGGGCAGTCAGAAGCGGAGAAACCAACTTAGGTGATCTCTGTGCAGATGCATACCGTCAGGTACTTGGAGCAGACATCGGTATTGTAAACGGCGGCGGTGTCCGTGCAGGCATTAAACCGGGAAATATCACATACAACGATACTCTTACGGTACATCCTTTTGGCAACATGGGCTGCGTAGCAGAAGTTACCGGTCAGCAGATTAAGGATGCCCTGGAGATGGCTTCCCGTAATTATCCGAAGGAAAGCGGTGGCTTTTTACAGGTATCCGGTTTAAAATATACCATTAAGACTTCTGTTCCATCCAGTGTTCAGGTAGATGAAAAAGGTAACTTTGTAAAAGTAGGAGGAGCATACCGGGTAGCAGATATCATGATTGGCGATTCTCCTCTTGATACTTCCAAAGTTTATACCGTGGCTTCTCACAATTACATGTTAAAGATGGCTGGTGATGGTATGACAATGTTTAAAAACAGCAAAGTAATCCGTGACGATGTAATGACAGATGTGGATATTCTCTCGGCTTTCATCCGCAATAACTTAGGCGGAAATGTAGGCACTGATTATGCAAATCCGGCAGGACAGGGAAGAATCACGATTCAGTAAACAGATAAACTTAAAGTAATATAACCATGCGCCCTGCCCGTGGTTTCTCCTGCCAGATTAACAGGAGAGATCCGGACAGGGTGCATTTGTCTGCAAATATAAGAAATTTATGATACAATAGATACAAATAATAAAATTAGAACCACAGGAGATAAAAAATGTTAATCAGAGAACCACAGAACCGCTTTGAAGAAATATATTCCATTTACCAGGAGTCATTTATAGATCAGGAAAGACGTACAAAGGAAAGCCAGAAACTTGTGTTTGACAACCCCGCCTATCATACCATGGCTGTGGAAGAAGATGGAAGAATCATGGCGTTTCTGGGATACTGGGATCTGCCTGGATGTGCCTTTTTTGAGCATCTGGCAACTGCAAAGATTTCAAGAGGAAAGGGCTATGGCAAACTTCTGATCGAAGAAGCAGTAAAAGAAATAAAAAAACCTGTATTTTTGGAAATTGAGCCTGTGACGGTGGAAAATCCCGCAACAGGAAAAAGGGCAGTATTTTATGAACGGTTGGGATTTTATGTCAATCATTTTTACTATGAACAGATGCCGTTAAAACCACAGGACAGTCCAATGCAGTTATGGGTTACAAGTTATGGAAAGCCATTTACTGAGGAGGAATTTATGCCTTTTAAGAAAGAGATTTATGAAATCATATACGGAGTCAATCTTTCATAAAGAAACCGAATTGTCTTATTTTTATCACAGGACAGACTGTTTTTGCATATATTGTATCTAGCAATCAGAATATTCTAAAAGGAGATGGTTTGATTGAACCGATATAAGATATGCGTTTATGCAATCAGCAAGAATGAAGAACAGTTTGTGGACCGATGGATGGATGCGGTATCGGAAGCCGATGAAGTGATTGTAACCGATACAGGCTCTACAGACGGCACTGTTGAAAAGCTCAGATCCAGGGGGGCGACTGTATATGAGGAAACCATTTCCCCATGGAGATTTGACACGGCCCGAAACGTTGCTCTTGATCATGTGCCTGAAGATGCAGATATCTGCGTATCCAATGATTTAGATGAAGTATTTATACCGGGCTGGAGAAAAATCTTAGAGTCTGCGTGGAAACCGAAACAGACCCGTGCCAGATATTTATTCACATTTTCCCTGAATTCTGACGGAACACCAAAGAAGCAGTATCCCATGGAAAAGATTCATAAACGTCATGGATACCGTTGGATTCATCCGGTTCATGAAATATTGGAGTATAGTGGATCAGAACCGGAAAAATCAGGTTGGGTGACGGGACTTGTATTAAATCATTACCCGGATAATTCAAAACCGAGAACCCAGTATCTGCCCCTTCTGGAGTTATCCGTAAAAGAAAATCCCTTTGATGACAGGGCCACATTCTGGCTGGGCAGAGAATATGTATACCATGGAGATTATGACCAGGCCATACAGACACTAAGTAAACATCTTTCCATGCCCACCGCCAGATGGATGGAAGAACGTAGTGCCTCTATGCGCTTTATTGCTCATGCCTATGCAGAAAAGGGCAATAAGAGAGAAGAACTTGTCTGGCTGTACCGGGCTCTTGCAGAGTGCCCGGAGGTGAGAGAACCTTATATTGCTTTAGCGAAGTTTGGATATCTGGAATCCAATTGGGCCTTGAGCTTTGCCATGGCTCAAAGGGGACTGACAATTAAAGAAAGCACGGGAAGCTATCTGGTAGACCCGGCAAGCTGGGGATATGCATTATATGATTATGCAGCAATCAGCGCTTACCGGCTTGGAATGTATGAAACAGCCGAAAGGTATGCAGATGAGGCTTTAAAAACAGACCCGGAAAATAAAAGGCTTCAAAGCAATCTTCTGCTGATTCAGCAAAAGAGCAGAAAACCGGCAGCTAAGGAGGAATCCTGATGAGCGGTCTGAAAATCTGTGTTTATGCAATCTGTAAAAATGAAGCATCATTTGTAGATAGTTGGATGGATTCCATGAATGAAGCTGACCTCATAGTTGTCACAGACACCGGATCGGAAGATGATACGGTAAAAAAGCTAAACGAGCGGGGAGCCATAGTCTACGTAGATATTGTAAAGCCATGGCGGTTTGATGTGGCAAGAAATATCTCTTTGGATCACGTACCGGAAGATGTGGATATCTGTGTCTGCACCGATCTTGATGAGCGGTTTGAACCAGGGTGGAGAAAACGGCTGGAAGAAGCGTGGGTAAATCATAAGCCTGTTAATAAGGGAGCTGTTGCCAAGACCGGCCGCTATCTTTACAACTGGAGTTTAAAGCCAGACGGAACACCGGATATACAGTTTTATTATTTCAAAGTGCATCAGCGTAAGGACTTCCGGTGGAAATGCCCGGTACATGAGTTTGTTCAGTACTGTGGAAAATCACCTCTGGAGACAATTTATATTGAAGGAATGGTGTTAAGTCATTACCCCGATCCTACCAAATCCAGGGGTTCCTATCTGCCTCTTTTAGAGCTGGCAGTTGCGGAAGCACCGGGAGATGAACGGATGCGGTACTATCTTGGCAGAGAGTATATGTATAAGAGCAAATGGCTGGAGAGCATTAAAACCTTAAAGGAGTATTTGCTGCTTCCCACGGCAACCTGGTGTGATGAACGGTGTGCAGCCATGCGCTGGATTGCCAGATCATATTATCGGCTGGATAAGATAAAAGAAGCATACCAGTGGTATTTTAAAGCCATTGCAGAAGTTCCAGGCATGCGGGATCCTTATGTGGAGTTTGCCAAAATCTGCTATGAGCTGAGTGACTGGCCCATGGCTTATTATCTGACTCTGGAAGCGCTGAAGATAAAAGAAAAGTCAAGGACCTTTGTAAATATGGGTTATTCCTGGGATTATACCCCAGATGACCTTTGCGCCATTGCCGCTTACCGGCTGGGATTGTATTCTGAATCCCAGGACCATGCAAAAGCAGCTCTTCTTTTTGCCCCCGGCAATGAGCGTCTGAAAAGTAATTTAAAATTAATTCAGGCAGCCATAAAAGAATAAAAACATATTCCCGAAGAAAGACACAGGTTTCAAAACGCCATATTTGTGTCTTTTTTTGGGAATTTTTTTAATTGTTTAAAATTTGACAAATATTTTACAGAAATTTAATAAACTTTCAGTAAACCTCAGTTGCAGATTTTATAAATACCGTGTATGCTAATCCATATTGTATTATATTGCAATCAGAAAGGGGTATTACATGAAGGCACAAAAGAGTAAGAGATTGCAGGTAACAGGAAAGCTGGTTGTATTCGTCAGTGTAATGGTAATGTTAATTATATCCGCTCTGACAACCATTTTTTATATCAGCCTGGACCGGGTTTACCAGAACTGGATCGATTCCAGTTACGAAAGTTATGATTTAAATATTAAAACAGCGACTGAAAGTCTGGTTAGTGTGTTACAGGTTAATTATGACCGCTATAAATCCGGTGAAATTACAGAAAAAGAGGCATTAGACAATGCCAAAGCCATTGTCCGCGATACGCGTTATGACAATGGAAACGGATATTTCTGGGCAGATACTTCCACTGGTCTCTGCGCAGTTCATATGAATCCGGAATATGAAGGGAAAGAACGCTACGATGAGAAGGATCTGAAGGGAGATTACTATATCCGTGAATTTATTAAAAACGGATCCCAGCCCGGAGGTGGTTTCACCGATTTCTACTTTACAAAACCAGGCCAGGAAGGCACATTTGCTAAACGGGCTTATACCATAAAATTTGAGCCATATGACTGGTACATCAGTACGGGAAACTACATAGACGACATAGACAGTGCTGTTGCAGGATATCACAGGGAAAAAATACTAAATATTATACTGCTGGCAGTTGTAGCCTTATTGATCTGCTTCACAGGTTTAATCGTACTTGTCAAGTTCCTGCATAAGATTACTGCTCCATTAAGTCCCATATCTGAGCGGCTTAAACTGCTTTCCGACGGAGATGTTCATACCCCTCCCGTTGAAGTTGTGAATACCGGCGATGAGATGGAGGTACTCTCCCAGGCAACCGATGAACTGATCGGGCAGATGAAAGAAGTAGTGGGTGATATTACACTTCACTTAAAAAATATGGCGGCTGGAGATATGACACTTCCTGTAACCAGGGAGTATGCCGGAGATTTTTCTACCATCCATGATTCTCTGGTTCTGATTTATGAGCAGTTAAACCGGACATTAGGCTTAATTCGTGAGTCGGCCGGGCAGGTGAATTCAGGCTCTTCCCAGGTGGCGGATGCAGCATCTGCACTTGCAGCCGGAGCGACAGAACAGGCAGGAACCATTGACCAGCTTTCTTCTGCCATAACAGAGATTACAGAGAAGGCAGAGCAAAGTTCTGCTCATATCGGTCAGGCTGCCGGCTATGCAGAGCAGACGTTGTCGCGGGTTGAAGAAAGCAACGAGAAGATGAAGCAGATGCTTCTGGCAATGGATGAAATTAAAAACACTTCCGATGAAATCGCAAAGATTACAAAGGATGTAGATGCAATTGCCTCTCAGACAAATCTTCTGGCACTGAATGCAGCGGTAGAAGCGGCACGTGCAGGAGAAGCAGGCCAGGGATTTGCGGTAGTTGCAGATGAAGTCCGCAGCCTTGCAGCAAAATCCGCAGAAGCTGCCAAACGTACTGCGCTGCTTGTGGAAAATGCAGCCCGGGCTGTGACGGATGGTATGGGTACTGCAAAAGAAAATGCCCAGATTCTGGCAGAGGTTATGGAACAGGCAAATCAAGCCAAAGGGCTTATGGAATCAGTGGAGCAGTCCGCAAGAGAGCAGGCCGTTGCTATGGTTAGTGTCAGCAACGGAATTAATGAGATCTCTTATGTGGTCCAGAGCAATGCGGCTACAGCAGAAGAAAGTTCCGCTTCCAGTGAAGAATTGTCAGCCCAGGCCGCACTTCTCCAGAAAGAAGTGGATAAATTTAAAATAATCCAATAAGATGTTGAATTAAAAACTGCCTTATGATACCATGGAGATGGTCAGTTATTTCAAATACAAATAAGGAGGCTTTTTATAAATGGATATTCGTTACTCTGCTAATCAGAAAGATTTTAAGCGTTACACAACAGAAGAAACAAGAGACGAATTTTTAATTGAGAACTTATACGTTGCCAATGAAGTGGTAGCTGTTTACTCCCATGTTGACCGTATGGTAACACTGGGCTGTATGCCAACAACAGAAACCGTTTCCATTGACAAGGGAATTGATATCTGGAAAAACTTTGGTACAGGCTTTTTCCTCGAGAGACGTGAGATCGGTATCTTCAACATCGGCGGATCAGGAAAGATCAAAGCAGATGGAGAAGAATTCAGCATGGGCTACAAAGACTGCTTATACATCACAAAGGGAACCAAAGAAGTATTATTCTCCAGTGATGATGCATCAAACCCAGCTAAATTTTATATGGTAAGTGCTCCTGCTCACAAGGCATGCAAGACTACCTTTATCCCCATCGAAAAGGCAGCCAAGAAGCCACTGGGTGCAATGGAAACTTCCAACAAGCGCGTGATCAACCAGTTCATCCATCCGGATGTACTTGAGACCTGCCAGTTATCCATGGGAATGACCGTTTTGGATCCAGGCAGTGTATGGAACACCATGCCATCTCATACTCACGAGAGACGTATGGAAATCTATATGTACTTCGAGATTCCGGAGAACAATGTAGTATTCCACATGATGGGCGAAGGCAATCAGACCAGACACATCGTTATGCAGAATGAGCAGGCAGTTATCAGCCCATCCTGGAGCATCCATTCCGGAGCAGGTACAAGCAACTATACCTTCGTTTGGGCAATGGGCGGCGAGAATCAGGCGTTTGATGATATGGATACCATTCCTACAACTGAATTAAGATAAGATTCGATTGGACAGGCAGATGCTTTTTACAGGAGCATCTGCCTTTTTTTACTTTTACAGAGGTTAATCGGGAAATGGTGTGAAATCTCTGTGAAAATGTAGATATTCCGCTATCAATTTGGTACAATATGTTTCATAAATACAGGAAAACAGTTGAGATCTGATTTCGGGAGGTTTTTATGGAACAGTTAAAAATATTAGTGGTAGATGACGAGGCCAGAATGAGAAAGCTGGTAAAGGATTTCCTCAGTGTAAAAGGATTTACCGTAGTGGAAGCATCAAACGGTGAGGAAGCGGTAGACATATTTTTTGAGCAAAAAGATATCGTACTGATTATTCTGGATGTGATGATGCCGAAAATGGATGGGTGGGAGACTTGCAAGACCATACGTAAGTATTCCCAGGTCCCGATCATTATGCTGACAGCCAGGACGGAAGAGAGGGATGAACTTCAGGGATTTGATTTGGGAGTGGATGAATATATAGCAAAGCCATTCAGCCCCAAGATCCTGGTTGCCCGTGTAGAGGCCATACTAAGACGCAGCAATGCTGTGAATACGGATTCGGTTGAGATCGGCGGTATCTGCATAGATAAGGTAGCACATCAGGTAACCATTGATGGAAAAGACATTGAATTAAGCTATAAAGAATTTGAGCTTCTGGCATATTTCCTGGAAAATCAGGGAATAGCTCTCTCCAGAGAAAAAATTCTTAATAATGTATGGAACTATGATTATTTCGGTGATGCAAGGACCATTGATACTCATGTGAAGAAATTAAGAAGCAAGATGGGAGAAAAGGGAGATTACATCCGGACCATCTGGGGAATGGGCTATAAATTTGAAGTGACATAATCGTTAGAGGTGAGTGAATGAAGCATTCCATAAAGGCGCGTTTTGCCATCATATTTGTCTGTCTGATGGCATTTGTTCTTCTGACTACCTGGTGTGTGAACAACTGGTTTTTAGAGGGATTTTACACCAGAGCCAAGGTTCGTATCCTGGAAATGGCCTATACAGAGATTGATCAGGTAGTAGCCCAGGCCAATGAAAGCGGAAAAGGAATTATCGAGTATTATCATGATTCCTATGATCCTGATTTCAAGAATGAGGGATCTGTACAGAAGCTGTTCCGGACGATGGGCGAAAAATACAATTTAATGATGATATTAATTGACAGCACAACTGACGAATATCTAATTCCTACAAGCGGTGACCGCCAGTTCTTAAAAAACAGGGTGGAGGATTACATTTTCGGTGAAGACATGCCCCAGGCCAGAGTTTTAAAAAAGCATAACAATTATATTGTTCAAAAAACATATGATAGACGTTCGGATTCCTATTATCTAGAGAGCTGGGGATATTTTTCGGATAATAAAACTATTTTTCTAATCTCCATACCGCTGTCGAGTATCAGGGACAGCGTGGCTTTGTCAAACAGGTTCCTGGCATATGTAGGGTCTATGGCTTTGATTATAGGTAGTTTGTTTATTTATTTCACTACCAAACGTATTACAACACCCATTCTTCAACTGGCGAATTTGTCAGAGAAGATGTCCGGTCTTGACTTTGAGGCAAAATACACAGGTGATGAAAAAGATGAAATCGGTGTCCTGGGCAACAGTATGAATCAGTTGTCCGACCGGCTTAAGGATACAATCGGACAGCTGCGCAGTGCCAATGAAGAACTGCAGAACGATATTGCGGAGAAAGTAAAGATTGATGAGATGCGAAAGGAGTTTATCGCTAATGTGTCCCATGAGCTGAAAACACCCATTGCTCTTATTCAGGGATATGCGGAAGGCTTAACGGAGGGAATGGCAGAAGATCCGGAGAGCAGGGATTATTACTGCGAGGTGATAATGGATGAGGCCAATAAGATGAACAAAATGGTTCGTCAGCTGCTGAATCTGACTGCTCTGGAATTTGGCAACGATGATTTACAGTTGGAATGCTTTGATTTGACGGAGCTTATCCGCGGAGTGATTGGATCTGCCGGGATTTTAATCCAGCAAAAGGAAGCTAAGGTGAAATTGGAAACTTTTGATACCATTCGTGTTTATGCGGATGAATTTAAAATAGAAGAAGTGATCACCAATTATTTAAATAATGCACTTAATCATCTGAGCGGAGAGCGGGAGATTATTATCACTGCCGAAGAGAATGGGAAAGAAGCGCTTGTAACCGTATTTAATACGGGGCAGAGTATTCCAGACGAGGATTTACCCAAGCTGTGGACGAAGTTTTACAAAGTGGATAAGGCTCACACCCGGGAGTATGGTGGCAGCGGAATTGGTCTTTCCATTGTTAAGGCTATTATCGACTCTCACAAGAAGACCTGCGGTGTAAGAAACGTTGAGGGCGGAGTGGAGTTTTGGTTTACTCTGGATTGTTATCAGGAACCGGGAGTATGACTTATCAGTTCCATAAGAAATGTCGATATAATTAGTGTTGAACCATAATTTCTTAAAACATGTGATGTGAAAGGAGAAAGATATGGATATTGCAGCAATGAGTATGCAGTTAAGCTCTTCTAAAATTCAACAGAGTGCCGGATTAAGCGTTGCAAAGAAGGCAATGGATAACCAGGAAATGCAGGCAGCCGATCTTTTAAAGATGATGGATGCGGCAGTCCCAAATCAGATTAAGACAACTGGTTTAGGACAGTATGTTGATGTAAGAGTCTAAGAGTAAAAAGTTAAGGAGCAAAACCGGTTCATTGGTTTTACTCCTTAATTTTTTTGCAGGCCATGATAAAATGAGTGGTTAGCTCTGTTTTTCGCACATTAAGAAAAATCGGTCCAGGTGTTCGGTATAACCGCCCTTTTGTTCTTTGGGTGTTGTGGTATCCAGGATGGCTTTAAGCTGCGTTTTTAAATTCAGTTTGCTGATTAATAACAGAAGAAGCTCCTGGATATTAATTAACATCAGGGAATCTTTCCCGTTTAGCATTCGTTCTTCAGAAAGTTCCTGCTTTAGATGATAGGCATAGGGGTTTGCTACATAAAAATATAGGAATCCACCTGATTTTAAGTGGGTGGAACATTCTGTAATCAGCTCTTTGTAGTCCGGATAAATGGATAAATCCCTGCCCAGGCTGATATAGTTGTAGAGACCCTCCGGAATGTGCTTATGTGTTTCTAATATAGAGGGAGACACAATGACCGGGCTATTAAATGGATTTAAATCGTCTTTCAGGTTAGAGTCATTGATAAGGAATGAAAAAGAATTTTTTTTCTCCAGTCTTCTAAGCTGTGTTTTAAATTGCAGCACATCAGCTCCAAAGCCGGGATCAATGACAAGTGTGGCAACTTCCGTAGACTGCTGTGGAATGGTAAGTAGAATGTGGGATAGCTGATAGGTATCATAACAATAGTTATTTCCCCAGGGATCAATCCCATGTTTTTCTTGAAACAGTAATCTTCCATTTAAGAGGGTTCTGTTTTTAACCTGGTCGTCCTTACCGGTAATGCTTCCATAATGATAGCACCAGGTATCCCGGCAGAGAATCTGCTGAAATCCCGCTCTTCTCGCACGCAGACTGAAATCATCATCCCAGAATTCCATAGTATGAAAATAGCGGTCTGCAAATCCAATGGTATTCACCTTATTCACATCGTATAATGCGATTACAGGCATGAGCCTGCACCGCTCTTCCCAGAGGTACGGGCAGGTACGGTTATGGGCTTTCGCCGTTGTTTCTGTAGTCTCCGGGGTGAATTCTGCCACCATACCCTGCAGGTTGCTGGTGTTTGGCGTGCTGGGAACAGACATGATTGCGTTAGGGTAAAACTGTAAGCAGGTAAGAAGGTTATCCAGCCAGTGTTCTGTAAGAATGGTGTCGTTATTCACAAATGATGCATATTTCCCTTCGCAAACCCGGTATAGCAGGGAAAAGATCATTGTTTTAACATTTTCCTTTAAATTTATGACCTTTGTTATACCCAGACTTTCAAAGTATTCTTCTGTCCCGTCGGTGGACCCGTCATTGAGAAGTATCAGCTCACAGGGATATTTGGCGAGATCTGTGTTGCGGAAGAGACTATCCAGACATCTTTTGGTATATTCCAGTTTGTTATAAACAGGAATCATAATGGAAATAAGATATTTTTCGCCCCTGTTGCTGTAGGTATTTTTGTGGTTTTCGGCAAATTCAGTTTCATAGTATTCGTTCATTTTTTCCTTATCAGGATAGATCAGAGTCCAGAAGTAGGTGTCTTCCAGCCATTCCTGTAGAAATGGAATTAGCTGATATTCGGTTAATGCGGCTGCTTTTTCCCGGTTGTCGTTTAAGATGAGCGATGTTAGCTTATCAATCGTCCAGTTTATGTTGTGATACATGGATTGGAAAGATATCGGGATATTTTGTATTGAAGGATGACTTAATGCGGATTCCAAGTCAGTGGTCAGGGATTTTAGTATCTTTAGCTGGCTGATCAGGAGACAGTTTTCCTGATAGGACAGGGTGGGAAGGAAATTTGTGGCTATATGCAGCAGGAAATTCTGGTTTTGAATCACCCGTATCCAGAAATTTAGAGAGCCGTCGGCAGAAGCTGTATCTAATATTAGAAATTTGTGCGTCATAATAGATTCCTTTTTAGAATGAAGTGCGGCGTCAGGTGTAGAAAAATGATTAAAGACGCTGCCAGGTATGCAGGTATCACTTTATTATATGGCTGCTGAGTGGGTTCTTTGAATCCTGCAAAAAATATTTAAAAATTTACAAAAAATGACTTAACTTTTTAAGTCATCGACTCGATAAAGTATGTGAAAGGAAGATGATGATAAATTACTTTTGCAAAGCGGTTTTAACCTGATTTTGCGGTGTTAATTTATTGGACAGGCTTCTTAAAGACACAAGTGTCAAGTTTTTACGAAACCCGCTAAGCGGCTGGTACCCCGCTGAGGTTTCAAACATCTTAACGCTTATCTGGAAACCAGAAAGCGTCCTATCATTCAGGGAAAAGGATTTCCCTGATACACATTCAAGGAGGAATAAACATATGAGAATTCAGCACAATATCGCAGCTTTAAACTCTTACAGACAGTTAGGAAGCAACAACACATCCGTATCTAAGAACCTTGAGAAATTATCTTCCGGTTACAGAATCAACCGCGCAGGTGATGACGCAGCTGGTCTTGCTATTTCTGAGAAGATGAGAGCACAGATCACAGGTCTTGAGACAGCTTCCAAGAACGCAAACGATGGTATCTCTTTAGTTCAGACAGCTGAAGGTGCTTTAACAGAAGTTCACTCTATGTTAAACCGTATGGTTGAGCTGGCTACACAGTCTGCTAACGGAACCTATCAGGATAACGTTGACCGTGAGAACCTTACAAAAGAAGTTGACTCTTTAAAGAGTGAAATCGACCGTATTTCTGAAGGTACAAACTTCAACGGAATCAATCTGTTAGATGGCAGCCTTGGTAAGGCAACAGGTGTACCAGGTACAGCTATGGTAACTACGGGAACTGACCTTACTGTAGCAACAGTTTTAAACGCATCTGGTGCTTCTATTGCGCCTAATCAGGATGTATCAATTGCCGATGCTGGATCTGGTAAGATTTCAGTTGTAGTTACTAATAATGACGATGGTTCTTCTAAGACTACAGTTATTGATCTTGCAGAGGTAACTAAACGTACAAATGGTGCAAATGCAGGAAAAGCTTTAGGTACAGGTGCACCAGGTACTTTGGCAGCAGGTGAAACAGCTACCATTGATCTGACCAGTGTAGGACTTGGCAAAATAGATATTGTTGGTAATGGTGCGACTTCAACTACTCTTGCTACTAACTTAGCTGGTGAGATTTCGGGTGTGGGAACACCTGTAGGAGGAGGAACTGGAACTGGATTGGCATTGCAAATTGGAGATACCGGTGATGATTTCAATAATCTGACTGTTAGCGTTGGTTCCATGAGCTCTAAGACACTTGGTCTCGATTCTATAGATGTGAGCACTCAAAACGGTGCAAAGAATGCCATTAAGACAATTAAAGATGCAATTAATACTGTTTCATCTACCCGTGGTGATTTAGGTGCTTTACAGAACCGTCTTGAGCATACTATCAACAACTTAGGTGTAACCACCGAGAACATGACTGCAGCAGAGAGCCGCATCCGTGACGTTGATATGGCAAAAGAGATGATGAACTATACTAAGAACAATATTCTGGTTCAGTCTTCTCAGGCTATGCTTGCTCAGGCAAATCAGCTTCCTCAGGGAGTTTTACAGTTATTAAAATAATATAATTGTTTAATTATCTTGATTTATATCCCTCGAAAGGCTTAGTTCCTTTTGGGGGATATTCTATATAAATGAAAAGAGGTTTATCTTTATGATTCGCAATGTGCGGTTATCTCAATGCATGATAGTTAAAAACGAGGAAAAAAACATAAGAAGAGCTCTGGAGTGGGGGAAAGGAACTGTCTTTGAACAAATTGTTGTTGATACAGGGTCTGATGACCACACTGTTGAGATTGCCAAGGAATTGGGGGCTACCGTTTTTCAATTTCCATGGATTGATGATTTTTCGGCTGCCAAGAATTTCGCGATAGACAAGGCGAAAGGGGATTGGATCGTATTTTTAGATGCGGATGAATATTATACATCTGAAAGTGTTGCAAAGATAATTCCCATTCTGATGCAAATAGAAAATGGGCATTATGAAACGGTGAAACCCCATGCAGTAAGAAGCTTGTTGATTAATTTAGATGACCAGGGACAGGCTATTTCAACTGGTCATCAGGAACGTATTTTTCGTAATACTTCTGTTTTGCGTTATCATAACCGAATACATGAATCGTTATATATATCAGATGGTAATGAGTTAGTTATTATAGATGCCTCTAATGATCTAAAAATATGTCATACTGGTTATACGAGACGGATTTATCAAGAAACCGGTAAACGCGAACGTAATATACGAATTCTTCGACATGAGGTGGAGGCGTGCCCGGATAATTATAATGCATGGTCATATTTAGGGGATGCCTTGTTAGCCTTGGAATCATACGGTGAAGCGGAACAATCTTATTTACATGTAATTGAAAATGCGGATAGAGTTCGTTCGAAGGCAAGGCTGGAAGCGGCATTTTGTAATTATCTAAAACTTAAATTTTTAAGTAATACAGGTACGGAAGAGAAAATTATTAATATCTACGATGCGGGTAAAGCAGCTGGGAGCGAATCACCTGATTTGGAATACTGGTTTGGCTATTGGTATTATAAAAGGGATAATAAAGAGAATGCTGTTCTATATTTTGAAAAAGCATTAAAAATGCTAGATCAATATAATGGCGGCAGCTTTTTGGATATAGTGGGCGGTTTATTGGAAGTTTATCAAATGCTTTTTTGTTCTTATAGAGAGTTTGGGATGGTTTCTGAAATGCTGAGGTATGGTGTGCTGGCCCTTAGACTTAATCTATACTTAATGCCTATTATTCAGGATATACTGTATCTTTTTAAAACGGAAAAAGGAGAAATTCTAACCGGAGACATGACTTTTGACTTTTTACTAAAGCTATATCAACCTATTTCTTTGAAAAATAAATTGTTTTTATTGAAAGCATCTAAGATTGCAGATTTCCCTGCTTTGGAGAACAAGATATATGGATTGTTTTCTGCCGAAGAACAAATTGCATTGGAAAAAGAGTGATTTCCTGACGATTATGGTCAGCTTTGCTTATGTCGGTGGTAATGTTTTGTATAACGTTCTTAAACAGCCACTATTATTTTGCTATATATAAACAACATTAGTCATCGAACATAAAGTATAAAATTTACAATACATTTTATTATGAGGAAGGGGATTATGATGTTAACTCCTTATATTTGTAGTAACGATATCTTTAGACTTTTGAAACAACAAAAGGCTAAACGTATCTTGTATATTAATGAATCGGGGAAAAGGAATGATGAATTATTCATTTTCCTGTCAAATAAATTGGGACGTTCTGTCAATGTCGATACAATTTCATTTTCAAATAATGATAGTAAAAAGCTAACGTATGGATGGCATGTTATATTAATCAGAGGTGAAATCCTTAGTAAAAATCAAAATATAAATGAAATATTAAAAAAATTAATATACTACGCCAAACAGTCAGTTATGGTTGTTTCTCCTGTTTATATGTGCGAGAACGGTAAACCTACAGATTATACAAGTGGTATACGTTACTTATATCCAACCCGTTTTCATGAATTTGATTTTACATATCAAGAATATAATGATGAATTAAATGAGAAAAAATGGCAAATATATAATTTTTATACGCAGAATGATATAAAATCACCTTTATCTTTTGACAAGATTTCATATACAGAAGATGCTTTTTTTAATAGAAAATTAAATATAGTATATGCGCTACCGCACCTTAAGCTTACTGGTGGATTAAAATATCTTTTAACTCACGCTAAATTTTTGTTTGAAAGAGGACATAATGTTTATTTGATGTATTTAGGTGGTAGAGATGCAATTCCTTTATGGAGTGGATTAAGTCAAGAAAATATAACTGGACAAATATGTGTATCTACAGATGAAGAAATTTCTGTTTCATTGAAAAAGTATAAGATTGACGCTATTGTAATTGGCTTTTATACACAATTGAACCGGATGGTTAACTTTCAAATACCTATTCTCTATTGGGAACAAGGTTCGGAAAATTTATTTGGTGATTGGGGATCTGTACAATCACATAATAGTCCCTCATTAAATGAAATCCGTAATATATATCATTTGCCAATTGCAATAGCTTCTGTTTCACCTATCGTTACTAGCGTTTTAAAAGCACGCTATGGTAGAATTTCACCATTATTATATACAGGGATCGATACAGAATTCTATAAACCTCTCAATGAAAACTGTGAAAAGCGACATGATGGATTTTTGAAAATTCTTCTTGTAGGGCAACCAGGTCTATTATTCAAAGGATTTTTTATGATAGTAGAAGTTCTAAGACAATTATGGAATAATGGATATAGGTTCCAAGTTACTTGGGCTTCACAAGTTGAATTTACTATAAATGCTCCTTATCCAGTCGAAATTTTAGTAAATACTTCGCAAATTGCTTTGGCCGAACTTTATCGTGAAAGTGATATTCTAATTAGTGGTTCTGTTTATGAATCTTTTTCAATGCCACCTATGGAAGCGTTTGCTTCAGGCACTGCTGTTGCATCAACTGATAATGGGGGTATTCGAGTTTATGCAAAACCAGGTGAAAATATTCTGTTAGCTGAGCAAGGAAATTTTTTTGATTTGTATACGGCTATCGAATATCTGATTAGATATCCGGAAATTAGAAATAAATTAGCTCAAGAAGGAAGAAAGGAATCATTAAAATTTTCGATTAATCATTCAATTGATCAATTGGAAAACATTTTATATCATATTGTATCTTATCACTCTAAAGAAGTTCACTCTTCATCAAGTTTAGAATTTCCTGAGATAATAGAACATTAGTGAATCCCTGCGGTTACCTTAAGTAATGCATGGTATTTGAAAAAAGGGCGACATTTCTATCAACCGTTTACTTTCCGCTACATTTATGGTACTGCTTTTAGGGGCCGTACTGTCCAGCGAATTGCTGTTACGAGTGATATGGATTAAAGGTATTAAAAAGTGGATTCGTGGAAGGGGTCTTGAAGAATATTCAATCAAGAAATTTCTCTGACTACAGCATTAGTTCTGCCGGTTTATTTATATTCTATTACATTAATGATGTCGTATTTTTCGCTTTAATTTCCTACACAATTATCTATACAATTCCAAAGACTTATTATGCGCGTAAAATTAACGTAATTTCAGAGTAAAATTGTTACATATGTTAATAAAACAGTATTATAAACTTAGAACTAGTAACTGAAAAACGAATGAAATGCGCAAAAATTACCAAAGAATTAACCCATATTTACCCAGTCCAACTTAAAAATTATAGTAAAATTTAGCTCTCTCAATCCAAGAAAACCCCGTAAATACGGGGTTTTCTTGGATTTCCTAATTTTTCCTTACGAAAAACCGTGTCGATTTCTTAGAACTTTCTTGACAATATTTGTAATAAAATGTAAAATGAAGTAAGAAAATTACAAAAAATGTAAGATTTTGCATTTGACTGTTAAAATTTAACTATTTTTTCCATTTTGTAACAGTCCGTATACGTCATTATGGCATATTACCGGAAGAAATGAAAGTGAGGAACAGATCCGATGAATTCGATTTTTGGAAACAGCATTTCCATGGCGGAAAAATCTCTGGATTATTTGTGGGCTAAGCAGACGACGACGCTTAATAATATCGCGAATGGGGAAACTCCGGGCTATAAAGCCAAATATGTGAAATTCGAAGATGAATTTCGTAACCGGCTCGCGGCAGCAAGGAAAGGTACTTCGGCAGATATCGGTAACACTATCAGTAACTCCAGATATTTTATACGAAATACCAATGAGGAATCTGCAAGATTAGACGGCAACAATGTAAATGTGGATGTAGAGAACGTGGAGCTTGCAAGGACTACACTGCAGTATCAGTACGAACTGAATTCTTTAAACAGTGATATCAGCAGACTACGTACAATTATTAAAGGTTAAAACGGGAGGCATATAAGATGGAACAGATGTTCATAACGCCCATTCGCTCATTGGACTCCATTGGGGATATAGGAGCAGCTAAGAAGGTTGTATCAGGACAAGACGGAGGATCTGCATTTTCAGATATTTTCAAAGAGGCAGTTCAGAATGTGAAAACAACGGAAGCAGACTTAAACAAACAGCAGTACCTTTTGGCGACCGGGCAGATTGATGATGCACATACCGTGCCAGCTGCAGCGGCAAAGGCCCAGTTATCCGTAGAACTTTTAACAGCACTTAGGAATAAGGCATTGGAAGCTTATACGGAAATAATTCGTATTAGTATTTAAAACAGATAACAGGGCGGACGTACGCGATGGAAAAAATTAAGGAATTATTAGGTAAACTAAGTGATAAGACGAAAAAGATAATTATTGCGTCAGTGATTGGCGTATTGGTTATAAGCGGTGCTGTGTTCGCAGCATTATCCATGCGGCAGAAACCGTATGAAGTTATGTTTACCGGGGTGAGTAGTGAAGAATCAAAACAGATTATTGGGAAACTGCAGGAAGACGGGATAGATTATCAGTATGACAATGGTGACATTAAGGTGCCTACAGAGCAGATGGACACCACAAGAGCCAAGCTGGTATCAGAAGGATATCCCAAAAGCGGTTTTACATATGACGTTTTCAAAAACAATGTTAATCTTATGACTACAGATACAGATCGTCAGACATTTAAGCTGTATGATCTGGAAACAAGAATTGGATCTACGATTCAGATCTTTGATGGAGTAAAAGAGGCATACGTTACCATAGCCCTGGGAGAAACTTCTAAATATGCACTGTCCGAAGATAGCGCGAAGGAAGCGAGTGCCCAGGCTGTTGTCGTTATGAAAGATGGGGGATCGCCGACAGAAGAACAGGCGAATTCCATACAGCTTTTGATTTCCAGAAGTATTCCAGGTATGGTAATTGATAATGTATCTGTCTTTGACGGCAACGGCCGTCAGGTATCAACTAACGCTGGCGATACTGATACAAATTCCGGAAAAGCTGCAGATGAGATAGCAAAGCTCATTGAAGACCAGATCACGGCTAAGGTAATTAATGTACTGGGTCCCATATACGGAAACGGCAATGTGCGTGTATCTGTAAAAGGCACCGTGAATATGGAAAAGCTGATCCGGGAAAGTATTGTTTACAATACTCCGGAAAAGATTGACGAGAAGGATAAAACCGGTCTTACTTCTGAGGAATCCATTTCCAAAGAATATTCAGGGAATGCCCAGACAGCGTCAGGGGTTGCCGGTTCAGAGGCCAACGCCGATATTCCACAGTATAATGCAGGCGGACAAAACACGGATAGTGCATATGCATCTAACAGCCTGAACAGAAAGTACTTATTGAACCAGATTAAGGAGCAGGGACAGGTTAATCCGGGAAGTATCGAGAATCTTACTGTTTCTGTCGTAGTCAATGGCAGCGACTTTGGAACACTTTCCATTGATGATATCCGTAATCTTGCAGGAAATGCTGCGGGAATTGCCCAGGCAGACCGGGCTGAAAAAATTACAGCTGTGGCGGCGCCATTCTACACCATAGAGGTTCCAAAAGAACCGGATAAGCCTGCAGAGGCAAGTACCAATGGTATTTTGATTAACCAGTGGATTCTCATTGGGGCACTGGCTGGAGTACTTCTTCTGATACTTATGATTGTACTCATTGTACGTCGCAGAAGAAAGAAAAGAGCGCTTGCAGAAGAGTTGGAAGAAGATAGTCAGGAAGATGTACCGATTCTGCCTCAGATGCCTTCTAAGGAAGAACAGGAGATTGAAATTCTTGCTCCGGAAGAAGACAGAGGAGCCGAACTGCGTGAAAGCGTTCGGGAATTTGCAGATCAGAACCCTGAGATCTCAGCACAGCTATTAAAGACCTGGTTAAATGGAGGAAACAATAATGACGACTAATCTAACGCCGGAGCAAAAAGCGGCAACAGTTATTGTTTCACTCGGTGTGGATAAGGCTTCCAAAATATATAAGTATCTGAGTGAAGAGGAAATTGAAAAATTAACAGTCGAAGTTGCAAAACTGGGACATGTTCCGTCAGAAACCACACAGGCCGTATTGGACGAGTTTTATAAAACATGTTTAACCCAGAAAGTGGTAACAGATGGTGGTCTGGAATATGCAAGAACTGTTTTGGAAAAGGCATTTGGAGAAAGTACTGCCAACAGCCTGCTCCAGAAGGTTACCCAGTCCCTTAAATCCAGATCCTTTGGCTTTATCCGGAAGAGTGATTCCAAGAATCTTTTCTCAATACTCCAGCATGAGAGGGCTCAGACCATTGCGCTTGTTTTATCCTATACCAATGAAGAGATGACCGCGCAGCTGATCTCTGAGCTTTCTCCCGAGAAGCGCCTTCAGGTTGTGGAATCCATTGCCAGAATGGAAAGCGCATCTCCAGAAGCAATTAAGATCGTGGAAGGTGAGATTAAGAAGAAGTTCTCCGGTATCCTTACAACGGATTATACAACCGTTGGCGGTATCGATTACATAGCAAACGTAATGAACCATATGGACAGAGGAAACGAAAAACTTATCTTCGACGAGTTGGGAAGAAAAGATGCGGAACTGGCCGATACGATTCGGAAAAAGATGTTCGTATTCGAAGATATCATTACGATGGACGACAGATCCATTCAGCGTTTTATCCGCGAATGCGATATGAAGGATATGGTATATGCGCTTAAGAATGCCAATAAGCAGATTACAGATGTTATTTTCAACAATATGTCTACCCGTATGAAAGAAAGCATTCAGTCCGATATGGAAGTTACCGTTAATGTTCGTCTGAAGGATGTAGAAGAGGCACAGCAGAGAATCGTTGCTATTATCAGACGTCTGGAAGAAGAAGGCGAGCTGATCATCAGCAAGGGCGGAAAGGATGATATCATTGCCTAATATTATCAAGGGTTCTGAGGCTGCAAGTCGGGTTCTGGAATATGGTTTTAAACAGAAATTTGAAGATATCGTTGTGAAAAAAGACTCAACCGGATCCATAGAGGAAGAACTGTTTCAGCCTGTTGAAGAAGATGAATATTCTCCGGTTGCGGAGATTTTTGAAAAGGCATCGAATCAGGCACAGGAGATTGTAAATCAGGCAAGAGAAGAAGCTGAAAAAATTCTTGCAGATGCCAGAGAAACCGGTTATCAGGAAGGCTATGAAGCCGGTCTGAAGGAAGGACATGCAGTTGCCTACGAAGAACATAAGACAGAACTTGATTTACATATGAAAGAATTCCGTGAAACCATTAAATCTACTATCGAAAGCGTTACGGAAGAGAAAAACAGGATTCTGGAGACGTATATTGATGATTTAAAACGAGTCACCCTGACCATAGCGGAAAAGGTGATTCAGACCAGCTTGAAATCAAGCGGTGAGATTATTAAAAGAATGATCGTTGCTGCTGCAGGAAAATTGAAAAAGACTCAATGGGTGAAGATCTACGTATCTCAAAAGGATGCCGGTATGATGATCCAGGGAGACGTGGGGCTGCTAAATGAACTTTCTCATATATCCGGAAATATCAAAATAATTTCGATGGATCATTCCGAAGAAGGAACATGCATCATTGAACTTCCGGAAGAAATTATTGATGTCAGCGTAAACACCCAGATTGAAAACATTAAGGGAATCCTTAATAACGCAAGACTGTAGCAGGAGGAATCCGTATGTTCAAAGATTTAACGGAGTTAATCATGAAAACAGAGACCATAGACCATATTGGCAAGATAGAAAATATTGTTGGTATGTCTATGGAAGCCTCCGGAGGAAAGGCCAGCATTGGAGATATAGCTTATATCTACAATGAAGACAGGAAAGAACAGATTCCTGTAGAAGTAGTTGGCTTTAAAGATGATAAGATTCAGCTTATGGCTTATGAAAACATGAGCGGTATTGCAGCTGGAAGCTTTGTAAGAAATACAAGAAGGCGTTTGAAGATACCCGTTGGAGATTTTTTAAGAGGCCGGATTATTGATGCCAAGGGAGAACCCATGGATGGAAAAGGACCTTTTGAAAATCCCAAGTATTATTATGTGGAAAACCCTTATATCAATCCTATGACCCGTCCTCCCATCACAGATCCGCTGGAATTTGGAGTCAAAGCAATTGATGGTATGAATACCATCGGAAAAGGCCAGCGTATCGGAATTTTTGCAGGAAGTGGTGTTGGAAAAAGTACATTGCTTGGTATGATAGCCAGAAACGTAAAAGCAGATATCAATGTTGTTGCACTGGTGGGAGAGCGTGGTCGAGAGGTTAGGGAGTTTATTGAGAAGGACTTAGGCCCGGAAGGTATGAAACGCTCGGTTCTCATTGTGGCTACTTCAGATCAGCCTGCTATGCTTCGAATGAAATGCCCGCTGGTTGCCACTACCATTGCAGAGTATTTTAAAAACCAGGGGAAAGATGTGCTGCTTATGATGGATTCTCTGACCCGTTTTGCCATGGCGCAAAGAGAGATAGGACTTGCCATTGGCGAACCTCCGGTTGCGAGAGGGTATACCCCTTCTATTTATGCTGAATTTCCAAAACTTCTGGAACGAAGCGGTAATTTTAAAGAAGGTTCCATTACCGGAATCTACACAGTTCTGGTTGAAGGTGATGACACCAATGAACCCATTGCTGATACCGTGCGAGGTATTGTAGATGGTCATATTGTACTTAGCAGGAAACTGGCCAATGCCAATCATTTTCCAGCTATTGACGTAAGTGCCAGTATTTCCCGACTTATGACCAATATCGTTTCGGAAGAACACAGGAAAATGGCCTCTGAGATCAGAGATATATTGAGCCTGTATGAAAAGAATGAAGACTTAATTTCAATTGGTGCCTACAAATCAGGAACGAACCCGAAGCTGGATGTAGCCATTGCAAAGATAGAGAAGATCAACAAGTTTTTATGTCAGGGAATCAATGAAAATGACAGCTATGAAGAAATACTTGAGAAGATGAAAGTGATTTTAAAGTAAACTCTGTGAAAGAAGGCTAAAGATGAAAAAATTCAATTTTCCTCTTAATACTGTTTTAAATTATAAAGACCAGGTGCTTGAGAATCTCAAAACAGAACATGCGCAGATTCTCGCAGATGTCGCACAGCAGGAGAGACGGATTGAGGAATTGATGGAGAAGAGCCAAAACGCTGCCATGCGTTACAGAGAAGATACTCAGTGTGGTGTTACTGTCAATATCATGAGGGAATATGAACGTTATATAACATTTATCCAGCAAAGAATTGTGGCAGAACAGGGAGTACTCTTAAAACTTAAGAAAAAAGAAGAACAGAAGCGGGCTGAAGTGATCGAGGCGAAAAAGGAAAAGGCTTCTATAGATAAGTTGAAAGAAAAAAAGCTGGATCAGTACAACAAAGAAGTACTGAAAAGTGAAGAACTGTTTATCGAGGAATTTGTTTCCAATACGATGTCAGTTCGTAGCAGCAGGTAGTCCTGTCGGTTCAAAATCCGGCAGTTACCATAAAAAATAATGCCTGATGGCAGAAAAAAGGAAGGAGGGAGAATGATGGAGATGAAAACAAACAGCGTGGAAGTACTGATCAGGCAAATGCCAAAATCTCAGAAATCAGATGATAAATCAGTAAATGATTTTTCCGGTTTTAAGAAAATGATGAGAGAAAAAGATCTAAAGAAAGACACTGGAAGCAAAGATAAGAAGGATTTAAATAAGGAACTGGAAACAGCAGCTTCCAATGCAGGAATGCCACAAGCACAGCTGAATGAAAAAACCAGTAAAGCGGCAGACACCCCAGACCAGCAGAAAAAAGAGCTGCTGATTGCGGGCATGGAATCCTTAAAGGGACAGCTTCCTGATCCGTTGAATTCAAAAGAAGAGTCAGGAGATACAAAATCCGTGGATTCATTTCAGCTACTTAAGGAGTTTCGACTTAAGAACTGGAATCCGGAGGATGACAGTACCCTGATACAGGAAAAGGAAGACTTCAATGCATTAAACAGTCTGATACCTAAAAAGACGGTGCCGGATTCCCAAATAGGGCTGGTAGCACAGGAGGAAAATACTTCTTCGTTGAAGGATGGAGAAAAGAAAGAAGTAAATGGACCTGGAGAGGCTCTTTTAAAAATGAGCGGACAGGTTAGTTCTGTGTCAGAGAAGATTCATACAGAGTATGGTCCTGGTGTTACAGAGAAAAAACTGGTGCGGACTGATGGGCCAGGATATCGGTTAAAAACGGATGAAAAGGACAGTCAGACTGAAGAAGATACCACACAGTACAAGATCCCTGGAATGTTTCAGGAGAAGCTATTTGCATCAGGACAAATGTCTGAATTAAGTACTCACAAAGCAGAAGCAGCGAATACTGCATTACCAGTACAGAATCTGGAAGAACTGAATGCAAAGCTATCAGAAAAAATTATATCACAGATTGAAACAGGCAAAAAAAGTCTCGAAGTACAGCTGGAACCTCATAATTTAGGTAAGATATTAATTAAAGTTGCATACGAGAAAGATCAGGTGAGTGTATCTGTTGTCTGCACGGAAAGTAAGACATTAAAAATGCTGTCCCAGTCAGCGGGAGAATTAGGAACTATCCTGGAAAACAACTTGGAACGTCCAATTCATGTGATCGTAGACAAACAGCAGCCGGATTATCTGAATAATAACCAGGAACATCAGGGCAATGGGAGAGAACAGCAGGAACAGAGGCAGAACCATTCCGAAGATCTTGGAGACGATTTTATCCAAAAACTGAGACTTGGTATATCAGGTGCTGATTCTGATGAAATCAGTGAGTAATTTACGATAAGGAGAGAAAATGGCTAGTACGGATTCAATAGGCACAGGAAATTTGTTATATAACTCTGCTGCGACAACGAATACTGATTCCAATGTCAGTACGAAAAAAAACAGTGAACTGTCCACGGAAGGTTTTTTTAAACTCTTAGCTGCACAGCTTCAAAACCAGGATATGTCAAGTCCCATGGATAACTCTGAGATGATGACACAGATGACACAGATAGCCATGATGCAGGCAATGGATAACTTCTCCACATCAATGGACGATTTTGCCCAGGTAAATACAATCAATTATGGTACTTCTATGATGGGAAAGTCAGTTTTATTGGGTGTCTTGGATAAAAACGGTAATGTGGAAAAGCATAGCGGAACAGTTACCCGTGTGGATATTTATAATGGTACACCTACCATTTATCTCGATGATGACACAAAAACAGGATATCCAGTGTCTGGTATTATGTCTGTTTACGAAAAAGGACATGAACCGGTGGATGAAACTACAAATAGTACGAATACTGAGAATAACGCTGCGAACAGTACTGACGACAAGGATACAACAGATAAATAATTAGTCAGTATAACTGATAGTATGGCAGTGGTTTGGACCAGAATGAGATGGTTGGTGATTGAAAATGATAGGAAAAATAAACCAATTTGAAGATGTCCGGCAACTGAAACTTCGCAGTGCGGCAGCAGCATCGGAATGCAGCAGCTTTAGTGATGTACTAAACAGCCGGATTGGAGAAGAAGAAAGACTTCATTTTTCCAAACATGCCGCAGAACGGGTGAATCAGCGGGGAATCGAAGTCACCCCTTCATTTTTAGATGATCTGCAGTCTGCTGTGGAAAAAGCCCGTTTAAAAGGGGCGAAAGATGTTGTTATTATTAGTGAAAGAGGAGCGTTTATTGTGAATGTTCCTAATAACACAGTAGTTACAACTATGTCAGGAAATGAAATGAAAGAGAACATTTTCACCAATATTGACAGTGCCGTTTTGTTATAGCCGGACCATTTATGGGGGCTTATCCTGTATGTCTGACTGACATGGGGAGACGGCAGTTTCAAAAGAGAAAGGATAAAAAATATGGTCAGATCAATGTTCGCTGGTGTTGCAGGTCTAAGAGCGCATCAGGCAAAGATGGATGTTATAGGTAATAATATTGCAAACGTAAATACATGGGGATACAAAGCTGCAAGTATGTCTTTTAAGGATGCCATGTATCAGAACACCAGCTCAGGATCTAGTGGTAACACCGAAACCGGAGGAATCGGTGCTGTGAATGCCAACCAAATCGGTTATGGAGTTACTACTGGTTCAATTACTTACGATTTTTCAACTGGAAGTATGTCACCATCCTCAAGCGGTCTGGATTGTATGATTGAGGGAACGGGATTCTTTATTGTTGGTCCTATGTTAAGTGGTGGTTCACTTTCATTAGAAGGCGATGATGCAGTAAAATCAAGCGGTTTGTATTTATCAAGAGTTGGTAAGTTTAAAGTGGATACAAATGGTTACTTAACAGATGACAGTGGTAGTTATGTTTATGGATTCAGTTATGATCAGGACAGTAAAGAATATGCAACGGGATCGCTGGTTCCATTAAAACTGCCTGATCAGTCGGCGATCAATAAGCTGAAAAACGATAAAAATAATGATGCAGTAACTGCGGCTAAGAAAGCTCTTAGTGATGCGCAGGCTACATTCAATAGTCAAAATGCGATTGTGTCAGCAGCAAGACAGGCATATGTAACAGCTCAATCTAATTATCAGGCGAAATATGATTCCATAGAAAATGCTGCAGGTACCATTAAAGGTATTGGTAATTTAGAGGCAGACTTAACTACTAAAGAAACTGCTATGAAAACTGCGTATAATGAGTGGAAGAATGCTACCACAGACCCGAGTAATACTTTAAGAGATGCTTATTATGCAAAGCTTAAGGAATATGAACAGGCAGATTATGAATTAATTGAGTTGAAGGCGCAGCTTGTAGCACCTACTGCGGAAAAAACAATCCCATCTCCTGATAAGTACTTTACGGACTATCAGGATAAATTAGAGGCTTTTCGGAGTACGGATGAATCTCAAACAGATTATGCTGATAAAAAGAAAGAATATGAAGATGCAAAAAAGGCATTAGTTGACTTTAAAAACAAATTGAGTACATTGGAAGACGGTTCTCTTCAAAGTGTTCGAGATGCAGCTAAAATTACTGTGAGTACGGAAGAAACAAAACTTGAGGCAGCCAATAATGCTGTAACTAAGGCACAGGCTAATTTGATCACAGCTCAGACTACTGCAGCATCATCAAACAGTGGTAGTAGCAGTAGTGGTTCAAATACAGAGGACTCTCTGGCCGAGTTTTCCACTTATAAGATTCAGACAGATGGATCCATCGTCGGAACCACCTCAAATGGCGAGTCAATAACAATTGGCAAGATTGCTCTCGGACGTGTCCAGAATATGGGCGGCCTGGAAAAGGATTCCGGATATTATTATACCGTTGGTGCAAGTGCTGGGAATGTAAGTGTATTTGAAGGTGGAGGATCAGATGGTGTTATAAGAAGCAACTTCCTTGAAATGGCCAAAGTTGACCTTGCCACAGAAATGACCGACATGATTACCACACAGAGAGGTTTCCAGGCGAACTCTAAAATCATCACTGTAACCGATCAGATGCTGGAAGAATTGGTTAATATGAAACGATAATTTGTTCCACAACAATCCGGAGAGGCATTAAATCTGTCTCTCCGGACATAAGGAGAGGTATTATATGATTCGACTTACACGGCTGAATGATGAAGAATTCATTATAAACTGCACACAGATTGAACGGGTGGAATCTATTCCGGAATCAAATGTGATCCTGGTAAGCGGGAAACATTATGTAGTTAAGGAAAGTATTGAAGAAATTATAGACCGGGTAATTGAGTTTAATGCTCAGATTTATGCACGCGCACAAAAGAGGAAAGAGTAATCCGGGAGCGGCCTGGATGGTTGGAGGTTATTCATGGACATTTCGTTGATTGTAGGCTGGATAATGGGAATTATCCTCATCGTTTATGGAATTACGTTCAAAAAAATTGGAAATTTTATAGATATACCAAGCGTTATTATTGTTGTAGGCGGTACGATAGCAGCATTGATTGCAAGTTATCCATTTAAAACACTGGCACAAATACCGAAGCATGTTGGTATTATGCTGAATCCCAAACGATATGATGCGGAAAAAGTAATTGATATTATGGTTGACATGGCTAAAACAGCGAGAAAAAAAGGTCTCCTGGTTCTGGAAGAGCAGGCTAATGGCATTAAAGATCCATTTCTTAAGCAGAGTATTATGCTCATTGTAGATGCTATGGATGCGGAGAAAATAAGGGAAATGCTGGAGAGTGAAGTGTCCGCCATGTCTGACAGGCATGAACAGGATGTCAGCTTATATGAGAAAGGAACTTCCGTAGCACCAGCGTTTGGTATGATCGGTACCCTGGTAGGACTGGTAAATATGCTGAAGGGTATGAATATGGACGGAGGAGGAGCAAGCTCATTAGGAGAGGATATGTCAGTAGCGCTTATCACTACATTTTATGGCTGTGTTCTGGCTCATTTACTTTTTGGCCCTATGGCTAAAAAACTCCGAATACGAAACGATGAGGAATTTCTTTATAAGCAGATTATAATAGAAGGTGTTCTGTCCATTCAGGCAGGCGATAACCCGAAATACCTTGAAGAAAAACTTTTATCTTATCTTTCTCAGGCTCAGCAGAATAAGATAGCAAAGAAAAGGTCTGGCGGAGCCGCAACGGAAGCATCTTCCTGATAGACCAGAAAATTATTGAAGCTGTTTTAAACAGGGAAACAGGTGATTAAATGATTAAGAAAGATAAAAAGCCGGAAGAGCTGGGAAGCTGGATGGATACATATGGAGACATGGTTACATTGCTGCTGTGCTTTTTTGTTCTTCTGTATTCAATGTCCTCCGTTGACCAGAACAAATGGAAGATTCTGGTGCAGAGTTTTAATCCCAGCGCTGTTGAATCATCAGATCAGATTGTATTGGATGCCAATGCGAAAGATGGCGAGGGGGAATTAAAAGGGAATCCTCCTGCTGAAGGCGGAGAAAGTACAGATTTTGATGAATTGTATCTGATGCTGAAAAAAGTAGTCGATGATCGGAATATGCAGGATTCTGTCGAAATTACGCGTGGAGACGGCTTCACATTTATCTCATTTCGTGATAAAGTATTTTTTGATGGAGACAGCTCTGTTCTCAGACAGGAAGGGAAAGATGTCTTGAGTGAGTTTGCGGCTGCAATGGCACAGGCCAATGACAACATTAAGGAAGTTCAGGTGTTGGGACATACCTCGCAGGGGAACCCAGAGAGAGCCAATAACATTCGTAATGACCGTATGTTGTCTGCACAGCGTTCCGCAGAGGTTATTATCTTTCTGCAGAGCCAAAACGCTGTTTCACCGGAAAAACTGGTAGGGATGAGTTTTGGGCAGTTTCGCCCTATCGCACCGTTTGATACCGAAGATGGACGTGCAAAAAACCGCCGTGTTGAGATTTTGATAACGAAAAATGATACGGTTGAAAAGTCCCTGGAGGAATATTACAATCAGGTATATCACAATATTCAGAACAAAGCGGGCAATTAAATAAAAAGCGGGAGTGAAACAAATGGCTGAAGTATTATCCCAAAGTCAGATTGATGCGCTTCTCAATTCCTTAAGTGGAACTGATGAGCCTATTGATGAGATTGAGAAAAAGGAAAATGAAGTAAAATACCGGAAATATGATTTTTATAGTCCGAAGAAATTTACCAAGGACAGACTGAAAATTTTAAAGAGTATATTCGATAATTATTCCAGAATAGCAGGCTCCCAGATTAGCAGTATATTTCGGACTTCCAGCGAATTGTCCGTGGTGACAGTTGAGGAACAAAGGTATTATGAGTTTGGCAACGCACTTAGCGATAATGATATTCTTACTGTAGTTAATGTTACCCTGCCCAACAACAGTAAAAACCCTCCCCTTCTTATTAATGCAAGTATGACGCTGATGCTCAATTTAATTGACCGTATGCTGGGAGGTGTGGGAACTGATGTTAAAGTAGATGGATCCTATACATATACGGAAATTGAAATGGCTTTGTATCACAGAGTGATTCAATATATAATCGGTGCTTTAAAGGACTCCTGGTCCAGTTATATCAATTTGAAGTTCGAATTGACAAGGCTGGAAGAAAATCCAAGTATGTTTCAGGAAATTGGTGTGGATGAGACCATTGTTATTGTAGTGATAGATGTAGATATGAAAGAGTGTTCAGGAAGGCTGAATGTCTGCATTCCCGGATCACTGCTCATGAATATTTTTGATATCATGGACAAGCGTAAGCACAGTGCCATGGGTGAAGAGGCGAACAGTCAGGATAATAAGAGAGAGATTATGCAGAGCATTAAATCTTCAGATATGCTGGTCAGAGCTCAGTTGGGCGATACATCAATTTCGCTTGATGATGTTTATAACCTGCATGTTGGAGACGTAATCAACTTGAATACGCCAAAAGATTCTGATGTCAAGCTCTATGTGGAAGGTCAGCCGTGGTTTAAAGGTCAGCTGGGTGTTCATAAGCGGAACGTAGCTGTTAAAATTGATGAAATGGCTATAAATATTGACGATCAGGCTGAAAATGGAAATTACCAGACCAGTGAAAGCTGAGTCAGGGATTACATAAAGAATTATAGGATAATAAAGGAGATGTAGAAAATGGCAAAAATATTATTAGTAGATGATGCAGCATTTATGAGAATGATGATTAAGGACACTCTGACAAAGAACGGATATACCGATCTTTACGAAGCGGCTGACGGCGCTCAGGCGGTTCAGATGTTTACAGAGATCAGCCCTGATCTTATCATCATGGACATTACCATGCCCAATATGGATGGACTGGAAGCGTTAAAGGCAATTAAAGCAAAAGATCCCAATGCAGTAATTGTTATGTGCTCCGCGATGGGACAGGAAAGCATGGTAATCGAAGCGATTAAATCAGGAGCAAAGGACTTTATTGTTAAGCCATTTAAACCAGACAGAATTTTAAAGACAGTTACTGGCATTATCGGCTAAACTGATTCATTGAGGAGGGTACAAATGTCGTTTTTAAGCTCGATGAATATCAGCGCGTCTGCTATGACAGCACAGCGTCTCAGACTTGATATTGCATCACAAAATATCGCGAATATCGATACCACCAGAACGGCTACCGGTGGCCCATACCGCAGAAGAATGGTGGTCCTTGAAGCACAGACTGAAAACAATTTCCGCAGAACCTTAATGAATGCAGCAGGTAAGAGCCGCCAGCAGAGTGCGGGGGGAGTAAAGGTATCACAGGTAGTGGAAGATACCAGCCCTTTAAAATCCGTTTACGACCCGGAACATCCGGATGCAGATGAGAACGGCTATGTACAGATGCCAAATGTGGATCTGATAAAGGAAACAGTGGACAGCATGTCTGCAACCCGGTCCTATGAAGCCAATATAACCGCATTTAATGCCATAAAAATGATGGCTTCCAAGGCATTGGAGATCGGTAAATAAGGTAAAATATGGCATAGAGGGCTAAATGAGTATAAAGGGAGAAAAGTTGTATGGATTCGAAGAATTTTAGCGCATTTGAGATTGATGCCATAGGTGAAATACTAAACATAAGCCTGGGAGCCTCAGCCACTGCAGTATCTACCATGCTCAATGCCAGAGTTGATATCACCACACCTGTAGTACGGGTATTATCTAAGAGTGAGTTTGAAATATCAAACCTGGAACCGGCAGTGGGTGTGGAAATTACTTATCTTGCAGGTCTTAGCGGAAGCAATATTATGCTCCTGAAGAAGCATGATGTTAAGGTTATTGTAGATATGCTGATGGGAACGGAAACCCCGGAAGAGGATTTTGAATTAAATGAATTAAATATCAGTGCAATCTGTGAAGTGATGAATCAGATGATGGGGGCGTCAGCGACTGCTCTCAGCGAGTTTTTAAGCAAAACAGTTAATATTTCCACACCGACTTCTTTTGAAATTGAAGATGTGGGAGATTTTAAAGAAAAATATTATCACGATGAAGATTTAATGGTTGTGGTTGGTTTTAATTTGAAGATAGCAGATCAGATGGCCAGTGAATTTATCAATGTAATGCCACCTGCACTTGCAAAAGAACTGGTGGCGGGATTCTTTCCACAGGTTGGTGGTGAGCCGGAAGAAGCGCCGGTGCCCGAATCTGTTTCACAACCCGCATCCGCTCCAGCTTCATCTGGCGGCATTTTATCCCAGGAAGAAATTGAAAAACTTCTTTCAGGCAGTTCAGCTCCAGAACCGCAGCCACAGCCACAGGAACTTCCGAAGCAGGAATCTTCAGGCGGTATCCTGTCTCAGGAGGAAATAGAGATGCTGTTAAATGGCAGCAAAGCTTCAGAACCAGTGCCGGCAGCGCCAGCTCCTACACCAGTTCCGGCACCAGCACAAACTCCTCAATCTGCAGTTCCCATGCCGGCAATGGTAAGCCAGCCAGCAGTAATGGATAATTCTGCCGTGCAGCAGATGATGAATCAGATGCAGATGCAGCAGCAAATGATTAACCAGATGCAGCAGATGATACTTCAGATGCAGAATTCACAGATGAACGCGCCCAAAAAAGAGGTTTCGGAGCCGAAAACCATCAATGTTAAGTCAGTTCCCCAGAATAACCTTACAGAAGGACCGATAAGCTATGAAGAGCAGGAGGAAAACCGTGAGCTGATCATGGGAGTACCGTTGGAGGTGTCTGTAGAAATCGGCAGAACCAGAAAGCTGGTAAAAGAAATACTTGAATTTACAAAAGGATCTCTTGTTATTTTAGACAAACTTGCTGGAGAGCAGGTGGATCTGTATGTAAATGGAAGATGTATTGCAAAGGGCGACGTAGTAGTCGTTGATGACAATTTTGGTATCCGTATTACGGAGATTATCAAAAAGAACGTTGATTAGAGAGGAAGTGCCTGTAGATGAACAGTGTGATCAGTCTGTTATCAGTTCTTATTATCACCATTCTCATTCTGTACTTAAGCTATATTTTCACGAAAAATGTTGGAAAAGGGATGGGATTAAAACGCGGGGGAAATTATATGCAGATGTTAGACAGGCTTCCCCTTGGGCAGGATAAGGCGATTGCGGTTGTTCGCGCAGGCAGTCATTATTTCCTCATTGGTATCGCTTCTTCACAGATTAACATTCTGGCAGAACTGACGGAGGAGGATATTCAACAAAGCCTGGATATCCAGAATCCTCAAACAGGAAGCGGATACCCTGATTTTATCAGCATTCTGAAAAAATATACGGATAAAAACCGGAAAGACTTGTAGGAGGAGCAGAATGAATACAGATGCCTTAGTTAACATTAATGGAGGCAGGGTGCCGACCCTGGAACTTTTCCTCATTCTGACCATCATATCACTGCTTCCGTCCATATTGGTTATGATGACTTCTTTTACCAGAATCATCATTATCCTATCTTTTACAAGGAATGCACTTGGTGTACAGCAAACGCCTCCTAATATTGTTTTGGTGGGCATTGCGCTATTTTTAACTTTGTTTATCATGGATCCGGTTATAAAAGACATTAATACCCAGGCATACCAGCCTTACATAAAAGAAGAGATTAACCAGTCGGAGGCATTGAAACGGGCTCAGGTTCCCATGAAGCGTTTTATGCTGAAACAGACTGAAACCAGTACTCTGAATTTGTTTGTAGACTTATCCCATACAGAAAAAGCGGAAAACATTGAAGATTTACCCATGACTGTTGTCATTCCATCATTTATGACTTCAGAATTAAAACGGGCGTTCACAGCTGGTTTTATGATTTTCCTCCCATTTATGCTGGTGGATATCGTTGTTTCCAGTACACTGATGTCAATGGGTATGGTAATGCTACCGCCCGCCATGATTTCACTTCCATTTAAGCTGCTATTATTTGTTACAGTAAATGGCTGGGAGTTATTATTTACAAACCTTGTTAAGAGCTTTCATTAATGACGGGAGGAATTCTTATGACAGACGTTGCAATCAGCAGCCTCATGTACGAAATGTTTGGTGCAGCCGTGAAGCTTTCAGGCCCGGTTCTGGTGGTCAGCATGATCATCGGTATTCTCATTTCCATACTGCAGGCGGCGACCCAGATTCATGAACAGACCATAACCTTTGTGCCTAAGTTACTTGTTGTAGGTCTTATTCTTTTGATGATGGGAAGTAATATGATGAAGACGCTTAGTGATTTTACCATACATGTATTCAATACCATGCTGGGATAGCTAGACAGTTGAAAGGAAGAGTTAAATGCCGGATATAGGACAGATGATGCTTTTTTCCCTGATTTTCATGCGGATGTCAGGTTTTATACTTCTGAATCCCATATTGGGAAGACGGAATATACCCGGTTATGTAAAGGGCGGTACAGTTATGGTATTCACCCTTCTGCTGTATTCGTTTTCTTCCGCGCAGGTACCGGAACCGGTTACTTCCGTTGAATATGCAGTGCTTTTGATCAAAGAGTTTGCCATGGGGTATGTGATCGGTTTTGTCATGGAGCTGTTTGTCATGATTATTACATATGCTGGAACAATTATAGATTTTCAGATGGGACTTTCCATGGCCACTGTATTTGATCCCCAGAGCAATGCGCAGGTTGCGGTGACAGGAAGTATCTTTCATGCATATTTTATATTATTGTTCTTTGCAGTAGACGGTCATCTGGCTCTGTTTAAACTTTTAATCCAGTCGTCTGAGATCGTTCCCTATGGACAAGTTGTCATAGGAACAAAAGTTGCATGGGCGATGCTTGAAATATTTACCCAGTGTATTGTTATGGCAATTAAATTTTCTTTTCCTATAATGGCGATTGAATTTATTACGGAAATTGCGGTGGGAATTCTGATGAAGGTGATACCTCAGATTAATGTGTTTGTGGTTAACATTCAGGCGAAGGTTTTGGTTGGTTTATTAATGCTTATATTCTTATTTTCTCCCATGTCTGATTATGTTGGATTTATAATCAGTCAGATGCTGTTGACAGTGGAAAATATGATCAGGATTTTATAGCGCAAAGGATGTGATGAACGGAAATGGCAGATGATTCAAAAACCGAGAAGGCCTCACCGAAAAAACGGAAAGATGAACGAAAAAAAGGTCATGTTGCTGTTAGTAAGGATGTGGTAATGATTGCAACTCTTCTTGGAACTTTCGTGATGTTGAAAGCATTATTTCCGCTCATGTATCGGACCATGCAGGATTATATGATCAAATATGTCAGTCTGGCTCCGCTTGCAGATACCATGTCAGATTATACAACCAGTGTTTTCTGGGATATGGTAATTGCGATTGCCAAAGCAGCGATACCGATTATACTTGTCTCCACTACATTGGCAGTGATTGGAACAGGCGTACAGACAGGATTTCTATTTACAAAAAGTAATATGGCACCTAAGTTTGAAAGACTGAACCCGATTAAAGGGATTAAAAATCTTCTCTCTTTAAAAAATCTGGTAGAGCTTATTAAAAATCTGATTAAAATTATTATACTTTCAGTTATTCTCTATCAGATCATAAAAGGTGATTTAAGAGCAGTAGCCAGAACTATTGATATGAATATAATGGATTCAGCAGTTTATGTTTTGGATTCTATTATGGATATGGTAATGAAAATATCAATTGTATTCCTGGCAATCGCCGGCTTCGATTATTTTTACCAGTGGTGGGATTATGAACGCCAGATTAAGATGTCAAAGCAGGAGATGAAAGAGGAATACAAGCAGACAGAAGGAAATCCGGAGATTAAAGGGCGTATCCGGAACTTACAAAGAGAAAGAGCCCGCAGCAGGATGATGCAGTCAGTTCCTACTGCAGATGTAATTATTCGAAATCCGACCCACTTTGCGGTAGCGCTGCGTTATGATATAGAAAAAGATAATGCACCGGTTCTGCTTGCCAAGGGTCAGGATGAACTTGCTTTAAGGATTGTAGCCATAGGCGAGGAACATGGAATCTATGTGCTGGAGAACAAGCCTCTTGCAAGGGGGATTTTTGCCAGTACCAAAGTGGGGGAACCAATCCCTCCGGAATATTATGGTATGGTCGCTGAGATTCTGGTATACGTATACCGTATGAATAACAAGATCATAGAGTAGAAAATGCGGCATAGATACTTGAAAGAAATGGTGTAAAAAGAATGAAGACTTTACTTAAAAATTCCGTTGTAGTATTTGTCATTACAATTGTGCTTCTTTTGATCATCCCATTGCCTCCATTTTTTATGGATGTAATGATTATAATAAATATTTCCCTATCCATGATTATCCTTCTGATAACCATGAACATTCGGGAGCCGTTGGAATTTTCCATTTTTCCATCGCTGCTTTTGATCACCACACTGTTGCGGCTTGGACTTAACGTTTCTTCCACCCGTAACATTTTAACCAAAATGGGATCTTCTGGTCTCGTTATTAAGGCCTTTGGTGATTTCGTATTGCAGGGAAATGTTGTAGTAGGTTTTATCATATTCCTGATTATTGTTTTAGTAAACTTTCTGGTTATTACAAAAGGTACGGAACGAGTATCGGAGGTTGCAGCCAGATTTACCCTGGATGCCATGCCAGGAAAGCAGATGGCTATTGATGCGGATTTAAGTTCTGGTCTGATCAATGAGCAGGAAGCGAAGCTGAGACGTTATAAAATCCAGAAAGAAGCGGATTTTTACGGTGCCATGGATGGTGCTACCAAATTCGTAAAGGGCGATGCAATCGTTTCTTTGATCATTACCGCAATCAATTTTATTGGTGGTGCGATCATTGGTATTGTTCAGTCCAATATGCCCTTCTCCCAGGTTTTAACCATTTATAGTATTGCTACAGTAGGAGATGGACTGGTATCCCAGCTTCCTTCCCTTATGATCGCAGTAGCTACCGGTATGGTTGTTACCAGAGCCGTATCAGATGGCAGCTTAAATGAGGATGTATCCGCACAGTTTTTGGCTCAGCCAAGAGCCATTATGCTTACGGGATTTGTTTTGGTTGTACTCATGCTTGTTCCGGGAATGCCAAAATTCCAGCTTGGTCTTATGGCAGTTCTGCTCATAGGAACCGGTTATCAGTTGGAGCGTAAAGTGAAACAGTCAGCCTTTAAAGAGGTGGAGCAGTATCAGAATACGTTCATGGAGGATACGAGCCTGCAGACACCAGCAGACGAAGAATCCTATTACAGAGATGTAAATAATGTATATTCCCTGATTAGTGTAGACCCTATTGAACTGGAATTCGGTTATAGTCTGATTCCACTGATTGACGAAGGCAGCGGGGGAAAGTTAATTAACCGTATTGTCATTTTCAGAAGACAATATGCCCAGGACATGGGATTTGTTATCCCATCGGTCAGACTAAGAGACAGTTCCAGTCTGAATACCAATCAGTATGTTGTTAAAATCAGAGGTGAAGAAGTAGCAAAGGGTGAAATCCTGGTAGATTATTATCTCGCCCTGGAACCGCCAGTTCTTTCCGGTGAAGTAGATGGAATTGAAACTGTGGAGCCGGCTTATGGAATCCCAAGTAAATGGATCCGGCCTGAAAATAAAGAAATGGCCGAAATCTATGGATATACAGTTATTGATCCGTTGTCAGTTATGCTGACCCACTTATCAGAAACCATCAGGCAGCATGCATATGAGATGCTTGGCAGACAGGAAATTATGCAGCTGTTAGACAATGTTAAGAAACATTCGCCTGAACTTGTGGAGGAGTTGTTCCCAGGTCAGTTATCCTACGGCAACTTCCAAAAGATACTCAACAGTCTTTTAAAAGAAGGTGTGCCGATAAAAGATATGGAAACTATTTTAGAGACCATTGTGGATGCTCTTTCAACAACCAGGGATATCGATCTTATTACTGAGAATATCAGAATCGCTTTAAAGAGAACCATTACCAGAATGTTCTGTGATGGAGGTCAGATGAAAGTTCTGACTCTGGATGCGGATCTGGAGAAAAATATTATCAGCAGCATGGCGAAAGGGGAGCAGGGCGTTTATCTGGCTCTCAGCCCTGAGGTAATGCAGTCAGTAATCGGACAGCTGGGTGAACAGATTAAGAAATTTAACGATCTGGAACAAAAACCTGTGATTCTAACAAGTCAGGTAGTAAGGCTGTATTTTTACCGTCTGATCGAACAGTTTTATCCCAACGTCTATGTTCTTTCATTTAATGAAATTGCAAATAATATTCAGATCCAGGCAGTCGGAAATATTACCGTTTGACAGGGGATAATGTCAGAAAGGCAGTGTTAATCGGAATGGAGCAGGAGTTAAGCCAATATACCAATGAAGATTTACTAATTAAATATAAGCGTACTAAGGATATTAAAATCAAGCACGAGCTGGTAATGCGTTATATGTATATGGTGAAGAGCATTTCAATTCAAATGCGTGATGTCTATTTAAGCTTTGCTCAAATAGAGGATATCGTTAATGAAGGTGTATTGACGATCATGAATGGGATTGAAAAGTTTGATCCTGATATGAATGTGAAGTTTGAAACATATATTTCCAAGCGAATTCGTGGTATGATTATAGATATGGCAAGAAAACAGGACTGGATCCCAAGAAGTGTCAGAAAAAATGCCAAAGAACTGGACAATACGGTTATGGAATTATGTAACCGTCTGGGACGTTTTCCATCCTCAAAAGAAACGGCCGAGTATCTGAATGTATCGCTGGATAAATATCAGGAAGCGTTAGGAAAGACCAATGTTTACAGTGTCATATCCCTTGATATGGTGTTAGAGGGAAGCAATGACAACAAAAAAACAGTCCAGCTCCCATCCATCAGCGAAAATGACCAGCCGGAATCTCACTATCTTCAGGAAGAATTTAAACAGATACTGGTATCTGCCATAAATAATTTAAAGGAAAATGAACAAAAGGTTATTTCTTTGTATTATATGGACGAATTAAATATGAAAGAGATTGCCAGGGTCATGAATGTCAGTGAACCAAGAATTTCACAGATTCACTCCAATGCCATACAGAAACTGAGACTGAATCTGACTAATTTTATAAATGGGAAATAGGAAAGGGGAATAGCGGGATGTTTCAAGGATTTTATAATCTGGCTTCCGGGATGCTTTATCAGAACCGGAATTTAAATACCATCAGTAACAATATGGTAAACGTAAGTACGCCTGGCTTTAAATCAGACCGTATGACCAGCACCACATTTAAGGAAGAGATGCTCTACAGGAGCGGGAATGTGGATAAAAGCAGTTACACTCCGATTGGTACTGCATCCATGCTGAAAACGGTAGCAGGTGTGAAAACCAGCTTTGATCAGGGCAATGTGGAGGAAACTGGCGGTAATTTGGATTTTGCATTAACAAAGCCTGGATTTTTTACCATCGAGGGTACAGACGGGACTCGACTCTATACAAGAAATGGATCTTTTGATGTTGATCAGGATGGTTATCTATGCTTATCAAATTTAGGAAGAGTTCTTGGAGAAGACGGAAACCCAATTGAGATGACTTCTAATCACATTACTGTGGATCAGTCCGGGAACATATATGAAGAGCCCTTAAAAGGGCTTAAAACGGATGAAGATGGCGGTGATACGGAGGCAAAAGAAGCAACGCTGATTGGGAAGCTTGGTGTGGTAAATTTCGATGATGCAGCTCAGCTTGTAAAAGGGGATAACGGAACCTTCACTACCCAGGCAGAGGGAAAAGCTGTTGACGGTGGAATTATGTGGAAATCAGTGGAACGATCTAATATTGATCCAATTGAGCAGATGACTTCCATGATGACCAGTCAGAGAGCAACCCAGAGTGCAGCCCAGGTGCTTAAGATGTATGACCAGCTCATGGGTAAAATAGTATCTGACATTGGCAGAGTATAGGGGAGGAACAACGGATGAATCAATCCTTTTACATAGGCGCACAGGGTGCCATGAATCAGCAGACGAAACTCAATGTTGTATCAAATAATATTGCAAATGTAAATACAGTTGGTTTTAAGCCGGAATACGGTGTGTTTTCCGATCTGATCTATGAACAGACACGAAATTCACTTAATGATACAAACATAAAGACTGGAAGCGGATCAAAAATAGACCAGATAAAGACAAACATGACAGCCATGCCGTATCAGTCTACGGGACAGGAACATGATTATGCGGTGGAAGGCGATGGCTTTTTCATGCTGAAGGATCCTGTATCCGGAGAAATCACATACACCCGTGACGGACGTTTTTCCCTTGCAAAGACAACGGACAAATTTTATCTTGTGAATGTGGATGGAAAACGGGTTCTTAATATGGATCAGGCGGAAATTTCCTATGATGTAAAGCCGGCATCCTACCCTTCCGAGGAAGCAGAAGAGGAAGAAGAAACAGAGGAACTGCAGGAAGGAGAACATGATCCCCATGCGATTGGAATCTATACCTTTGCCAATACCAGTAACCTTAAACCCATAGGAGACAATGTTTTTTCTGCAACGGCAGTGAATGGGACTCCCATACTCCTGGAGAAGGCAAAAGTAGTAAGTGGATCTCTGGAGCAGTCTGGTACCGATTTTGCATTGGAGATGACGAAAATGATGGAGTCCCAGAGAGCCTACTCCTATGCTCTTAAGATGGTACAGACTTCCGATGAAGTTGAATCGACAATAAATTCTCTGCGGTAAATATCGCAGAGTTTCATGAAAGAGGGCGATCATATGAAAATAACACGTTATGACGAAATGAATGGGCTTGGGCTGGATCTGATACGGGAGATAGGCAGTATTGGTACAGGCAATGCGGCTACCGCACTTTCTTCCATGCTGAACAAGACCGTTCGAATGACACTACCCGATGTTCAGATACTGGGATATAATGAGGCCATCAAATTTTTGGGTGATCCGGAGGAAATTGTGGCGGCGATCCTGGTGAAGATGACAGGTGAAATCAACGGTTTAATGCTCTTTATTTTAAAAATGGATTTTATAAATGAGGTTTTGTCCAGTGTTATGCAGCAGGAGATTGAAGACTATTACCAGCTTAATGTTTTAGAGACTTCTGCTTTGGAAGAGATCGGTAATATTATTATCTCATCTTATGTTAATGCAATGTCAACACTGAGTGAGGTTACAATTAATCTTTCAGTACCTGACATCGCAGTCAACATGCTGGGAGGCATCTTAAGTGTTCCGATGGTGGAATTTGGATATCAGACAGATAAGATGATGATGATAAGCGGACAGTTTATAATAGGAGGAAAAGTCCTTCACAGTGACTTGCTGATGATGCCGGATATTATGTCATTGAACTTTTTAATGGAAAAGCTGGGGATTGTAAATGGATAAACAGATAACAGTGGGAATTGCGGACATGAAATTTGCCAGGCAGGAGGGGACATTGATCACCTATGCTCTGGGGTCCTGCATTGGTATCTGTTTATATGATCCCATGATAAAGCTGGGGGCGCTTGTGCATATCATGCTTCCGGAAGTATACGGATCAGGAGACGGAAATATATTTAAGTATGCAGATACAGGACTGGCTGAGACATTTAGAAAGATAGAAATCCTGGGCGCAAGAAAACCAAGATTGATTGCAAAGATTGCAGGGGGGGCAAAAATGTTCGAATTGCAGGGCAACAGTACTCTTGGCAATATCGGAGCCCGCAATATTATAAGTGTAAAACAGATTCTCCAAAAAGAGGGGATCCGGCTTGCTGCTTTGGACGTTGGAGAAAACTATGCACGAACCATGTCCATGGATGTAAGCACGGGGCAGGTTAAAATCAGAACTTACGGCAGAGCAGAAATTGTTTTGTAAACATTATGAACTGGCAGAAAGTTGCCGATAAATTAACAGGCAGTTGTTTTTGCTGGATTATATTGGGATAAAGGAGAAAAAGTATGGCAGAAACAGAGATTTTATTAGAATCAGGGACGAATGAAATTGAAATAATGGAATTCACCATTTACGGTGAATTATATGGAATTAACGTTGCAAAAGTACGCGAGATTATGATGTCAGATAAGGTGAAACCCATCCCTCATGCCCACCCAGCCGTAGAGGGGATTTTTAAACCAAGGGATCTTCTTCTTACAGTTATTGATCTCCCTTATTACCTTACTGGCAGTAAAGGTGAAAAACAAGGCAAAGATCTGTTTATTATCACCAATTTCAACAAGTTGCACATTGCTTTCCGTGTTCACAGCGTAGTTGGTATCAGCCGTATTTCCTGGAAGAATATTCAGAAACCAGATGACACCATAAGCCGTGGAGATGAAGGAGTGGCCACTGGAATCGCTCAGTGCGGAACTGATCTTGTTACCATCCTTGACTTTGAAAAAATTGTTGCTGACATCGCTCCTGAGACCGGAATCCAGATCGATGATATTAATAAGCTTGGAAAGAGAGCATCTGTGGCTAATCCGATTCTAATTGCTGAAGACTCCATTCTTCTGACCAAGATGATAGAAGCTGCTCTTAAAAAAGCAGGATATGAAAACCTTACTTTTAAAAATAATGGTCAGGAAGCCTGGAATTATTTAAGCCAGATAAAAGATGATTCAGATTTAGAAGATAAGGTAAGCCTGATTATTACAGACATTGAGATGCCTGAGATGGATGGACACCGCCTGACTAAGCTGGTAAAAGAAGATAAAAAATTAAAGCATATTCCTTTGGTTATTTTCTCTTCCATGATTAATCAGGAATTGATGATAAAGGGAAAACAGTTGGGAGCAGATGAACAGCTGAGTAAGCCGGAAATCGCCCATCTGGTAGAAGTAATTGATCACTTACTTCAAAGGAGGAAGACGAATGGATAAGTATGTCACCCGGCAGCCTATTAAGGCGTTGAAGGAGGACAGGATTATCGGCTACGAAGTATTGTTTCAGAAGGATTATGATTCGCTTTATAGCAGCTCAGATGTAGCAGCGGCTGACACAATTGCAGGATTTCTGATGCAGAATACAGAAAGCATTTTTCATGATAAGCTTACTTTTGTTACATTTACTCCTTCATTGTTATTTCGGAATACACCGAAGATTTTTGATAAGGATAAGATGGTGATTCAGATTGAAGATCATGTTATGATTCACCCATTGTCTCCGACTATCATAAGAAAGTACAGGGCAGAAGGGTATGTATTTGCCATCAATGACTTCCAGTTTTCTCCCAAATATTTCTCCATGCTGGATTATGTTACATACATAAAAATTGACATCAGAAACAAGCAGGAAGGAAAAGAACGCAGCTCTTTAAAAAACCTCATTAATACGATGAAGGGCTTTGATAAGAAGTGTATCGTAACAGGTGTCAGCTCCATGGCTGATTATGAGCTTGCAATTGAAGTTGGCGCAGATTATGCAGAAGGAAGCTATGTTGCGGAGGCTATGGCCGGAAAAGTAAACCGTATGGAATTTTTAGAGGGGAACTTTTTCCAGCTGGTGGTGGAAGTCTCTAAAGATGAACCGGATATAGAAAAGATTGAAGAGATTATAAACAGAGATGCTGCATTAAGCTATGCGCTTCTTAAGATCGTTAATTCCGCATACTTTGCCCTTCGCCGAAGAGTTTCCTCCATACGTCAGGCACTGGTGACCATGGGAATCAGCCAGTTGAAGCAATGGGTATATTTATTAAGCTTCAACAATGACATTGATAATGAAGAATCCTTAGAAGCAATGATGAAACTGTCTTTCCTGAGAGCCAATTTTGCAATGACGATTTCAGATCATATCAAAGATCTTCCAATAATCCGTTCAGAAGTTTATATGATGGGCATGTTCTCTACACTCCAGTACATGATCAATGCACCTCTGGAGGAAATTCTGGAAGAAGTTCCGGTTGCCCAGGAAATAAAAGATGCTCTTATTCGCAAGGAAGGGGTTTGTGGTGAATTATATGAACTCATTCTTAGTTATGAAGATGCAGAATGGAAAAAAGTGAAGCAGCTATCCGAAAAACTGGAGATACCTTCCGGGCAGCTGGCGCAGACTTATATGGACTGTGTAGAAGCTGTTAATGAGATATGGAACGGTTTAACGGTCAGCGCAGACCAGGAAACAGATATTCCCGTAACTAAGAAAACCCACACTTAATGGTGTGGGTTTTCTTTTACTATAAAACATGATTTTGTTAATTCTACTATCACCTGTGGAGCAAAACGGCTGGAATAAAAATTCAGCAAAGGAGAAGCAGCGGGAGGCTCCACTACCACATATTTAGGAGCAAGTTTGTTAAGCGTCAAAGCAGTAACATCGGCAATGCAGTGCTCACAGGTACAGCCGCCAAGACGCCCTATATAGTCTCTGGCAATATTCTCCACAACATGCTCCATTACATTCAGATACTTGAAATTAGAGGTTTTTGGAGTGGCAGGAGTATCGGTAACAGGAGGTTCGGGTTTTGCAGGAGTGTCCCCAGTTTGTGTAGCAGGGACTATTGACTCTAAGGAATCCTGAACATCAGGCTGTGCCAACTCATCGTAAATTTGATCCGGCTTTGTCAAACTATCGGGTACAGGAATATTAGGTTGCGCTGATTCATCAGAAGCTGCAATATCTGATTGTTCTGGTTCATTGGAGTTTTGCATACCGGTTTGATCAGGTTCATCGATACTTAATATGTCCATTTGAACTAGCTCATCAACATCAGATATACCTGGCTCATTCTGATTATCTAAATCCGGAACAACTGCCTCATCTATCTCATCTGTTGAATTGTCAGATGATTCAGTAAATTGCTCTGCAACAGGCACTTCTTCCCTGTCTCCCCAAGCTGAGTCTTCCACATTATTTATTACATTGTCTGATACCGGGTCAGGAAGAGAATCTGGCAGAGAATTATCTTCTTTTTTCTCAGAGAATCCATTCCCCAGTTCCTTCTTTTCATCTTCTTCCAGCTGCTGCTTAATCAACTCAGCAACTGGATCCTGAACCGAAGAGGATAGATCTATAATAGAAATTGGGCTGGGAGACAAAGGACTATCCTGCATTTGTATGGAAGCCTGCTGAGCCAAAACCGTCAATTCTTTAATTGTCCCTTTAGACTCAGCTGCCTGGCTGGCAGCAAGGTTTTCCTTAGCAGCTTCTGATTTCGAAGATTCCGCCTCACCTCCGGCCAGAAGATTCATTACATGAGCTGTTTTGCTGCTTTTCCTAGCCATGTTTATGTGCTCCTCTCAAGTCTTTATTATTTTAATTTCTTAATCAATTCTAGGACTTCAGTTACCAATGCTTTGTAATCCTGGGCAGGATTGGATCTGGGTGCATAATCCAGAAGGCTTTCTCCCTGAGCCGGCGCTTCTGCTACACTAACACTGGATCTGATATGTGTCTCAAACACCCGTGTTCCAATCTGGGAGGCAATACTCTGGGCCATCTCCTTCACTTCTCTGGAAAGAAGTGTTCTTGAATTATACTTATTCAGCAGTATCCCCAGTACAACCAAATTTGGATTAACAGATGCACGTACTGTGTTAATTGTATCTTTAATTTGAGATACACCAAGAAGGCTTAAAATCTCCGGTACCATGGGAATAATCAGATAATCTGCGGCCGCATAAGCATTAACTGTTAAAATATTCAGAGCAGGAGGAGTATCAATAATAATATAATCATAATAACCGGCAACTGTAGACAGTAAGTTCTTTAACATACTTTCTCTCTGCTTTCCGGTAAATTCCAGCTCGGCGCCGCTTAAAAGTATATTTGATGAAATTACGTCGCAATACTTTGATGGACGTATTGCCTCCTGCAGCGTTGCAGTTCCCTGGAAAACCTCGTAAATAGTTGCACAGTTTTCAATTTCAAGTCCCAGACTAAATCCAAGATTACCCTGAGGGTCTAAATCAACAGCCAGCACTCTTTTATTATTCATGGCAAGACCGCAGGCAAGGGAACAGGAAGTGGTGGTTTTGCCTACGCCGCCCTTTTGATTTGTAATAGTAATTACAGTTGACAAATTGTATTCCTCCAATCGTAAATTAAGATAATACTATTATCTTTAGTATACAATATGACGATAAATAAGTATAGCCAAAACACAAAAAAAACCGATTTTTGACGAAAATTGGATTATTTAGATAGTTAAGAAAGGAGTTATTAGTATGGCATCAGCATTGACCAGTATTAAAAACAGTTCAGCATCATCTATAAAAGGTTACGGCGGTCTGGCAAGTGGTTTGGACAGAGATACCCTGATTGAGGGAATGACAGCGTCCACAAAAGCGAAGATTGCAAAACAGCAGAAGAAAAAACAGACTTATTCATGGACTCAGGAGGCGTATCGTTCCGTCAGCTCAAAACTTGTGGAATTCTCCAAAAAATACACCTCATATACCAATCAGAGTACTAACTTGTCAAGTCCCAGTTTTTGGGCAAGAAGTAGTGTGACTACGGTAGGTGCCAACAGCAGTTATGTCAGTGTATCAGGAAGCTCTTCCCTTTCTGATAGTATGTCCATAGTGGGAGTGAAGCAGCTTGCCAGTAAAGCCTCTATAACTTCAAATGGGAATGTTTCAGATAGTGAGCTTGCTACAGGAAGTATTAATTTTGGATCAGAGTCCGTCAGCACTTTAGAAGGACAGTCTTTGTATTTTAAATATGGTACAAAGACTTACTCTGTATCACTGAGCAGCGGAACGGCATCTGACGGATTTACATACGATTACAGCACCGCAGAATCTGCTGAAAAATCGATTGCACGAGCATTAAAGAATGTTTCCATTGGCAATGGAAAAACATTAGCAGAAGTAATTGGGGTACAGACAACTGGAGCTAACGCTTCAGATCCTACAACTGCATTGGCTAAGGTTAACTTTATCTCGAAGGATACAGCAGGAAACACAATTCAGATTACTGGTGGAACAAGCGGGGCTTTAAGTGCGTTAGGAATTTCAGATATTGAAAGTGTCAGTGATGAAAACAAAACAATTACAGCAGATGGTTTTTCTACAGAATTGAAGAACAGGACTCAGAAACTGTTTGACTCAAAAACCTTCTTGGACAGAGTAGCAGGGAAAGGTGTTAGTTTCACTTATAATGGAACCACACAGACGATTGAGTTTGATAAGACCAGACAAAGTGAATACGGTGATTTGAATGGTTTAGCAAATTACTTACAGACGGAGCTTGCTAAAAAATTTGGATCTGGGAGAATAGCCGTTACCCCTGATGGAGGAACACTGAAGTTTGAGACGAAGATACCAAATACCAGTACTAATGGTATTACTAATGATAATACTAATGATACTTCTTCCGTATTGTCTATCTCATCAGCTGATATCGGTATTACCGGAAAGAATGGAGCTTTAAAAGTAGAAGCAGGTGAATCCAATCGTCTAAATTTAACATCATCATTAATAAATTCGGGGTTGAACAGTAATTTTGATGGAAAGACAGCAGATACAGAGCTAAAGTTAATTATAAATAATGTACCCATTACAGGACTTACTTATGGCAGCTCCATGAGTGATATCATGAGCAAAATTAATTCTTCCGATGCGGGTGTAACAATCAGCTACTTACAGAATGCAGATAAATTTTCTATTGTATCCAAAGGTGATGGTTCCGCTGGTAAGATTGAGTTTGGTCCTGATGATGATTCCAGTGTACTATTTCATGATTATACAACAAAGGATGGTCAGGATGCCATTGTCAGCGTAAAATATGCCGGATCGGAAACTCCGGTTGAGTTAATTCGTGGAAATAATACCTTTAATCTTGATGGTTTGAATATTACTGTAAACGGCGCATTTGGCTACAGCGGAAATACTCTGGCAGCAGGTACAGAACCAATTACATTTAATGCAAAAACTGATGCAGATACGATTGTATCAGCCGTAACCAGCATGATTAAAGATTATAACGACATAATTGAACTGGTAAACAAAGAAGTTTCCACTAAACCAAACCGCAGCTACGAGCCTCTTACTGACGATCAGAAAGAAGAAATGACAGATGATCAGATTGAGAAATGGGAAGTAAAGGCGAAAGCCGGTATGCTTTTTAATGATTCAGAATTAAGAGGTCTTTCCGATAGTATGAGGTTTATCTTCGATAGTGGTTCTGCAGATAAAGCAACTTTGGAGTCATTTGGAATTTCTACTAGCACCGATTACAGTGATAATGGAAAGCTTGTTCTTGATGAGACCAAGTTTCGGGCAGCTTTGGAGTCTAATTCTTCAGATCTTCAGAAACTGTTTACAAGACAGGCAGATTCAACAACAGATGACAAGGGCGGTGTTATGGCAAGGTTATCTGAGATCACTGAAAAATATGCTGGTACTACTGGTGCTACAAAAGGTATTTTGATCGAAAGAGCAGGTTCTGTATACGCACCTACCAGTATTCTAAAGAATTCCTTGCAAACTGCAATGGACAGTCTTGATGATGTGATTGAACGTCTTAACACTCAGTTGAAAACAGAGACAGACCGGTACGTCAAGCAGTTTACAAATCTGGAAACATTGATTTCCCAGATGAACTCCCAAAGCAGCTGGCTGAGTTCATCCCTTGGTTCATAAGAAACGGAGTGAAAGATGGCAGTTAATGGATATCAACATTATAAAGAACAGACTGTGAATACAATGACTCCGGGTGAAATGCTTAATCTTTTATATGATGAATTATTAAAGCGGCTTACCAGGTCCGAATTGGCATTGGATAATAAAGATTATGAGCTTTTTGAGCAATCCATACAACGGTCTGTGGATATAGTTACCTATTTAAGGGATACTCTTAATTTTCAATATGAGATTAGTAATGAGTTAAAACGACTTTATGACTTTTTCCTTTACGAACTAATCCGTATTAAGGCAGGAAGAAATGCTGCGATAATAGCAGAAATAAGACCTTTGATTATGGATCTGCGTGACTCCTTTAGAGAGGCACAACGAATCGGCGGTTGATTTCTACAGGCTGGAGAGAAGCTTCTCTCCAGCCATTTATCAATAATCTGCAAATAGGAGGTTATACATATGGAAGAATCCATACTTTTGGAGATTTTAAAAGAGATGCAGAAAAAATATCAGTGTATGGCAGAAATAGAAAGAATAACCCGTGAAGTGGGAGAATTCCTTTCCCGCAATGACCAAACTTCAGTACAGATGCTTTTGGGAATGCGTCAAGATGAGATGGATAAGGCTGATGTGATAGATAGGAATATAAAATGTTTAATATCTGTGATGTCTACCGAGGAAGCTCTTAAAGTGGAAAAGTGGTTAAGAGGGCAGGATAATTGCGAAACAGACGGTCAGATATCAGAAAAAGTTAATGAAAAAGGAAAGAGTATCAAGCAAATACTAAAACGCACGATTGAAATTGATAAATATATCAGTACGCGGCTTGCAGATACCCATTCCTTTTATAATTAAATAAGTTTAGTTCGGTGGAGCAATCGCCCAAAGGGGGCCACCGTTGGAGGCACGGTTATTCAGTTCACCAACTATTACATTTGGATCCCAATTATATTTTGTATTATCATAGTTATTAGAATCTGCAATTCGAAAAGATCCATCAGCATTGTAATTAATTATGATGATAAAATGACCCTGTTGAGTAAAATGCCCCTTTTTCATTAAGGCAATAACCAACTGTCCAGAATCCAGGGCATTTCTAATCCCTTCTACAGTACGGTTTTTTATTGGTGAAACTAAAAGACCATATGCGGAAGCACTGTCAGGTATGAGGCGATGATACGAACCTTCTCCGGGACACCAGCTGTTATTGGCCGCTGCCCAGTTAGCGATATCGGTCGGAAGCACCTGATTTCCAGTAAGGCTGGTTATGACCATAGCCATAACAGTAGGTCCACATCCGTAGGTAACCAAAGGGTCTCTTCCACCCCAAAGATAATTCCCCCACCTGGCATCTGCCTGATTATAATAAGTGAGGGGACCGGATACGCTGTCCAGCATCAAATCGTATTTGCCTTCCTGAGGGATATCTGCTTCAACTGTCTCAGGAAGTATAATGCTTGAATTTGGGGAAATATCAGCGGCTGATCCATTAATTTGATAGTTAGAAGAAAAAATCGCAAACGGGATGACGATTACGAACAGGGTTTTGAATAGTGATTTAAAGAATCTGTTCATACGGCTCACCTTTTTCTTTATTGTTATATGTAATTTATCGGATAAACACTCTATAAAGTTAAGATTAAGATGAAAAATCCGATATATATTATAGGGCTTGTATGCTAATACAGGTGGTGTGTGGCACATGTGACTTAATTAAGGATGGAAAAATGAATGATTAAAGGTTATGAAGAGCGGTATTTATTAATTATACTATCTGCAGTGATGAATCAAAAACCTTCACCTGAGCCAATACGTTCACTTGATTGGGAAAAGATGTTTCGGTTATCTGATTACCATGGCGTTGCACATGCTGTACACTATGGAATTTTAGGGCTTGATCAAGACATCCCTCAAGCTGTACGACAGCAGTTTTTTGATAAATATCTAGAATCAGTTTATAGGGTAGGACGTTTACAAAAAAGTGAAATGCAACTGGTCGCTCTGATGGAACGTGAGAGGATTAACTGCTTTTATATCAGCTATACAGATATAGTAAAAAATTATCCTATTGAAGAAATGTGTTGCCGTGAATCCATTGAGATTGGTTCCAGTAGAAAAAGTACCCGTATAATATGGGAAATTCTAAAAAAAGTAGATTTTGAAGATCGTAAAATGGATGAGACAGGCAGGCTGTTTTATCGTATTCCTGGAATACGGGTAATAAATTTTGATTATACACTATTTTTTAGCTCTTCCATGCAAAGATTTTTTAAGAAACTGCTTAAAAAAACTCCCCTTAAGAATGAAAACAAGAGTATTCGTGAACTGCCTCTTGATGACAGATATTTGTTTTTAATGTGCAGACTAACGAATAGTTATGCAAGAGGAGATATCAGTTTAAGCCAGATTATGGATTTTTGGATTTTTTATAAGACTTATGGTGAAGATTTCAATTGGCCTTATATATATGGCAGTCTTAAAAAGTTAAAAATAGCCGATTTTGCAGAGCGCCTTGAGCATTTAATTCTTAGATGGTTTGGCACTGGCGCAGTGATTGAAAATGTAGAGATCTATGAAGCTATGGAATCATATATTCTTTCAAAAGGAACGGATGGAAGAGAGATTAGTTCTAAGCTTTTGCCATTGATAAATACGGTTGCTGACTGTTATGCAAGGAATCGCAGACTAGAAGAAATAAAAAAGATGGTTATTTGGCTTTTTCCTGATCGTAGATATATGGAAACGATATACCCGTTGTTGGGAAAGGTAAAATTATTATTGCCGGTATTCTGGGGATTAAGGTTATGGAGATATTTAATCAGAATATGTACAAATCCTCTTCGTTATAAAACGTATCCTAAGTTAAAACGTGTGTTCCTTGGGGCAGTAAAAAGATTACCTTTTATTAGTAGAAAGACAAATCCGGAGAATACAGATGAAGAATCAAAAGAAACAGTGGAAATACCCAAGTAATATCAGGTATTTTCACTGTTTTTCTGTTTCTCTGAAAAAAATTCTTTCATTTTAGAAATTGACCCTGCATTCAGAGGTAGAGAAACCGCCTCCTGATTAGCAGAAACGGCTTCTACTAACTCGGATCTTAATATAGATATATCTCTGGGTGCATCAATTGCCAGTTTCACCCAGTCATTTCCAATCTCCAGTACAGTAATAGAAATATTATCGCCGATGTTTAGAGACTGTTCCTTTTTTCTCTGAAGTATCAGCATATTATTTCCCCCTTTTCATAAAATCTTTAATTGGATGACGGAATTTATAGAGAGGGTTATCTAATATTATCTGTTTTGCTTCTCTTGTATCTGTATTAACTGCAATCGGTGCTTTCAAATTAATGGTGCTTTCTTCCATATCATCATGTATTACACAGATGACATAATAGGATATATTTTTTTCGTCATAAGAAGCCTTTAACAAATTGCTATCTTCGGCAGATAAAGCAGGTGCGTATTCAGAATATAGTTGAAACGGATTCATAATTATAAAAGATACTCTAAAATCATCGATAGACTGCAGAGATATCAAAGCGTCACTACTATCCTGAAATGCAAGAGGTACATAATTTTTTAACTCTGAGAATCCAAATAATCCGTCTGAGAAATGAATCAGTTCCTCATCAGAACAAGAAATTGAACCAAAATATTGCGTTTTTATTTCCATGTGTACCTCCAGATATTAATTTAAGCCAGGACATCAATTGGTTCGTGATCAAAGTATTTAGCAGCACTTGGAGGGACGTACATTGGTTTACCAATATACTCTATTTCCACATCGGGCATTTGAGTGATTGAAATTTCAATGCTGCCAGGTATAAATTCAAAGTCTCCCTTAGCAGCTCTGATGTCAAAACTCATTTTATCCATTTGATATTTAATATTCAAATCAGGGGCTGACCATTCAAGATCAGGACCGCTAGTTGGAATAAAAGCTAAACCAAACTCACCGGTAGGCATTTGAGCACGTTGTCGGAAAATTTGATCGAGGGGATTTGAAACTTTGGCGTCTAACAATAGTGCAGCCTCCTCTGTATAGGTAGCAGTAGCTTCTGATGCAGCCTCCAAACCGGAAGCAGCCGCCTGACGGACGCTTTCCATAGTGGTTGGATTAATTGAACTGCGGGCATCGTAAGTATCAATGCTCAGCTTAATCGGCTTGCTGTTAATATCCAGGCTACCGCTTTCATTATTGATTAATACATCAGTCTTAGATTGTGAGTATCTAAGTTCGGCCTTCTGTATTTTCATCTCATATTTTATTGGTATGGTTTTTATCTGAAGCAATGGTTCCATATAAAATCCCTCCTATAAATCTTAGCGCATGAAATCAATGAAAGACGAGGATAAAATGCTAGTTCCAACCTTTAATGCAGCATTATAAGCGTACTGGTCCCACGAATAATTGGTGATCGCTTCCGCCATATCCACACCTTCCACACTTGACATTTGTTCCTGTATTGAAATTTCTGCATTTTCTAACCGGTCTTTTGTAGTGGTCAAAAATTCGGATCTAACTCCCAATTCCGTGATCTGATTTGTTAAATTAGCCCCTAATGTATCAAATTTATTCATAAGATCCCGAAACTGGTCTGCATCAAATGTTTCTGCCTCTAAAGAGTCTGCAAGTTTACCAGCCATCACGATTATATTATTGCTCATCCCGTTTTCATCGCTCCCGAAACCAACCGCATTAATTCCTGGGAGAGACATGTTGAAGGCACTTGAAGATACTACCTGGTCAAAATCATCCATGGAAAGTCCCATTCCGAGATCCACATACAGATTTTCATTTGACATGGTCTTAAGTTTTTCGTAGTCAGCAGAACCCTTGCTTGCGTTAACATTAATTCCACGATAGCTAAGCGTTCCATCTGAACTTAATTCAAATGGAGGATTTTTCCCGTCGGAGCCAGCAAAAAGAAACGTATCCTCATAGGTAGAATTGAGACTCAGCACCATGGATTGCTGGAACTGGCGGATTGCAGTTGCATAGCTCTGGCGTACCTCCTTTGTCTGGTTGGTTCCATTCAATGCCTGTATATTATAGTTTTTACTGATAGTCTTGACCATATCTGAGACCTGCCGCAGTGCATCTTCCTGACCATCCTGTCGGGATTGTGCTTCATCAAGCATTGTTAAATTATCCTGGTTCTTATAATATTTACGATGAAGCTGGGAGGCCCTCGCAGCAGAAGCTGGATCTTCGGCAGCAGTATTAAAACTCCGCTGTGTCATAACATGAGTACGTGAAATATTTAAGTTATTGATTGAAGTAGAGAGACCGCTTTTGTAATTTCTGATTAATGCATTAGTAGTAATTCTCATTTGTTTACCTCCTTTTATCTGCCGACTACTCCGGTACTGTTAATTAGAACATCGAGAGCCTGATCTAGGGTTGTCATAAAACGGGCAGCCGCACTGAATGATTTTTGGAAATGCATCAGATTAATTCCTTCTTCATCCAAAGAGACACCAGATACAGAATCCTTATTATTGGCAGTCTGCTGCACTACTGAAACATGATTATCCAATATTGCTTTGTTTGATGAACTGTCAATACCCTGATTATTCTCCAGAGTGGAATAGCACTCAGAGAAATTTCCGGTATAAAATGATATAGATTTTGATGTTTTATTGCCGCTACTATCCGTATTAGTATATTCATATTTAAATTCTCTGCTGTCAGTTAAAGATTTTAACATTTTTAAAATATTATCATTGGCTGTCGAGCCTGCATCCGGATCATGAGAGGCTATGATATGAATTGAGTTATTCATCCAATCATCGTTAATCTTAATATTTGAGGCAGTGAAATCCTTACTGCCGTCAGATGTCTTAAATAAATCAAAGTTTTTAATATTGCTGGGGTATGCTTTGTATAAAAAGCTTATTGTATTTGTATCTGTAAATTTTATGCTGGAATTGGTGATTTCTGTACCAGAGCTTAAAGGCAGATCACTGGCCCACGTCAGTTTCTTGCTGCTACTGTTATAGGTCCACTTACCATCAACCGCTGAGCCGTTTACATTTAAGCTGGCAAAATCCGTAGATAATCTGGTAGCTAGATTTTCCAGACTCTTATCCAAGGTATCACCAACTTTAATGGTGGTTCCGGAACCGTCACCAAAGGTATATACGGTACCATTAAAGTTAATTGTTTCACCGCTTAAGAAATTACCCGTTGTATTAGAAAAACCAAAAGCAAATTCTGCTTTTTCTGATCCGGTCGTAGTCATAGCTTTGGCAGTCCCGGAAGATGGCAAAACATTGGCTCCTGTGTAAGCCTGCATATTTCCATTTAAATCATTAAACGTCTTGGCAAAGGTCTGAACAATGGAATCAAGTGTCTTCTCATAATAACCAAAACCTCTGAAATCCGTAGCAGGATCATCCAGTTCTCCGGATTTGTTAAGTAAGTCCACAGTACCTTTTATAGATCCATCCTTTAGATAATTAGTAATATCTGTCTTTAGTGCAGAAACATCCACACCTTTTGGATAATTGGTAGCAGGAATAATAGATATACGGACAGTTCCATCTGGATTTCCACTTGAGTCATTATGTTCCTCCATGGAAAAAGAAGCAATATTTTCTCCATGCTCCCCGGCTGTCAGCTCATAACCTATTCCGTTGGAGCCGTTTAACATTACCACTGGGTAACTGTACTTTTCACTTGAACCGATTTTAACCTCTTTGTAACTTACGCTGATAGGAAGATAACCGGCGAGCTCGTCCAGCTTGTTATTTCTCTGATCCATGAGTTCAAGAGAAGGGTTACCTAATATCTGACCCTTCCAGATGGTATCATTTAATTCACCGATGTCAGAGAGAAGACTGTTAACAGTTTTTATATCAGTATTCTCCAGTCCGTACATGGTTTCTTCACGGGTAGTCTTCAAATCCGTAGATTTTTGATGAATATAGTTTAACAGAACCTGCGATCTGGAACGCACAATGCTGTCAAATTCACTGTTGTTTGCATTGGAGGACAGCTGGTCCAAGCTGCTGCTTAAATCACTAAGCGCTTTTTTTAACGCATCTCTGTCTGTTTCGTCAAAGATATCTGCCAGCTGGTCCAGACCTGCCTGGCGGGCATCTGCGGTACCTACCTTTGCAATCTGGTTCCGATACTGTACATCGAGAAATGGATCCCTGATCTGGGAAATTCCCGTGATCTCAACACCATAGCCGATCTTTGAACCCTTGCCGCTGCTGGTGGGGTCAGCACCCCTTAAATTAAGGCTTACCAGGTCTACCTGCTGTCTTGTATAACCTTTTGTGTTAATATTGGCGATATTCTGGCCTGTAACATCAAGGGCTCGCTGACTGGCGGTCATGGCAAGCTGGGCAATTGTGAAGCCGGAAAATGTAGATCGTGTCATATGAGACCCTCCCAATTCTTTTTATCTTTTGATGTATTCTGATGTGTTCGTATAATGGCTTTGTTAATATTATGTAAGCTTATTTCAAGCATAGCCCTGGCACTTTCGTTTGTGTTCTGAAAAAGGCTGACATTGTATGACAGAGTGTTAAACAGCTGCCGAAGCAGGCTTTGCTCTTCCCCTGTGGTGTTCTCCAGTATCTGCTGAAAGGTATATCCCTCAAAGCCCATGTCCTTCTGGCATGCTTCCCGCTTTTTATCCAGGCCTCTCAGCTTTAAAACTGCGGCCTGTTCCTTATTCATACAGTCTTCCACGTAAGTGACCATGTTCTTCTTTACTGCTTCTATCTTTATCTGTTCGATCTCAGTCAGCTCTTTGAAGAGCTCAACCAGATCTTCAATAATGGTTGTAAACTCATTCATTACTTTCTGCTCCTTTGTACCAGAGAATCTTCTCTGCGATCTTATTGGCATCTACCTGATAGGTACCATTTTCCATTCTTTCCTTTAACTGACTCAGCTTTTCGTCAGACGCTGGATTCTTGATTTCATTCATGAGCATATTCTTTAGCGTGGCAGCAAATTTCGAATCCATATCTTCCTGGGAAGCGGAACGTATGGTGATTTCATCGTAATTGTTTTTTGCTGATTCATAAGCCGGGCTGCTGGTTGAGTCCTGATTTTGTCGTATCATGGATGTATTATACAGCGTATTAAGATAATTCGATGGGATACGCATGAAATTACTCCTTTCTGAGAGCTTCAAATAACTTGACTTTTTATATCACAGTTATATTATCGTCATTTAATAAGAAATATTAACTTTTTATCATGGATTTTCTTTATTTAAGTGAGTATAAATGCTTTAACAGCACATTGGAGATGTTTGAGCAGGAAACCTGAGTAACAACAGCACCGATATTATAGGCAACCATAGGCATTCCGTACACCACGCAGCTTTCCGCATCCTGCCCGATGGTAAAGGCGCCTTTCTTCTTCATGCTTAAAAGTCCGTCCGCTCCGTCACGTCCCATACCAGTCATAATGATACCAACGGAGGAAGCCCCGGCGGCGTCTGCAACAGACTGAAACAGTACATCTACGGAAGGGCGGTGTCCGCTTACCTTTTCACCGGAATAGCAGTTTACGCTGTAACGGTTTCCCACCCGGACCACTTTCATTTGAAAATCGCCAGGGGCAATCAGTACCTGCCCGCGTTCAATGGGATCACCACTTTGCGCCTCCTTCACTTTCATATGACAAAGACGGTTCAAGCGGTCTGCATACATCTTGGTAAATCCCTCTGGCATGTGCTGGGTAACCACGATGCCAGGCGTATCTGCGGGAAGATCTTTCAAAACCTGGAGCGTGGCCTCGGTTCCTCCGGTTGACGCCCCAATTGCAATAACTGTATTATAGGCATTCAGGCCGAAAGGCCTATTTCCCCCTAATGCAGCCACAGGAATGGAAGTAGGAGCCGCCTTTACAGGCACCTTGATTTTAGCACGTGAGGCTATAAATATCTTGCTCATTAATGTATTTAAAAATGTATTGGTATTAATGCTCATGGACATATCCGGTTTTCTTACAAAGTCTACCGCACCAGCGGAAAGAGCCTCAAATACATTTAAGTTGAGGGAAGAAACCAAAATGACCGGAACCGGATAGGTTGGGAGAAGCTTTTTTACAAAATCAATTCCGTTTAACCGGGGCATTTCTACGTCCACGGTCACCACATCAGGCTTCACTAATGGAATTTTGCGTTCCGCATCAAATGCATCAATTGCATACCCAACTACTTCTATATTTGGATTCTGTGATAAATTGTCAATCAGAACCTTGCGGAAAAGCATGGAATCATCTACTATAAAAACTTTTATTTTTTCATTCATAATATACTCCGTTCTCTGTTGCTGAGTTCATACAGTCAGAAAATGATTTTAATGTCATCAATATTATATGGATAAATCTGTGTAATATAAAATCCATTTACCAGTTTTTATGCTGGTAAATAGATTTTATATTAGGCAGATTATTCTTTTCGGTATGTAGCTGGCATGAGATATTTATAAGGTGTTTTTTCCTTGTTAATTGTCTCCGAATGGCCAATCAGTAGATAGCCTCCTGGAGCAGTCGCGTCATAGAAGCGTTGTATTAAAGCATCCTTGGTGCTCTGGTCAAAATAAATCATTACGTTTCTGCAGAAAATGACGTCAAATTTTAATCGGAATCGTATGGGATCCATTAAGTTAAATGTCTGAAAAATAACATTGGATTTAATGGATGGTGCTACAGTATAAATACCTTTTTCTGCTGTTTTAACAAAATATTTTGATACCCATGCAGGTGACAAATTTTTAAGAGAGTCCTCGTCGTATACTGCCTCCTTCGCTGCCCGCAAAGCGTTCTGTGATATGTCGGTAGCAAGAACCCGGGTATCCCAGAGGGCGGCTTGCGCCCCCAGGGTTTCCTTTATAATCATTGATATTGTATAAGGCTCCTCACCAGAAGAACAGCCTGCACTCCATATACTTAAAACCTTGTTTTTCTTGGTTGCTAACAAATATGGGAGAATGGTATCACGAAAGAAATTAAAATGGGCCTCTTCCCTCATAAAATAAGTATAATTTGTTGTAAGCTTATTCAGCATTACTTCAAGGTCGGCTGGGTTTCTTGACGAGGTAATCTGATCTATATAATCTGTAAAGGAGGTATACCCCATTGATATAATGGTATTGGATAACCGTCCCATAATCAATTGCATCTTTTTAGAAAGATCGATCCCGTAATTTTTTTTCACGAACTGAACCAGCCGTGTGAAGTCTTGCTGTGAGAGTGTTAACATAGATAGCCGTCCTTTATGAGTTATTAACTAATGTTTCGCAATCCAGAAGCAGAACTACTTTGTTGTCCGGCATGGAAATCATGCCGCTGACAAGTTCTTCCCGGTTGCTTGCTGGAATTGAGGATATTCTGGAATAATCAATATCCAGAACCTGTTCCACTGCATCTACAATGATACCGATAAAAACAGAATCGACATTTAATACAATGACACAGGTAGTGCTGGTGTATTCAATTGCAGGCTTTCCCAGTCTGAGCCTTATATCAATAATCGGAACGATCTGTCCTCTTAAATTGATAATACCCTTTACATAGTTAGGCATCATGGGCATAGCAGTAATAACATGATTGGTAATGATTTCAATAATATAGTTTGTACTTACACCAAAAATTAAATTGTCGGTGCGAAAGGTGAGATAACGCTCCATGGCTTCTGTTGAGTCAGAGATAAAATCTGTTAAATTATCTGCACCATCCATAGCTGTTCTAGTACTTTCTGCTGACATTTGTATTCCTCCGTTTCCAATTAAAATTAATTATGAGCTGCAGCATACAGATTTAAAACGTCTAATATGATGCTGATATTTCCGTCACCAAGAATGGTACATCCGCTGATACCGGAATCTTTAATATTAAAGCTGTTTAAGTATACCGGAAGAGGCTTCACTACCACCTGCTGTTCACCCAGAAGATCATCTACAAAGAGACAGTAGGATTTATCCCCGGATTCAACCCATACCAGAATACCGTCTTCAATATTGGTCACTTCTGTTTCAATATTGTAAAGTCTGTGAATTCGGATAATTGGATAAAACTGATTCATGCATCTGATAATTTCATTTCCCTCTGTATCATAAATAACTTCTTCGTTCTTTACCTTAAAGGACTGGCGGATATTGGCAATCGGAATCGTAAATACGGATTTGCCTACGGAGATCTCCATACCGTCAACAATGGCCATGGTAAGCGGGATTTTTAAGGTGGTGCACATTCCCTTACCAAGATCACTTGTAATAGTAATGGTTCCGCCAATGGCTTCCACATTCTTCTTTACAACATCCATTCCAACTCCACGGCCTGAAAACTCAGTAACTGTCTCATTGGTGGAAAAGCCTGGGGCTAACAAAAGAGAAAGAATCTCTTTCTGGGTATACTCACTTTCCGGCTTGGTAAGAATCCCGTTTCTCTTTGCTTTTGCAAGGACACCGGCTGGATTTACGCCTCGTCCGTCATCACGTATGGAGATAATAACTTCATTGGTGGTATGACTGGCAGAGAGAATAATCTCACCCTGCGGATTTTTGCCAGCCCGGATACGATCCTCAGCAGTTTCTTCGATTCCATGATCCATGGAGTTACGCACAATATGCATGATCGGATCACCGATACTGTCCACAATGGATTTATCAACTTCCGTATTCTCACCAACGATTGTCAGCCGGACATCCTTTTTCAGTTTCTGCTTCATATCTCTGACAATACGGTTCATTTTCTGGAACACGCCGGAAACAGGAACCATGCGAAGAGACATAACAATATCCTGCAGATCATCAGTCAGCTTACGAAGCTGTCTGGTGGCCTTTAAGAAACTATCCAGATTCTTCATATTCTGGATTTCTGGAGAAGAAGTAACCATGGATTCTGTTATTACAATCTCACCCACAATTGCAACCAGGTTATCAAGCTTTGCTAAATTAACACTGATCAGATTCTGCTTACTGGGCATCTGATGTCCTGTGCTGGCGGCGGGGGCATTTGCAGGAGCGGCGTTTTCCTGGTTAACGGGAGCAGAAGCTGCCTCTACAGCCTTTTCTTCAACAGCACTTTTTGCCCGTGCATTCTGAATCAGTTCATAAGAGCGGAGGTTGTTCATATTATTGATCTGTGAAATTGCTGCATCTGCAGTCTCCCGGGAGTCAAGCGCAAGATAAAATCCTTTTTCAATAATAGAAACACTGCTCTGACTGTTGGTTTCCACATCGCTGGGGTAAAAATTAAATTCCAGACCGGATTCCTTTAAAGAGCTGATGAGCATAAATGCGCGGAGATTCTCCATTCCGCAGCCCTCATCAAAAAAGATGCGGAGGAAATAAGCCGCATTATCATCCGGACATTCTGCAAGATCCATACGAACCTCATCCAGATCTACTACTGCAACGGGAGCAGCTGGCTTTACACTTTCTTTTGCTGCCGGCTTAGCGGTTTTCTTGTTTTCTGGCGCAGTATCTTTATTATCCTTACTGATTTTTTTCAGGAAACTATTAATTTCCTCGGTCAGACTGTCGACATTATCACTAAGTGGCTCATTGTTTTGAACCTTTAAAACTTCGGCACGAAGCAAATCAGTAGAGCGGAACATTAAATCAAAAAGGGTGCTTTTGTGAGAACTTTCAAGTGAATCCAAGCCGTTCTCACGGATAAAAAAGAATAAATCTTCAATGTGATGAGCAATCTGCATCAAAGAGTTAAACTCCATCATTGCTGAAGAACCCTTAACGGTATGCATGATACGAAAAATTTCATTCACATCATCCACCGTAAAATCTCCTGCTTTTTCGGCTTCGATCAGGAGTTCGTCCAATTGCTCCAGTAGAGAATTGGTTTCAAAAAGATACATATCAAGCATATTATCCATGCCGTTATCCATAATATTTACACCGCCTTGTCTAGTATAGTATATAATTATTTATCGGTATGGCTGAAAAAAAAATAATAGTAAATCAAATAACCTTTTGAAAAATATATAAAACACCACTTGTATGGAGGCATAATATGGCAGATATTCTGAAAGTAACCACTCCAATGTCCGGCTATGATAATTCTACAATTAAAAACAACCCCCAGGCAGGCCAGGGACCTCAGATACAAAACCCTGTGGATCCGTCGAAAGTGATGCGTGGGGATAACCGGACTGATTCAGGAGGAAATCAGGAACAGCAGCTGGCATTTCAGTATCGTTCCAACTTCGGCACATTTCTCAATATGATCAAGAATACTCCGGATATTACCCGGATTTTTTCTGATGTTTTTTTCCAGGGAGAAGAGATGTTAACCGGAGGTGTGATGGGAGAAGAAGCAGCCAGACAAATAGCTTCTTTTTTTAAGGCCAGCCAGATGAAAGAGGAAGATGTCCCTGGGTTTTTAAAAGAACAGACAGAGTCTTCCGTCCGCTTCAACGGAGGAATCTTTGACCAGCTGAGGCAGGTCATGGCTGATACAGGTTCTGTTGATTTAAAAGCTGATATATTAAATTTTATAAAAAAGTTTAATGATATGTCTTCCGGAAAGCATATTCTTCATGATATATTTAATACAGTAAAAGATATGGAAGAGTATATATTCAAGCAAACAGCTTCCCAGCTGGAAGAATTGTTAAAAGAACTGGATTTATCTGCAAATGAAGGAGACACCCAGGCAAACGGTGCTCTTTTGAAAGAGAAAATCCTACCTTTTATGGGTCGTTATATTGCTGCAAACCATGATATGGGTACAGTACGTGATAAGATTTCCCTTTTAAGCGTTCTTATGGCAAGATATGAAAATGGAAACAGAGAAGATGTCCTGCAGGCATTTGCAAAACTTACGGGATATCAGGGATTTCGCAGGCATTTTGGTTCAACGACTGCTGAAGAGTTTGGAGAACTGCTTGGTCAGGTTGATATGGAGCAGGCAGCAGGAAAAAACCAGTGGTCAGATAAATTTATTGAATTTTTAAGAACAGGAGTAAGCGGCGGCGCCGGACTTGAAAACAGACAGACGTTTCTGAATATAATCCAGTCACTTGTGGTCAATGAAAGCGTTTATATGCCCATCCTTCATCTGGCATTTCCAATGGAAATTAACGGAAAGAAATTATTCTCAGAGATGTGGATTGATCCGGATGAAGAGGGTAGCAGTACTCAGGCAGGAGCCCAGCGGATTGCAAGGATTTTTATTAAATTTGAAATTGCAGAACTTGGACCATTTAAGCTTTTAATGCTTTATGGGGATAATACATCATCTCTCCAGCTTTATTATCCAGAGAAGCTTAAGAAATCAGAAACCAGTATCCAGAAGGGAATTAAGAGTATTCTGGAAAAAAACCACCTGCGGTCAGATCGGATCATTCTGCAGGCAGGAGAGGGACCTTCTTCTCTTGTATCAGTTTTTCCTAAAATACAGGAAAGGAAGAATACTGTCGATGTCAGAATTTAAAAGTACACTTAACAAAAAAGCAGTTGCTTTAAAATACGATGAATCAAAAAATACATCTCCAGTTATCGTTGCATCAGGGATGGGGTACACCGCAGAAAAGATTGTAGAGCTGGCCAATGAGAGCGGGATCCCTGTTTATGAGGACAATTCCCTTGCTACCATACTCACACAGCTTGAACTGGGGAGCCAGATCCCGGAAGAATTGTATCAGGCTATTGTAGATATCTACCTTTATTTTCTGGATTATGTACCTGGAAAACAAAATAGTATAATGAAAGAAAATTTGGAAGAGACAGAGGAAGAGGAAACAATAAAAGAAGAAACGGTGGAATAATTTATGTTAAAGGAATGTGAAAAGGCTTGTATCTATTCATTTGATGGAGTTTTTCTTGCAGAGGTAAAAGTGGTTGATTCCGAGAAGGATAATATGGCTCTGATTTTTGAAGAAGAGGACATGGATAAGGTTAATACGGAATCAGTGATCGTATTCTACGACGGCATACAGGGACTTGTAACGTGTAAATGCAGTTTGTCCGCAAGAGTCAAGGTGGTAGGAGATGAGATGGGAGACTTAGGGAGAGCCATATATAAGGTGCCCTGCAGAATAGATGAATTGATGGGTGTGGAACAAAGAAGAATAGACTTAAAGGTTCGGGTGGCAATTCCCGTTGTACTGGAAACTGCTGATGAACTGGGAAAAGTGACTCATATACCGGCAAAGCTAAAAGACATCAGTGCCGGTGGAATTGGATTTGAATCCAAAGTCAAGCTAAAGGAGAATCAGATTTTCTCCTTTGAGTTTGAAACAGATGCAGGAAACACCCGGTTAACGGCATCTGTTTTGTGGGTCAGAGAAGTTGCGGAAAAAGGAGAAGAACCTTTTTACCGTTATGGAAGCCGTTATTTTGGTTTGTCCACTTATCAGGAGTCTATGGTTCGTAAATTTACGTTTCAGGAACAGCTGAAAAGGAGAAAAATCCTGTAATTGCTTATGAATGGAGCTCATTATGCCGATACATAACTTACAGGCTTTATTGTATTTTAAAGTTATAAGGAAAGGAGCGAATGAATGAAACAACAGAGGAAAGCTTTGGCAGTGGGCATTATAAGCGCACTTTGTCTGTGTCTTACTGCCCAGAAGGTAACGGCAACAGAATCCATAAACTCAGTCAGTGTCAAGGTCTCATTAAATATTGAAGCGGGAGACAGACTGCCCGACATAAAGATTAATAAGACAGATGGAGAATGTTATGTAACTTCCGGTGATAAAAAATACACAATCAGAGATGCCGAATGGGTCACGTCAACTTCAAAGGATATGACAATCGGAGAAGAACCTAAGATGAATGTGACACTGACACCTTCCGATGAATATGACGCTTACTTTAAATCAAACTATGAGGCATCTAAAATTAAGATAAGCGGAGGCACCTATGTGAGTGCCAAGCGAAACGGCAGTGATCTGATTGTTACTTTAAGGGCTAAGGCAATTAAAGGACTGTATGCGGAGCCGGAAGATATCGGCTGGAAAGATACGAGACTGGGACAGGCTGTATGGTCCAAGGGAGATAATACCTCGGGGGCATATGAAGTCTGGCTTTATTTAGGTAAAAAGGTGATTTTTAAGAAAGAGCAGGTAAAAGCAACTACCTACAATTTCTATCCATATATGACGGAAGAAGGCACATATTCCTTTAAGATCCGGTCTGTTCCGTTTAAAGCAGATGAGTTGAAGAATGGAAAGAAAAGCGGTTGGGTTGAATCCGATGAACTGGTTATCATGGACAGAGATGTTTCTGATGGTACGGGAAAAGAATCGGATACAACAAAAGGGACTACAGCCAATCCGGAAAAGAAGACGGGCTGGGAAGAACAATCCGGCGTCTGGTATTACCGCTATGCGGACGGAAGCGTACAGGCAAACTCCTGGCTTATGCTGGATAATGTTTACTATCGCTTTGATGAAAATGGAAAGATGGTTACCGGCTGGTTTCTTACGCAATCCGATATTTATTATATGGCTTCCAATGGAGCGATGGTAACGGGCTGGAATAAAATAGATAACAACTGGTATTATTTTTATCCGGATAATGGCTATGAGGCTCCTATGGGGGCTGCTGCAACTGGCTGGCAGGTGATTGACGGTTACTATCGTTATTTTAATAACCAGGGTGCCATGCAAAAGGGCTGGGTCAACCAGGCAGGAAGATGGTATTATCTGAATACAGTACAGGGTAACTTAGAGGGGGCTATGTTAAAGGGGCTGTTTAACCGCGATGGCAAGACTTATTATACTGGAGAAGATGGCGTTATGCTCACCGGCTGGCAAAAGGTGGACGGGGTATGGCGGTATTTTAACCAGCAGGATGGAGTTATGGCTGTCAGCACGGTAATTGACGGCTGTCAGTTAGACGAGGATGGGGTATGGAAACAATGATTCAGATGAAAAGAAGGATTTTATTTAGTATCGTAATGGCTGTTGTTACAACGGCAGTACTCTCAGGAGCGGCACCATTAAAGACCTATGCAGACGAATCGGTTGTAATAAGAAGTCTGAATTTGAAATTTGACAGCCAGTTTGGCGATCAGGAAATTTTAATGCCTCAGGTATCAACAACCACTACAGGTGTATCCGTACAGGATCTTGTATGGAAGCGTGACATCAGCAAATGGAAGGCGGCAAAGGCAGAAAGAGTCAGTGTTATTTTAACTTCTTCAAATACAATCTTTGCAGAAACCTATAACCGCTCGGAATGTAAAATTACTGGTGCAAGATTTGTCTCTGCAAAAGCACTGGATAATAATACACTGGAGGTAAAAGTGGATTATATTCCGGTAGTTAAGCTGGGGAATACAGCCAGGGCTGGCTGGACTGACAGCAAAAAAACGAAAGCAGTCTGGGACAAGGTAGAGTTTGCTACAGGATATAAAGTATCTCTTTATGCTGATGATAAATTAAAAAAGGCACTTACAGTAGAAACCAATACCGTTGATTTATCAGATCTGATGGATAAGAATGCTGTTTATTATTATGAAGTCCGTGCCATTGGCTTTACCGCAGATGACCGAAAGTATTTAAAAGAGGGAGACAATATAACCTCTCAGGATATTACCATGGAGTATGAAGGAAGTACCTCCGGAGCATGGAAGGGCAGCACCTATGTAGAGGAAGATGGTGGTACCCCGAGAAACAGCTGGAAGCAGATTTTAAATGACTGGTATTATTTTGATGCCAACGGAGTACGCCGCACCGGTTGGGTTCAAACAGGGATCAGATGGTATTATATGAATCCGGCAGATGGCAAGCTCCTTACCGGGTGGCAGTTTATTAATGGAAAATGGTATTACTTAAATCCAACAGGCGGAGAGATGTTAACTGGCTGGGTTCAGCCGCAACCGGGAATCTGGTACTATATGAATCCAGATGGAAGTATGGCCAGCAGCACAAATATAGGCGGATATCAGATTGGTGCTGACGGAAAGTGGATACAGTAGATAATACCAACAGGAGGATGAATAAGTGGCGACGATAGATCAGTTGCGGATGATGACGTTAGGCAATAATCAGTCATTGGAGAAAGGACAAACCACAAAAGCTACGGCTGGAAATTTTAAAAAAGTCCTTAAATCAGTGATGGAAGTACCTAAAGATTTGGAATCCTTTTTTACAGAAGCTTCCAGGACATATGGAGTATCAAAAAAACTTCTGAAAGCAGTTGCTAAGGCTGAATCCAATTATAACCCGGCAGCCACTTCTCCCAAAGGTGCAGCGGGTGTGATGCAGTTAATGCCTGCTACAGCCAGATCACTGGGCGTTTCTGATCCATATGATGCGCGTAGCAATATATTGGGGGGGGCAAAATATCTAAAAGAAAAACTGGATCATTATAATGGAGATGTATCTCTTGCCCTTGCTGCGTATAATGCAGGAAGTAATAATGTGAAAAAGTATGGAGGAATTCCTCCGTTTAAAGAAACACAGGAATATGTGAAGAAGATAATGCGGGATATGGAAGTGTCAGGCGGTAAGGATGATAGCGCCGTATATGCTTCTGGTTATTCCGGGAATTCAGTTTCTGATCTGTCCAGTTACTTCTCTGATCAGGACTCCCTTAACGGTAATGGATCTCAGTGGCTGGATATTTTAAAATCGATAGCGGGGAAAACAGATGGCACAGATGTGGATCTGGCAACCCAAAAGACAAATACCTTATATCTGATTGAGCTTATGAAACTTAGAATGCAGATGGCTTCAACCGGGGTATCAGGTCAGCTTGATGTAAATGATTCCAGTAAGGTCAGCTTATTATAATATTTAATCTAAATACGCCATCAATTGTAAATGCTCAATTGATGGCGTATTTTTTTGGGCTCTTTGTCAATAGTTGGGGTGGGATTCATACGAATCCCGCCCTTTTCTTGCG
>NZ_DALYXB010000019.1:0-84316 GCF_031982545.1 Lacrimispora sp.
GTAGAGCAAACGGCTGTTAACCGTTGGGTCGTAGGTTCAAGTCCTACTCGGGGAGCTTTGGCCCCATGGTCAAGCGGTTAAGACATCGCCCTTTCACGGCGGTAACACGAGTTCGAATCTCGTTGGGGTCATTGAATGCCGATGTGGCTCAATTGGCAGAGCAGCTGATTTGTAATCAGCAGGTTATCGGTTCGAGTCCGATCATCGGCTTTCACTTTACTAAATATATCTATCAGATTATTATGTTTAGGACCTTTAGCTCAGTTGGTTAGAGCAACCGGCTCATAACCGGTCGGTCCCGGGTTCGAGTCCCCGAAGGTCCACTAGCACTGAACTAAATATTTGATAATCTGGCCTGGTGGCTCAGTTGGTTAGAGCGCCGCCCTGTCACGGCGGAGGTCGTGGGTTCGAGTCCCATCCGGGTCGTTTTACAACTGCATTTTGCTTATGGGATCTTAGCTCAGCTGGGAGAGCATCTGCCTTACAAGCAGAGGGTCATAGGTTCGAGCCCTATAGGTCCCATTTCCATGAGAAATCATGAGAATGCCGGCGTGGCGGAACTGGCAGACGCACAGGACTTAAAATCCTGCGGGCTTAATCGCCCGTACCGGTTCGATTCCGGTCGCCGGCATTGCCTGAAAAGGCAGCCAATTAAATATGTGTGTGTAGCTCAGCTGGATAGAGCACTTGGCTACGGACCAAGGTGTCGGGAGTTCAAATCTTCTCACGCACGTAGAGGAAAAGCATTTACACGAAAGTGTAGATGCTTTTTTTGTTGTGCGCCTTGCGACGCACGTTTCTAATGGGTGAAAAGTCCCTAGTCCCCTCATGGACAACAGTTTTTGATTCCACACCAAAAGAGGATGATACTTGTAATAATAACGAATGCCAAGAAGTCAGCAGAGGCACAAAGTATAATTTTGAAAGTAAATTTACTTTAAAAGTTATTAATTTTGATATATACTAACTATTAGTATATATCAAAATTAAAGATGAGGGGTACGAATATGTATTGTATGAAGTGTGGAACTCAATTACCAGATGGATCAAAGTTTTGTATGGACTGTGGTAATTCAGTATTACAAAGCGAAATTAATAATAATCAGTCAACAACTAAATCAAAATTAATACCAGCAAAATGCACCAATTGTGGAGCCACTCTTGAAGTGGATAGTTCTCAGCAGGCTGCCATATGCCCTTATTGTAAATCTGCATATATAGTTGAGCAAGCAGTTAATAATTATAATATAAGCTTTAATTCTAATTTAAACATAGAGAATACGACTATTAATATAAATGGGATAGATACTGACAATTTATTATTACGTGCAAAAGAGTTTGAGGATGAATACGAATATGAATATGCGTTGAGATACTATAATCAAGTTTTGGATGTTGATAATGAAAATAATAATGCACGTGATGGTGTAAAACGAATTAAAAATGCTTTAGAAAACTATATCTATTATGAGAGCCCAGCAAGCCGAGGTTTCACAGCTGGTAAATTACAATTAAAGAAAGATAAATTGATTTACATCAATAAAAAGGGACAGGAAACAGTGTATGATTTAAGATGGATAAAAAAACTTCAGAATTTTGGTGGAGGATTCTCTTTCAATTATGGTGAAATTCCATCTAGTATCTCAATTGTTTGTAAAAATAAAAGTTCAGAGTGGCTTGATCTGATTGACCACGCCTTAAAGGGAATATATCCAAGAAGACATAAGCCAATATCTATCGAAGAGTATATAGTAAAAAATTTTAACAAAAAAACTTCAATTCAAGCAGCAAACTATTATCAACAAATGATGAATGTTAGTACAAAAGATGCAGTAAAAAAAATAAGTGAGCTTTTATAAATTTAAATAATGATATGTTGTAGTTGGTAACTTATACTAATAATTATTTATAAGACAACTATTGCTTGATTTTTTTCCAGAATTTATTATACTAAATAGTAAATGATATAAGAAAATTTAATAAAAAAATCTGAATCAGGTGCAACGAGGTAGCTGGCAACAAAGGGTGCAGTGCCTCTTTTTTTATATAAATGATTCTAAATGACTGGAGTTTTGCGGGATGACAAGGGATGAGGTAATCAGAATATTAGATCAGGTTCCTGGAAAAATCAGCTTTTTTTATGAAAACCTGGAAACAGGAGAGCGGGTGGGATACAGGGAAGATCAGCCGCTTATGGCAGCCAGCGTGATAAAGATATATATTATGGCGGCAGCATTTAATCAGTTTGAGACCGGAAAACTGAGGCAGGATTTCTCGCTGCCCATATACAAAAAGGATTGCGTTCCATCCTGCGGAGCTCTCACTTACCTTCATGAGGGGATCTGTGTCACGGCATTGGATCTGGTCACTCTGATGATTATATTCAGTGATAATACGGCCACCAATGTGCTCATTGAATTATTGGGGATAGACGAGATCAATCGATATATTAAGTCTCTTGGATTTGAAAAAACCTGCCTTAACAGAAAAATGTATGATATAGAAAAGTCGAGTAAGGGGATTCAAAATTACATAACTGCATCCGAGACAGGCAGGCTGCTTACGATGATGTACCGGGGAGAATTGGTCAGTGAAGGGGCAAGCAGGCAGATGATATCAATTTTAAAAAATCAACAGCTTTGCAGTAAGATTCCATTTTATTTACAGGCGCTTACAGAGGAGCCGGAAATAGCCCATAAAACAGGCGAGGATCGTGGAATTACTCATGATGTTGGGATCGTTTATGGAAAAACGCCATTTTTGGTCTGCTTTTGTGGGAATGAGACGGATACTCCTGGATTTGAGCGGATTATGGCGGAACTATCGTTAAAATTATATGAAGAGACAAATCGGTCAGAGGCGCAGAATCAGAACAAAATCATGGACAGCATGATAGGAAGGAAATCAGAATGAGAATAGCGAAAATTGAAACGGCAGAAGTGAATATTCCTCTTGTAACTCCATTTAAGACAGCCCTCAGGACCGTAGATACTGTTAATGATATAGTAGTCAGAATTACGTCTGACGACGGGCAGGCAGGATACGGTGAGGCTCCCCCTACGGCTGTGATTACAGGAGAGACGAAGGGCTCTATCCGCTGCGCTATTGAAGAGTTTATTGCACCTCCATTAATTGGTATGGAGATTGAAAATTTGGATGGCATTATGAAAGTACTTCATAAATCAATGATTAAAAACACTTCGGCGAAGGCGGCTGTGGATATGGCTGTTTATGATCTGTTTGCAAAATTCTGCGGGAAGCCTCTCTATCAGGTTTTAGGGGGCAGTAAGGGCGAAATAGAGACCGATTTGACCATCAGCGTCAATGAGACAGAGGAGATGGTCAAAGACAGTCTGCTTGCAATCCAGCAGGGCTTTAGAATACTGAAGATCAAAGTCGGCAAAGAAGGACAAAAGGATGTGGAACGGATCAAGGCCATTCGCCAGGCTGTGGGGCCAGAGATTAGGCTTCGGATTGATGCAAACCAGGGGTGGTCGGCAAAAGATGCAGTTAGGATTATAAGAAAACTGGAGGACATGGGAATCGATATGGATCTTGTGGAACAGCCGGTGAGTGCCCATGATTTTGAAGGGATGAAGCTTGTCACCAGTCAGGTACAGACCCCCATTCTCGCAGATGAAAGCGTGTTTTCAGCCATGGATGCCATACATATCATAAAAGAACGGGCTGCAGATTTAATTAATATTAAGCTGATGAAGACCGGGGGAATTTACGAAGCTTTAAAAGTCTGTGCTATAGCAGAATGCTACGAAGTGGAGTGTATGATTGGATGTATGCTGGAGAGCAAGATTGCGGTCAGCGCAGCAGCCCACCTGGCAGCTGCAAAGGGAGTTATTACCAGAGCGGATTTAGACGGGCCCTCCTTATGCAGTGAGGATCCATATAGCGGAGGTCCTGCCTTTATGGGCTCCAGAATTATAATGAATGGGGAGCCGGGACTGGGAATCTTTAAAGTACCTGTTTTTGGGGAGAAATAGAAGCATACGAATGAGGACACTAATCCCTGACGGGTTAGAAATAAAAAAAATGGAGGAAAATTATGAAGAAAAAAAGATTAGCAGCCGGAATTCTCTGTGCAGTTCTTGCAACGGCAACTGTACTTAGCGGATGCGGAGGTAAAAAAGCTTCTGAAAGCAGTGCAGGAAGTGCGGAGGGTGGATCAAAGACCGAAGGAAGCGGAGAGCTGGCAGTTTATAAAAAGCTCTATGGAAGAGAGGCTACAACTCTTAATTATCTGGTTTCTTCCTCAGAAGATGATTATAAAATCGGAGCGAATGTGATCGACACGTTGGTTGAATACGATAGCAAGGGACAGATTAAACCAGGTCTGGCAACAGAATGGACTTATGATGAAGCGACCTTAACCTGGACATTTAAGCTTAGAGACGCAAAATGGGTAGATAACACGGGAAAAGAGGTTGGAACCGTGACTGCTCAGGATTTTGTGGATGCGATGAAGTATGAGCTAACTCCGGAATATGAAAGTGCTAATGTACAGAATTTGTTTGGTATTATTGCCAATGCCGATAATTATTATAATGGACTGGTTTATAACGGTGGTGCAGATAAGGACGGAAAGGTATGGCAGCCAGTTGAATTTTCAGAGGTTGGTGTTAAGGCTGTAGATGAACATACCCTTACTTATACGCTTGGAAAAGATGTTCCTTATTTCCTGTCTTCTCTGGCTTATATAGTTTATATGCCAGCTTATGGACCTCAGCTTGAGGAGCTTGGTAAGGACTTTGGAACAGGCGCAGACAAGATGTATTATAATGGTGCTTACTATCTGGAAGAATTCTCTCCTCAGGAAAAGCATGTTATGAAGAAAAATCCGTTAAATTACGATGCAGCTCTGGTTTATATTGATGAAATTCAGGAAGTTTACAATGCGGAATACAATACAATCGGACCTGAGATGGTAAAACGAGGCGAGGTGGATTATGCAGAAATCTCTTCCGATATTCTGGATGACTGGAAAAACGGTGAGGATACAAAGAACTTAATCAGCAGAGAGAGACCAAAAACAAGCTACTCTTATTTCTACTGCTTTAACTTTAATCCCCAGTTTGATGCTCAGTATGAGCCGGATAACTGGAAAAAAGCAGTAAATAATGAAAACTTCCGTAAGGCTTTATCATCAGCACTTAATAAGTCCAAGGAAGTTGCAGTGTTAGAGTCCGCCACACCCGATGATTTTGTTATCAACTCTATTACACCTCCAAACTTTACCTTTAATGCACAGGGTGAGGATTATACCAAGGTAGGGGATATGGCAAACTTAACCCAGACCTTTGATGAGACAAAAGCAAAGGAATACAGGGATCTGGCAAAGAAAGAACTGGAGGCATCAGGTGTAACATTTCCTGTTAAGGTATTAATGCCATACAATCCGTCTGAAGTAAACTGGGATAAAGAATGTCAGGTAGTGGAACAGCAGATGGAAAGCCTTCTTGGCTCTGATTTTATTGATATCGTTGTGGAAGCAGGTCCTGCAGATGGATTTTTAACAGAAGTACGTAGAAGCGGTAAATTTGCATTTATGAAATGTAACTGGGGCGCAGATTATGCTGATCCGGAGACCTGGACAGATCCGTTCTATCAGAAAAAGGGAGAAAGCGGATATGAACTTGGCTATAAGTATGGAAATATAGCAAAAGCAATTGAAGACGGAACGCCTTCTGCTGAAGCGGCTTTAGAATACCTGACTCTTGTGGATCAGGCTAAGGATATGAAAACAGATATCAATGCAAGGTATGAGGCATTTGCAAAGGCAGAGGCAAGTCTGGTAGATCACGCATTTGTGATTCCTTACAGCATTTCTGTCAGCAAGTATGTGGCAAATAAGCTGGATGTATTTGAAGGGCAGTATGCACCGTTCGGAGTATCTAATCTTCGGTATAAAGGACAGCATTTAAAGGATCATTTCATTTCCATGGATGAGTTTAAGGCGAACCAGGAAGCAAATGAAAAATAGACGGTAAGATAAAACGCCGGATCACAGGCTATGCTTTTGGTCCGGCGGAAAAATACCGTCTGAAGGGGAGGTGGATATCATCTGACTTCGCCTTCAGAGAGTATTTTTACAAACAAAACAAAGGAGTCTGAAAACTGATGTTACTATACTTGAGTAAAAGAATCGCACGTTCATTTCTTACATTAATCATCATTCTGACCGTTGTATTCTGTCTTCTCCGCCTAATGCCGATTGAAGGTTATTTTCAGAACTTTGATAAAATGACGACTCAGCAAATCGAAGTGGGTTTAAAGGAGATGGGATTGTCGGATCCCCTTCCACTCCAGATTGTTCATTTTTTCCAGAAACTGCTTCATGGGGATCTGGGTACTTCCAGGATTTACCGTTCCAACGTTCCTGTATCCGATATTCTGGCGGATAAAGTACCTGTATCCATTAAGCTGGGAATCTGGTCCATGGTTGTCTCACTTCTGGTTGGGCTTCCTATGGGGGCTTTTATGGCAAGGTATCAGTATCGTTGGTTTGATAAAATAGGTACATTTTTTATTGTATGTATTCAGGCTGTACCGGCCGCAGTCTATTTCCTTTATATTCAGCTTTATGGGACACAGCTCTTTCATGTAGGGCTGCTCTTTCAGATCGATGATCCCAATTACTGGATTTTGCCGGTTCTCTCCATGTCTCTTGGAAATATTGCATTTTATGGGATGTGGCTGAGACGGTATATGATTGATGAAAGCAATAAGGATTATGTCAGGTTAGCAAAGGCAAAAGGGCTGTCAGAAGGTAATGTTATGTTTAAACATATTTTCCGCAACGCCTTTGTTCCCCTTGCCCAGTATATTCCTACTGCATTTTTAAATACGGTAATCGGTTCTATTTACATAGAATCTCTTTACAGCATTCCTGGAATGGGCGGTCTTTTGGTTACCGTAATTAAAAAGCATGACAATGCCATGGTACAGGGGATTGTTCTTTTGTATGCCTGTGTGGGCGTACTGGGACTGCTTCTCGGGGATCTTATGATGGTTACGCTGGATCCCAGAATCAGCCTTGGAAAGAAAGCAGGTGACAGATGATGAAGCAATTTTCTTACCGCCATACAAAGGAAGCAGAGTTAATTGAAAATATGGAAGAAGCAGAGCTGTTTACGTTTGGGGGATATAATGAAGCGGAGACAGAGAAAACGGGATTCAGCAATTACTCTTATTGGAACAGCACGCTCCATGCATTTTTTAAAAACCGCATAGCCTTTGCTTTACTGGTGCTGTTAATGCTGTTATTGGCATTTACATTTGTACAGCCTTATCTTCCAGGCCAGTATGATCCAAACCTGATTATTAATGATACCAGTGGAATGCAGTTTCGTAATATTCCGCCTGGAAAACAATTTATTCTCGGAACCAATTCCATCGGTCAGGACTTATGGGCACGGATCTGGTCAGGAACCAGGACTTCGCTGTTTATTGGCTTATCAGTGGCGCTGGCGGAGGCCGTAATCGGAATTACGGTAGGGGTGATCTGGGGCTATGTCAGAAAGGCGGACTTTATACTGACTGAAATTTATAATATTATTGATAATATACCAAATACAATTATATTGATTTTGATCTCTTACATATTAAAGCCCAGTGTTAAAACACTGATATTTGCCATGTGTCTTACAGGTTGGATTCAGATGGCAAGATTTATCCGCAACCAGATACTCATTATCAGAGACAGAGATTATAATGTTGCCAGCCGGTGTCTTGGAACACCAACAGTCAGAATTATTGTGAAAAACCTTCTGCCTTATCTGGTTTCTGTCATTATGCTTCGTATGGCACTTACCATTCCGGCGGCTATTGGAAATGAAGTGTTTATTACCTATATTGGTCTGGGACTTCCGGTTAATATTCCAAGTCTTGGGAACTTAATCAATGAAGGAAGAGCACTGATTACCAGCCCGGCACTGCGCTATCAGCTGGTTTATCCTACCATTATTCTTTCATTTGTAACTATTTCTTTCTACATTATCGGCAACGCGTTTTCTGATGCCGCCGATCCGAAGAATCACTTATAAGGAGGCAGCCAATGGGACGAGAGACGATATTAGAGGTAAATGATTTAGATATTACCTTTGAACTGAGAGGGAAACGGCTTCATGCCATACGTGGAATTTCCCTGGAACTTTATAAAGGGGAAATTCTTGCGATTGTAGGGGAATCGGGAAGCGGAAAATCGGTATTTACAAAATCATTTATGGGACTCTTAGATAAGAACGGCAGTGTCAGCGGCGGGAAGGCCGTTTATTATGGCTCTGATGATAAAGTTCCGGTAGAGTTAACGGGAATTAGGAAAGAAAAAGACTGGTTAAAGCTGCGGGGACATGAAATTGCCATGATCATGCAGGATCCAATGACCAGCTTAAATCCATTAAAGACCATAGGTTCACAGATTATGGAGGCGGTTCTCCTGCATCAGAAGGGAAGCAGGGCTGAGGCCAGAAAACGGACGCTTCAGTATCTGACTGATGTGGGAATTCAGGATCCGGAGAAACGTTTTTCTCAGTATCCTCATGAATTTTCGGGGGGTATGCGCCAGCGTGTGGTCATAGCCATAGCAATCGCCTGCAATCCCCAGATTCTTATTTGCGATGAGCCCACGACGGCTCTTGATGTGACCATACAGGCTCAGATTCTGGAACTGATTAAGGAACTACGGCTGAAATATAAGCTTTCGGTGATCCTTATTACTCATGATCTGGGAGTAGTGGCGAATACGGCAGACAGAGTAGCCGTGATGTATGCCGGGGATATTGTGGAGATTGGAACCAGTGAGGATATCTTTTATGATGCAAGACATCCCTATACCTGGGCGCTCCTTTCCTCTTTGCCTCAGGTTGGGATAAAAGGAGAGAATTTATTCTCCATTGCCGGAACACCCCCCAATCTTTATGCAGAAGTAAAGGGAGATGCGTTTGCTCCCAGAAATCCCCAGGCTCTTAAAATTGATTTTGTGAAGAGTCCTCCTTATTTCAGCATTTCTCCTACCCACAAGGCTAAAACCTGGCTGCTGGATGAACGGGCACCAAAGGCGGATCCGCCGCCTGTACTAAAAATAATCAGAGAAGGAGGTCTGTTCTGATGGAGCGGGAAGTATTACTGGAAGTTAAGGATTTGGAAGTGACCTTCGGCGAACGAAAAAAGAAATATCAGGCAGTAAAAGGGGTAAACTTTAAGATTTATAAAGGGGAGACCTTTGGACTGGTGGGAGAATCCGGTTCTGGAAAAACGACCATTGGCCGGGCTGTTATGAGAATTATAAAGACTTCAGGAGGAGAAATTCTCTACAAGGGTCAGAAAATAAACGGAGATATTTCGGGAGAACTGGACCGGAAGGTGATTCAGGAAATCCAGATGATTTTTCAGGATCCTCAGGCATCTTTAAATGAAAGAGCCAAGGTGGATTATATTGTAAGCGAAGGGTTATTGAATATTGAAAAAGGGATTCCTGAGAAGGAAAGGAAAGAACGGGTGAATCAGGCACTTCTTGATGTGGGACTTCTTCCGGAGTTTGCCAGCCGTTTCCCCCATGAGTTTTCGGGAGGCCAGAGGCAGCGGATCGGTATTGCAAGATCTCTGATTATGAAACCGGAGTTTATTATAGCGGATGAACCGATTTCTGCCCTCGATGTGTCGGTGCGGGCTCAGGTTCTGAATCTTCTTACCAGAATTCAGAAAGAACGTCAGATTACTTATTTGTTCATTGCCCACGATTTATCGGTTATGCGGTTTATTACTGACCGGATTGCAGTCATACGCAAAGGAGAGATCGTGGAGATGGCTGAGACGGAGGAATTGATTACCCACGCCATTCACCCTTATACCAGGGCCCTTCTCTCAGCAATTCCCATGCCGGATCCAAAGCATGAGAAGGAGAAGAAGCTGATGGTTTACGATCCGTCCATGCATGATTATACAGCTGATCAGCCTTTCTGGCAGGAAATCAGAAAAGAACATTATGTACTGGCGAATAAAAAAGAGGCGGAAGAATATAAGAAATTATATGAGCGTTGACGAAACGGATGACAGGCAGCGAATTTATTCGCTGCCTTTGACTTGCAGGTCCGGTTCTTTGGAATGAAGGGAGACAGTGATGGAGCAGCAGTTTGCAGTAATTAAAAAGCCGGTAATTACCATATGGGACCGGCCTGGAGAAACAAAGGAGAACAGGGAAAAGAAACTGGTTTCTTCCATTGCAGATGAAGGGATATACGGTATGGGACTTCGGATCACAGGGGAGGAAGACCAGGGATTTTATCCGGTTGTAACAGCCTATCATTATCCGGGGTATGTAAGAAAAGAGGATGTGGAACTGACCGGCCTTTCTTCCCTGATTAACTGGGAAGAGGGCGGTCTGATGGTAACAGATGGAGAATTAGTGGATATCATGTCAATTCCCAAGGTCCAGGGTGTGAGAATCATGAGTGTTCCCAGAGGAGCGCTCATTAAGGTGAGAGAGTTTGAGTCTGAGGAACCAGGCTGGGCAATGGTTGAGTTATTTGACGGGCAGAATGGGTTTATGAGGAATCAGTATCTGCGCCCGAAAGAATATTCCCAAAGCGCTTTGTGGACGGATCATCTTCCACAGAAGGAAATTGTGGATGAAAGAGAATTTCGTCTGGCGTTGATCGAGACTGCAATGGAGTATTTGGGCACCCAGTACCGGTGGGGAGGCAGAACATCGTTTGGGATTGACTGTTCTGGTTTAACTTCACAGAGCTATCTGATGAATGGAATTATTATATTCCGGGATGCAAAAATACAGCCTGGATTTCCGGTTAAGGAAATTCCCAAGGATGAAATGCTTCCAGGGGATCTCATGTATTTTCCGGGTCATATTGCCATGTACCTGGGAGATGGATCGTATATTCATTCCACGGGTAAGATTGGCAGCAGCGGAGTGGTCATAAACAGTTTAAATCCTGATGCAGCGGATTACCGGGATGATCTGGCCAAAAGCTGGTATGCTTCGGGGAGTATATTCTAAAAAAAACGGAGGATGACATGGACAATAGATTTACATTAGAGAAACGAATTCAGGCAGAACTAATGAGCTATGACGGGAAATTGGGAATCTATCTCAATGATTTTCATGGTAATGTGATTACTATAGGGCAGGAAGAAAAATATGAGACTGCAAGTACCATCAAGACCTTTATACTTGCCTGTTTATTTGATGAAGTGGAAAAAGGGAACAAAAGTCTTGAGGATCTGGTGGAATATAAGGCGGAACATATGGTAGATGGGAGTGGCGTACTGGCAGCCCTGGAACCAGGGGCTGTGCTGAGGGTAAAAGATGCGGCTGTTTTTATGATTATCGTCAGTGATAACATTGCTACCAATATGATGATTGACTATCTGGGACTGGATACCATTAACCGCTGTATTGAGAAGCTGGGCTGCAAGGATACGATTCTTTATAATCCCATTCACTTTGACCGTTACCGGCAACTGGGAACCAGCACTCCAAACGATTATGGCAGCGTGTTTACAAGACTGGTAAAGGGAGAGCTGATCAGCGAGAAAGCAGATGGGGCGATGCTTGAAATATTGAAAAAGCAGCATTACAACAGTATGATTACAAAAGACTTTCCGCCTGTCTATATGGACAGTGACAATACAGATGACATACTGATTTCAGTGGCTTCAAAAAGCGGGAGCATGGATGCCTGCCGCAATGACGGAGGCATCGTATTTACTCCATATGGACCGTATGTGATTGTGATGTTTCATAAAGAATTTTCTGATGCCATGTATTATCCGGCTCATCCGGCCACTATATTCGGAGCCAGGGTAAGCAAAATGGTACTGGATCAGTTTTTGGCTTTGGAAGGAAGATTCTGTCTGTAGAGACCTACAGGTTTAAAAGCTGGGACAGATCATGGATGGTATATGTAGCATCAGAACTGGCGGGAGAATCTGCGGGGGTAAAAAGACAGGAGTCAATGCCTGCATTTACTGCACCCTTGATATCAGAACTTAAACTGTCCCCAACCATGATGGTTTCTTCCTGATTGAAATCAGGAATATGATCAAAGCAGTGTTTAAAAAAGTGGATAGATGGCTTCTCACTTCCCACCTTTTCTGATATAAACATTCCGTCAAACAGGTCGAAGATACCAGCCTGGTTTAGTCTGGTAACCTGAGTGGTATAGACCCCGTTGGAAGCGGTATAAAGCTTTTTCCCCATGCTTTTTAGCTGGATCAGCGTCTCTTTTGCGTGGGGGATGAGTTCCGGGCTGTTGCCAAGAAAGCTTCGATAGCGGGATTCTGCCTCCACTCCATCTACTTCTCTTTCCAGAGTCTGAAAGTATAGGGAAAATCTTGTGTGAAATACTTCTTCCCTGCTGATCTTCTCCTGCTCCAGCAGATTCCAGAGATTCTTGTTTATCTTTTTATATTCATCCAGCATGCTGCGTTCAAAGGGAAGGCAGTAGGATTCTATTACATTCTGAAAGCTTCGTTCTTCTGCCGCATCAAAATCCAGGATGGTGTTGTCAATATCAATTAAGTATGTTTGGTACATGTTTTTAGTCCTCCATATTCCAGTGCTTCTTAAAGAAGTTTAAGCAGATTCCTAACAGAGGGGAAAGGAGCAAAACACTGATTACGGTTCCTTCCCGGATCTGCCAGGGGGTATGTGCCCATAAGGTAAGGGCGATGGCAGCAACCAGAAATATCACATCAAAGCTCATGCGCACAGCGGTAAATTTCTTGTGATAAAGTTCCGTGATGGTAAGGCAGAGACTCTCTAAGGGGAACTTTATAATTCCAATTGCCAGGACAGCGCCAAGGCTTATGGAAGCGAAAATCAAACCGATCGCATAGAGCAGTACTCTAAAAAGGTAGCTTTCGGCCGTAAAGCCGGACAGAACCTGGTAGAGAAAAAAGTTAATGATAATTCCATTGGCAATGGTTGCGATAATCTGAATGATGTCCTTATAGTTTAATCTGGTACGTCTTAAAAGTAAATAGCTGATAAAAAAAATGGTATTAACCAGGTTTAATATGGTACCAACCTTCCATGGAATGAGAAAGGAAAGTGTAACTGCCAGTGCGTTTAAAACACTCTGGCCGATGGCTGCTTTTAACTGCAGCGATACTCCAAATCCAAATAGTACAAAGTTCAGGATGGAATAAGCGATTAATTTTGTATTTTTCTTCGTCATTGTTTTCACCTCGGGAATATGATACCATAGTTTCTGGATAACCTACTATGAGATTTATCATATCAGAGGAAATTATAATGAAACAGTTTATAACATGTGAGATTCCGGATCATTTAATAAAAATGGGGCAGGAGAAACGCTTCCCCAAAGGCAGCAATATTTTTAAGGTGGGGGAGTCTATTTCCCGCTGCTATTATATCTGCTCCGGTGCAGTAAAAATATATATAGATCATGAAAACGGCCGCCGCTCCATTCTTGATTTTGCAGGAAGAGAGGACTGGCTGGGGGAGCTTTCTATTTTCTGCAATGAGGACTTCACAAAAGAAAATAAAGTGGTGGATGACATCTGCTGCCTGGAGTTTGATCTGGAAGTTATTAGAAATATGTGTAAAAAGGACGCTGAGGTTTCTTTCTATTTCGCATCCTATATTTCCAGTAAACTGATGGCCAGAAGTTTCCGGCTTAGTGAATATCTTAATTATTCTCTGGAAAAAAGACTTGCCTCCTTTATACTGACCCATCACAAAGAGGGTTTGTATGGGATTTCCCATACGGATGTCTCTGAGTATATGAATGTCAGCTACCGTCATATACTGTTTGTTATGAAGAAATTTTGTGATGAGGGAATTATGAAAAAGGAGAAAGGGTATTTTATCGCTGATTATAAGAGACTGCAGGAGATCGCGGAACGCTCTGAATAATCCATAATTACTATTGTTTCTTTTCCATTTTTCGATATAATTAAGGGTACGGGTTTCTTTGCGAATAAGGAAAAAGAAAATAAGAGATTGGAATCGTATATATGGAAGAGGAACATAATGAAGATAGAAGGAACACAGGTATTCTGCCCTTTGAAGATGGAACTTTCTTAAACTATAAGATTGTAAAATCCAAGAGGAGAACCATGGCGCTCCAGGTCTCAAAAACAGGGGATGTGATCGTAAGACTTCCTTTCACAGTATCTTACCGTTTGGGGCATGAGCTGGTATTAAAAAACAGCAGATGGGTGTATGAGGCAGTTTTAAAGATCAGATCCCGGCCAGTATTAAACCAGTTTTCATGGGCCGATGGGAGTGAACTGCTGTTATTTGGAGAAACGCGTATCATTCGTATCCTGCATGATGTTAGGAGAAAGGGGATTTTAATAAAGGAATCCTCAGAAGAATTAACACTCACTGGTCCCATAGATGGAGAGGATACAGTCAAAACAGTGATTAAGAACTGGTACAGGCAGCGTGCAAGGCAGTACCTGGAGGAGAAAACTGCTTTGTGGGCACAAATTATGAAGACGGATTACGGCAGAATCGCCATTCGGGATCAGGCCACCAGATGGGGCAGCTGCAGCGGAAAGGGAAACCTAAACTTTAACTGGAGACTTGTGCTGCTGCCGGAAGATCTGGCTGATTATGTGGTAGTACATGAACTGGCTCATCGGTCTTATATGAATCATTCAAAAGCATTCTGGTCAACTGTAGAAAAGGAAATACCGGATTACCGGTCCAGGAGGAAGAGATTAAGGGAATATGAAAGTGACATCTATCAGAAATATTAAAATAAAAACAAAACTTATTTTGTTGGGAGCAATCAGCATTTTGGGGTTAATATTTATTGGAACGGAATCTGTTATTACAGCTAGTAAGATTAATGAAGCCAGTACGGTGATTTCCCAGTCATGGGTGCCAGCCATTATCATTGCGGAAGAGTTAAACACGAAGACATCCGATTACCGTATTAAGGAATATAACCATGTGGTCACTTCAAACGGGGTTGACAAATCTCAGCTGGAGCGGGAGATGGATGGCATTAAAACTGAGATAGACCGGTCTTTTGTCCGGTATGAACTTTATATTACGGATGAATCAGACCGCCAGTTAATGAATGAGGCCAAAGATAACTGGAGGAAGTATTTGGAATGCAGCTATCGCCTTCTTGCCGTCAGCCGGGAAAATAACTCCAGTGAAGCATTTAACATCATCATGGGTGAATCCAGAGAGCTGTTTGATGAGGCAAGCGATGGGTTTTTAGAGGTTGTGGATTATAACAGAAAAGGATCCGAAGCAGCCAGCATTGAAGGAGATCATTTATATATGCGTCTGGCAAGGATGAAAGTCATCAGTGTTGGTGTGGTGGGATTTTTAATTTCACTCCTTGTGATTTATATTATCATTGCCATTGATAAACCGGTAAAGGATCTTGTGGAAGGAACCAGAAGAGTGGCAGACGGAGATCTGGGTGTTTATTTAACCTACCAATCCAGGGATGAAATCGGCATCCTGACCAATTCTGTCAATGAATTGATTGACCGTTTGAAGCATATTATTGATGATGAAAAATATTTATTTCAGGAAATAGGAAGTGAGAATTTCGAGGTGAAATCTACCTGTGAAAAAGCTTACCGGGGGGACTTTGCTCCCATTCTTTATTCCATTACAAGCCTTATGAATCGTTTGTCTGCCGCAAAAAGGCGGAAAGAAGGCTTGCAGGAGAATCAGGAAATTGGAAATAAAAGAATTCGGGAAATAACAAGAGCCAGGAAATTGAGAGAGATAAAAGGCGCAAAAGAAGAGACAGCACAAAAGAGTGTTATTAAGGAGATCAAGAAAGATGGCAGCAGAGCAGTGGATGCTTCAGACTAAACGGGCTGATTTTGATGAAATGGCAAAGTTTCATCATATATCACCGGTAACGGCAAGAATTATCAGAAACCGGGAAGTATTAGGGCGGGAAGCCGTGGAAAAGTATTTAAAAGGGGGGCTGGGTGATTTATACAGCCCCTGTCTGCTGAAAGATATGGATCGTGCCATATTGATTTTAAAAGAAAAGATACAACAGTTGAAACCGATCCGGATCGTAGGAGATTATGATATCGACGGAGTCTGTTCTACATACCTTTTGTATCAGGCTCTGAAAGAGACAGGCGCAGTCGTGGATTATGAAATTCCGGACAGAATTAAGGATGGATATGGGATTAATGAATCTATAATCAGGGCAGCTTACGAGGATGGCATTGATACAATTGTGACCTGCGATAATGGAATCGCCGCAGTGGAACAAATCAGTCTTGCCAAAAAACTTGGGATGACAGTGATTATAACAGACCATCATGATATTCGCAAAGATGATGGGCAGGAGATGCTGCCACCTGGAGATGCGATTGTTAATCCCAAGCAGGAAGCCTGTAAGTATCCATTTCCTGAGATCTGCGGTGGTATGGTGGCCTTTAAGCTGGTACAGGCTTTGTATGAGGCATTTGGCATTTCAAAAGAGAAATCCTTTGATATGGTGGAATTTGCTGCCATAGCAACCGTTGGAGATGTGATGAAGCTGCAGGACGAGAACCGGATTATTGTAAAAGAAGGTTTAAAGCGCATTGGGAATACCAAAAGTCTGGGTCTTTTAAAACTCATCGAGAAGAATAATCTGGATAAGGATCATATCACGTCATATCAGATAGGATTTGTGATCGGCCCTTGTTTAAACGCAGGTGGACGTCTGGTGACTGCCAAGCTGGCTCTTTCGCTGCTTTTATGTCAGGAAGAGGAAGAAGCAGACAGAATGGCGGCTGAATTAAAGGATCTCAATGACCAGAGGAAGGATATGACGAAATCAGGAACAGACGAAGCGGTAAAGCTGGTAGATGAACATTTTTCCAAGGATAAGGTTCTGGTGGTATATCTGCCGGATTGCCATGAGTCACTTGCTGGAATCATAGCCGGCAGATTAAGAGAGCGTTTTCAAAAGCCGGCATTTGTGCTGACGGATGGGGAGGAGCATGTAAAGGGTTCCGGACGATCCATTGAGTCTTACCACATGTTTGACGCTCTGGTGGAGGTAAAGGAACTTCTGCTGAAATTCGGAGGTCACCCAATGGCAGCGGGGCTGTCTCTGTTAAAGGAAAACGTTGATGAATTACGCAGAGCTCTGAATGATAAAGCAGAGTTATCGGAAGAGGATTTTGTTAAGAAGGTATGGATCGATGTTCCCATGCCTCTGGAGTACATAAGTGAGCCTTTAATAGAGGAACTGGATTTACTGGAGCCTTATGGACAGGGGAACGAAAAACCACTGTTTGCACAAAAGGATTTGTCCATTCGCAGTGTACGCGTACTGGGGAAAAACCGGAATGTGGTCAAATTTTCACTGGTAACAAAAAACGGTACGCCTATGGATGGACTTTTGTTTGAAGACGGAGATTTATTTGTAGAAGAACTGGGAAATCACCGCCGGCTTGACGTGGTGTATTATCCGGCAGTAAATGAATACAATGGAAATAAATCTCTTCAGATTGTAATAAAAAATTACAGGATTTTAAGCTAGATCAGACAACAGGATCTTTATGAAAAGCTTCTTGCTCAACATGCAGAAGATGAGAAAGCCTTGACATTTTAAGGAAGTTTGCTATATAATCTACCAAAATGCTAAAGAGTAACGATTCAAAAGGAAAAGTGAGGGATTGGACATGGTAAATGAGGTAATGAAGTTTATCACCGGCTTTGACAAGGAAGTAGGAGAAGCCATCGAAAAGGAATGCGCACGTCAGCGAAGAAATCTGGAATTAATCGCATCCGAAAACATTGTTTCAGAACCGGTTATGATGGCTATGGGAACTGTGCTTACCAATAAATATGCGGAAGGTTACCCTGGAAAGCGTTATTACGGCGGATGTGAAGAGGTGGATGTTGTGGAAACCATCGCCATTGAACGTGCAAAAAAACTGTTCGGCTGTGATTATGCCAATGTTCAGCCCCATTCAGGAGCCCAGGCCAATATGGCGGTATTTCTTGCTATGTTAAATCCAGGTGATACCGTTATGGGAATGAATTTAAATCATGGTGGTCATTTAACTCATGGAAGCCCAGTAAACTTTTCCGGTCTTTATTTTAATATCGTTCCTTATGGAGTGAATGATGACGGATTCCTTGATTATGATGAGATGGAGCGTCTGGCAGTGGAGCATAAACCAAAACTCATTGTGGCTGGCGCAAGTGCCTATGGCAGAGCCATCGACTTTAAGCGGTTTAGAGAAGTGGCAGATAAGGTGGGAGCTTATTTGATGGTGGATATGGCTCACATTGCAGGACTGGTTGCAGCAGGAATTCATGAAAGTCCCATTCCTTATGCAGATGTGGTTACCACCACAACTCATAAAACCTTAAGAGGACCAAGAGGCGGTATGATCCTGGCAAACCAGGAGGCAGCTGATAAGTTTAACTTTAATAAAGCAATTTTCCCGGGAACTCAGGGCGGTCCGTTAGAGCATGTAATTGCTGGAAAGGCAGTTTGCTTTGGAGAAGCGTTAAAGCCTGAGTTTAAGACCTATCAGGAGCAGGTGGTTAAGAATGCCAAGGCGCTTGCTGCAGCACTGGTTAAGCAGGGATTTCATATTCTTACCGACGGCACGGACAATCATCTGATGCTGATTGATTTAAGAGGGATGGAAGTTACTGGAAAAGAACTTCAGAACCGCTGCGATGAGGTATTTATTACCCTCAATAAGAATGCGGTTCCAAATGATCCAAGAAGCCCCTTTGTTACTTCCGGTGTCCGGATTGGTACCCCAGCTGTTACTTCCAGAGGATTAAAGGAAGAAGACATGGATAAGATTGCAGAGTGCATCTGGCTTGCGGCAACTGATTTTGATCAGAAGGCCGATTATATCAGAGCTGAGGTAACAAAAATCTGCGATAAGTATCCGATTTATAATAACTAATGAAACAGAAAGCTGCTGCACGTTTCGGTGCAGCAGCTTTTTTCATATGCAGGAAGGAATTCACTCTTTTCTGCATGTCAGGAGGAAATTAGATTTGGCTTTTATGCCTGGTTTTTAAAAGATTCGCAGTCTGTGCATTCTTTTTTTGTAGGATTCTGCTCATGGGTTCCTACTTTGATTTTTTCCAGTGTGCAGTAGTCATCACTCTTGGCATGATAAGTGCAATTGTCAATAGTACATTGGATACATTCATTTTTACCGTTTACTAACATCGATTTGACCCTCCTTTATTGTTTGTTGCATCTATTATTGTGAGCGTTTTTGGCTAATTTATTATGCCAAATTTTTCTTAAATAAAATGGGCAGAGTCCAATCGGTGGTATTCTTCCTGGTTAATCGTTAAAACAGTGCCGTGCTTGAATCCGTAAGGAAAGGAGAAGGAACTATCGGAACGGATAAAATTGCCGGAAGAAATTGTCTCAGCAATAAAGGGAACGTATCCCTGTTTATCTTTTATTTTTGTACCGTAGTAATCTAAAAACAGGCACCAGCGTCCATCTTCAGTCCGAAAAGCTGTAGGGGCTTCGTATTGTCCCTGTTCCAGCTTTTTCATCTCTTCGCTGAACTTAGGAATGATAGAAAATGGACCGGTAATACATTGTGACTGAAGCAGTAATATGGTAGCCGGATTGGGATTACTTTTAACAAAGAGGTAGAAAGTTTCACCATCTTTATAGAAAGCAGAATCAATAATATCACTGTCTTCTTTTTCATATAGTACCCTGGGACTGGTAAATGATTTAAAATCCTTGGTTCTGCTGTAATAAATTTTTTTATTTCCATAGTTGTTAGAAGGGTGGGAAGAAGACCAGTGAATCAGGTAATCACCTGCTTCACTGTCAAAAATAATATCAGGAGCCCAGACACATCCAAAGGGCTCGCTTCCAAAGGAAATCAGCCGTGGGGCGGACCAGTGAATCAGATCGGGAGATTCCCAGAGAACCAGATTCCTGCTGCCTTCCCTGCTGACATTTTCCCAGCTCCCTTTATACTTTGTCTTAAAATTTCTTGCAAGGCTTAAATCTGTGGCAAGTATGTAATAAATTCCTTCTTTTGTGCGGCAAATAGTAAAATCCCGCACACCCTGTTCTCCAATGTCACTGGTAAGAATAGGAATGCCTCCGTTTATTTCCTGCCAGTGAAATCCATCCTTGCTGATGGAAAAATAGACGGCTTCTCCATCGGGATCTTCCTTTTCTTTAAAATGAACAAATAAATATGCCTGCATCATACACGTCCTTTCTGTTTTTTTTCCATCTTATCACTTGATGGCAGATGGGACAAGTTGTTGTTCTGGGAAAATAATATTGTCAAATCAGGTGTGAGTATGATATACTTTTTTGGGTTTTTAATAAATATATTGTCAATTATAACTAATACTTATTAATATGGGCGGCATTTACTGATAGATCCAGTTCTATGCAGGAGGATAATTTAAGTGATCAGATTTAAAAATTACGTAAGAGCAGAAAGTCTGGAAGAAGCTTATAATCTGAACCAGAAAAAAAGCAGTATAATCGGTGCAGGAATGATGTGGCTGAAGGTTCAGAACAGGATAAAAATGACTTTGGTGGATTTGTCCGGTCTTGGACTTGAAGGAGTCGAAGAAACGGATGAAGAGTTTGTGATCGGAGCCATGTGTACACTGCGCCAGCTGGAAATACACAAGGGACTTGATGGGTATTTTAAAGGTTTATTTAAGGAATGCACCCGTTCGATCGTAGGCGTTCAGTTTCGCAATGGAGCAACGGTGGGAGGAAGCATATTTGGCAGATTTGGATTTTCTGACATTCTTACCTGTATGATGGCACTGGATACCTATGTAGAACTCTATAAGGGAGGAATTATTCCACTTGAGGAATTTTGCAGTCAGAAATTTAACCGGGATATTCTGGTCAGAATCCGGATTAAAAAGGACGGCAGAAGGGCATTCTATGCATCTTCCCGAATGACCAGAACGGATTTTCCTCTAATTGCATGCTGTGTGTCCGCAACGGATGATACTTATTACGTATCAGTGGGAGCAAGACCAGCAAAGGCAGAGCTTGCTGTCATAAGCCGCAAGGAAGGGGAAGATTTTAAAAAGCTGGCGGCACTGGCAGCAGACCGTTTTCGTTATGGCACCAATTTTCGAGGCAGTGCAGAGTATCGGAAACATCTTGCTGCAGTATATGTGAAACGGCTTTTCATGGCACTGGACCGGGAGGAAGGGTAAATGCAGATTGAATTTACATTAAACGGAAGACTCATTTATGAGGAGACAAGCGACGATGAAACCCTGTTCCACCTGTTGAGAAGAAAAGGCTGTTACAGTGTGAAATGCGGTTGCGAGACGGAAAACTGCGGGCTGTGCACCGTCCTTGTCAATGGAGTTTCAAGGCTATCCTGTTCCTATCTTGCAGCCAGGGCGGATGGCTGTGACGTGGTAACACTGGAGGGCGCTCAAAAGGAAGCGGAGGAATTTGGTTCTTTCCTTGCAGCGGAAGGGGCTGAGCAGTGCGGCTTTTGCAGCCCTGGCCTGATCATGAATGTTATGGCCATGGAAAAAGAACTGGATTCTTATGAAGAAGAGAATGTCAAAGAGTATCTGGCAGGCAATCTTTGCCGCTGCAGTGGATATATGGGGCAGCTGCGTGCCGTAAAAAAATATTTAAGCAGAGGAGAAAACAGGAATGAATGTTAGAATGCGCACCGTGAATACTTCTGTCAAAAAGAAGGATGCGAAAGCATTGGTGACTGGAAAGCCTGTTTTTACAGACGATCTGGCGCCGGGTGACTGTCTGATCGTTAAGGTATTAAGAAGTCCTCATGCCCATGCCTTAATAGGTAAGATTGATACAGAAAAGGCAAAAAAGGTAGATGGAATAGTCTGCATTCTTACATATCAGGATGTGCCGAAAAAACGGTTTACCATGGCTGGTCAGACGTATCCGGAACCAAGCCCGTATGACAGGCTGATTTTAGATGACAGAATGCGTTTCGTGGGCGATGCTGCTGCAATTGTTGCAGGAGAAACCGAAGAAGCAGTTGATCATGCAATGCGGCTTATCAAGGTGTACTATGAGGTTTTAGAGCCAGTTCTTGATTTTAGAAAGGCAAAGGATCACAAGGTTCTCATCCATCCGGAAGATAACTGGGAAAGTCTTTGCCCGGTTGGAGCAGATAATCGCCGTAATTTATGCGCCTGCGGAGGAGAAGAGCATGGAGACGTGGAGGAATTATTAGAGCAGTGTGATTATGTGGTAGAGCAGGTATATCATACAAAAGCGAACCAGCAGGCCATGATGGAAACATTCCGCGCCTACTCCTATCTGGACGCTTACGGAAGACTGAATATGGTAGCTTCCACTCAGGTCACCTTTCATGTGAGAAGAATTCTGGCTCATGCACTGGATATTCCAAAGTCACGGATTCGGGTGATCAAGCCAAGAATCGGAGGAGGGTTCGGAGCCAAACAGACAGTAGTGGCAGAGGTTTATCCTGCAATTGTTACCATGAAAACCGGCAGGGCGGCTAAAATCATTTACAGCAGATATGAATCCCAGATCGCTTCCTCTCCCCGTCATGAGATGGAAATCAGGGTCCGGGTCGGAGCGGATGAAAACGGAATTCTTCAGGCAATTGATGTATATACATTATCCAATACAGGAGCATATGGAGAACACGGCCCTACAACTGTAGGATTATCAGGACATAAGTCTATCCCGCTGTACAGAACCCCAAAGGCATTTCGGTTCGCTTACGATGTGGTTTATACCAACTGTATGTCAGCCGGTGCGTACCGGGGCTACGGAGCCACGCAGGGAATCTTTGCAGTGGAATCTGCCATCAATGAGCTTGCAGAGAAAATTGGGATGGATAAGGTGAAGATAAGAGAATTAAACATGGTAAGAGAAGGGGATATTATGCCGGCTTACTATGGAGAAACTCTGAATAGCTGTGCACTTGACCGCTGTATGGCCCGCGCTAAGGAAATGATGGAGTGGGATAAGAAATACCCGTCAGTTGATATGGAAAATGGGAAAGTCCGTGGAGTGGGTGTTGCCATGGCGATGCAGGGCTCTGCCATATCCGGAGTGGATGTGGCCTCCGTTGAGCTACGACTTAATGATGACGGGTTTTATACGCTTATGATCGGTGCTTCTGATATGGGGACGGGCTGTGATACCACTCTTGCCCAGGTTGCATCGGATTGCCTGGAGTGTGACTTAGATCAGATCGTGGTTCATGGAACGGATACGGATGTATCGCCCTATGATTCCGGTTCCTATGCCTCCAGTACCATGTATTTAACCGGCATGGCTGTGGTTAAGGCCTGTGGTGAGATGCGTGACAAAATACTGAATAAAGGTGCAGAATACTTATCCTGTGAAAAAGATACACTGGAGTTTGACGGAAGCAGGGTATGGCAGCCGGCCGGCAGTCTGGAGATATCATTAAAGGATATTGGAAATAAGGTAATGTGCTCCAATAATAATATGCTTTCTGCCGGTGCATCTCATACCTCCCCGGTTTCGCCTCCGCCATTCATGGTAGGGATGGCAGAAGTGGAGGTAGATAAAGAGACCGGTGAGGCAGAGCTTATTGATTATGTGGCAGTTGTAGACTGTGGAACAACCATCAACCCCAATCTGGCCAGAATTCAGACCGAGGGGGGTCTGGCACAGGGAATCGGTATGGCGCTTTATGAGGATATCACTTACACGGATAAAGGTCAGATGATACAGAATTCATTTATGCAGTATAAACTGCCTTCCAGACTGGATGTGGGCAATATCCGGGTGGAATTTGAAAGCAGCTATGAACCCACTGGACCTTTTGGTGCCAAGTCCATTGGAGAGATTGTAATTAACACTCCTTCCCCCGCCATTGCAGATGCCATAGCAAGTGCAGTGGGGGCCAGAGTCAGGGAACTTCCCATTACAGCGGAGAAAGTATATCGGGAGATAAAATAGAAATATTAAGAAACGGCTGCACAAGATGGAGAATCCATTCTGTGCAGCCGTTCCTGTTATTGATTTATTATTTTAATTTGTCGTAACCGGATGCTTTGATTGTTCCGTCACTGTTGGTGTTGTAATATTTCTCATCACCGTCTTTTACATTAGTTTTGCTCTTTGCAAGCTTACCAGAGGTGCTGATTAAGTATTCTTTGCCGTTGAATTCAACTACTTTGTATTTCTCATCTTTATCAGCTTTTAAGAGACGACCCTGGATGTAAATGCTGTCATCAGTGATTCCGTTGTAACCTGCACCCTTGTTGCTTCCGGATTTGCGGAAGTTGAAGGTATAGGATTCTCCGTCTAAATCAATGGTAGTTTTGCCTGTAGCCATAGCGCCTTCCTTTGGTGAATTTCCAAAGTAGTAAACCAGACCTGTATCATCTGCTGCAGGAAGCTCGCTTTCTGTCTCGATTTCATCATAGGAATCAATCACGTTGCCAGTTACGGTGAGCTTATAAAGTCCGTGAAGCATTTCGCCCATTTCATTGAATGCATAACGGATGCCGTCAATAGTTTTAATCTGGCTCTTTACAAGATTGCCGTCACTGTTTGCATAGAACCAGTACTGAGTATCATCTTCATGGCCTTTTGCATCAAGTTCTTCGCTTGGAACTGCCTTAAACCAGCCTTTTGCCTGCCAGCATTCTTCCGGAAGATTATAAAACTGGTTAGAAGAACTAGCTGTGGAAGTAGAAGCAGGACTAACCTCGTACCAGTCATATTTTGCAGCACCGTATTCATTAAAACGATATTTTTTACCGTTAATGGTTTTGGTTGTATCAGTGGTCTTTTTACCGTTTGAACCAAAGTAGAACCAGTAGGAGCCGTTGAAATTGTCATCCTTATCTGTATCGTCTTCCACTTCAATGGATTTCCAGCCATCAGCGCGAGCACCGTCAGAAGCATCGCCACAGTAATATACGCCCTCTTTCCATGCATCATCCCCGGTAACACGGGTAGAAGCATCATCAAGCCAGCCGTACAGCATCTTTCCTTCTGTATCGAATGCATAGGAGTGAGTTTCTCCATTTGCGATTTTTATTGATTTAAAATTAGTTTTACCGTTAGTAGATGCCTGATAGGCTTTACCGTTGCTGCCAAAATAGTACCAGTCGGTATCTGCTGCATCTTCGTCGTCACTGTCAGAAGCAACCTCTCTCCACTCGTCAGTAACCATAGCACCTACAGAGTTTACATAATAGTAATTATCGTCTGATTCAATGATCTGATTTGTAGCAAGCTGTCCATCAGAATCTAAGTAAAACCAGTTATCTCCTGATTTTCTCCAGGCTTCTGTAGTCATATCACCACTTTTGTCATAGTAGACCCAGCTGCCGTTTTCTTCGGACCAACCTTGTGCTGCAAAGGATGTCATGGAGGCACCTATGGTAAAAATCGCTGCAGCGCAGGGAATCAGCCATTTCAGTTTCTGTTTCTTCATAATAATTCTCCTTTCATCTCTCCCGCCCATGGTTTTTGGGCATATAGGGATACCCCCAGGGTGTTTGTATCTCCTGTCAGGGTGTTCATTTCTCCTGCCCGTTTATCGGGCTTATTCAGCTCGTATCGGCTGATAGGGAGACTTTAAACCATGGAGTAAGTACAAGGTCAAGGGAAGTTAAAAAGGCGTAAGAATACGTAAGAAAATGGCGATTTGTTAATAGAATTGTAATCTTACCTTATTCTGGAAGAGGCTGAATCAGTCCCTCAGTATCTATGGTAATTGTGGAAGAGAGCTGTTCCATATACTGGAAGGATTTCTGCTTTTCATCAGGAGAAACGACCAGATCAGTGCTGCAATTTTCCTGAATACATGGGATAAACTGAAGTTTCTTAAGACCGTTTGGGGTGACCGTTGCCTCTGCAAGTCCGGTAGGAATTGTTCTGCTGTTGAACCAGAAGTTGCCCAGACTATACACAATGGGAACACTCTTGTAATACTCAATTCCCTGAAGGACATGGGGGTGGCAGCCAATGATTAGTCCTGCACCATGGTCAATGAGCTGACGAGCCAGATTTTGCTGGTCCTCTCCATAGTAATTGGTTCCTTCTGTTCCCCAATGGATAAACACCACTACAAAGTCGCTGTTTTCCTTTGCTGTTTTTACAGCACCTAAATACAGATCAGGATCATCTGTTCTTAAAACCCCCGGACTGTCAGGACCTGCTTCTTTTGTAAATCGGGTGGAACGTTCAATCTGAGTGGCGCAGACATAGGATATTTTCATTCCCCCGGATATAAAATAGACGGGTTCTTTTGCTTCCTCAATATTTCTTCCAGCACCGGCATAGGGAATCCCGGCACCGGATAATGTGTCAAGAGTATCCATAAGGGCATCTGCCCCGTAATCGTAAACATGATTATTTGCCAGAGATACCAGATCCACGGACAGGGAATGCAGATTTTGTACCATGGAAGGATCTGCCCGGAATGTAAAGGCTTTTCCTGGCAGTGGGTTTCCCCTTCTGCTATAGCTGAATTCATTGTTAATCATCATAATATCAGCGGAAGCCATCCGTGCTCTTACATTTGTCAGAATGCAGGAATCAATACCACCTCTTGCGTAATATGCGGACATATTGGCATATCCGTCTGCAAAACTCAAATCTCCGGCAAAGGATAACACCACCTGATTGGGATTAGACGATTGTTTCAGCCAGATATTGTGGGAACGTGCTGCGTCAGGGCTGTTAAGTATCCCAGAATAAAGATCCTTTAAAACAAGAAGAGAGTTTCCGGTCAGTTCATGCCAGAGCCCGCCTCCATCAGAACCTGATTCAAATGAGGTTATGAGTCTGTCGTAGACACTGGTTCCATATGTGGATTTAATAAAAGCCATGAAATCTTCGCTGATTCCTTCCGGAAGCCTGTCCTTTTTCACAGTTACCTGGTCAGAGGCAGCAGGGGGTTCGGTGTTTGAAGGAAAAGAGGTCTCATTCTCTTCTGGCACTTGGACGGAGGGAGAGGAAAGGACGGCAGATCTTGCACAACCCGCAAGCAGCACTAGAATAGCAGGCAGAATAACTATTTGGTATCGCTTCATGATTTTCTCCTGTTTTCATTTCTCTGCTGTTATTTTACCAGATTGACCGGCAGAAAGATAGACAAAGGGAATCAGCAGGAAATAATAAACGTATTAAAAAAAGGAGATGAAGGAGAAAATGCGGGGAAAGCACAAAATGGGGATTCAGAATATTAAGTCTATGATGGATAAAATGAGTGGAATATGTGAAGTGATAAACCATGACAGCAGCTATGTGATGAAAATAAAATTTCCTGTAAAGTAAGAATAATCACTTGATCTGATGGTAATATAATACCACAAAAATGACTTTTTTTCAAGTCTTGTAATTTCCCTGAAACAGGCGTAAACTGTGGATTTATCAGAAAGGAGTATGATTATGGACAATGAAAAATGGCTGGTGAACAAAGAGGACAACGCTTCGCTTGCAAGATTAAATGCTGCAAACGAATATACCGGAAGATTTGGTCTTAAATTATCAGAGGAAGATGCTGCACTGCTTTTAAAAGAGAGAACAAATATTTTAAAGAAGCAGGAACGGGTGGAATTCGGAGAAGGAATTCTTCCAAAGCTTATTTTTGCCTTTTGTGATTCCCCGTATATTTATCAGGATAACTACACGGATACCCTTGGAAGGCTGCAGGAAATATTCTATTCGTATAAAAATGATACCCTGGATGAAATACCGGATGATGAACTGATTGAATTCATGAAGGAACAGTTTGACGGTCCCTGTCAGGGATCAGTCGATTACCTGGAAGATACTGCTCTGGAGGGCTTTGCACGGAAAACCAGATCTGGTTTCCATGATAACTGGGAAGAGGATGATGATGAAATATAGCCAGGAGGAGTTAATGCCTGTAGTGGCAAAGCTTGCAGCCCGGTATACAAGCAATGAAAGCACGTCAATCTCTTATGATAAGGCAAGGCAGCTGATGGGAGCCGTAATTTATTGTATAGAAGAATATGAAAATGCAGCAGCTGGCTTAAGGGACCTGGTTACAGCACACTCCACTGTATCCGCAGATACCGCCTACAGGCAGGGATATGAGATACTCATAGAAAAGGTTAAAAAAATCCAACAGGAATATAACCTTATGATGAAAGAGTTTGAATTTTACGGCAATCGGTGCTGTTATGATACTTTTCAAAAAGGGATGCCGGAATTTTTTCTGTATTATGATGCACGCTTTCACCCCATGAACCATATTCTTACCCTTGATTATCCTGTTCTGGTTTCCTTAGAACCCCGTAGCGGTGCGGATCTGATGGAAGTCTATGTAAGAAGTGCCCATCTGGAACAAAGTTTTTTACAGAAACTGCCTGAGGCCTATATCATGCATGTGCTGAATGCCTATTCAGGTGATCATGGAGAACTGATCATTAATCTGGCCTCCATTGTGATCAGGAATGTCTTAGGCTGCCGGATTGCAGGAAAAAGCATTGATTTAAATGGATATTCCTCTATTGAGATGGAACGTCTTAAGCTTTTTATCAGTGAAAAGACCAGAGAAGAGTTAGAGGAACAATTAAAGAAATACATCGATGAACTCATGGATTTTGCTTATGAAGGAAATAAAGAGCTTGGTAGTTATTTAAAAGAAGACGTGAGAAATTTCAGCTTCGAATTACAGCACGGGTTAAACTATAACTGTTTTCAGGCGATGCTGGCAGTGGGAAATAATTAAAAAATACCGGAAACCTATTTTTAAGGTTTCCGGTATTTTTGTATCAACGGAACACTATTCCTGTCCGGTGGTTTGATTTTGTTCTTTTAGAAGATTTTTCTGTGCTGTTGAAAGCATAAGTTTAATCCGGTTTAACTGATTTACTTCACTGGCGCCTGGATCGTAATCCACTGCGATGATGTTGGAGTCAGGATATGCTTTTCTTAACTCCTTGATTACGCCTTTTCCCACAATATGATTGGGGAGGCAGCCAAATGGCTGGGTGCACACAATATTATTGGTACCGGTATGGATCAGTTCCAGCATCTCTCCGGTTAAGAACCAGCCTTCCCCGGTCTGATTGCCGATGGAAACAAAGTCATTTGCCATATTAGCAAGGTTTCCGATATGAGCCGGAGCAGTAAAGTTCTTACTCTTTTCCAGTTCCCGTTTGGCAGTCTTACGGAAGAATTCCAAAAGCGAGATTCCCATATTGGCAATGAATGCGGTGGATTTTTTTCCTCCAAGGAAATCTGCCTTAAAGTTTGTGTTATAAAAGCAGTACAGTAAAAAGTCCATTAAATCAGGCATAACAGCCTCAGCGCCTTCTGCCTCCAAAAGCTCTACGATCCGGTTATTGGCAAGTGGAGAAAACTTCACAAGAATCTCACCTACGATACCAACCTTTGGTTTTATCACAGAGTTTCTTGGCAGGTTATCAAAATCTCTGATGATGCCCTTAATGTTGCGGGAAAACTCGATCATGTCAGCGGACTTCTTTGAGAGAGATACAATACAGCGTTCTTTCCATCTTTCATGGAGAGAGTTGGCTGAACCAGGTATCTTCTCATATGGACGGGTGGCGTAAAGCACCCTCATAAATATATCTCCGTATACCACTGCCTGCATGGCTTTTGTTAACAGCGGCAGCGAGATGGTAAAGCCGGGATTGGATTCCATGTTTCCCGCGTTGACTGAAATCACAGGCACCTGACTCATCCCAGACCGGTCAAGGGCTCTGCGTACAAAACCGATGTAGTTGGAAGCACGGCAGCCTCCGCCTGTCTGGCTCATAAACACAGCAGTTCTGTCTAAATCATATTTCCCGGAAAGCAGTGCCTCCATAATCTGTCCGACTACAATCAGGGAAGGATAGCAGGCATCGTTATTTACGTATTTTAAGCCTGTATCAATGGCAGAGCGGTTATCGTTCTGCAGAACCTCCACCCGGTAGCCGAATGCCCGGATAGCGGGCTGTAAAAGGTCAAAATGCAGAGGAGACATCTGGGGACAAAGGATGGTATATTCCTGCTTCATCTCCTTGGTAAACATCACTCTGTTATAGGCGCTGGAAACCACTTTATGCTCGAAGTGACGCTTGTCACGTACCTTTAAGGCGGCAATGAGAGAGCGGACACGAATTCTGGCGGCACCTAAGTTGTTAACCTCGTCTATTTTCAATACTGTATAAATTTTGCCGGAACCGGTCAGGATATCATTAACCTGATCTGTAGTGACGGCATCCAGACCGCATCCAAAGGAATTAAGCTGAATTAAGTCCAAGTTGTTCTCTTTTTTCACCAGACTGGCAGCCCGGTAAAGCCGGGTGTGGTACATCCACTGATCTGTTACAACCAGAGGGCGTTCAATGTCAGCAAGATGGGAGATGGAATCCTCGGTCAGCACTGCAAAACCATAAGAGGTAATCAATTCCGGAATTCCGTGATTGATTTCCGGATCAACATGGTAAGGCCGGCCGGCCAGTACGATTCCGTGTCTGTTATTTTCTTTTAACCACTGTAAGGTTTCTTCCCCTTTTTTCTCCATATCTGTGCGGGAAGCCATGAGCTCTGTCCAGGCTTTATGGGAAGCGTCAGCAACTTCCGATGCAGGAATGTCAAATTCTTTGGTAAAGACCTCTGTTAAGCGTTTCGTTAAGACTTCTTCATTGGTAAAAGCCATAAACGGATTTAAGAATCGAATGGCTTCTGTTTTAATTCCTTCTACGTTATTCTTAATGTTTTCTGAGTAGGAGGTAACAATGGGGCAGTTAAAATGATTGCCTGCATCAGGACTCTCATTTCGTTCGTATGGGATACATGGGTAAAAAATAGTTTTAATCCCCTGCTTAATAAGCCATTCCACATGACCGTGAGCGATCTTTGCCGGATAACACTCGGATTCACTGGGGATGGATTCAATACCCAGTTCATAGATCTTCCTGGAGGATTGTGGGGACAGTACGGTACGGAACTTTAAGGTATGGAAAAATACAGCCCAGAAGGGATAATTTTCATAAAGGTTCAGTACCCGTGGAATTCCGATGACTCCCCGTGTGGCCAGATCAGCGCTTAACGGTTCATAATCAAACATCCGGTGATTTTTGTAATCAAACAGGTTTGGAATCTCACGTCTTGTTTTTTCTTTTCCAAGTCCCCGCTCACAGCGGTTTCCGGAGATGAACTGGCGTCCGCCGTCAAACCGGTTGATGGTCAGAACGCAGTTGTTGGTACAGCCCTTGCATCGGCTCATTGATGTCTCATAGTGAAGAGCCAGAATCTTGTCAAGATCCAGCATTGCAGTCTTTGCCGACTGGTCATAACGCTCTCTTGCAATTAATGCGGCTCCAAAGGCTCCCATAATTCCGGCTATGTCCGGTCTTACTGCCTCACAGCCGGATATTTTTTCAAAGCTTCGAAGTACTGCATTGTTATAAAAGGTACCGCCCTGAACTACGACATGTTTTCCAAGATCAGAGGCGCTTGTTATTTTAATAACTTTAAATAATGCGTTTTTTATAACGGAATACGCAAGTCCCGCAGAAATATCAGAAACTTCAGCCCCTTCTTTTTGAGCCTGCTTCACATTGGAGTTCATAAAAACGGTACATCTGGTTCCAAGATCAGTGGGGTTTTTGGCAAATATAGCCTCAGTGGCAAAATCTTCCACTTTGTAATTTAAGGAATTGGCGAAGGTTTCAATAAAGGAACCGCAGCCAGAAGAGCATGCCTCATTTAACTGAACACTGTCTACCGTATTATTCTTTATGCGGATGCACTTCATATCCTGTCCGCCGATGTCTAAGATGCAATCCACTTCCGGTTCAAAAAATGCAGCCGCATAATAATGGGAAATTGTCTCAACTTCTCCCTCATCAAGAAGGAACGCAGCCTTTAATAAGGCTTCTCCATATCCGGTGGAACAAGACCATACAATCTGGCTGTCATCAGGTATCTGTTCTTTTATCTCTTTAATTGCGCGGACAGCAGTGGACAGCGGAGATCCGTTGTTGCTGCTGTAAAAGCTGTAAAGCAGGGTTCCGTCTTCCCCAACCACTGCAACTTTTGTAGTAGTGGAACCGGCATCAATTCCTAAGAAGCATTTGCCGTGATAGGAAGACAGCTCTCCCTTTCTCACACAGTGACTGCTATGACGGTTAATAAATTCATCGAAATCTTCCTGTCCTGCAAACAATGGCTCCATTCGCTTTACTTCAAATTCCATCCGAATACCATTTGACAATCGGGAGATCATATCCTCAAGAGAGACCTTTGCATCCGTCTTATCTTCTGTGTTCATGGCAGCGCCAATGGCAGCAAAGAGATGGGAATGTTCGGGCGCGATAATTGCATCTCCGGTGAGATTTAAAGTGCGGATAAACGCTTTCCGAAGTTCAGGTAGAAAGTGGAGAGGTCCTCCTAAAAATGCCACATTGCCTCTGATTGGCTTACCACATGCCAGACCGCTGATGGTCTGGTTAACGACCGCCTGAAAAATAGACGCTGCCAGATCTTCTCTGGTAGCTCCTTCATTAATAAGAGGCTGAATGTCTGTTTTGGCAAATACGCCGCAACGGGCAGCAATTGGATAGATCGCCTTGTAATTGGAAGCATACTCATCGAGCCCCTTGGCATCAGTCTGTAAAAGAGCAGCCATCTGGTCAATAAAGGATCCCGTGCCACCGGCACAGATTCCGTTCATTCTCTGGTCAATGCCGCCGCTAAAATAAATAATTTTCGCATCTTCTCCGCCAAGCTCGATTGCCACGTCGGTCTGCGGGGCATAATCTTTTAATGAGGTAGCAACAGCCACCACTTCCTGTACGAATGGTGTCTTTAAATGACGGGACAGAGTAAGACCGCCGGAACCGGTTATGGCCGGAACAAGATCCATAGGCCCTAACTGGTCATAGGCCTTCTTTAAAAGGCCTGCCAGTGTTTCCTGTATGTTTGCAAAATGCCGCTCGTAATCAGCGAACAATAGCTGTTGATTTTGATCTAAAATAGCAATCTTTACGGTTGTGGAACCGATATCGATTCCTAAAGTGTTGTATGTATTCATATGCGCGGGGTTAACCCCTGCCTCCTTTAGTGTAAAAGTAAGTTGCTGACTCACCGGACATCAGTTTAACATAAAATAAGAAATAAAACAATTGCCTGGACATGCTAAAAAAATGTTAAACTTAGTAAAATTTGTGTAAGTTCACAAATTACGGTAGCTTTTCGTTTGACAAAAAGGGTCGGGGAAACTATAATGTATAAGTCAAAGTCCGCCAAAGTATACACAAAATACTTCCGTAGAAGGGAGAAAAGCCATGATTCAGATTTATAAAACAGAAGACGGCCTGATTCAACAAAAGGATGAGCTTTCTCCGGGGTGCTGGATCGCACTTACCAATCCTACAGCTACGGAGATACTGGAAATCGCAGATACCTACCGTATTGATCCGGATGATTTAAGAGCTCCTCTTGATGAGGAAGAGCGTTCCCGTATTGAAACAGAAAATAATTACACGCTGATCCTTGTTGACGTTCCAACCATTGAGGAGAGGGGCGGAAAAGACTGGTATGTTACAATACCCATGGGAATCATCACCACTGACGAAGCTATCATAACGGTATGCCTGGAAGAAACAACGGTATTAAATGCCTTTATGGATGGACGGGTGAGGGATTTTCATACTTACATGAAAACCCGGTTTATTCTTCAGATTCTTTATAAGAACGCATCGTTATATTTGCAGTATCTAAGAGTCATTGATAAGAAAAGCGCTGTTGTTGAAGAAAAACTTCATAAATCCACAAAAAACCGGGAGCTCATTGAGCTTTTGGAACTGGAAAAGAGTCTGGTTTATTTCACCACATCCTTACGTTCCAATGAAGTAGTGTTAGAAAAGCTTATGAGGAATGAAAAGATTAAGAAATATCCAGAAGATACCGAACTTCTTGAGGATGTTATCGTAGAGAACAAACAGGCGATTGAGATGGCCAACATCTACAGCGGAATTCTAAGCGGAACCATGGATGCATTTGCTTCCGTTATTTCTAACAACTTAAACATTGTCATGAAGTTTCTGGCAACTATCACCATTGTAATGTCCATACCTACCATGGTAGCAAGCTTTTATGGTATGAATGTGAATCCAGCGGGAGTTCCCTTTGCGGACAACCCATATGGCTTCTGGATTGTTTTAGGTCTTACACTGATTCTGACATTGAGTGTTGCCTGGATTTTTTCCAAAAAGGATTTGTTTTAGCTTAGGAAGGTTGAACGCATGAAATTTTTTTATAATCTGGAACGCAGATACAGAAAATATGCCATTCCGAATCTTATGTACTATATCATTGGCATGTATGGGACCGGACTGTTCTTACAGCTTTTTGCTCCGGAATTTTATTTACAGTATTTAGCACTCGATGCACAGAAGATTCTAAGCGGTCAGGTGTGGAGAGTTGTTACCTTTATGATTTATCCGCCGGGCGGAGGAAGTCTTTTCGGAAGTCTGATTGGCATGTATCTTTACTATATGCTGGGAGTTAATTTAGAGAGAATCTGGGGAGCTTTCCGATTTAATGTTTACTTCTTTATGGGAGTAATTGGTCATGTGGCAGCCGCTTTGGTTGTTTACATCTTTTTCAGACAGAGAATTTATCTGACAACGGAGTTTTTAAATTATTCTCTGTTTTTTGCTTTTGCTGCGACATTCCCTGATCTGGAATTTCTTCTGTTTTTTGTGATTCCCATTAAGGCCAAATGGATGGCGATGTTTAATGGAATCTATTTCCTGTATGAGTTTATTATGGGAAATATGGCAACCAGGATCACGATTGTCATGTCACTGATTAACTTTTTCGTGTTTTTCCTTCTCACCCGGGATTTAAACCGGTTTAATCCGAAGGAAATCAAAAGAAAGCAGAATTTTCACCGTCAGATGAAAATTATGCCCCAGGGAGGAACCCACCACAAGTGCGCCGTATGCGGTCGGACCGAAAAGGATTCCCCAAACCTGGAATTCCGGTATTGTTCAAAATGTGAAGGCAGTTTAGAATACTGTTCGGAGCATTTGTATACACATAAACATGTAACATCGGATAACCCCACAACCGGTGATACGACCAACTAGCTACGGAGGATAATATGAAGAGAACCAAAATTATTTGCACGATGGGACCAAACACAAATGACCGCGCACTGATGAAATCACTTGCTGAGCACGGAATGGATATCGCCAGATTCAACTTCTCACACGGTGATTATGAGGAACAAAAAGAACGTCTTGACATGTTAAAGAGCATTCGCCAGGAATTAGACCTTCCAATCGCTGCTCTTCTTGATACAAAAGGACCGGAGATTCGTACCGGACTTTTAAAAGATGGTAAAAAGGTAACTTTAAAAGAAGGCGATACCTATGTTCTCACAACAGATGAGATTGTGGGTGACGAGAGTAAGGGCCATATCAACTATGACGGCTTAAATGAAGATGTAGTTGCGGGCAACCGGATTCTGATTGATGACGGTCTGATTGAACTTGAGGTTTTAGAAGTGAAGGGCAGCGAAATCACCTGCAGAATTGTAAACGGCGGCGAACTGGGAGAGAGAAAGGGAGTAAATGTCCCTAATGTAAAGATTAAACTTCCGGCTCTTACTGATAAGGATAAAGCAGATATCTGTTTCGGTATCGAACAGGGATTTGATTTTATTGCAGCTTCCTTTGTACGTACGGCTGCAGCGGTACGTGAGATTAAAGATATACTGGCAGAGCATGGCTCTGACATCGCTGTTATTGCTAAGATTGAGAATGCGGAAGGAATTGAAAATCTGGATGAAATCATTGAAGCCAGCGATGGAATCATGGTTGCCCGTGGTGATATGGGTGTTGAGATTCCGGCTCAGGAAGTTCCGTTTATTCAGAAGAGCATTATCGAGAAATGTAATGAGGCCTGCAAGCCGGTTATTACTGCAACACAGATGTTAGATTCCATGATCCGTAACCCCCGTCCAACCAGAGCAGAAGTAACTGACGTTGCCAATGCTGTTTATGATGGAACAGATGCAGTTATGCTTTCTGGTGAAACTGCAATGGGTAAATATCCGGTAGAGGCTCTTTCCATGATGGCTTCCATCGTAGAAGAAACAGAAAAGCATCTGGATTACACCGGATACAGACAGCGTAAGGTATCTGCAGTGAATACACAGAATGTATCCAATGCAGTATGTTACTCTTCTGTATCCACCGCTCATGACCTGGGAGCAAAAGTGATTGTAGCTCCAAGTATTACTGGTTTCACCACAAGACTGTTATCCAAATGGAGACCGGAAAGCTTAATTATCGGCTTATCTCCAAGTGCTTCTGCTCTTCGTCAGATGCAGCTGTACTGGGGTGTCATACCATTCCAGGCAAGACGAGCCGAGTCAACTGACGTGTTAATTTATTCCTCTTTGGAGCTGTTAAAGGCAAGATCCATTATTAAAGAGAATGACATAGTAGTTGTAACCGCAGGTGTAGTAAGTCCTGCAAGAAAGCATGAGCCTGCAGCTCATACCAATATTATGCGTGTTGTGACAGTCGATTAATGACTTCTTACAGTATTTCTGAATATTTATACAAAAAAGTGTAGACAAAAGAGTCTATCCCCGGTACAATGTAGCTTACTAGCAGATGTGCCGGAGATGGCTCTTTTCTGCATATGGTAACGTTATGAGAGGAGAGGAAAACAATGGAGAAAAGACCATTTGTAACCAAAGATCAATTAGAAGAAATTGTGAATGAATATCCAACTCCCTTCCATTTATACGATGAAAAGGGCATCAGGGAGAATGCGAAGAAATTAAAAGAAGCATTTTCCTGGAATAAGGGATACCGGGAATATTTTGCGGTGAAGGCAACTCCCAATCCATTTATTTTAAATATATTAAAAGAGTATGGCTGCGGAGCTGACTGTTCCTCTATGACGGAGCTTATGATGTCTGATGCCATTGGATTTTCCGGTCCCGACATTATGTTTTCCTCCAATGACACGCCTGCAGAGGAATTCCAGTTTGCAGACCAGATCGGAGGAATCATCAATCTGGATGACATTACTCATATTGATTTTCTGGAAAAAGCCATCGGTCATATTCCGGAAACGATCAGCTGCCGTTATAACCCGGGCGGAATATTTAAGATCAGCAATGATATTATGGATAATCCCGGAGATGCCAAGTATGGTATGACGACAGAGCAGATCTTTGAGGCATTTCGTATCTTAAAGAGTAAGGGAGCTAAGAAATTCGGAATTCATGCATTTCTGGCAAGCAATACAGTGACTACGGAATATTATCCCCTTCTTGCCAAGGTACTTTTTGAGCTTGCAGTAAAGCTAAAAAAGGAAACAGGAGCAGAGGTTACTTTTATCAATCTTTCCGGCGGAATCGGTATTCCTTACCGTCCGGGTCAGGAACCCAACGATATTCTGGCAATTGGTGAGGGCGTAAGAACGGTTTATGAAGAAGTACTTGTTCCGGAAGGAATGGGGGATGTGGCAATCTATACGGAGCTTGGCCGGTTTATGTTAGGGCCGTACGGCGCGTTGGTGACCAGAGCCATTCATGAAAAACATACACACAAAGAGTATGTAGGCGTAGATGCCTGCGCAGTAAATCTTATGAGGCCTGCCATGTATGGTGCCTACCATCACATAACGGTTATGGGAAAAGAGGATGCTCCCTGCAGCCATAAGTATGATGTTGTGGGATCGCTTTGTGAGAATAATGACAAGTTTGCCATTGACCGTATGATGCCGGAGATCTCCAGGGGAGACCTGCTTTTTATTCATGATACAGGTGCTCACGGGTATGCCATGGGATATAATTACAACGGAAAATTAAAATCTGCAGAGCTGCTTCTCAAAGAAGATGGATCGGTTGAGCTGATCCGCAGGGCAGAGACTCCAAAAGACTATTTTTCAACCTTTGATTGCTTCGATGTGCTTAAAAATATAAAGTATGAATAATTGCATTTAATAAAGAAAAATAAGATCTCGTTTTCAGACAACTGCTGGCGGGATCTTTTCTTTTGCATAGAAAAATCCCTGTGTCAAAGACACAGGGGACTTTTCTTAGGATTTTCGGATTTTCAAAAAGGGTGAAAGGATAATTGTTACGTTGTGCATTTCTTATGTGTTTAGTATAACACACCGCTTCTTGAAAAGTTTGTATATTGTTTGAATAGATTATGAAGATTTTCTTAACTTTAATGGTTTGCAGAAAAATAAGGGGTGATGGATTTCCTGTTAGAATCAGTATCGCCCTGGCTTTTTCCTGCCCAGTGGTCGTCTTTGTTTCCCTTATAGCTTAAGGATGCTGCCAAACTAATATTGATAGTTGGTAAGCGGGGTGATATTCTACTTATATGAATGAAAAAAAGCACATTAAATTTCAAAAGAAGGGATGTACTCAGTTGAGGATTAAAACAAGAGAATACACGATTGAAGATGTTAATTTCATGATTCACATATGGAACGAAGTTGTTCAGGAGGGAATTGCGTTTCCTCAAAAGGATTTGTTGACTTGGGAAACAGGCTATGCCTTTTTTGAATCACAAACATATTGTTCTGTGGCAGTAGATATCGAAAGCGGTAAGTTATATGGTCTATATATTCTTCATCCGAACAATGTAGGAAGATGTGGTCATATTTGCAATGCCAGTTATGCGGTAAGCTCTGAAAGTCGGGGTATGCATATTGGTGAAGCGTTAGTAACAGATTGTCTGATCAAAGCCAGACAGCATGGATTCAGAATTATGCAATTTAATGCTGTAGTTTCAACGAATACCCATGCAAGGCATTTATATGAACGGCTTGGTTTTAAACAGCTTGGGACAATTCCCGGCGGATTTTACATGAAAGATGGCCATTTTGAGGATATTTGTCCTTATTATTATGTTTTATAATTGTGTTTATAACTTTTAGCTGCTTTGGAAAATAAAATACAAATGGAAAATTCCACCTGTATTTTAGATGGAAAAGAAACCATGGGAAGCGTACCGGAATATCTTAATAAAAAAAGGAATCAGGTAGCGGACTGTGAATCAGGTAAGAGAAGTAATACACTGTGACAGTGCCCTTCGCATGGGACTGACCGGTCGCGGAATTGGTGTTGCAGTTCTTGATACGGGAATTTACCTTCATGAGGACCTTGAACATAGATTGGCAGCTTTTGTGGACATTGTTCACCGCAGGCGGGAGCCATACGATGACAATGGCCATGGTACTCATATATCCGGAATAATAGCAGGAGAGGGCAGAGCCTCCAATGGCCTCTATATGGGTGTTGCTCCGGAGTGCCACATTATTATGCTGAAAGTATTGGACAAAAAAGGAAATGGATATGCTTCGGATGTACTTTCTGGTCTGAAGTGGATCCGTGACAACAGAGAAAGGTATGGGATCAGGATTGTAAATATATCGGTTGGTTCCTTTTCAAGAAAAGGAATGACGGAAAATTCCGTACTGGTAAGAGGTGTGAATGCGGCCTGGGATGACGGTCTTGTGGTATGTGTTGCAGCAGGAAACATGGGACCTGGAACCAATACCATTACAACGCCGGGAATCAGCCGGAAAGTGATAACGGTAGGGTGTTCCGACGATTACAAAGAGGTAAATGTGATGGGAAACCGGATGATTGACTATTCCGGCAGAGGTCCTACTGGTGCATGCATCTGTAAGCCGGAAATCATTGCTCCCGGAGCCGGAATCATAAGTTGTTCCAATGAATCAGGGCAGTATCAGACGAAAAGCGGGACTTCTATGTCCACCCCCCTGGTCTCAGGAGCCATCGCATTATTGCTGCAGAAATATCCCTATATGAGCAACCGGGATGTAAAATTAATGTTAAGAGAGCGGGCTGTGGATGCCGGGCTCCCCATGAACCAGCAGGGGTGGGGAATGCTTGATGTAGAGCAGCTGCTGCTATAGAAAATGGATACGGACTGTTCTTGTTTTAAAGGCGGTCCGTATCTGTCTTTTTCAAGAAAAACTTGCAGAGTCCTTTTGTCTGTGCTATAGTAAAACAGAAGTCATAAGGCAGTCTGCCTTTATTGTCTCCCATTCAGGCGTTTCGCCCTATTTTCCAAAGTAGCCATATTAAGTAACCCACTAAGGCAGGAGTGTGATGCGTATGATTGAAGAAGCGTAAAAATACAGGTTGACATTTGCCTGGAAGTATACTATCATTATAATATTAAAAGAACATTTGTTCGTGTTGGAGGATAAGATGAATAAAGATGATAAGCTGAAAGCACTGGATGCCGCACTTACCCAGATAGAGAAAGCATATGGAAAAGGATCTGTCATGAAGCTGGGAGATTCTGGAACCCATATGAATGTAGAGACCATACCGACCGGAGCATTAAGTCTGGATATCGCACTTGGCCTTGGCGGAATTCCCAGAGGAAGAGTTGTGGAGATCTATGGACCGGAATCCAGTGGTAAGACCACAGTTGCTCTTCATATGGTAGCAGAGGTTCAGAAGCGTGGAGGAATCGCAGGCTTTATCGATGCGGAGCACGCCCTTGACCCTGTTTATGCAAAGAACATCGGTGTTGATATCGATAATTTATATATTTCCCAGCCGGATAACGGAGAACAGGCTCTTGAGATCACGGAAACCATGGTTCGTTCCGGTGCAGTTGATATCATCATTGTAGACTCTGTTGCAGCCCTTGTGCCCAAAGCGGAGATTGAGGGAGACATGGGTGATTCTCACGTAGGTCTTCAGGCAAGGCTTATGTCCCAGGCTCTCAGAAAGCTTACTGCTGTTATCAGCAAGTCCAACTGTATTGTTTTATTCATTAACCAGCTTCGAGAAAAAGTAGGAGTTATGTTCGGAAGTCCGGAGACAACCACCGGAGGCCGTGCACTTAAGTTTTACGCTTCTGTCCGTTTGGATATCCGTAAGATTGAGACCTTAAAGCAGGGCGGCGATATGGTAGGTAACAGAGCCCGTGTTAAGGTGGTAAAGAACAAGATAGCTCCCCCATTTAAAGAAGCTGAGTTTGATATCATGTTCGGAAGGGGAATTTCCAAAGAAGGAGATATCCTGGATCTGGCTGTGAAAGAGAATATTGTTGAGAAAAGCGGCGCATGGTTTGCGTATAATAACGTGAAGATCGGTCAGGGAAGAGAAAACTCCAAGATTTATCTTCAGGACAACCCGGCTGTTTGTCTGGAGATTGAGAATAAAGTTCGCGTGAAGTACGGTCTTGCAGAGGAAAAATCTATTGCAGGTGACCGTGCACCGGAAAAGGAAAGCAAGCGTATTAAGCCGGAGGAAGATAAGACCGGAGCTGTTAAGGAATAAAAACACTGGAGGGCATATGATAGTAACAGAGATAGTGCCCGTCGATAAACGCAGGAGTAAAGTCATTCTTGATGATGACTTTACTCTTGTTCTTTATAGAGGGGAATTAAAACGATATTTCATAGAAGAAGGAAGCGAGATTTCGGAAGAGGTTTATCAGGAGATCGTGAAGGAGATTCTGTACAAGAGAGCCAGGGAACGGGTTTTGTTTCTTTTAAAATCCTCCGATAAGACAGAGCAGGAGCTGAGGAGAAAATTAAAAGAGGGGTTTTACCCCCAGGAGGTCATTGATTATGCCATTTATTTTCTAAAGGAGCACCGCTTTATCAATGACCAGGAATACGCGAAAAGGTATGTGGAATTTAATTCCAGAAAAAAGAGCGAACGGCAGATTGAGTTTGAACTTAAGAGAAAAGGTCTGGACAAGGAAATCATTGGAGATATATTAAAGGAACAGCCTGTTGATGAGGCTGCCATAGTCAGAGATTATATCAGGAAAAAGCGCTTAAACCCAGAGCAAATGGACGCCAGAGAGAAGAATAAAGTGATGGCATCCCTGGGCAGAAAAGGTTTTTCTTATGAAGCGGTAAGCCGGGCTTTGGGCGAAATTTTTGTCGAAGACTGACAATAGTGAAAATGTGTATAAGTATACCGGAAACAGAGGTGAAATACTTGACATAATGTATAAAACAGTTTAAAATTGTAGTGTTGTATTGTTGTACAATGAAAATAAAATAAGGAGGTGCTCCTGTGTCAGTATCAGTATTCACGGCTGCATTGATTACGATCATTGCATCAGTAGTAGTTGCTTTTATTGCCTGGTCTGCTGCGACCGCGTATCGTAAGAACACTTACGAAAGCAAAATTGGCTCTGCAGAAGAAAAATCCCGGGAAATAATAGATGAAGCATTAAAGACCGCTGAGACAAAGAAGCGTGAAGCTCTCCTTGAGGCGAAAGAAGAGTCTTTAAAGACTAAGAACGAACTGGAAAAGGAAACCAGGGAGAGAAGAGCTGAGCTTCAACGTTATGAAAGACGAGTATTAAGCAAGGAAGAAAACTTGGACAAGAAGTCTGAGACTATGGAAAAACGAGAAGCAGGTCTTGCTGCTCGAGAGGAAGCCCTGAGTAAAAGAAATTCCGAAGTGGAATCTCTTTATGAAAAAGGCATTCAGGAACTGGAAAAAATTTCCGGACTTACCTCCGAACAGGCAAAAGAATATCTTTTAAAATCTGTTGAAGATGATGTTAAACATGACACTGCGAAATTAATTAAGGAACTGGAAAACAAAGCAAAAGAAGAAGCTGATAAGAAAGCAAAAGAATATGTGGTTACTGCCATTCAAAGATGTGCAGCAGACCATGTAGCAGAGACAACCGTTTCTGTTGTTCAGCTTCCCAATGACGAGATGAAGGGCCGTATTATCGGAAGAGAAGGCCGTAACATCCGCACGTTAGAAACCCTGACGGGTGTGGAATTGATTATTGATGATACCCCGGAGGCAGTTGTTTTATCCGGATTTGATCCGGTTCGTAGAGAAGTAGCTAGAATCGCGTTGGAACGCCTCATTGTGGATGGACGTATTCACCCAGCCAGAATCGAGGAGATGGTGGAGAAGGCGCAAAAAGAAGTAGAGACCAATATGCGTGAGGAAGGAGAAGCTGCCGCTCTTGAAGTGGGCATTCATGGGCTTCATCCGGAACTCATACGTTTGCTTGGAAAACTGAAATATAGAACAAGCTATGGACAGAATGCGTTAAAGCATTCGATGGAGGTCGCTCAGTTATCCGGGCTGTTAGCCGGAGAGATCGGTCTTGATATCCGTATGGCAAAACGTGCCGGTTTATTACATGATATTGGAAAAGCTGTGGATCATGAGATGGAAGGTTCTCATATTCAGCTGGGACTGGAGTTATGTAAGAAATACAAAGAATCCCCAATCGTATTGAACACCGTGGAATCACATCATGGCGATGTAGAACCACAGAGTCTGATTGCCTGCATCGTTCAGGCTGCAGATACCATATCTGCAGCAAGACCTGGTGCCAGAAGAGAGACTCTGGAAACATATACAAACAGATTAAAACAGTTAGAAGATATCACCAACTCCTTTAAGGGAGTGGACAAGTCCTTTGCCATTCAGGCAGGACGCGAAGTTCGGATTATGGTAGTTCCTGATCAGATTAACGATGATGATATGGTACTCCTGGCCCGTGATATTTCTAAGAAAATCGAAGATTCCTTAGAGTATCCAGGACAGATTAAGGTTAACGTGATCCGGGAGTCCAGAGTTACAGATTACGCGAAGTAAAATAGTGCCCTAAAACCGTATACTTATTCTGGTGCGGCTTTAGGGCATATTTCATGTCAGGAGGATGATACGTGAAACGTCGGATAAAAGTACTGTTAAGCTGCGTACTGATTTGCCAGCTGTTTCTTATGACCGTTTATGCAAAACCGGATTGGCCGTCTGATACGGGCATCCAGGCAGAGTCGGGAATTGTAATTGATGCAGATACAGGCACCGTTATCTTTGGACAAAATATACACGCCGCTTATCCACCGGCAAGTATTACAAAGATACTGACTGCTTTAATTGTTCTGGAAAACAGTGATCTGTCCGATATGGTGACATTTTCCAAAGACTCTGTTTACAATGTGGAAGAAGGAAGCGGAAATAAACTGAATGTGACCAATGGAGATACGCTGTCAGTGGAGGACTGCCTCTATTCTCTTATTCTGCATTCCTGCAATCAGGCTGCCAACGCTTTGGCGGAACATGTAGGAGGAAGCAGAGAAGATTTTGTTAAGATGATGAATGACAAACTGGTGGAGCTTGGCTGTACAGAGAGCCATTTTGAAAACCCATCAGGTTTAAATGGAGATACCCAGCATGTAACTGCTTATGATATGGCACTCATCGCACGTGCTGCTTATAATAATAAAAAACTGGTGGAGATCAGTTCTGCTATCAGCCATAAGATTCCGCCTACTGCCAATAATCCGGAGGGTCTGACTATTTATAATGAGCACAGACTGGTAAAAACCACGGATCAGTCCAGTGAATTTTATTATCCTGCAGCTGTAGCAGGAAAAACCGGTTATTTAATAAAAGCTGGTAATACCCTTGTAACATATGCAGAAAAAGATGGAAGAAGAGAAATTTCCGTTATATTAAAGGGAAGTCCAAGACAGTATTTTATTGATGGAAAGAACCTCCTTGAATTTGGTTTTACCAATTTCGAAAACCTGCCCCTGGCAGGGAATGAGACGGAATATACATCTGGGAATACCCCTGTATCCATAGGTTCTAAAAGCTATCAGCCTTCCGATCTTGAACTGGAGCAAAACGCAGCAGTCACTGTTCCAAAAGGAGCAGAATTCTCTGAGGTTGATAAGGAACTGGTGACGGATCTGCCAGCTGGCAGCCCAAAAGGTGCAGTGGCACTCATCCGCTATACTTATAATGACAGAGCAGTAGGACAGGCCTATCTGTTGGCAAAAGAACAGGAGGAATCCCAAAGTGAGAAACCCGTAACAGAATCTTCCGGGAAGCATGAGGAGGAAACAAAGGCGGAAACAAATCACAACTCGCAAAAAGGAATTGGAGTGATGGGAACCCTTGGGATTGCTGCGGCGGTTTTTGCGTTAGCAGCCGGAACTGTGTTTGTAGTGAAAAAGAAAAGAAAAGAGTCTAAAGAAATTGCCGTGCGAAGAGAGGAACGAAGACGCCGCCTTCTGGAAGAGGGTGATGCGGCTGACTTTGAGCGCATTTTAAACGAACGCAGAAACAAAAAGAAATAAAACGAAAGAAGTAAATGAAAAAGACCAGCTGGGGAAGCTGGTCTTTTTTCGGAGAAGGTATTTCGTTTCTTATGGGGTGTAGCAAAAACTATATAATGTATTGGGGGGGGTTACATGTAATAATATACCCCATTTTTCTTCAAAAGTGTCAACAAACATTCACAAATTTAAAAAATAAAATTGTGCATTTTACCGTGCTTTATTCGTGATATTGTGGAAAAAACATAGATTTATATATTAATACCCCGATCTCTTGTGCTATATACCATCTGATACGGTAATGAATTATTTGGAAATAAAGGGGCCGATATGGTAAAATATATAAAAACAACTTGTGCAATGGTGCGTACAAGTTATAAATTGTAAGTAAGAGGATGACTGGTTCACTCTCATGGAAAAATCAGGAGGTAGAAATCAATGAGGTTCTTTGTAGACACGGCAAACATTGAAGAAATTAGAAAAGCCAATGAGATGGGAATTATCTGCGGTGTTACCACCAATCCGTCTTTGATTGCCAAAGAAGGAAGGGATTTTAAACAGGTGATAGAAGAGATTACGTCAATTGTGGATGGTCCCATCAGCGGTGAAGTGAAAGCGACTACGACAGATGCAAAAGGGATGATTGAAGAGGGGCGGCAGATTGCAGCCATCCATCCCAATATGGTTGTTAAGATTCCCATGACTGCAGAAGGCTTAAAAGCGGTTAAAGTGCTGACAGGGGAAGGAATAAAGACCAATGTGACCCTGGTATTTTCTGCAGCCCAGGCTCTTTTGGCTGCAAGGGCAGGAGCTACCTACGTATCTTCGTTCTTAGGAAGACTTGATGATATTTCAATGCCTGGAATTGATCTCATTAATGAGATCACTGAGATATTTGCAATCCATGAGATTGAGACTGAAATCATAGCGGCCAGCATACGCAATCCCATCCATGTGACCGATTGTGCAAAAGCCGGTGCGGATATCGCTACCGTGCCTTATCCGGTGCTGGAACAGATGACAAAACATCCCTTAACTGATCAGGGAATTAAAAAATTTCAGGATGATTACCGAAGCGTATTCGGAGAATAAAACTAATTATCGTTTAGAAAGGTTGGACACTACTAATGGCATGTAACAAAGTAAAAATGGTGATTGACAAAGAATTTCGTATATCAGAGGTTGATGAAAGGATCTATGGTTCTTTTATCGAACATCTTGGAAGAGCAGTATATGACGGTATTTATAGTCCGGAGCATCCGTCGGCAGATGAATATGGGTTCCGTAATGACGTAAAGGAATTGATAAAAGAGTTAAATGTTCCGATTATCCGGTATCCAGGCGGAAACTTCGTTTCCAGTTTTAACTGGGAAGACAGTGTGGGACCGGTCAGTGAGCGTCCGAGAAGACTGGAACTTGCATGGAAGAGCATTGAAGAGAATAAAGTCGGATTAAATGAATTTACCAAATGGGCAAGAAATGCAGGATCTGATGTGATGATGGCAGTAAACCTGGGGACAAGAGGGATTGCCGATGCCTGTAACATTTTGGAATACTGCAACCACCCGGGTAATACCAAATACAGTGATTTAAGAATCAGTCATGGATATAAGGAGCCTCATAATATTAAAACATGGTGTCTGGGCAATGAAATGGACGGTCCGTGGCAGCTGGGACATAAGACGATGGAGGAATATGGACGCCTTGCCGAAGAGACAGCAAGAGCCATGAAGATTATCGATCCTACCATTGAGCTGGTTTCCTGCGGAAGCTCCTCACTCACCATGCCTACATTCCCGGATTGGGAGGCAGTTACCCTCCAGCATACCTATGATCACGTGGATTATGTTTCCATGCATCAGTATTATGGAAATGGGAACGGAGACAGTGAGGATTTCCTTGCCTGTTCCGACGACATGGATCAGTTTATCCGTACGGTAATTGCTACCTGCGATTATGTGAAAGCGAAAAAGAGGGGCAAAAAGGATATTAAAATCAGCTTTGATGAGTGGAATGTATGGTATCATTCCTCTGCAGCTGATAGCGAAACAACAGAAAAACACCCATGGCAGATTGCACCGCCCCTGTTAGAGGATATCTATAATTTTGAAGATGCACTTTTAGTAGGCCTGATGTTAATCACTTTGTTAAAGCATGCTGACAGGGTGAAGATGGCATGTCTGGCACAGTTAGTGAATGTAATTGCTCCGATTATGACAGAAGCTGGCGGCGGCGCAGCCTGGAAGCAGACAATCTTTTATCCATTTATGCATGCGTCAGCTTACGGAAGAGGAACCGCTCTTTTACCAGTGATCAGCTCACCGAAATTTGACACTGCAACCCATGTAGATGTAACAGCAGTAGAGGCAGTTTCTGTTTACAATGAGGAAAAAGAGGAAGTAACCATTTTTGCAGTCAACCGTTCTATTAAAGATGATGCAGAAATGACAATTGATGTTAGATGTTTTGAGGGATACCGTGTTCTGGAGCACACCGTACTGGAAAGTGATGATCTGTTAGCAGTGAACGGACCGTTTAATGAAAAAGTGGCACCGAAGCAGACCAGCCAGTCTTCCTTAGATGGCGGTACTGTAACAAGCATCTTACACAAGGCATCCTGGAACGTAATTCGTCTGGGTAAATAAAACAGGAGGGGGTTATACATATGAAACAAAAAGCGTATCAATTCTGGTTTGCAACAGGCTCTCAGGACCTTTACGGAGAAGCCTGCTTAAGAGATGTAGCAGAACATGCAGGAATTATAACCGGAAGGCTTAACGCCTCCGGCCTCCTGCCATATGAAGTGGTTTTAAAACCGGTGCTCATTGACAATGCTTCCATACGGTCTTTGTTCCGTCAGGCAAATGATGATGAGTACTGCGCAGGTGTTATTACCTGGATGCACACATTTTCCCCTGCAAAATCCTGGATCTTAGGCCTGCAGGAATACAGAAAACCCCTGCTTCATTTACATACCCAGTTTAACCAGGAAATCCCATATGATTCCATTGATATGGATTTCATGAACGAGAACCAGTCAGCCCACGGCGACCGGGAATTCGGACATATGGTGACCAGAATGGGAATGGTAAGAGAGGTAATTGCCGGTTTCTGGGATGATGATTCGGTGAAAAGAAGAATTGCTTCCTGGATGAGAACTGCAGTGGGAATTGTAGAAAGCAGCCATATCCGTGTAGTACGTTTCGCTGACAATATGCGAAACGTAGCTGTTACGGAAGGAGATAAGGTAGAGGCCCAGATGAAATTTGGCTGGGAGATCGATGCATATCCGGTGAATGAAGTTGCAGATTATGTTTCAGATGTGAAAGCGGGAGACGTTTCTGCACTTATAGAAGAATATTATGACCGCTATGATATTTTGCTGGAGGGAAGAGATCCTGAGGAGTTTAAAAAACATGTGGCTGTTCAGGCTCAGATTGAGCTTGGATTTGAAGCATTTTTGAAAGAAAAAAACTATCAGGCAATCGTTACCCATTTCGGTGATTTAGGATCCTTAAAGCAGCTTCCCGGACTTGCAATCCAGCGTCTGATGGAAAAAGGGTACGGCTTCGGCGGAGAAGGCGACTGGAAAACGGCAGCCATGGTACGCTTAATGAAGCTGATGACAGAGGGGACTAAGGAGGCAAAGGGAACTTCTTTTATGGAGGATTATACCTATAATCTGGTTCCGGGCAAGGAAGGAATTCTTCAGGCTCATATGCTGGAGGTCTGCCCGTCTATTGCAGAAGGAAAAGCAGGCATCAAGGTAAATCCATTGTCAATGGGTGACAGAGAAGACCCTGCAAGACTTGTATTCACTGCAAAAGAGGGCAGAGGAGTTGCTGCCTCCCTGATCGATCTTGGAAACCGCTTCCGCCTTATTATTAATACTGTTAATTGTAAAAAGGTGGAAAAACCTATGCCGAAGCTTCCCGTGGCGTCAGCATTCTGGACTCCGGAGCCAGACTTAATAACTGGTGCAGAATGCTGGATATTAGCAGGCGGAGCCCATCATACAGCATTTACCTATGATCTGACAGCGAAACAGCTGGGTGACTGGGCGGAAGCTATGGGAATTGAGGCTGTTTATATTGATGAAAATACAAACATCCGTGATTTTAAGAATGAACTGAGATGGAATTCGGTGGCATATCGCTGATACTAATAGAAAGTTTGAGGGGGTTTCTATGGATAAAGAAAAATTAATAGCAGCAATCCGGGAAGGAAATACCGCACTGGGAATCGAACTGGGATCCACCAGAATCAAGGCAGTTCTGGTAGATGAAAATCATAATCCCATCGCTTCCGGCGGTCATGACTGGGAAAACCGTTATGAAAACGGAATCTGGACCTATGGTATTGATGATATATGGGAAGGTGTTAAGGAAAGCTACAGGAAGATGGCAGAGGAAGTAAAGGAGAAGTATGGGGTAACGATTACTACCATTGGAGCCATTGGATTTTCTGCCATGATGCATGGATATATGGCATTTGACGAGAAGGAAGAGTTACTGGTTCCATTTCGGACCTGGAGAAATACCATGACGGAAGAGGCAGCTGGAAAACTGACGGAGCTGTTTTCGTTCCACATTCCTCAAAGATGGAGCATAGCTCATTTATATCAGGCTATTTTAAATGGCGAGAGCCATGTTTCTGAAATCAATTATCTGATTACTCTGGAAGGATATGTTCACTGGAAGCTGACAGGGAAGAGAGTCCTGGGCATTGGTGACTGTGCCGGAATGTTTCCTGTAGACAGTGAGACAAAGGATTTTAATGAACGGATGATCAGCCAGTTTGATGAACTTGTCTCTGACCGGAATCTGCCATGGAAATTAAGGGATATCATGCCTGAAGTTCTGACTGCAGGAGAAGCTGCTGGTACACTGACTGCTACGGGAGCGGCTCTGCTGGATGAAAGCGGTAATTTAAAACCCGGAATCCCACTCTGCCCGCCGGAAGGTGATGCAGGGACCGGTATGACTGCCACCAACTCTGTTGCAAAGAGAACCGGTAACGTATCGGCAGGTACCAGTGTTTTTGCCATGGTAGTGCTGGAAAAGGAGCTTTCCAAAGTTTATGAAGAGCTTGATCTGGTTACCACACCGGCAGGAGACGCTGTTGCCATGGTACACTGCAATAACTGCACTTCTGACTTAAATGCATGGGTAGCTTTGTTCGAAGAGTTTGCCAATACCATGGGTATGAAGCCGGATAAAAATGAACTTTTTACCGCCCTTTATAAAAAAGCGTTAGAGGGTGATAAAGATGGCGGCGGACTTTTGTCCTACGGTTATTTATCCGGAGAACATATCACTCATTTTGAAGAAGGAAGACCATTATTTGTCCGAACTCCAAACAGCAGGTTTGACCTGGCAAACTTCATGAGAGTTCATCTTTATACGGCTTTGGGAGCCTTAAATATGGGCATGGAGATTCTGTTTAAAGAAGGTGTGAAGCTGGATGTGCTTCTGGGACACGGCGGCCTGTTTAAGACCAGAGAAACGGGGCAGAGAATTATGGCTGCAGCTGTGGGAGTTCCCGTTTCTGTCATGGAGACGGCTGGAGAAGGAGGAGCCTGGGGAGCAGCCCTGCTTGCATCCTACCTGCTTCGCAAGAAGGAAGGTGAGTCTCTGGATCATTACTTATCTGACCGGGTATTTAAGAATATGGCAGGTGAAACCATGGAGCCGGATCCGGAAGATGTAACAGGATTCCAGACATTTATGGAACGGTATAAAAAGGGTCTTGCCATCGAACGGGCGGCTGTGGACAGCTTATACATATAGGGAAAGGATAAAGGCGATAGGATGCTGGAAGAACTGAAATTAAGTGTGTATGAAGCAAATATGGAATTGCCCCGGAGAGGGCTGATTACCTACACCTGGGGAAATGTCAGTGGCATTGACCGGGAAAAGGGATTGTTTGTCATTAAACCCAGTGGAGTGGATTATGATAAGCTGAAACCGGAGGATATGGTGGTTATGGATTTAGACGGCAATCAGGTGGAGGGAGAATTAAATCCCTCTTCGGATACAGCCACCCATTTGGAACTGTACCGGGCATTTGAAAAGATCGGCGGAATTGTACATACCCACTCCCCTATGGCGACCTCCTGGGCTCAGGCAGGAAGAGCGCTGCCCTGCTATGGCACGACCCATGCAGATTATTTTTATGGAGAGATTCCGTGTGCAAGAAACTTAACTCAGGAAGAGATTGATGAAGGCTATGAGAAAAATACAGGAACTGTGATTATAGAAACCTTTGAGGGGCTTGATCCTATGCATGTTCCGGCGGTATTGTGCAAAAACCATGGTCCTTTTACCTGGGGAACTGATGCGGCCAATGCAGTTCACAATGCGGTCGTATTAGAAGAAATTGCAAAAATGAATTTGATGACAGAGCTGTTAAATACAGCAGTAAAGCCAGCACCCCAGTCCTTGCAGGATAAGCATTTTATGAGAAAGCACGGACCGGATGCCTATTATGGGCAGAAAAAATAACAAGGAGTCCTTACAGTGTCGGACAGTGGAAAAACAAAGTATTACGTATTAATGGAAGAACTGAAAAAAGAGATTATATCCGGAGAGAAGAAGCCGGGAGACCGGCTTCCTTCGGAGAATCAGCTTTCGGAAGTTTACCATATCAGCCGTCATACGGTGAGAAAAGCCCTGTCCATACTGGAGCAGGAAGGCTACATTGAAGCGGAGCATGGAAGAGGTACCTTCGTGTCCAGAAAAGCGGGAAGGAAAAAAGGGTCGGGCAATATAGCGGTGATTACTACCTATTTGTCCGACTATATTTTCCCGCGGCTGATTCAGGGAATCGATCAGGTGCTGACGGAGAATGGTTACAGTATTATTATTAAAAATACAGGAAACAGCAGATTAAAAGAAAGCAGATGTTTAGAAGAAATCCTGGAAAAAGACGTGGACGGGCTCATTATTGAACCAAGTAAAAGCGAGATTCTCTGCGGGCACAGAGGACTGTATGACAAGCTGGATTTTTACAAAATACCTTATGTGTTTATACAGGGCTACTATGCCCAGATGAAAAGCAAACCCCATATCAGGCTTGATGACTGTATGGGTGGATATCTGGTGACAAAGTATCTCCTTGATCTGGGGCATGAACATATACTGGGGATTTTTAAGGCGGATGACAGCCAGGGAAGGGACAGGCACAAAGGCTTTGTAAAAGCCCTTCAGGAGAGCGGGTTTTCCTATGATCCGGATATGGTGATCTGGTATCATACAGAGGACCGGTCGGCCAAGCCTTCTGAGGCTTTAAAGATTATGCTGGAGGAGAAGGTGTCTGTTGACGGGATTGTCTGCTACAACGATCAGATTGCCTTTGAGGTCATTAAGACCATACAGAAAGAAGGGATTTCTGTCCCGGAAGAGATATCTGTCACTGGGTATGACAATTCTTTCATAGCAGAAAATGGAATGGTAAAGCTGACCACCATTGCACACCCCCAGGAACGGCTGGGCGCAATGGCGGCTGAACTGCTTTTGGAAAAGATTCATGGAATTCCAGACGAAGATAGCCGGGTGGAACGGGTATTAAAGCCGGTGCTTGTCATCCGGGAATCCTGCAAAGACCGGAGAAAGAATCAGTAACCGGTTAGTATTTCTTCAGTTTTCCCATATAAAGAACACAGCCCAGTATTAAGGAACCGGACAGCAGGAAGAGAATCTGCATACCGCTGACTGGCAGGTTTCCTATTTTAAAGGATGGGAGTATGGTCAGTAAACTGGCGCCTAAGAGGGTGGATAAGAAGCCGCAGAGCCCCGCATAGGATGAATTGGCACTGACGTATAAAACCCGTTTATCTTCCGGTGCATAATGATACTGCAGATTAAATACGGAAATTGCAATTCCGCCCCATGCAGCTCCGGATAAGGCCTGTAAGACTGGCTGGAGGGTATAGCAGGTATCCGGTGTCATGAAGAGCCAGCTGATATGGATAAGTCCAAGCAGTCCCATGGAGAGTCTGCCGGCAAGAAGCCAGGAGGTGGCATCAGCCAGTTTCCCCCAAAGCCAGGCAGCCAGAATCCGGACGGTGGATGAAATCAGTCCAAGGAATGTGATATAAGTATAATCCATCTTCAGTCCGGTAACCATGTATACACTGAAAAAAGGACCTGCAATCTGCAGCGCCAGGTTCCAGAATACATAGGTGATCATAACCTTCCGGTATTTTATGTCAGCGATTGGAGCCAGAAGAACATCCTTTAGTTTCTGTTTATGGGGAGTACTTTCCGGTTCTTTTATGGATAGCAGGCACCAGAAGTCTGTACATGCAACAAGAAGCACGGTGACCCCTACTACCAGAAAGCCGGTCTGTTCCATGGCATTGTTTCGAAACCAGTCCATGACTCTGCCCATAATAAGGCTTAAAACAGTGGAGAAAGCAAAGGCAAAGGAATCTTTTTTGCCAAGATAATCTCCCCTGATATTCTGGGGAACCAGCTGGAGTATCCAGTTTCCGGTTCCGGTACCGATAGATGCACCAAAGAAGTGGGCGATTCCATAGAGAATGACCACTGCTGTCAGGCGAATGACCGGTTGTGTGATAAATAACGGCAGAAAAAACATCAGTGAAAGCAGCAGCCTGTGGACAAAGGAAAAACCTACGATCAATCCTTTTCTTCTCATGAGGCTTTCTAAAAGAATGGAAGAAAACATCTGAAGGCTGCATAAAAGGATTGGAATGGAACCAATGATGCCGTTTAAAGAGTCTTCCGCTCCCAGTGAACTGGCGTATCCGGAGAGAAATGCACCTGTGGTGAGTGTAACGATACCATTAGCGCAGCATCCTTCTGCAATAAAAAGGTTTCGTCCTTTTGAAAAATCTGTAGCTGTCATAGGCGTTGTTTCCTTGCTGGAAAACGCCGTTTTTTTTCTTATCAAGTCTGTAACCATTATATATAAACGGCAAATCTGCCGTGTTCCCCTTTTCTTTTATTCGTAGATCTGCTATCCTCTTTATAGAAATAAAAATACTTTCTCTATATTGCCAGTTTGAGTCAAAGGATACAAGAGGAAAAAGAAGAGAAAAACTGGATGATTCCGACTTGAAGACGACAGAGGGGGGCGACACATGGAACATTACTTACATCTAAAGGCAGTTCTTCCAGTAAGGGCATTAAATGCAGGATATCTGGTTACAGAGGGAAAGGGACGGCACGCAGACCGTGTCATGGATTCCTTTGAAATCATCTATGTCAATTCCGGTGTGCTTGGAATTGCGGAAGAAGATGTGGAATATGAAGTGGAAGAGGGGGAAGCCCTGATTTTATTTCCTGGCAGACATCATTGGGGAACCAGGGAATTTGGTAAGGACTTAAATTTCTACTGGCTTCATTTTCATCTGGAAAAGAAGGCAGAAGAGACGGGAACAGATATTATGTCCCTTCCCCAGCTCATACGGATCGGAAAGCCCCAGCAGTTTGAGGAACTGTTTCGCCGGTTTATTAAGAGGCAGAATGTATGCAGGGAGGACAGAACCATTTTAAATCTGGTTTTGTTAGAACTGCTTTGCGAGCTGAGTGATTCTCTTTCTCCCATGGAAATAAACGGACAAAAAGTGCTTCTGGCCAATCAGGCAGGACAGTATATTAAAAATCATATAAAAGAACCGTTATCCGCCTCCATATTGGCGGAAAAGCTGGAATGCAGTCCGGATTATTTAGGGCGGACATACCATGCAGTTTATGGAAAGACTCTGACGGAAGGAATCCATGAAGCCCGGCTTAATAAAGCATGCAGAATGCTGATTGAGACCAGTCTCACGGGAAGTGAGATTGCTTACCGGTGCGGATATGAAGACGTGGATTATTTCAGAAGGATATTTAAAAAATATATGGGAATGACAGCAAAGGAATATCGGCAGACCTATAGTGTCATTGAACGGTAGATGAAAGGCGGCAGGGGATACACTCACCTTGCCGCCTTTCTGTATTCAGCCGGAGAGACTCCGGCAGTTTTTTTAAATATACGGCTGAAATAGAGGGGGTTTTCATAACCGATGATTCCACCTATTTCACCGATGCTGTAATCTGTACTTTCCAAGAGTTCCTTGGCTTTCCTGATCCGGATATCGGTTAGATACCTTCCGGGAGGCATTCCGGAATATTCCTTGAAACTTCGGATAAACCAGCAGGTGCTCATGTGAAGCTGTCTTGCATACGCTTCAATCTCGATGTTGCTCGCCAGATTTTCGTGAAAATATCGGACTGCTTTTTCCATTTCTTTTTGTATTTCCGTTTTTTTGAAGCCGCCTTCTTTTCTGATCCGTTTCAGTAGGAGAAAAATCTGCTTTAAATAAAGGGCAGACAGCTCGTCAAAGGAGGGTCGGGTAAGCTGGATTTCCCGGATTACTGCAAGGAACAGTTCCTGATATTTGGAAGATATTCCGGTATACAGAATTGGGCTTTCATTAAATCCGGCTTCTTCTGTCAGAGTACCAGACTCACTGCCGGTAAAGTGTAGCCAGTAAACCTCCGGCTTATGGTTTATATAATAAGCATATTGCTGGGGGGTATGAGGGGGATACAAAACCATGCTGCCTTCTGAGACTTCAGTCACAGATCCGTCAAAGGTAAAAAAGGCCTTTCCGGCTGCGATATAAAGCAGTTGATAATCTGACCGGCCAAGAGGACGAAAGGTTGACATAACTGGAAGAGAAACCAGACGGTAGACTCCGCAGCTGTTGACTCTTAATGGGACTTTTCTATTTTCCAGTTCTTCTTCTGTCAAATTCATATAACCTGTGTTTGTATACATGAAGGGAAGCTCCTTTCACCTTTTTTCTGACAGCCTGAAAGAGGTCGATTTTTATTGTCTTATGTTGTACTCGTCAGCAATACTATTTAATTTGGAATCTAAATCTGCATTAATACTTTCCAGGCTTTCATTAAAATCAGCCATGGGATCTTTCGTTTCTGGATTATCTTTCTTCTTCGAAATCAGGGTATCGGTTGCGTAATCATAAAGGTCTACCGTTTCTTCATGTCCGGGTGAAATATAGTAAGTGTGATTATTTTCATTGTTTTCCACATAGAGAATGGCCCAGTGATCAGTAAGGCCTAAGTAAGAACAGGTACATTTTAGTTTATATAGATCCGTTGTTAATATAACATCTAAAAAGATGGTATCGGAATCTATTTTTTCAACGTTATCATAGTAAGCATCTGTAACTTCCGAGATTCCAAGAATAGCCACACAGTCGTTCAGCTTTTTTTTGAGATAATCTAAATTTGGTAAATCTTCGGAATCTTCTGTTGAAGATACCTCAGTGACACTTTCTGCTGTAACGGTTTGGGTTTCTTTCTGCGCGGTTGCTTTTGAACATCCTGATAATAGTAAGCACATTCCTATAATTATAAAACTTTTTTTCACATTCATTTCCTCCATACACGAATAAGATTTAAAACAGCGAAAAGCTTATGTAATTACCTGTTATTGTATCATTTTATCCATGCTTTGTCTAATGCGACAAAACCCTTTATTTATGCACGTTTGAAGGGTATGATTTTATTGTTTGACTGCATTTTGACTGCATCATAGTAAGCTTCCAGTTTATCGATTTCCACATCTGCATAGCAGGACTGCCAGAATTAAAAGAATAAGCTGTTGCGACCGTTGCAACGGTTGCGATGTCATAACTTTATGGACCTGGGATTATCCTGGGTCCTTTTTCGATTGGAGGAAAATATATGAGAGATATAACATTGTGTCACCCACGGCTGCAGGTCAATGGAAAGTGGTACTGGTTTAATGCTACCGGGATCATGGTTACTAATACCTGGTACCAGTATAATAACGCATAGTATTATTTGGGACCAGATGGCTCGATGTGTAAGTCTCAGCTGGTCGAAAACTCCGAAAAGATCTATGCCATAGATGCTGACGGTAAAATGATAACGGAGCCGGTGACGCTCACGCCAAATCATGATGGGGCGCTGCAATATCCGGGATTAGTAAAATAGTGCTAAATTTGTTTGGTAAGGTTACCGATTGCCCGTATTGATACAAGATGATAATATAAATGCATTCTAAAACATAAATCAAGTGCTGAAATCCCAGAATACTATAATCGATTATATTAAAAATTTACAAGTCATTTGTTACATTCAGATGGCTTTCTTTTCTGCACTTTATTTATTGATTTAGAATGTTAAAACAACAATTACAAAAGATAAAATTTGGAGGTATATGTATGAGTAAGAGAGCATTCAAAGGATTGGTATCAAGTTTTTATTTTATGCTTTGTGTATTGTTTCTAGGGCAGGTTACTGCATTTGCAGATGAAGTTAAACCTGTTCACGAATACAATTTCGAATATGATAGTAATACTATTGTTTACGATTCTTTTATAGGTAAAGATGCAGCAGGTGGTGTTAATCATGTTAGCAGTTCTCCTGTTACTGGCTATAATGGAATAGGTCAAGCAAAGCATTTTGAAAACAGGGATTACCTTGGTATTCCATCTAAAGCTTTACCTGTAGGCGCGAGGTCAATTAGATTCCAATTCAGAAAAAATGCCTCTACCGTCACTGGAAAATCTGAACCAATTTTATTAGCATATAAGGGTAAGGATGGATATACGATTTATATGGGTATTGGAAATAATGCATTAAATATAAATAGTGAGCTAGAAGCGTCTAAACCAGGTAGTCTCTGGATTATAGAAAAGAATACATCGATTAATTTTGAATTACAGAGTCCAGATAGCATATGTGATGGAGAGTGGCATGATATCTTATACACATGGGATGGAACAACAAATAATAATTCAGTCAAATTATACGTTGATGATATGACAACTCCAGTAGCACAGACAACGGCTACAACAACTGATAAGCATGATATTAGTAATGATAATTATATATTTGTCGGAATATCCCCGGCAAGTTTTAACGGTATGTTTGGAGGGTATACAGATATTTATTTAATAAAAGCAGATTTAGACAATTTACAATTTTTTGACTCAGCAATAAATGTTAAAGAAAGTAATTTATTAAGTCTGAAGGCAAATGGAAAAAATTCCAAAATAGATTTATCATGGGACGCAGTTATAAAATCCACAAGCTATACCATTAAGCGTGCTACAACTGCAGGAGGACCATACACATCTATTGCGACCAATTTAACTGAACTTTTCTATGCAGATACTAATGTAACAAATGGAACTATGTATTATTATATTGTATCCGCCGATAATAATGGTACAGAGATAACAAATTCAAACGAGGCCTCGGCTACTCCAGAGGTATCTCAAACACCTCCAACAATCGAAGCTAAATTAAAAGTAGTTTTAGAGGTATCAGAGGCGCTTCGATTAAGTATAGATGATGATTTGAATATTAATACACAAATGTCCTGGTCATCTTCAGAGCCAACAGTTGCCACAGTAAATGAGAAAGGCATTGTGACAGCTCTGGCACCCGGTAATACAGTCATAACAGTAAAGAGTGCGGACGGATCCTATACGGACTACATAAATGTATTAGTAGTAGAGAATGCAGACGATTACAGGCTTGCCATTGATCTTAAAATTGGAGAAACGGCGAGATTAACAGCAGATGATTTTACTAACACTGCAAATATCACATGGGCACCTATGGATTCATCAATTGCCAATGTAACCAGCAAAGGAAAAGTTACAGCACTGAGCAAAGGATTGGTTTTAATTAGTGCTAAAGATGCAGAAGGTAATATCATTGGCCGCGTATATGTAAGAGTAAGAGAATAGTTTGATTAAAGGCGGGTATCCGGTATTCGGGCCCGCCTTACTGTATAAAAGATTATATCATTTTCTGACTGCATTTTGACTGCATGAGGCATGGCTTTGAATATATTTAAGAGGTAAAAGCCGGTGATATCAAAATTCTGCAAAGCCTAGATTTTAAGCCAAAAACTACCACTTTACAAGAAAAAACAAAATTAGCAGTATTATCTTATCCTATCTTTGTATAATAGGCCAATTCTTTTGATATCATATTGAACACTTGTTATAATAAACGATTTTTGCCGAGTGTAACAGCCCGGTGGTTGATTCATTTCTTATATTCTACTTTTGTGTTAACAACTCAGCTGAGACCAACTGTTTTTATGTTGCCAATAAAGTAGTAATGTAGTAGCATATGAATAAAAATAAGGGGGAAATAATGTTAATATCTAAACTAATTCTACTTAAAATACAGGGCGATAAAATGGGGCAATTTTTAACAGTATTTTTGCTAACCTAAGTTATCCTATCATTGTTAGGAGGAATGATCGTTAAATCAATTATAGAATCAATATTCGCGGTTGGGATTTATGCGGTGTTTATGCAGCTATCATTCATAAACGATAATAAGGTGCTTAAGTTGCTTGAGATAACAAGATTCTCGCATAAAATATGTATGCGTATGGCAAATATATTGAATGTTAAGAATTGTGATATTAAAGATATGTTCTTAGATGATTTTAATAATATTTCAAATTTTGAAGAATTAAAAAAATGGAAAACTATAAGAACATCGACACATACGGTAATTGCTTACGACCTAATAAATATTATTAAAAAAAAATAATTATAAAATTAAAGCGTAAAGAATTCTTAAAGATAATTAGCGAAATAATAGCGATAGAAAAATACACTGAAACTTTTTACCTTAAAGTCAAAAAGAAAAAAAGCCGATAATGAACCGTTCATTAGTTTATAAATATAGGCTTTCCGAATTAAAAAAAGCTATAAAGGCAGGTGTTTTTAAAGAAATAGACTTTTATGATATTGAAATAGATGTAAAATTATTATTAGACTGGAGCCTTAGGGCTCTTTTGTTTTCTCTAGAACAGTAAGATTATAAGGGGAGTTGTGAAAATGGTAGTCCCAAATAAGTACAAAAGAAGACTTAGTAAAAAATAAGGGCATGGATATTTTTACTCTAAGATTATTTACCTGCATTAAAACCTAGGTTTAAGTCAAAAAATTACAGAAGAAAACAAAATCAGCGCTATCATTTTGTGCATGTTTTGTCCAATCAAAGATATGGATTTTTTGATTTGTTATCTTATAATAATAGGTAGGAAAAGAAGGAGGAGTCGACTATGATCGTACCCAGACATTATGAAAATCTGCATTTGCTTCATGAAAATACCATGCCACACAGAGCTTATTATATTCCGGCTTCCAAGCCCCAGTTTGATTTAACACAGGAGAGGGAGAAATCTGACCGGTTCTTTTTGTTAAACGGTAACTGGAAGTTCCGCTATTATGACAGCATATATGATGTAAAAGAAGAATTTTTCCTGGAAGGCTATGACACCTCCCGTTTTGATGAAATTCCGGTACCTGGCTGCTTTCAGAATTACGGCTATGATAAGCACCAGTATACCAACACTCGGTATCCGTTCCCCATGGATCCTCCTTATGTTCCGGCTGAGAATCCATGCGGCGCCTATGTCCATCATTTTGTCTATAAGAGAGAGGATGAGGCACCCAGAGCTTACTTAAACTTTGAGGGAGTGGATTCCTGCTTCTACGTATGGTTAAACGGCAGTTACGTGGGATACAGTCAGGTTTCTCACGGAACCAGTGAGTTTGATGTAACGGGAGTGATCCGGGAGGGAGACAATACTCTTTCTGTTCTCGTTTTAAAATGGTGTGACGGAAGCTATCTGGAAGATCAGGATAAATTCCGTATGACCGGTATTTTCAGAGACGTATATCTGTTAAAGAGGCCAGAAGAGGGTATTTTTGATTATTTTCTGACTACCACGATTGGAAACAACCAGGCACATGTCCAGGCAGCAATCACATTTAGCGGAAAAGAGATTCCGGTAAAAGTAACTGTAACTGACAAAGATGGGAATACGGTAGCCAGTAAAGAGGGATATCCTGTTGATGGTAAGATAGAGTTTGAGATAGAAAGTCCAGTGCTCTGGAATGCAGAAAAACCTTATCTTTATACGGTTATGTTTCAAACTGGCCAGGAAGTAATCGTTGACCGTCTTGGAATCAGGGAAATCGCCATTCGTGATGGTGTGGTATACCTAAATGGAGAAAAAATCAAGTTTCATGGTGTAAACCGCCACGACAGTGATCCTGTTACCGGATTTACAATCAGCCTGGATCAGATGAAGCGTGATTTACGCCTGATGAAAGAGCATAATGTGAATGCTATCCGTACAAGCCATTATCCCAATGCGCCCCAGTTCTATCAGCTTTGTGATGAATACGGATTTTATGTCATTGATGAAGCAGATAATGAGAGCCATGGAACCGGCTATATCTATATGGCAAACCGCACCACTGAAGTTTGGAGAGACCGTTGGAACCGCGCTATCGCAGACAATCCTGAATTCACAGAAGCGACCGTTGACAGAACCAAGCTTTTGGTTGAACGGGATAAGAACCGTCCCTGCGTAGTGATCTGGTCTATGGGAAATGAATGTGCTTATGGATGCACCTTTGAAGCAGCACTTTCCTGGACAAAGTCTTATGATCCAACCAGACTTACCCACTATGAGGGTGCCAGATACATTGCTGTAGATAAAACCTATGATTTCACCAATATTGATTTGTTCAGCCGTATGTATCCCAGTCTGGATGAAATTATCGAATATACAAAGCGGGAAACAGCAAAGCCATTTATTCTCTGTGAATACAGCCATGCCATGGGAAATGGACCTGGAGATTTAGAGGGATACTTCCAGGTGTTTGAACAGTACGACCGGGTATGCGGCGGTTTTGTATGGGAATGGTGTGACCATGCGATTTATCAGGGAAGAACCATTGACGGTAAGCCCATGTATCTTTATGGAGGAGATCATGGGGAATATCCTCATGACGGTAATTTCTGTATGGATGGGCTTGTCTATCCGGACAGAAGACCTCATACAGGTCTTATGGAATTTAAGAATGTAAATCGTCCGGTTCGGGTTATTTCTTATGATCAGAAGAAAAAAGAACTGACTCTTCATAATTACCTTCACTTTACTAACTTTAAAGAGTATGGATGCATTGGTTATGAGGTGAGCTGTGACGGAGAGGTAATAGCAAACGGAATGGTTGGAGAAGCCGGCATGCCTGAACTTATGCCGCAGCAGGAGTGCAGACTTTCCCTGAACTTTGACGTTCCGGCAGCTGGTAAGTGCTACTTGAAAATAAGCTATTATCTGAAAGAAAGCAATGCTCTTGTAAAAGCTGGAAGTCTTCTTGGTTTTGATGAGGTACGTTTGGAAAATGCAGATATGAGAAACCAGACAGCAGCTGAACTTTTAAAGAAAAAAGTAGAAAAGGGTGGATTTGAGGTTTGTGAAGATGATCGTTATATCCGTGTTAGCGGAAAAAGCTTTTTCTACACCTACAGCAAATTAACTGGAACATTTCAGGATATGAATTTTGAAAATCATTCCATTCTGGAGCGTCCCATGGAAATCAATATCTGGAGAGCACCTACGGATAATGACAGTGATATTAAGGGTAAATGGAAAGAGGCTCACTATCACCGTGCATCTTCCAGAGGATATGAAACCAGATGGGAAGAAAAAGATGGCAGTCTTGTAATATCCACTGAGATGTCAATGGTAGCAGCACCAATTCAGCGGATTCTTATGATTGATGCGGTCTGGACCATTGGTGCAGACGGCGCCTTAAACGGAAGAATGGATGTAAAAAGAGATGTGGAGTTCCCCGAACTTCCGCGATTTGGTCTCAGACTGTTCCTTCCCAAGCAGATGGGTCAGATAACCTATTTTGGTCTTGGTCCTGTTGAAAACTATATTGATAAGAACAATGCCAGCTATCATGGTCTGTTCTCTTCCAGCGTAAAAGAGATGCATGAGGACTATTTAAGACCTCAGGAGAACGGCAGCAGAAGTGATTGTGACTTTGTTACCGTAGAGGGAGGCAACTTGTCACTTTCTGTTGCAGCAGATAAAACCTTCTCTTTCCACGCTTCCGAATATACCCAGGAGGAACTGACAGAGAAAGCCCATAATTATGAACTGACTCCTTCCGGTTACACAGAATTCTGTGTGGACTACAGACAGAACGGAATCGGATCAGAAAGCTGCGGGCCGGAACTTCGGAAAGAATATATGTTTGTGGAAGAAGAATTTACATTTGAATTTACACTGGTCCCTGGAAGTAAATAAGAGATTCTATAGCGTTTAATACCAATAGACAGAAGAGGGGGAGATGCATAAGCACCTCCCCTCATTCTATTTTTCCAAAATCACTGCAATTGTGGGACTTTCCATATTCCATGTGGTACCAGACACATCCCCATATATTCCGTAAGTTTTAAATCCGCATTCTTCCACCTCTTTTAACAAGGTCTCTTTGTTGTAGAAGGTATTCCAGAGATAGTAAGAGGAAGCCTCTGCTTTGGAAATAATAATGTATTGTTCCAGCGTTACATGCTGCGGATACTTACAGCATCTCTTTAGTTCAACATATCCCTCCTCCCGCCAGAATCCGTTTTGCTCCTGAACCTCCCATATCTGTTTTTCCTGGAAGGCATTGAACTCATTTAAGGAAAAGGCGTCAAATAAGAATTTCCCCCCGGGCTTTAGATGATCATAAACCTGTTTTAAAACTATTTTCCTTTTTTCAGTAGAAAGAGCACCGTAGTCACAGTAAATCATAACGGCAAAATCAAATTTGCGGTTTAATTCAAGGGAAAGGTAGTTCTGGTAGAAATAATCAATGTTTAACTTCTTTTCAGCTGCTGACTTTTTTGCGTAATCAATGGAACGTGAGGAAAAATCCACCCCAGTTACCTGATATCCAGCCCTTGCAAATAATTCCCCGTAGATTCCGGGACCGCACCCTAAGTCAAGTAAAAGGGGATAGTCTTTGGGCGGAACAGTGCCAGCAATCCATTTTACTGATTTTTCGATAAAAGCCATTTTACGGCTGGCTCCGTCAAATTCCGGATCCAGATGGGCTTTAAACATTTGCTTTGAGATGTACTCATCATCCCAAAAAGGAATACTGGTTTCCTGATATAATTCAGGACGTTTTAATAATTCTTTGATTTCATACAGCATAGTAAGGCCTCCTTAAAAATTGATAAAATAATAGCCGCGGATATTACTCCGCGGCTGTTCTTAAATAGTGAAAGAAAAGTCTGAGAGTAAATAAAATCATAAAAGCAGACACGAAAATAAGGCTGAAAAATCAGCTCGTTAATTTTCATCTGTTTCGTTGATTTATTTACTCATTTCCAGCGATATCCATGCCGTGAATTCATAACATCGGACATGCCGGGATTTCTTCACCTCTTTTATAGTATTTACCTCTTAATCTTATTGCAGCAAATACTCTTTGTCAAGCAAAAGACATTAGCCAATGAGCTGACGCAGATAGGAGAGCAATGAAAGTCTGCGGAATGTTTCTAATAAGAATGCGGCAAATACTGTTCCGCATACAGTGCTCATCAAAAAAGGAATCACAAAGAAGAAAACTGCAACATCCTTGCCGAGTATCAGCGTGGCAACCGGATAGCAGAGAGTTGCTCCCATAAGCCCTGTTCCAATAATTTCTCCTGCGTAAGCCCATAGAAGTTTTCCAGTCTTTTGAAACAGAAGTGCACTGAAAATTGCCCCCACCATGCTTCCGGGAAAGGCAAGAAGGGTTCCGGTGCCGGATAAGTTTCTGATAAGAGATGAGGTAAATGCCATAGCAACACCGTAGGCAGGACCCAAAAACACTCCTGCAAGAACATTAACCAGGTGCTGAATGGGAAAGCATTTAGAGGCTCCAATGGGAATGGAAAAGCCGGAAAGTGAAACGGTAAGTGCCACAAGCATTCCACTGGCTGCCAGTTTTTTAATCGTAACTCCTGAAGAAATCCGGGACATGGCTGTTTTGCCCGAGTCTGTTTTTATATACATGATTTTACTCCTTCCAGGTCAGTCTCATTCATCATAGATGTTGACAATTTCTCCGTCTAAAATCCGGTTCATATTTTTCATTGCACAGAAGTTGCCGCACATGGAACAGGTATCTTCCTTTTCCGGTTTGGAGGATGCGCGGTATCTTCTGGCTTTCTCTGGATCAATGGCCAGATTAAACATAGCTTCCCAATCAAGGCGTTTTCTTGCATCACTCATCTGGTGATCCCACTCCTTAGCCCCTTTGATACCCTTTGCCAGGTCAGCAGCATGGGCAGCGATCCGGGCAGATATAATGCCTTCCTTCACATCATCGGCATCGGGAAGCCTTAAATGTTCCGCCGGGGTCACATAGCAGAGGAAAGAAGCTCCGGCAGCGGCAGCTATGGCACCGCCAATGGCTGCGGTAATGTGATCGTAACCGGGAGCAATGTCTGTAACCAGAGGTCCTAATACATAGAACGGAGCGCCTTTGCAGATGGTCTGCTGAATTTTCATATTGGCGGCAATCTGGTCAAGAGGCATATGCCCGGGTCCTTCAATAATTACCTGCACATCCTTTTCCCACGCACGGCGGGTCAGTTCCCCAAGCGTAACCAGTTCTTCAATCTGGGAAATATCGGTGGCATCTTCAATGCATCCTGGACGGCAGGCGTCTCCAAGACTTAATGTGACATCGTGCTCCCGGCAGATTTCCAGAATGCGGTCGAAGTTTTCATAAAATGGGTTTTCATTTCCCGTCATCTCCATCCAGGCAAAGATAATGGACCCGCCTCTGGATACAATATTAGTCAGGCGTTTTGCTTCTTTAAATCGATGAGCCGTCTGCTTGTTGATGCCCACGTGAATGGTCATGAAATCCACTCCGTCTAACGCATGCATTTCCACAATCTGAATCCATTCCTCAGATGTTATTTCTTTAAGGGGTTTATGATAATAAACCACAGCATCATAAATCGGTACGGTTCCAATCATGGCTGGGCACTGGCTTGTCAGCCTCTTTCGGAATTTTCTGGTATCTCCAAAGGAGCTTAAATCCATAATAGATTCAGCGCCCATTGAAACTGCATCCTCGACCTTTTCCAGTTCTAAATCCATGTCATTTAAATCTCTGGAGGTTCCAAGATTTACATTAATCTTTGTTTTCAGCATGGAACCAATGGCGTTTGGCTCTAAGCAGGCATGGTGTTTGTTGGCGGGAATGACTGCCTTGCCTTCGGCCACCAGCTCCATTAACTCTTCCGGCTTCATTCCCTCTTTTTTCGCTGTGATTTCCATTTCTCTGGTCAGAATGCCTTTTCTTGCGGCATCCATCTGTGTGGTGTAATTCATATGTAGTCCTCCTTCGTTCTTTGAAGGGATTTACGGCACAGGACAAAAAAAGAGCCCATACCAGATAGGTACAGGCCCAGATAGATACATCCGTCTTGTATAAATCCCTACGTTGGCATTACCCAAATCAGGTTATAAAGGTCGAAGCTTGATAACTTCCTCTCAGCCCGCATACGAGCTCCCTCTTGTGGCACTAGTGTAGCACCGGTACATATGGATGTCAAGTAGATAATCATTTCGAAATGGCAGATTTCATCTCTCTTATGTAGTCACAGATTGGCTCTACACAATCTTTGCCATGCAGGGCAGCCAGCTTTACAATGGCACTTCCCACGATAATGCCATCTGCATATTTACTTAATTCCTTCGCCTGCTCCGGTGTTGAAATTCCAAAACCAATGGCACAGGGAAGGTCCCTGGATGCTTTTACGAGAGAAACCATATCTCCGATGTCCGAGGTGATTTCTTTTCTTACGCCGGTTACACCCATGGAAGAAACACAGTAAACAAACCCCTCCGCTTCCGATGCAATGGCAGTAATCCGTTCCTTAGAAGTTGGGGCAATCAGAGAAATCAAGTCAATCCCGTACTTCTGGCAGATGGGATGAAGCTCCTCTTTTTCCTCAAAAGGCATATCGGGCACAATAAGAGCATCAATGCCACATTCTGCCGCGTTTTTAATAAAACGCTCACTGCCATATACAAATATGGGATTAATGTAAGTCATAAACGCCAAAGGGACATTTGTTTTCTGCCGTATGCGGGTGACAGATTCGAAAATTTTATCTGCAGTCGTGCCAGCGGCAAGAGCTCGCTGGTCTGCTTCCTGGATCACGATTCCCTCTGCAACCGGGTCAGAAAAAGGAATACCCAGCTCTATTATATCAGCCCCTGCCTCTGCCATGGCAGGAACCAGCTTCTCCGTTACGGTAAGATCGGGATCGCCGGCGGTAATAAACGGAATAAATGCTTTTCCTTTTGAAAATGCTTCACTGATTCTACTCATAGATTTCTACCCCCTTGTAACGAGCAATTGCGGCCACATCTTTGTCTCCACGGCCGGATAAGTTGATGACAATAATCTGGTCTTTTCCCATAGCAGGTGCAATTTTTCTGGCATAAGCGATTGCATGGGCACTTTCAATGGCAGGAATGATTCCTTCTTTTCGGGATAAATATTCGAATGCCTCCACCGCTTCCCTGTCGGTGACAGGAACATAATCAGCCCTTCCTGTGTCAAACAGTGCGGCGTGTTCCGGTCCGATTCCCGGATAGTCAAGTCCTGCTGAGATCGAGTATACGGGAGCAATCTGTCCGTACTCATCCTGGCAGAAATAGGATTTCATTCCATGGAAGATTCCTACGGTTCCGGTGGATATGGTGGCCGCATTTTTATCCGTATCAATACCGTGTCCGGCAGCCTCACAGCCGACCAGCTTAACAGAGCTGTCCCCGATAAAATCATAGAACAGGCCCATGGCATTGCTGCCGCCGCCCACGCAGGCGATGAGCATATCGGGAAGCTTCCCTTCTGCTTTTAAGATCTGTTCCCTCACTTCTTTCCCGATGATGCTTTGGAAATCACGTACAATGGTGGGAAATGGGTGAGGTCCCATAACAGAGCCAAGAACATAGTGGGTATCCTCCACCCGGTTGGTCCATTCCCGAAGGGTTTCATTTACCGCATCCTTTAATGTCTGGGTTCCGCTGGTAACCGGATGAACCTTGGCACCCAGAAGCTCCATACGGAATACGTTTAATGCCTGGCGGTCCGTATCCTCTTTTCCCATGAAGATTTCGCATTCCAAACCCATTAAGGCTGCGGCGGTAGCAGTAGCCACGCCGTGCTGGCCTGCACCGGTTTCTGCGATAACACGGGTTTTTCCCATTTTCTTAGCCAGGAGAACCTGACCCAGTGCATTGTTGATTTTATGAGATCCAGTGTGGTTTAAATCTTCCCGCTTTAAATAAATCTTTGCACCGCCAAGATCCTCTGTCATTTTTTCTGCATAGTACAGGAGAGAAGGTCTTCCTGTATAAGTTTCATGAAGTGCCTTTAACTCCGCAAGAAATTCTTCATCCTGCATACAGGCATTGTATGCTTTCTCCAGTTCCGTCACTGCATTCATCAGCGTTTCGGGGATAAATTGTCCGCCGTGCTGTCCAAATCTTCCTTTTGACATCATTTTACACTCCTTACTGTTTGTATGATTTCTTTTATTTTTTCCGGATCTTTTCTTCCTTCTGTTTCAACAAGACTGCTGACATCCAGACAAAAAGCTTCTGTTTTAAGAGCGGCATCTATGTTTGCCATACCAACTCCGCCTGCCAGGAACCAGGGCTTTTTTATGGCTGGTATCATGGTCCAGTCAAAGCTTGTTCCGCTGCCGCCCTGAATTCCTTTGACATAGGAGTCAAGAAGCAGATAGTCTGCTGAGAGTGTTTCCGCCTCTAAAATTTCCTCTGCTGACTGTACGCGGATTGCTTTAATAATGGGGACCGGGCGGTCTAATTTGTCTTTCAGTTCCAGAATTTCCGCTTCCCTTTCCTCCCCGTGAAGCTGGATCAGCTGAATAATATCACTTTTTACAAGAGAAATGATTTCGTCGGCGGAGCTGTTTACAAAGACACCCACAGCAGGGATTTCCGGGAGCAAATCATTTCTTAAAAGCGCTGCCTGCCTGGGGGTGAGCTGCCGTTTCCCAGGAGCAAAAACAAACCCTGCATAGTCCGGTTTATAGCAGTTAAGGGAAATCACGTCTTCTTTCCTTGTAAGACCGCAGATTTTAATTTTCTTTTCAGAGTATATCATTGGCAGCCTTCCTCATTTCCTGTAAAATTGCTTTTTTATCAGGAGAGCGCATCAGACTTTCTCCGATCAGGACTCCGTTTACTCCCGCCTGATACAGCCGTTTTACATCGTCAGCGGTCTGTATTCCGCTTTCTGCAATAAAAGCAGTTCCTGCAGGCACCAGACCCCTTAAACGAATGGAATTTTCAAAGTCAACTTCAAATGTCTTTAAGTTCCGGTTATTGACTCCAATCAGGCGGGCCCCGGCAGACAGTGCGCTGTGGATTTCTTCCTCATCATGAGCCTCAACAAGAGCGCTGAGTCCAAGTCTGTCACAGACTTTGATGTATTCTTTCAGCTTTTCCGTATCCAGAAGGGCGCAGATGAGAAGAACTGCGGAGGCACCAAGCACCTTTGCTTCGAAGATCTGATAAAGATCAACGGTAAAATCCTTTCTTAAAAGGGGGAGGGCAACCGACCGGCTGATTTCGGTTAAATATTCCCCTTTTCCAAGAAAATAATCCGGCTCTGTGAGCACAGAGATGGCATCGGCCCCGGCTTCTTCATACTCCATGGCAATTTCCCTGTAAGGAAAATCCGGTGCAATCATTCCTTTTGAGGGAGAGGCACGCTTTACTTCACAGATAAAGGAGATACCGGGAGAGGAGATGGCTCTTTCAAAAGAAAAATCAGATTCCCTTTTTCCGGTTTCAAAGGCTTTGTATGCCATTTCCTCCATCTGACTTACAGAAATCGCTTTTTTTGCCGCCTCAGCCCGCTGCCTTGAGGCGGCCTCCAGTGTATCGAGAATCATAAAGTTACCTCATTCACTGCTTTCACAAATTCCTCCAGTTTAGCAGCAGCTTTACCGGAATCGATTAAGTCAGCAGCTGTTTTAATGCAGTCGGAGATGGTACAGTTATCAATACCCAGGTAAAGGCTGAGAGCAGAATTTAAAATCACAATATCCCTCTTGGGGCCGCGAAGTGTCCCGTTTAAAATTTCTTTCGTGATTACCGCATTTTCTGCAGGGGTTCCGCCCAGCAGATCGGATAGGCTGCTGCAGTTTAAGGAAAATTGTTCGGGTGTGATTTCATAGGGAATCAGCTCCCCGAAACGGATCTCACAGACATGGGTAGGACCCGTTACAGTTGCTTCATCCAGACCGTCTGACCCGCAGACAACCAGCCCTCGTTTCACACCCAGGTTGCTTAACACCTGCGCAAGGGGTTCCACCAGCTTTTTGTCATAAACACCTAACAGCTGCATGGTGGCGCCTGCAGGGTTTGATAAAGGCCCCAGAATGTTAAAAATGGTACGGACTCCCAGCTCTTTTCTCACAGGGCCTGCATACCTCATGGAAGAATGATGGGTCTGTGCAAAGAGAAAACACATACCAGTCTCTTTTAAAACCTTTCCAGACTGTTCTGCAGATAGACTTAAATTAACGCCCAGCTGTTCTAATACATCCGCAGCGCCGCTTTTACTGGAAACGCTTCTGTTCCCGTGTTTTGCAACCGGAACGCCTCCTGCAGCCACCACAAAGGCGCTGGTAGTGGAGATATTAAAGGTTCCCACCTCATCCCCTCCTGTACCCACGATATCAATAACAGGAAAATCAGGAGCCAGTTTCATGGCTTTCTCTCTCATAACAGTTGCGCAGGCGGTGATCTCATCTATGGTCTCGCCTTTCATGCGAAGAGCCGTTAAAAATGCTGCCATCTGGGCGGGAGTTGTTTCTCCGCTCATAATTTCATTCATAACCTCTCTTGCCGCTTCAAAACTTAAGTCCTGCCCTTCAATTACCTCATGGATTGCTTCTTGAATCATTGGGTTACCTCCTTTATATAATGGTCAGAAAATTTTTTAATATGGTCATTCCATTTGGCGTGAGTATGGATTCCGGGTGAAATTGAAGTCCGTAGACCGGATATTCCTTGTGCTTCACTGCCATGACTTCTCCGATGGAATCCGTTCCGATTACAGTCAGGCAGTCCGGAAGGGATTCTTTTTCAGCGATCAGAGAATGGTATCTGGCAGCAGGGATTGTATCTGGAAGTCCCTTGAAAATGGGATCTGAGTGATCAATGTCAATCAGACTCTGCTTTCCATGCATCAGCTTTTTTGCGTGGGTAATATTTGCCCCGTACACCTCACAGATCCCCTGGTGCCCCAGACAGACACCAAGAATGGGAACCGTTCCGGCAAGCTCCTTTACCACAGTCTCGCACACACCCGCATCCTTGGGATATCCTGGCCCGGGAGAAAGTATGATATGGGAAGGATGCAGGAGGCGGATTTCTTCTACCGACATTTCGTCATTTCTTATAACTTTTATATCCGGCTCAATGGAACCGAACAGCTGGACCAGATTATAGGAAAAGCTGTCATAATTATCAATCAGCAGTATCATCAGTCATTCACCTCCCCAGCCGTTTCAATTGCGTTAATTACAGCCTTTGCTTTGTTGCCTGACTCCTCATATTCCAGCTCCGGAACACTGTCAGCCACAATTCCGCCGCCGGCCTGAACGGTTACCATTCCGTTTTTCTTCACTGCCATCCGTATGGCAATGCAGGTATCCATGTTTCCGGTAAAATCAATGTATCCAAGAGCACCGCCGTAGATGCCCCTTGGCTCCCTCTCCAGCTCCTCGATAATCTCACAGGCACGGATCTTTGGTGCACCGGAGAGTGTGCCGGCAGGAAGTACGGCCTCGATTGCGGAAAGCCCGTCGCAGTCTGGTCTTATGTCTGCCTCTACCTGGGAGCAGATGTGCATAATCCGGGAAAACCGGTGGATCATCTTGTATCCGGTGACCTCAACTGTGGAAAACGTTGCAATTTTCCCCAGATCATTCCGTCCTAAATCCACAAGCATGTTATGTTCAGACAGCTCCTTTTCATCAGCAAGCAGTTCCTCTTCCAGCTGTCTGTCTTCCTCTTCACAGCGCCCTCTTGGTCTGGAACCGGCAACGGGGAAGGTGGTCAGCCTGCCGTCCTTTAACCGGACCAGGGTCTCAGGAGAGGTGCTGATGATTTCAGTCTCATCCATGTGAAGATAAACCATGTAAGGGGAGGGATTGGTGGTTCTTAACACCCGGTAAGCATTTAGAAGACTGTCATGATACTCGCTTTGAAACTGCCTGGACAGAACTGCCTGAAAAATATCACCGTCCACAATATAATCCTTTGCCTTCTCCACCATACGGCAGTATTCCTCTTTGGTAACATTGCAGTGAAAATCCGGTCTGCCCTGTACCGTCGATTTTTTCAGAGGAGTATTTTCTCCGATCATCCGTGCAATGCTTTCCAGTCTTGCACAGGCGGCTCCGTAGTTTTCCATAATCCGGTCAGTTTTCATATTTACCACGATGCTTATTTTCTGTTTCAAATGGTCATAGGCAATCACCGTATCAAAGAGCATGAGATCAAAATCGCTGCAGTCCCCTTTTTTTATTGACAGCACAGACTCCGCATACCCGATCATGCTGTAAGCAAAATATCCCACAAAGCCCCCGGTGAAGGGTGGAAGCCCAGGAATCTTCGGAGAATGGTATTCCTTTAATATTTCCCGGAGAATTTCAAAGGGAGTGTTTGTCGGAACTATTTCATCCAGAGCGGCTCCTCCGTTATTGTCATAACGGCGTATGGTAACAACATGATCCTTGCAGCTGATCTTCATGACCGGATCATATCCAAGAAAGGAGTAGCGTCCCCAGTTTTCGCCGCCCTCGATACTTTCTAACAAATAGTACTTACTGCTTAATGCACCGATTTTTCTAAGCAGTGTGATGGGGGTTACAATGTCTGCATAAATTTCCCGGCAGACTGGTATGACAGGGTAGGAAGCACCAAGCGCTTCAATCTCCCTGCAATCCGGTGTAATGTTCATAATTACTGGCTCCTTTCCTGAATAAGAATTTTCTGTAACAAAAAAAGCTCCCGTCCCTCTTCCATAGTTCTATGGATAAGAGGGACGGAAGCTTAAAATATACGTTCCGCGGTACCACCCTGATTGGAGAAGATAGACTTCTCCCGCTTATAGCACACCAACATGTGCCTCCCCTTGATAACGGACAGGAAACCCGTCGGCATCTACTTCCGGAGACAAACACCGGTTTCAAGCCGCCCTCGCAGGTCCATTCAGACCAGACATCAACGCTTCCTCCCACCAACCGGAAGCTCTCTGTGCATGATGAAGAGATCTTACTTACTCCTGCTCAACAGTTTATTACTTTGCTTTGCTACAGTATATGAGATCAGAAAGAAAATGTCAATACGAAATTTAAATTTAATTTTAACCTCATTGACATTTGAAAAAATGGTGTTAGAATGGTGCTAATTGAAAGCAGTAAATTAGCAGGAGGATATCAGATGGCGAAGATAGGAATCATCGGAATTGGAAATATGGGATACGCAATTGCCAAAGGATTATTGAAACAATATGGAAAAGAGGATATTGTTTTTACTGATGTAAATCAGGATCGCTGCGCCCAGATATCGAAGGAGCTCGGCATTGACTGGGTGAAATCAAACCAGGAATGTGCGAAACTTGCAACATATATTGTACTGGCAGTAAAACCTCAGTATTTTGATCCGGTTCTGGAGCAGCTTAAGGATACTGTAACTGAAAAAAATGTAATCATATCCATTGCACCCGGAATTACAACCACCCAGCTGAAGGAAAAACTGGGAGAGGAAAAAAGAGTAGTACGTGCCATGCCCAATACCCCTGCTCTTTTGGGAGAGGGTATGACAGGAGTCTGCTATGACGAAAAAGCTTTTTCAGACAAAGAGAAGCACGCCATTGAAAGCATATTTACTTCCCTTGGAAAAATGAGGATTGTAGAGGAACGCCTGATGAACGCAGTGGTATGTGTCAGCGGCAGTTCCCCTGCTTACGTTTATCTGTTTATCGAAGCACTGGCTGACAGTGCTGTAAAGTACGGTCTCCCTCGTGATGCGGCTTATGAGATGGCAGCCCAGGCAGTAGCCGGCAGTGCCAGAATGGTGCTTGAGACCGGGGAGCATCCGGGAGCACTGAAAGACAAGGTCTGCTCTCCGGGCGGAACTACCATTGCCGGAGTTTCTGCATTAGAGGAATATGGTTTCCGCAATGCGGTGATTAAAGCATCAGATGCCTGTTTTAAGAAATGTGAGAAGATATAGACAAAGGTCAGGGAAAGGAGAAGCCAGTTATGGATCAGCTTCCTGTAAAACGATTAGACAGAACCCTGAAATATCAGGGGAGCATTTTGAAAATATACGAAGATACCGTGGATGCAAACGGACATCTGGCACACTGGGACTTCATTCATCATAATGGGGCAGCAGCAGTGGTCCCGGTTACCAAAGACGGAACCATCCTTATGGTCAGACAGTACCGCAATGCACTGGACCGGTATACGCTGGAGGTGCCGGCGGGAGCACTGAACTTTCCTGAGGAGCCAAAGATTGACTGCGCTCACAGGGAACTGGAAGAGGAAACCGGGTATAAGACAGAAAAAGAAAATCTGGAATTTCTCATAAGAGTCAACACTACGGTTGCATTCTGTGATGAAGTCATTGATATCTTCGTGGCACGGGATTTAGAGCCCTCCATTCAGAATTTAGATGAAGATGAATATATTGAAGTGGAAGAATGGACCGTGAAGGATCTGGAAGAAAAGATCTATCAGGGAGAGATTACGGATGGTAAAACAATTGCGGCTATTTTAGCGTATGCAAGGAAGTATGATGTAAAATAAGGGAATAAACAGACCCTCTGCAGGCATAAATTATGACAAGACCTGTAGGGGGATTTTTATGGCCAATTACTTGCTGCGTTTAAGACAAGGACTAAAGAGAAGAGCCTTAAGAGGCGGATATATTCAGGTTCCAGGGAAAGTCAGGGCAGATGACCGGTATCTGGTCTGCTTTTTTATCGGACTGATTGCAGGGACCGTTATTGCCAATTTCTGGTATTCTTCTTTTGAAAATGAAGCCGTTTACTATCTGGGACTGTTAGACAGAAGTAAAAGTGTAAACGGGCAGAATGGGATAGGACTCTTCGGAGAAGTTTTAAGACAGAGACTGATCCAGATTTTTGTTGCATGGCTGATAGGAATGACTGCGTATGCTGCCGTTTTATACTGTTTTATGACAGCAGGACTTGGATTTTCCATGGGCTTTGTCTTGTCTGTCATTACCGTACAAAAGGGATTAATGGGGTTACCGTTTTTTTTCATGACAGTGATGCCCCAATGGCTTTGTTACCTGCCGCTGTGGATTCTTTTATTGTACTGGGGCGTACAGAAAGGGAAACGGTTTCGGGTTGCCGTGCTATTTTTCATTCTTATTCTGTGCATCATGGGAAGTGCTCTGGAGACCTGGATCAATCCTGTTTTCCTGAAATATGTCCTGTAAAATGGGAATTCATGAAAAAAAATATAATAAAATGATTGACCAAAAGTTACCATATCTTGCGAAATAATGGAGCATGCCACCAATATCTAGTATATATTATGTAAAGTGCTTTTTCTGTTCAAAAAATGTGTTTGATTTTATCGAAAATAGTCTATATAATGTTAGGAAGAAGCCTTATTTTAGGGCATTTTTTGAAACCGGAAGGTCAGGGGATATTGAAATGGTAGCCGATATTAATGATTTTATTATTTATTTAAGAGAGATAAAAAAAACATCAAAAAACACTGAGGTGTCATACCAGAGAGATTTGATTCAGATGGCTTCTTTTTTGGGGCAGCAGGGAATCGTGGAAGTGGACAAGGTGACGAAAACAAGTCTGAATTCCTATATCCTGTTTCTGGAAAAAGAAGGCAGAGCGACTACTACCATTTCACGCTGTCTGGCTTCCATGAAAGCATTTTTCCATTATGAATGCAGAGAAGGGGCGATCCCCAAAGATCCGGCAGAGCTGTTAAAAGCGCCAAAAGTTGAGAAGAAAGCGCCAACCATATTGACAGTGGACGAGGTGAACTGCCTGTTAAGCCAGCCCTGTGGGGACTCCCCCAAGGAATTAAGGGACCGTGCCATGTTAGAACTTCTTTACGCTACGGGAATCAGGGTTTCAGAGCTGATTCATTTAGAGAGCAGGGATGTGAACTTGTCCGTGGGATATATTACATGCCGGGACGAGCATAAGGAACGGATGATACCGTTTGGCAAGGTAGCGAAGCTGGCTCTTTCCGCGTATTTGGAACGGGGCAGACAAGCTCTTTTAAAAGGGCAGGAATCGGACTGGCTGTTTACCAATTGCAGCGGGAAACCCATGAGCCGCCAGGGATTTTGGAAGATCATCAAGTTTTACGGAGATAAAGCGGGCATTCAATCGGATATTACCCCTCATACCTTAAGACATTCGTTTGCAGCCCATCTGCTTCGCAACGGTGCGGATATCCATGCAGTACAGGCCATGCTTGGTCATTCTGATATGGCGACAACACAGATGTATATGAACTATGCCCAGAAAGAAACTGTGCGGCGTACCTACGCAGGGGCTCACCCAAGAAGTTAGCCGGAATATATTATAGAAGAATGTAAAACAATATTTGCCTGTATAGATTCTTTGCGCTATAATAGGTAAGTCGGCGTGAAAAGCTGCAGGAAAATTTTATGATTATGAGGGATAGAAGATGAAGAAATTAGAAGATTATGTCACAAGCATTCCGGATTTTCCGGAGGCAGGAATTGTATTCCGTGATGTGACTACCATTCTGGAAGACCCGGACGGACTTTCCATGGCTGTGGATGGCGTTCGTCAGATGTTAAAAGGAGTGGAATATGATTCTGTAATCGGGCCTGAGTCCAGAGGCTTTATTTTTGGTGTGCCGGTAGCCTATGCAGAACACAAAGGCTTTATACCTGTGCGTAAGAAGGGGAAACTTCCAAGAGAAGTTCTTTCTGCTGATTATGAACTGGAATACGGCAAAGCGACAGTAGAGATTCACAAGGATTCCATTAAACCAGGACAGAAAGTGGTTATTATCGATGACCTGATTGCAACCGGAGGAACCATTGAAGCGATTATTAAGCTGGTGGAAGAACTGGGTGGCGAAGTGGTTAAGATCTGTTTTATCATGGAACTTGCCGGATTAAACGGTAGAGACAGACTTAACGGATATGATGTAGATGCGATGATTATCTACGAAGGTAAATAATCACCTGGTAAGAGAATTGAAGGTTTTTTGCTGCCTGTTTTACACGGGTGCACAAAGAACTTTGAATTCTCTTTTTTTCTGGAGAAAGCCAGGTAAATTCGATATTTTTTTGACATAATTTATTTTTTTTTGTACATGATACATGTCTATTGATTTTCTTATTTTGAATGTGATATGATGTGTCCAACACATTGAATTGTATACAATGTGCAACATAAGAACAATTGTAAATGGAAAAATAATAGAGAGCAAAAGCGAAAGGAAAATAAATTATGGCTGTACATGTAATTGATGAAGCAAACAGATGCTTAAACTGCAAAAAACCATTATGCCGGCAGGGATGTCCCATACAGACTGCCATTCCCCAGATGATTCAGGCATTTAAAGAAGGGGATTTAAACAAAGCGGGTGAGATGGTATTTGAAAACAATCCCATGTCCCTGGTGTGTTCTCTGGTGTGTAATCATGAGAAACAGTGCGAAGGCCACTGCATAATGGGAAAGAAAGGCCAGCCAGTTCACATCAGCAGTATTGAGAACTATATTTCCGATACTGTTTTTGACAAGTTAAAAATTGAATGCATGCCGAAAAACGGAAAAAAGGTGGCAGTAATCGGTGCAGGACCAGCCGGTATCACCATTGCAATTCTCCTGACTAAAAAGGGCTACAGTGTGACGATTTTTGATGCCAGAGATAAGGTGGGAGGAGTTTTACAGTACGGGATTCCAGAATTCCGCCTTCCTAAATCCATACTGGAGCGTTACAAGAAAAAGCTTCTGGAAATTGGAGTTAAGATTCGTCCCAACACAGCCATAGGAACGGCGCTGGAAATAAAGGATTTAATCCGTGACGGATATCAGAGTATATTTATCGGTACTGGTGTGTGGAGACCGAAAACACTGGGTGTAAAGGGAGAATCTCTGGGTAATGTTCATTATGCCATTGATTATCTGGCGAATCCCGATGCATATAATCTGGGGGATACCGTTGCTATTATTGGAATGGGCAACTCCGCCATGGATGTGGCAAGGACGGCAATCCGTCATGGTGCCAGAAAAGTGACGCTTTATGCAAGAGGAACCGTGAGCAATGCCAGCGAGCATGAAACTGCCTATGCAAAGCTTGACGGAGCGGACTTTCAGTTTGGAAAGCAGATTGTTGAGATCACAGATGATGGTCCTGTATTTGTAAGTGTCATTCATAATGAAGAAGGAAAAGCAATTGGCCAGGAGGAAGAGCGGGAACTTTTTTTTGCTGACTCCACCATTATTTCTGTCAGCCAGGGACCAAAAAGCAAACTGGTGAATACCACCGAAGGCTTGAAAGCAAGTCAGAATGGTCTCCTTATGACGGACGATAACGGACAGACTACCATACCGGGCATATTTGCATCGGGAGATGTGGTATTAGGAGCCAGAACGGTGGTAGAGGCTGTGGCCTACTCAAAGACTGTGGCAGAAGCCATGGATGAATATATGAAATCAAAATAAGAGTGATAAATATGATAAATAGCAGTCTTATAAACCTGCAGGGTATGCTTTTTTTATTGGTTGCAGCCGGAGTGATTCTAAGAAAACTGGGAATCCTGCCGGACAGTGCAAAACAGGTGCTGACCGATCTGGTGATTGATCTCATCCTGCCATGCAATATAATAAGTTCCTTTCTCATTGAATTTAATCTGGATATATTAAAAGGTTTTGCGGTCATATTGCTGATTGCCACACTGATTCAGTTTGGCTGTCTGATCATAGCCAATACCTTTTATAATAAGGAGCCGGACCGGCGAAAGAAGGTGCTTCAGTATGGGACCGTCTGCTCCAATGCCGGTTTTATGGGAAATCCAATAGCAGAAGGGGTTTACGGAGCAGAAGGATTAATGTATGCGTCCATCTTCCTCGTTCCCCAGCGAATTGTCATGTGGTCTGCGGGAGTATCTTATTTTACGGAAAGTCCGGACAGAAAGACAGTGGTAAAGAAAGTTCTTACCCACCCCTGTATCGTAGCCGTGTATATTGGTCTGTTTTTTATGATTACCCAGATATCAATGCCGGTATTTTTAGAAAATACCATACGAAATGTGGGCGGCTGTACCACAGCTGTTTCCATGATATTAATCGGAACCATTCTTGCAGAGGTAAAAGCGGGAAGTATCTTTGATAAAGGGATTATGAAATATACCCTGATCCGTTTGTTTTTTATTCCCTTTCTGGTATTTATCTGCTGCCGCCTCTTTCCTGTGCGCCCTATGATATCTGGCGTGTCCGTGCTGCTTACAGGTATGCCGGCGGGGAGCACCACAGCCATACTGGCGGCTAAATATGACGGAGACTATATCTTTGCGACCAAATGTGTGGTAGTGACAACCCTGTTATCACTTGTGACCATCCCACTGTGGTGCATGGTGTTATAATTGGGTAAATTATAGTTAAATGATAAAACGGCACCCGCTCTTTTCATGAGCAGATGCCGTTTTCCAGTTGATACATTAAAAGAATTGTTTAATGGGCCAAAGCTCCACATAGCCTCTTTGCCCCAATGGCTCCAGCTGAATGTGCGGGTTAGATAAATCCCATTGCGCACAGATCACAGATGGGTCATATTTTTTTCTGGCTTCCTGAAGCTCTTCAATTGCCTGACAGTAATCTTCTTCTGCAAAGGGTTCCCCTTTAAACATAAGATATCTTGCTGCGGGAAGTTCAATGACATCCAGACCGTCTGGAATTAACCCGTCATAATCAGCCGGTACTTCCACACCCTGTACATACTCTGATGTTCCAGGTGTAATATAGGATTTAGGCAGCCAGAGACAGACCGGTTCATCGCTAATGGATTGGATGCTCAGCAAAAGTCCCCACACATCACACCCAACTTCTTCACAATACGCAAAATAATCAGTTGCCTTAACAGTACCTATTCTACATTACGAAGGGAATTGTTTCTCGACTATTTTTGCTGAACTGTCTGTCGCAGCACAATCTTTATAAGTTCAGAAACCACAATCACACTGAAACTGAGTAATAACAATTTTGCCCACATGGTGATTCCCAGTGGAATGGTTCCGAAAAATGCTCCTGCAAACTGAATAATTAAAATCTGCAGAACAAAGGTAATGGAAATTACAAGGAGCATAATCCTGTTTTGAAGCAGATGCTTAAAGATACTGGTGGTGTGAAGTTCTCTGCAGTTAAATGCGTTAAACAACTGAAACAATGCGAACAATGTAAACAATACCGTACCTGCTTCTTCACCAGAGGCTCCTAAAAAGTTAAACACATACTGGCATAAAAAGATCACAGAAATATATAAACCAGTGAAACCGATTCGGTAATACATAGCCCGTGACAGAATATTGTCACTGCGCCTGGTAGGAGTGCGGCTCATTAAATCGTCATAGATGGGTTCCAGTCCTAAGGTAAGAGCAGGCGGGCCGTCCATAATAATGTTGATCCATAATAACTGCAAAGCGGTAAATGGAGCTTTCAGTCCTAACAGAATGGATGTAAACACCACGATTACAGAGGAGACATTTACAGTCAGCTGAAACTGAATAAAACGCTTAAAGTTTTCATAGATTCCCCGTCCCCAGGCAATTGCTTTTACAATGGTTGAGAAGGAATCATCGAGAAGTACAATATCGCTGGCTTCTTTTGAAACTTCTGTACCAGATATCCCCATGGCAATTCCTACGTCGGCATTTTTCAGAGCTGGAGCATCATTAATTCCGTCTCCTGTTACGGCAACAACATTACCCTGTGATTTTAAAAGCTTAACAACTCTCATTTTAATCGTGGGAGTGCTTCTTGCGATCACACTGATTCTCGGAAGCAGCTTCAACAGCTGGTCGTCACTGAGTTCACTGATTTCCTTTGCTTCCACGGCAATCCGGTCTCCGTTTAAGATGTGAAGTTCATCCGCAATGGCTTTTGCCGTAACAATATTATCGCCGGTAAGTATTTTTAAGTCAATCCCGGCACTGCGGCAGTTTTTAACAGCTTCATATACATCGGCACGGAGGGGATCGGAAATCGCCACAAAACCATCAAATTTCATATCAGTTTCCATGGCTGCGTGGTGATGGTCTTCCTCATAATTACGCATCTGATCCAGCTCTTTATGAGCGAAGGCAATGACACGCATGGCTTTTTCCTGAGATCTGGTAATATAATGCTCTATTTCAGCCTTTTCCTTATCCGAAAGGGAACACATGGCAAATACGCACTCCGGACTTCCTTTCACATAGGAGATGATTTTTCCATCAACCTTGCTGATTGTAGTCATATGTTTTAGCTCAGAGGAAAATGGAAATGCATGCAGGACATCATGATCATTCCGCTCGTCCTTATAGGACTTTCCGCTCGTTCCACGAGCAGCTGAGCTTTCATAAAAATTCAGCATGGCACACTCGGTAGGGTTTCCAATAAAGGTTCCATCCTGGGAAATGTCCGCTGTGGTATTAAGGCAGACATTGTGAATAAGCCAGTCTGAATTCAGTTCATCAGTCCGGTCATGCCATGTTCCATCGTAAAATGCCGAAACCGTCATCTTATTCTCCGTCAGGGTTCCGGTTTTATCGGAACAAATTACATTAATGCAGCCCACAGTTTCAGAGGCAATCATTTTTTTGACCAGCGCATTCTGCTTGGAAAGCTTGATAATATTAATGGAGAGTGACACAGCTACAATGGTAGGCAGTCCTTCCGGAACTGCAGCAACAATCAGGACAATGCTGGTAACAAATGCGTTAAGCACTTCTTCCAGATGAAGTCCGTCAGTGATTGCAAAGGAAATCAGCTCAGAAATAAACACAACAGCAGCTGCGATAATTCCCAGTATGGTAATTGTTTTACCTAAACGAGCCAGTTTTTCCTGAAGGGGTGTGCTTGTACGATCTGTTCCAGTCAGTTCCTTTGCTATTTTTCCTATTTCTGTCTGATCACCTACCGCCGTGATCAGCATTTTCCCGTATCCGCTGGTAATGTAATTCCCGGAATACAGCATGTTTGCGCGTTCCGCAAGTGGTGTCTTTTCATCAGTAATGATGTAATCTGCATCTTTTTTTGCAGGTACGCTTTCTCCTGTTAAAGCTGATTCATCCACAGCCAGTCCCGAACTTAGCAAAAGCCTTCCATCGGCGGGGATCTTGTCTCCTGTTGATAGAAGAACAATATCGCCTGCAACAAGTTCTTTCTGACTCAGCATGGTGGTATCACCACTGCGCAATACTTTAATCATGGTATCGTCACTGATTTTGGATAAAGCTTCAAATGCTTTGGCACTTTTTCCTTCCATAACAACGGTGATTAAAACGGAAAGGAAAATGGCGGCGAAGATTCCCACGCATTCCAGAAAGTCCGCTTCAGATCCGGTGGTGGCACGAATAATATTAACGATCAGTGCAATGACTCCTGCCATAATAAGCATCAGAATCATTGGTTCACTGGATGCGCTTAAGATACGTTTAAAAAGAGATTCGGGTTTTTCTCTGGTTAATACGTTTGTGCCATATTGTTCCTTGTTTTTCTCCGCATGAGATGTTGATAATCCGGTGGTCTCATCTGAACCCAGCCGTTTTATCAGTTCCTGTTTTGACTCTAAAAATTCCTGCATTTTTTCCTCCATACATGCTCCTGTTTTACAAAATAAAAAACCCGCGTACAGCATCGCTATACACGAGTTCAAAAAGAGACCCAGTATAGCTGCGATAGCTATACATGAGTCTCGTTTATTAAGTACAAGCCAGACCGTTCCTGGTCAGTATGTTGACTTGACACGCATTATCTGCGCAAACTACTCCCTCACGAGTATTTTATATTGTCCCAATATTATGCCACATCATATCAAAGATTGTCAAGTTTTTTGAGCAGATTAACGGGATTTACTCTTTCCTATATACATGGTATCTTTATAACGCCTTCTTACTGCAGTAGAAGGAGATTTTAGAGGCTTTTTATTTTTGTTACGCCGTTTATGAATTTGCGGGGCATGGACAAAAGCTTTTTCCAATTCACTATTGCTATTATAACAAAATGAAAAATAAGCACTTTTCAATCCATAATTATTGTGGTTAAATAAAAGGTAAGATTTTGATTCCTGACTATATATTAAGAAACGGAGTATCCATATGAAACTAAAAAACAACTTTCATGTATATGCAATGATTACGATTATATTCTGGTCATTGGCCTATGTTCTGACAAGACTGTCATTACAATATTTCACGCCGTTCAGCTTAGGCTTTCTTAGATATTTCGTTGCTTCCTGTACGTTAATAATCGTATGGGTATTAACAAGAATGAAGCTGCCCAGGAGAAAGGACCTGCCATATTTTATGCTTTCGGGAGCCCTTGGCTTTTTCTTTTATATGATTGCATTTAATCTGGGACAAAAGACGGTTACAGCTTCGACTGGCAGTATTGTGATTGCTACCGTTCCTTTGTTAACAGCTTTTATTGCGCGGTTTGTCTATAAAGAAAAAATGAGTCTTGTCCAGTGGCTGGCGTTAATCATTGAATTTGCAGGTGTGGCAGTTCTTACGCTGATGAATGGAATCCTCTCTTTTAACATTGGATTGGTCTGGTTATTTCTGGCGGCTTTGGCGCTTAGTCTTTATAATCTTTTACAGCGCCGGCTGACAAAAAAATACACCGCATTGCAGACGTCTGCATTCAGCATATTCTTTGGCACCATCTTGCTGGCTGTATTTCTTCCGGTTTCTGTCAAACAGATTACGAATGCTCCGCCCATACAATGGGTTTATCTGGTGATACTTGGTGTGTTCTCAAGCGCGATCGCCTATGTCTCATGGTCAAAAGCATTTGCAAAGGCAGAAAAGACTTCACAGGTAAGCAATTATATGTTTGTTACCCCGTTCCTTACCAGTCTTCTGGGATTTCTTCTGGCTCATGAAATACCGGAACTCTCTACTTTGGTTGGCGGCGGAATTATATTGTTTGGAGTTTTTGTATTTAATTTCGGAGAAAGATTGTGGGAAGTGATAAAGAATAGAAAATAGTAAGGGGCTGTGAAATAAGTCTCTACGAAAAAGGAGGATCTTCTTCTGAGCGATAG
>NZ_DALYXB010000020.1:0-78559 GCF_031982545.1 Lacrimispora sp.
GTACGGTGTTGTGAGAGGACGGTAGATGAAATAATCATCTACCTCCTACTCGATTTGCGTATGAATCATAATCCAAATTGATTGCCAGCTGGAAAAAATTGGTGTATCCTTAAAGATATGTATTGATTAACCCACTGGAGGAGAGAGTTATGATTCGAATTGCAATCGTGGATGATGATGCAGGGAGTGTATTACAGCTAAAGGAATATTTACTCCGGTATCAGAACGAACGAAATGAGATGTTTAGCATTCTCACTTTTTCTGACGGAGATGAAATCGTTGAAAATTATAAAGCAGAGTACGATATTATTTTGCTGGATATAGAAATGAGATTTATGGACGGGATGACGGCAGCACAGCTGATCCGGGAAAAAGATCCGGAGGTAATTCTTATTTTTATCACCAATATGGCACAGTATGCCATTAAAGGTTACACTGTCCGGGCAACCGATTATGTGTTAAAACCGGTTTCCTATTTTTCTTTTTCCCAGAGACTTGATAAGGTGATCGGGCGTATCAACCGGAATGTGAAAAAATATATGGCAGTTAATATAAAGGGAGGTACGGTGAAACTGTATCTGCCGGATATTTATTATATTGAAAGTCTGGGACACAGGCTTATTTTTCATACGCTGACAGGAGAATATGTGACCTTTGGGGCAATGAAAGAGGTGGAGGAAAGACTGAAGGGGTTAAATTTCTTCCGCTGCAGTAAGGGATATCTTTTAAACCTGGAACATGTGGAAAGCGTGCAGGAGGGCTGTGTGCTGATGAAGGGAGCCCGGCTGACCATCAGCAGAACCAGGAAAAAGGAATTTATGGAGGAACTGACCAATTATCTGGGAGGGGCTTTATCATGAACCATATTGCGCTGACAGAGATTCCAAGGCTGTACACGGGGATCGCGGAATGGGCTGCATGCACCATCTATGTTTTGAATCTGAAAAGGAAATTGAAAGGGCCCTCCCTGGTGGCAGTCATGTGTGCTGCCTGCCTTTTGCAATGCGGGATACAGCTGGCAGCAGGTACGTTTCCCAAGTCACTGTGGATTCCCGGAATGCTTCTGGCAATCGGCCTGATGCAGGTATATTTTATGATCACCTGTGAGGTTACGGCGGGAAGTGCAGGGTATTACTGTGTCCGGTCATTTATTCTGGCAGAATTTACGGCATCTTTAGAGTGGCAGCTTTATTATAATGCCGTATTAAGTACCCAGATTTCGGAGATGTGGCTGGATATTCTTGTTTTTTTCATCGTCTTCGGAGCTGTTTTTGGAGGCGCTTATTTTTTGGAAAGAAAACATATCCGGAAGGAAACGATTACGCTGAAAGAACTGCTTTTTGTGACGGCTACCGGAGTAACTGTATTTTTCGTCAGCAATTTAAGCTTTGTATATTCCAATTCCCCATTCAGCAGCCAGATTACAAAAGAGATCTTTAACATCAGGACTCTGGTGGATCTAAGCGGTCTTGTCATCCTTTTTGCATATCACATATTAAGACAGGAGATGCAGGTAAAATATGATTTAGAGGCCATGCGTAACATCCTGCAGAGCCAGTATTCCCAGTACCGCAAATCCGGGGAAAGCATCGAGATGGTCAACCGGAAATACCATGATTTAAAACATCAGATCGCTGTTTTAAGGGCAGAACAGGACTCGGAGAAACGGCTGGCATTTTTAGATGAAATGGAAAGCGAAATCCGTACCTATGAGGCCCAGAACAAAACAGGTAATTCCGTGGTGGACACCATACTCACCGGGAAAAGTATGACCTGTCAGAGGCATGAGATCGAGCTGACCTCTGTGGTGGATGGCAAGCTGTTAAATTTCATCCATGTGATGGACATTTGCACCATTCTTGGAAATGCGTTGGATAATGCCATTGAATGTGTCATACAAATCGAAGAAAAGGAAAAGCGGCTGATTCACGTGGAAGTCCTATCCAAAAAAGACTTTGTTGTTCTGCGGTTCGAGAATTATTTTGAAGGAAATATTCAGTTTGAGAATAATCAGCCAGCGACGACTAAGGCCAACAAGGAGTATCATGGATATGGCATCAAAAGCATTAAATATACGGTTAAAAAATACAATGGCTGGGTGACCATTGATACGAAGGATAACTGGTTTAAATTAAATGTGGTCATTCCCCTTCCCAGAGAGGATTAAGTAAAAATCCGGCAGTGCCGCCTATCCACCCGGACAGGCGGCACTGCTTTTCATGTAGAAAAACCGACCAGTTGTGCAATTGACAATCCGGTCCGCCATAACTGTGCTAAAGTAAGAATACAAAAACGATGTATGGAGGAGGATGAAAGAAATGCTACAGATCAATATTGATGATGTGCTAAAAATCGTCAAGCTGTGTGTACCATATCTCATTGGCTTTGCCGTAGTTGTGGCAGCTGCGGTCGTAGTCATGGTGGTATGCAGAAAGAGGAAGGGGTCTACAAGATATCTGATCCGTAAAAACAGTCTTATGGCCATGCTTCTTGCTTTGGTTGTGGTTGTAAACTTAATCTGCTGGGGACCAATGTCCAATTTAATTTCACTGGCAACCGGCAGCGGAACTATTTCACAGGAAACATCTGATGAGGCAACCGCTCTTTGTACCGAGATTGCCAGGGAAGGAATTGTTCTTTTAAAAAATGATGCAGACCTTCTTCCCTTAAAGACTTCTTCCAATTTAAACGTATTTGGCTGGGCCTCCACAAACCCGTGCTATGGAGGAACGGGTTCAGGATCTTTGTCAAAGGCATATGAGACGGAGTCGCTGCTTCAGGGTCTTACGGATGCGGGCTTTAAACTGAATACCAGTCTGACTGATTTCTATACAGCATACCGGACAGACCGCCCAAGCGTTGGTATGTGGGATCAGGACTGGACGCTGCCGGAGCCTGCAGCAGATACCTATGGCAATAAGCTTATGGAAGATGCCAAAGCTTTTTCCGATACGGCTATGGTAGTCATTACCCGCGTTGGCGGAGAGGGGGCAGATCTTCCCACAGATGTAAGCAAGGTTACATACACCGATAACTCCAGGGATTACAAGGATTTTGAACCAGGGGAACATTATCTGCAGTTAAGCAAGACAGAGAAAAATCTGATGGATCTGGTATGCTCAAGCTTTGACAATGTCATTGTGGTATACAACGGTGCCAACGCCATGGAACTTGGCTTTGTCAATGATTACAGCCAGATAAAAGGGGTTCTCTGGTGTCCGGGAACCGGTCAGTCCGGTTTTAAAGGGCTGGGTGAGATTATGAGCGGAGCCGTCAATCCATCAGGAAAAACAAGTGATACATTTGCGGCTGATTTGACAAAAGCACCTAGTTACAATAACTTTGGAAGTTTCACCTACGATAACATGGATGAATTCAAAGGCAAGGCATTTAAAGGAGCGGATACCTATCCCAGCTTTGTTAACTATACGGAAGGCATTTACACAGGCTATCGTTTCTACGAGACGGCAGCAGCAGAAGGACTGATTGATTATAAAAAGGAGGTAATCTATCCCTTTGGCTATGGATTGTCCTATACGTCCTTTCAGCAGGAAATGGGGCAATTAACAGAACAAGACGGAACAATCTCATTTGATGTGACAGTAACCAACACAGGGAATAATCCGGGTAAGGATGTAGTGGAGGTCTATTACAATCCGCCTTATACCAATAAGGGAATTGAAAAAGCTTCCGCGAATCTGATCGCATTTGATAAAACCGATATTTTAAAGCCAGGGGACTCCCAGACCATCAGGATATCCGTTCAGGCGGAAGACATGGCTTCCTTTGATGAGGCTGTAAACGGCTGCTATGTATTGGAATCCGGTGATTATGGCATATCAATCCGGTCTGATTCCCACAATATCATTGCGGAACAGAAGTATCACGTACCGGAAACTGTGATATATAATGAGTCTGCACCACGTACTTCAGATAAGGCAGTTGCAGGTAATCAGTTTAAAGATGCCAGCGGAGATCTGACCTATCTTTCCCGTGCAGATGGATTTGCCAACTATGAAAAAGCCACGGCAGCGCCCAAAAATATGAGCATGCCGGAGAAATACAAGAAAACCTTTGTAAACAACAGCAATTACGATCCGGCAGCCCACAACAATGACAGTGATCCCATGCCGGTGACAGGAGCGAAAAACGGAATAAAGCTGGCTGATATGCGGGGACTGTCCTTTGATGACCCCAAGTGGGAGAAGCTGCTTGACCAGCTGACGGTGAGTGATATGGATGCGCTGACTGCAATTGGAGGTTATCAGACCTCAGAGGCAAAAAGTGTGAATAAAGTTGGAACCGTAGATTGTGACGGCCCTGCTTCCATTAATAACAACTTTACCGGAACCGGGTCCATCGGTTTTCCATCTGCTGTTATGATTGCCAGCACCTGGAATCATGATATTGCAGAAGCTTTTGGAGAGAAGATCGGTAAGATGGCGGATGAAATGAAGGTATCCGGCTGGTATGCACCGGCCATGAATATCCACCGCTGTGCATTTGCAGGCCGTAACTTCGAGTACTATTCTGAGGACGGTGTACTTTCCGGACAGATGGCAGCCAAAGCAGTGGCTGGAGCTGAAAAGCACGGAGTTTATGCATATATCAAACATTTTGCACTAAACGACCAGGAAACCAACCGTCTTAATATGCTTTGTACCTGGTCCAATGAGCAGGCAATCCGTGAGATTTATCTAAAGCCTTTTGAAATCGCGGTAAAAGAAGGTCATGCAAAGGCAGTTATGTCCTCCTTTAATTATATAGGAACCGTGTATTCCGGTGCCAATGATACACTGCTTAATACAGTTCTGCGTGATGAATGGGGTTTTCAGGGATTTGTTCTTACCGATTATTTTGGAGGTTATGGATTCCAGAATGCAGATCAGGAGATCCGCAACGGCAATGACGCCATGTTAGTTGCCTATGATACGGAAACAAATCATGTAAAAGACAAGACCAGCGCTACCAGCTTAAATGCCATGAGAAAGTCCAGTAAAAATATTATGTATACAGTAGTAAACAGCCGTGCCTATGAAGGAAACAATGCAAATGTGAGCCTGCTGATGTGGCAGATTTCGGCAATTATCATTGATATAATCCTGGCGGCAGGAATTATTATTCTAGAAATAAGAATTATTAAAAACTACAAAAAGCGGCTGGAAAAGGAAGGAATGACAGAATGAAACATGAGGATATCATCCGAAAAATGACAATGGAGGAAAAGGCGGCTTTCTTAAGCGGAAAAAACGTCTGGCAGTCCAGAAATATCGACCGGCTTGGAATTCCTTCCATATTTTGTGCGGATGGACCCCATGGAGTCCGTAAACAGGCCGGTGCAGGGGATCATTTAGGACTCAATGCCTCCCTGCCGGCGACCTGCTTTCCTACGGCAGCCACCGTGGCAAACAGCTGGGATGAGGATCTTGCAGAGGAAATCGGAAGGGCCCTTGGAGAAGAGGCTTCCAGCCAGGACGTAAATGTCCTGCTGGGGCCAGGGCTGAACATCAAACGAAGCCCACTTTGCGGAAGAAATTTTGAATATTTTTCAGAAGATCCTCTTTTGTCAGGGAAGATGGCAGCGGCCTATATCAGGGGAATCCAAAGTGAGGGCGTTTACGCCTGCCCCAAGCATTTTGCAGTCAACAGCCAGGAGCGGCTTCGGATGTCCGTTGATTCCGTCCTTGACGAACGGACACTCAGAGAGATTTATCTGGAAGGCTTTGAAATTGCGGTAAAAGAGGGCGGCGCAAAATCCATCATGACCAGCTACAACGCTGTAAATGGGGTTTATGCCAATGAGAATAAACATCTGCTAAAGGATATTCTGCGCACTGACTGGAAATTTGACGGAATTGTCATCACGGACTGGGGCGGTTCCAACAACCATGTGGAGGGAGTTTTGGCCGGTTCTGATTTAGAGATGCCGGCACCTGGGCTTGGTTCTGCAAGAGAGCTGTTAACAGCGGTAGAAAACGGCACACTTACCATGGAGGAACTGGATACCTGTGTGGATGATTTATTAGATGCTGTTCTGGATCTTACAGCAGCCCCCAAAAATAAAAAGAAATCCTTTGACAAAGAAGCCCATCATGAACTGGCAGGAAAGGCATCTTTGGAAAGCATTGTACTTCTTAAAAATGACGATGGTCTGCTTCCGTTAAATTCCGGTTGTAAGGTAGCCGTAATTGGAGATTTTGCATTTATCCCCCGTTATCAGGGAGCAGGATCTTCCATTGTTAATCCACTGTCTCTGGAGACCATTGAGTCAGTAATAAAGAGTGCCCCCTTAAATCTGGTGGGATGCTCCAAAGGATATGAACGAAACGGCAAAGAGAATGAAGCGCTGAAAAATCAGGCGCTTGCCCTGGCGGCAAAAGCCGATGCAGTTCTTTACTGTTTCGGGCTTGATGAACTCAGTGAATCCGAGGGGCAGGACCGGACTCATCTGGAAATACCAGGCAATCAGATCAGCCTGCTGAAAGATCTGGCCAGGGTCAATCCCAACATTGTGGGAGTTTTAAGTGCAGGATCTGTAATAGAATTGCCGTGGCAGTCCTGTTGCAAATCCATTCTCCATGGTTACTTAGGCGGTCAGGCAGGAGCCGGAGCCATGATATCAGTGATAACCGGCGAGGTCAATCCCTCCGGCCGGTTAGCGGAAAGCTATCCCATGAAGCTTACGGATACCCCCGCATATCATTATTTTCCGGGGAAGGAACGCTGTGCAGAATACAGGGAAGGGATCTTTGTGGGTTACCGGTATTACAATACGGCAGGGATCCCCGTCCGTTATCCCTTTGGTTTCGGATTGTCCTACACAACATTTGATTATTCCGGTCTGCAGTTACTGGAAGACCGTGTTCGTTTTACTATCAGCAACAAGGGGGACCGGGATGGGAAAGAGGTGGCCCAGCTCTATGTAGGCGGGCCTGAGAAAGCAATTTTCCGTCCGAAGAAAGAATTAAAAGGCTTTGTAAAGGTTGATTTAAAAGCAGGAGAGAGTAAGACGGTGGAGATCCTCTTTGACCACAAGACGTTCCGGTACTGGAATGTGGTGACAGACCGGTTTGAAGCGGAAAAAGGAGATTATACCATATCCATTGGAGCCAGCGTGGAAGATTTAAGATTAAGCGGGATGCTCACTCTTTTAGGTAGCACCGATGTACTGCCATATGCGGCGGAAAAAATGAAATCTTATTATTCCGGGCGAATTGCTGATGTATCCGCAGAAGAGTTTGAGACGCTGTTAGGACGCCCCATTCCCAACGGGAAATGGAGCGGAGAGCTGGGAATCAATGATGCATTCTGCCAGATGTACTATGCAAAGAGCCGGCTGGCAAGACTCATTTACGCTATTTTGACGGGACTGAAAAATAAAAGTGAAGCAAAGGGTAAACCGGATTTGAACCTGCTTTTTATTTACAGCATGCCGTTTCGGGGAATTGCAAAAATGACAAATGGCGTGGTCAGCATGGAAATGGCAGAGGGAATGGTTCTTGTTGTTAACGGACATTTCCTGAAAGGGATAAAAAAAGTGATCGGAGGCTTTTTCTCCAATGCAAAAGAGAACAGGATTTATGAAAAGAAGCTGTCTGGGAAATAGATTGGAGTGATGGAATGCTGACAGGTTTAAAAAGTGGGTGGAAGTCGTTTACAGGCAGACATCCCGCAATGGCACAATTTATAATATTTTTTATGGTATCCAATGGGGTTACGGTCCTGCAGATGATATTAATGCCGGTTTTCAGGAATGTATTTGAGATGACCGCTCTAGTAAATACCAATTTCCAGATCGGCCACATCGGTTCCAACTTAGATGGCTCTCCTTACTATATTTTTAATTACGGGGCAGGAACTCTTTCCATGGGCGGAGGCGGAGGACTTGCATACTTTCTGGCAGTGGAAATTACTATGGCAATTGCACAGGTGATCAATTTCTTTCTTCAGAGAAATGTGACATTTAAAGCCAATAACGGTATTTTTAAAGCAGCCGTGTGGTATGTGATCGCCTATGTGATCATTACCATCGGCGCAGCTGCCCTGCAGGGACTTTATAAGGCTCCGGTCTATGATCTCTTTATGAACAGGTTTCATTTAGGCAGAAGCGGTGAAACCATGGCAGATGTGATCACAATGCTGATTAATTCAGCTGTTTCATTCTGGGTCTTTTTCCCCATCTTTCGTATTATTTTTAAAAATAAGGAAGCTTAAAGCGGTATTTGCAGGAGCTGGCTCAGTTTCTGGGGCAGTTCACATCTTGTCTCTGTACTCCATATAATAAAGTGTACAGCAGATAAATCAAAATACACAAATGGCTAGTGAAACTTTTACGTCGCAGAAAGCTCTTTGCTGTCAGGAACATTTAAATACCTAAGTGTATTAACTAAAAGGTGTGAACGTTGAACTGCTTTTTCGAATCTTGCTGGAATAACTGTAATGGGAACTGCAGCGGCGACGATTGTAGTTAAAATAAGCGGAAGTCAGGTGGTAAGGGCTTCCGCTTTTCACATGAACAAAAGCAGAAAACAGACACAATTAAGGGGCAGGCTGCATATTCTGAATGGTACTATAAAAATATTAAAGGAAATTCAGAGCGATGCAAAGGGGGAAATACTACCGGGATTACCCGCCGGGAAGGGAACCATATTACTGCCTGAAAGGAGTCAGGAAAGAAAGAAACGTACTAAGAGCGTGGATAAAAGGCATATTGTGGTATAAACAGGCACTGAAGCAGGAACCGTTTATTACAACGAAAGTAAAACTTGTGGCACAGCAGACCGGTGTGGATATGGTCGGTACTCAGTACCGGATCAAGTCAGTTGGCTCTTATTTAAAAAAATTCTACCGCAAATACAGCCAGACAGGGCAGGCGTGTGAAATTAACGACATACTGCGTTACACCTATACCCTTTCTCCAGAAGTGCTTTCAGAAAAAGTATTAAAAATTATTGAAATCTACAAAAGTTCTGGTTATAATACGGTTGAAATTGAGAATTACTGGCTTGATAATCAAAATCCCTATAATGGAATCAATACGATACTGCGGTCACCACAGGGGCAGACGTTTGAGCTTCAGTATCATACACCGGAAAGCTTCGGTGTAAAGAGCGGAAAAATCCATGAACTATATGAGAAACAAAGACTGATAAAGGATGTCAGCAGCAGGGAATACATAGAACTGGGGGATCAGATGTTTGAACTTTCTGATTCTATGGAAATTCCGAAGGGCATAGAAAAGGTGCAGTTCTTTGGATATGAGAACGGAGAATGGGTGAGACGGGGATTGTCTCTGGGATATTTTTATGCCGACGCCCCGGAATTTGACTGCTATGAGGTCATTACGGAAATAGAAGCAAAACGGCTTTTAAATGAAAAATAAAAGGATGTATTCCGATAAAAATACATCCTTTTATTTCCACTATTAATCGAACATACATTCGGTTATCATATACTCAGAGGTGAGTGTATGAATCGGGTTATTTTTCATATTGATGTAAATTCTGCGTTTTTAAGCTGGGAAGCGGTTTATCGTTTAAAGCATCTTTCGGGAAATCTGGATCTGCGGCTGGTGCCTTCCGCAGTGGGGGGAGATGTGACCATGCGCCATGGAATTATTCTGGCGAAGAGCATCCCGGCAAAGAAGTATGGCATCCACACCGGTCAGTCCGTTACGGAGGCGCTCCAGAAGTGTCCAGAACTTTTACTGGTTCCGCCCAACTATAATCTGTATCAGCGGTCCTCGGAGAGTTTTATCCGCATTTTGAAGGAGTATTCTCCCACAGTAGAGCAATATTCCATTGATGAGGCATACATGGATATGACGGGAATGGAAGCGCTGTTTGGAGAGCCACAGAAAGCGGCTTTGGAAATCGGGAGGAGAATCAGAGAAGAACTGGGCTTTACCGTTAATATTGGGATTGCCGATAATAAAGTCCTGGCAAAGATGGCTTCGGATTTTAAAAAGCCGGACCGGGTTCATACGCTGTGGACCGGGGAAATCCAGGAAAAACTCTGGCCACTGCCGGTCAGTGAATTGTTTTTTGTAGGCAGGGCCACGTTTCGGAAACTTAGCCAGCTGGGAATAAAAACAATCAAAGATCTGGCGGAAACGGACCCTGGACTCATAAAAAGCCATTTTGGCAAGATGGGAGAGGTGATCTGGTGCTTTGCCAATGGGCTGGATTTTTCAGCGGTAGAACCAGTTCCGCCGCCCAACAAAGGATACGGCAACAGCACCACCATCGCCTTTGATGTAGCAGATAAGGAACATGCCCACCTGGTTCTGTTATCCCTTGCGGAAACCCTGGCTGCAAGACTTCGGTCGGATAACGTCCGCGCTGGAGTGTTATCCGTTGGAATCAAGGACTGGGATTTTCACTATTACAGCCATCAGACCATTCTTTCTTCCCCTACCAATATAACAGAAGAGATCTTTCAGGCAGCCTGCCAGGTATTTGATGAGGCATGGGATGAACAGCCCGTCCGCCACCTTGGAATTCACACAACCCGGATTACGAAGGGGAGTGACCGGCAGCTTGGCCTGTTTGACACAGGAGATTATGAAAAGCAGCAGCGTCTTGATGAGACCGTGGATGAAATCAGAAAACGGTTCGGCAATGATTCTATTATAAGAGCCTCTTTTTTAACATCACCACAGAATACGGCAGCACGCTGTCTGGATCATATGGGAGGCGGAATCAGCAGGGAAAAACGGACTGTGGATTACAGCAGACAGACTATTTTATAAAAACAGGAAGTGAGAAGGATGTCCACTTTTGGAATCGGGATCAATGCAGAGGCGATTGACAGCGGAGAAATAAAAGGTAAAATGTATCATATAGCCTGTAAGGCGTGGTTTACAGCCAGCTGTAATCTAAGACCGTTAAGCTTTAAATTTGAAGGCGATGACGGAGAGATCCAGACGGTAAGGGAAATCACGGTAAAGCATAGCGAAAATAAAATTTATTCAGGAATTCCTTCCAAAGAATATGGGTGCGAAGCCATAATCGGAGGAATACGCCATGAATTTAAGCTGATTTTTTACATGGAAGCCTGCAAATGGGTTATGATATTACCAAAATAAAATACAGGGAGGGAGAATGGCATGTGCGGAAGGTATTATGTGGATGATGAGACAGCAAGGGAAATTGAACAGCTGGTAAGAGAAATTGACAACAAAATAAGCAGAGAGCACCTTACCGGTGATGTTTATCCCACCAGCCAGGCAATGGTTCTTATCAGCAGGGACCGTCAGGTAATGCCTGTTCGGCAGCGCTTCGGATTTGAGAACTTTCAGAAAAAAGGTGTGATTTTTAATGCCAGATCGGAGTCTGTGCTTCAAAAGCCCATGTTTCGTGAAAGCATTCTCTTACGCAGGGCAGTCATTCCATGCAGCGGATTTTATGAATGGAGTAAAAACAAGGAAAAAGCGGCCTTTTACAGGGAACATCATCCCACCATATTTCTGGCTGGCTTTTATCAGCGGGCAGAGGAGGACCGTTTCGTAATTCTCACTACCAATGCCAATTCTTTTGTGGCACCGGTTCATGACCGGATGCCGCTGATACTGGAAAAAGATGAGATCAGGGACTGGCTTTCTGACAAAGAAGCGTTCCGGGATATGCTGGAGGAGAGGCAGATTCCGCTGAAGCGGCGTCAGGAATATGAGCAGCAGGAGCTTAAGCTTTTTTAACCATAATTGAGAATTTATATCAAAAACTTACAAAAAAAATGGGTTTTGCCGCCTGAATTCCATTAAAAAAAGGATTGTAAAGGAAATCAGGCGGTGTTATAATTTTGTATAGTTAATTAGCTAACTATTAACAAGCTAACAAAAGGAGGCGTGAAAATGAAACCGATGTGCCGTTTTGGAGCGGAAGGATCAATGGAAATTAGCTCACCGATGCACAACGTTATGACAAAATATATGAGGATCATGAAGATGCACCGGTGTATTTTAGATGAACAGGGAAAGCAGACGGGAGTATACCGAAGCCAGCATCAGATTTTAATGATGCTTTTTGAACATTCCAATGTGTCACAAAAGGAGATCGCAAAACGCCTTTACGTTTCCACTGCCACCATAGCGGTATCAGTAAAGAAACTGGAAAAAGGAGGTTACATTACCCGGATCGTCGACAAAGAGGATAATCGGATGAATCAATTGTGCCTGACAGAGAAAGGGAGGAATATGGTAAGCAAAAGCCGGGAATATTTCCGTAATGTAGAAATGAAGATGTTTCAGGGCTTTTCCGATGAAGATTTAATGAATATGGGCAAGGTTCTGGACCATATTTATGACAATTTATCCCAAATACCTGTAGAAAAGGACATGGCAGAAAGAGAGGAATAACAACTTGAAACGATACTGGAAATATATAAGACCCTATCTGGGTGCCTTTATTCTGGCTCCTGTTCTGATGCTCACGGAAGTGTTCGGCGAGATATTGCTGCCCAGGCTGACTTCCATGATTATCAATAACGGAGTGCTGGTAAGAGATGAAACATATATTGTAAAAATGGGCATTATTATGATTCTCATTGCTGTAGTCATGGCAATCGGTGGAATCGGAGCTTCTTATTTCTCGGCAAAGGCTTCCATCAGCTTCAGCACCGATTTAAGAAAAGATGTTTTTCATAAGGTTCAGGAATTTTCTTTTAAAAATATTGATGATTTCAGTACCGGATCACTGGTGACCAGGCTGACCAATGATATTCAGCAGATACAAAACGTAGTGATGTTAACCCTTCGTATGATGTTTCGGGCTCCCGGCATGCTGATTGGCGGGTTAATCATGGCATATTTAATGAACAGGGAGCTGGTCAGCATTCTTCTTGTGGTGATTCCCGTGCTGGTCATTATAATTGTCATTATACTGATCATAGCATTTCCCCGGTTCGAGGCCATGCAAAAGAAGATCGACCGCTTAAACTCCGGCGTACAGGAGGCATTAACCAATGTCAGGGTAATTAAATCCTTTGTCAGGGAAAGTCATGAGGAAGAAAAGTTTCAGGTCACCAACCGGGACTTAAAAGAAGGCAGCTTAAATGCCATGAAGGTAGTGATCACTTCCATGCCCTTAATGATGCTGATGATGAACATCACCACCATCGCGGTCGTGTGGTATGGAGGGAATTTAATTATCGCAGGCAAAATGCCTGTAGGAGATTTAACTGCATTTACCATATACATTGTTCAGATTCTCATGTCTCTGATGATGCTTTCCATGGTATTTTTGCAGGCCTCCCGTGCCATGGCCTCTTTAAAGAGAGTAAAAGAGGTCTTAGATACGGAAATTGACCTGACAGATGAACATGCTTCTCAAAAATCCGCACAGATTACTGCCGGAAAAGTGGAGTTTCGCAATGTCTGCTTCCAATATGCAGAGGATGATCTTGTTCTGGATCACATTAATTTCACTGCAAATCCAGGCGAGACCATTGGTATTATCGGCGCGACAGGAAGCGGCAAGACGTCCCTGGTTCAGCTGATTCCCCGCCTTTACGATGCAGGGGAAGGAGAAGTGCTGGTAGACGGGATTAATGTAAAAGATTATGCCATCCGGAATTTAAGAGAAGGCGTGGGTATGGTGCTTCAAAAAAATGTTCTTTTTTCGGGAACCATTGAAGAAAATTTACGATGGGGGAATGAAACGGCTGATCTGGATGAAATAGTCCTGATGTCAGAAAGTGCTCAGGCTCATGGATTTATCTCCGGCTTTAAAGACGGGTACGATACCGATTTGGGGCAGGGCGGCTCCAATGTCTCAGGCGGACAAAAACAAAGGCTGTGTATTGCCAGAACTCTTTTAAAGAAGCCTAAAATTCTTATTCTTGATGACAGCACCTCTGCAGTGGATACGGCGACTGAAGCAAAGATCAGGCAGAGCTTTACAACTACGCTGAAAGATACCACAAAATTTATCATTGCCCAGAGAATCGGGTCAGTGGAAAATGCGGATAAAATAATCGTTCTTGACGAAGGGAAAATTGCAGGGATTGGAACTCATGGAGAACTGATGGAAACCTGTGAGGCTTATCAGGAGATTTATTATTCACAAAAAGACCGGGAAAAGGAGGCAGGTGCATAATGGAAGAACAAAAGAAGATAGAAAGCTTAAAAAGGCGTTACGGCCGGTCTGCCTCAGCTCAAAAAGGCGAGAGAGGCATGGGAGGAGGCCCTGGGCACGGAAGACCCATGAAAAAAGGCAATCCCAGGAATGCCAATGTCACCGCCAGACGCCTCCTGTCTTATTTAAGAGAATACAGACCCCAGATGGCAGTCGCATTGGTCTGTGTAGTGATTGGAACTCTTTCTAATTTAGGCGGCTCCTATCTGTTGCGGCCAATTATGAATCAGTTTATTGCACCTTTAGATGGAAGCAGGGGAGATGTGGCAGGTCTTGCAAAAGGGCTTACAGTTATGGCGGCGGTTTTCCTGGTGGGAGTAGCAGCCAACTATGCCCAGTCAAGAATCATGATATCAGTTGCCCAGAACGCCCTCCAAAAAATAAGAGATGATTTATTTAAAAAGATGCAGACCCTTCCGGTACGGTTTTATGATACCAATAATACCGGAGACTTAATGAGCCGGTTCAGCAATGATGTGGATACCATCGGTCAGATGTTAAGCAACACCTTAATCCAGCTCTTCTCAGGGGCATTAAGCATTGTGGGAACGCTGTTTCTTATGATTTATACGAATATCTGGCTGACACTGGTGACTCTGGTGCTCATACCGGTTATGATAAAGGCAGCAGGAATGATTGGTGCGAGAAGCCAGAAATATTTCAGCGCCCAGCAAAGCTCTCTGGGTGCAGTTAATGGATATATTGAAGAGACAATCAGCGGACAGAAAGTGGTAAAAGTATTCTGCCATGAAAATGATGCAGAAGAGGAATTTGGAATTCTCAATGATGATTTGAAGAATAACATGATAAAAGCCCAGTTTTTCGGCGGTGTCATGATGCCGATCATGTTTAACCTAAGTCAGCTGAATTATATTTTAACTGCCTGCATCGGCGCACTTTTATGTGTAATTAAAGGATTTGACGTTGGCGGACTGACGGTATTTTTAAATTTTTCCAGACAGTTCAGCCGGCCGATTAATGAAATTTCCATGCAGATCAGCAACGTCTTTTCTGCTCTTGCAGGAGCAGAACGGGTATTTGCGATAATGGATGAAAGCCCGGAGCCTGCAGACGATGATAATGCAAAAGTGCTGGAGCCAATGAATGGTTTTGTGGAATTAAAGAGCGTGACATTTGGCTATAATCCGGATAAAGAGATTTTAAAAGATATCAGCCTTTATGCTAAGCCAGGCCAGAAGATTGCCTTTGTAGGTTCAACCGGAGCGGGTAAAACAACAATTACCAATTTGTTAAACCGTTTTTACGATATACAGGGCGGAGAAATTAACATTGACGGAGTGAATATCAGAAATATAAAAAGAGAAAATCTTCGGGAAAACATCGCCATGGTGCTCCAGGACACCCATTTGTTTACAGGAACCGTAATGGAGAATATTCGGTATGGAAGACTGGATGCGACAGATGAAGAAGTGATTGAGGCGGCAAAAACAGCTTCTGCCTATTCCTTTATCATGAGACTGCATGACGGATTTCAAACGGTTTTAGAAGGAGATGGAGCTAATTTAAGCCAGGGTCAGAGACAGCTTCTTAACATAGCAAGAGCAGCTATTTCCAAAGCCCCCATTTTAATTCTTGACGAGGCCACAAGTTCCGTAGATACAAGAACAGAAAAGCATATTGAACGGGGGATGGATCGCCTTATGGCCAACCGGACCACCTTTGTAATCGCTCACCGGCTGTCAACTGTTAGAAATGCCAATGCCATTATGGTACTGGAAAATGGTGAGATCATTGAACGGGGGGATCACGAGGAGCTTTTAAATCATAAAGGACGATATTATCAACTTTACACCGGAGCAGTAGAATTGGATTAATCCATGGTTTTTAACAGGTGATTTAGTGAGGGAGCATTGGGTGAAGCTATGAATGGGAAGGGATTTCTGCTCATAGTAAGCCGGATGCTCCTGTTTTGTTATTATTTTTTTTAATAAATAAATGGGTTGATTAATGAAAAATATTTATTAATAATAAAGATAATTTTCCAACAAAAAGAAAAAATTAACAAAAATTTAACAAAGAAGAATGTATAAAAATAAAAACAATATTTAAAAAAGCTGATTATTTTGTTTTTTTATGTATACATGAAGAAATGATTGTTTTTTTTAGAAAACAAAGGCATTGGTTACAAGGCCTGATTGTTTATAGTTTAACAATGAATCGCAACTTAAGGGAGGTCATTCCTCCCACCAATGGTAAGAATTACAATCCGAACACAGTATACAATATGTAATTTCGGATTGTTTCGACCTACAGATTGTGTTATACTTACTCCGGTGACAAAGTGAGAATATTTTGTCGGGAGAGATAAAGAATTGTAGAGAAAGAGGGTTAGTCTAATGGGTTTGGCTACATTTAAAGGCGGCATTCACACCTATGAGGGAAAAGAATTGTCGGAAAATAAACCTGTGCAGGTACTGCAGCCAAAAGGCGAGATGGTGTTCCCGCTATCCCAGCATATCGGTGCTCCTGCGAAGCCTCTGGTGGTGGCAGGTGATCAGGTATTAGTTGGTCAGAAGATCGGAGAAGCAGGCGGTTTTATTTCAGCTTGTGTAATCAGTTCTGTTTCAGGAACAGTAAAAACCATTGAACCAAGAATGGTTGCCAACGGCTCCATGGTAATGTCAATCATTGTTGATAATGATGGCAAATATCAGGAGGCGGAAGGTTTTGGAAAACAGCGGGATCCCAAATCCCTGTCAAAAGAGGAGATACGTGATATCGTAAAGGAGGCCGGCATTGTAGGACTTGGCGGTGCAGGATTTCCCACACATGTAAAGCTTACACCAAAGGATGAGACAAAGATTGATACGATTATCGTAAACGGAGCAGAATGCGAACCATATCTGACCTCCGATTATCGGATGATGCTGGAAGAGCCGGAAAATATTATTAAAGGTCTTAATATTGTCCTTCAGCTGTTTGATAATGCAAAAGGTGTAATTGGTATTGAAGACAATAAACCGGAGGCAATCAGAGTGATGACAGAGCTTGTAAAAGATGAGCCAAGAATCACGGTTTGCCCCTTAAAGACAAAATATCCACAGGGTGGAGAGCGCGCTCTGATCTATGCGGTAACAGGAAGAAAGATCAACTCTTCCATGCTTCCGGCTGATGCAGGCTGCATCGTGGATAACGTGGATACGGTTATATCCATTTACAATGCAGTTGCAAATTCCACTCCTTTAATCAGAAGAATTGTAACAGTTACCGGTGATGCGATTGCAAACCCACAGAACTATAATGTGAGAACAGGAACAAATTATGCCGAGCTGTTAGAGGCTTCCGGCGGATTCAAAACAGAACCGGAAAAAGTAATTTCCGGAGGACCCATGATGGGGCAGGCGTTGTTTAACATGAATATTCCTGTTACCAAAACCTCCTCTGCGCTTACCTGCATGTCAAAGGATGAGGTTGCACTGAATGCACCTACTGCCTGCATCCGCTGCGGCAGATGTGTCAATGTATGTCCAAGCCGCGTGGTTCCCCAGATGATGATGCAGGCAGCTATGAGATCTGACATAGATACATTTGTAAAATTAGATGGTATGGAATGCTGCGAATGCGGCTGCTGTGCATATGCCTGTCCGGCGAAACTGCCATTAACCCAGGCATTTAAAGAGATGCGCAAAACAGTGATCGCAAGCAGAAAAAAAGCGTAGGAGAGTGAAGTATGAGTAAATTATTAAACGTATCATCATCACCTCATGTCAGGGACCAGGTAACATCACAGAATCTTATGCTGGATGTTGCGATTGCCATGATCCCGGCAACTGCGTATGGTGTATATCAGTTTGGAGTAAAAGCTGCCCTGGTGTTGCTTGTCAGCATTTTATCCTGTGTATTAAGTGAATATGTTTTTGAAACCCTTATGGGGAAACCAGTAACTGTCAGTGATGGCAGTGCACTTGTAACCGGAATGATTCTTGGACTTAACATGCCTCCGGCAATTCCGTTATGGATGCCATTTTTAGGCGGTGTGTTTGCGATCATTGTTGTAAAACAGCTTTACGGCGGTCTGGGACAGAACTTTATGAACCCAGCCCTTGCGGCAAGATGTTTTCTTCTGATCTCTTTTGCAGGTCCTATGACCATGTTTACATACAATGACGCGGTTGTAAGTCCTACCCCTCTTGCAGCATTTAAAGCTGGTCAGTCAGTTGATGTGGCGGCCATGTTTATCGGAAAAATTCCTGGAACAATCGGAGAAGTTTCCGTTATCGCCCTTTTGATTGGTGCGGCGTATTTAATCGCAAGGAAAGTAATATCTATCCGTATTCCGGCTGCCTATTTAATTACATTTTCGCTGTTTGTATTTGTGTTTGGACAGCATGACCTGATGTACGTCCTGACTCACTTATGCGGCGGTGGTATCATATTTGGTGCATTCTTTATGGCAACCGATTATGTAACAAGTCCTGTTACAATAAAGGGGCAGATCTATTTTGGAATTCTGTTAGGTGTGCTTACCGGTCTGTTCCGTCTTTTCGGAGGTTCTGCAGAGGGAGTTTCTTATGCAATCATCATCAGCAATATTCTGGTTCCGCTGATTGAGAAGATTTCACTTCCAAAAGCATTTGGAAAGGAGGGCAAATAAGATGAAGAGTGGCGGATATATGAAAGACGCGTTGATTTTATTTGTCATTACTCTGGTTTCCGGTTTCCTGTTAGGCGGTGCTTATCAGATTACGAAAGCTCCGATTGAAAAAGCAACTCTTGCTGCAAATATTGAGGCATATAAGGCAGTGTTTCCAGAAGCAGCTGATTTTAAGTCTGATGATAAGATGAAGGCGGCCATTGAAACCTGCAATACAGATCTTACCACACAGAACTTTGGTAATGTTGGTGTGAACAATGCACTTCAGGCGGTAGACGCAAGCGGCACACTGCTTGGTTATGTTATCACGTCCCATTCCGATGACAGCTACGGCGGTACAATCCAACTGTCTGTAGGAATTAAAGCCGATGGAAGCATAAGCGGTATTGAATTTCTGGCAATCAGCGATACTCCAGGTTTAGGTCTTAAGGCGAAAGAACCGGCATTTAAAGATCAGTACAATGGAAAGAGTGCGGAGTCACTTACGGTTACCAAATCAGGTAATGCAGGCGATGCTGAAATCAACGCCATCAGCGGTGCTACCATTACATCAAGCGCTACTACCAATGCGGTTAATGCGGCATTGTATTATGTGCATCACTATATGAATCAGTAGGAGGTGGGAAGATGAACAACAAATGTACAGAACGTTTATTTAACGGTATCGTAAAAGAGAACCCGACCTTCGTGCTGATGCTCGGTATGTGTCCGACTCTGGCTGTTACCACATCTGCAGTAAACGGAGCAGGTATGGGACTTTCCACAACTGTGGTACTGTTATTTTCTAATATGATTATTTCTGCTATGCGTAAGATTATTCCGGACCGTGTCAGAATTCCGGCTTACATTGTTATTGTAGCAACTCTCGTTACTATCGTGCAGCTGCTTTTACAGGCATATGTGCCCAGCCTTTATTCAGCTCTTGGAATCTATATTCCGCTGATCGTAGTTAACTGTATTATCTTAGGTCGTGCAGAATCCTATGCTTCCAAGAACGGAGTGGCAGAATCCACATTTGACGGAATTGGTATGGGACTTGGTTTCACAGTAGCCTTAACCTGTATCGGAATTGTTCGTGAGATCCTGGGTTCCGGTGCAGTATTCGGACACACCATCATTCCGGAGAATTACCACATTGCTATTTTTGTTCTGGCTCCTGGTGCATTCTTTGTGCTTTCTATTTTAACTGCTCTGCAGAATAAATTTAAAGCTCCGTCTGCAACCAACGGCTCTGTTCCACAGTCTAAGTTAGCCTGCGGAGGCAACTGTATGTCCTGTACCGGTTCTTCCTGTATGTCAAACCATGAAGTTTTAGATACCAGAAAAAGACAGGCAGAGGAAGAAGCTCTTGCAGCGAAAAAAGCAGAAGTAGCCAGAAAAGAAGCAGAATTAAAAACTGCAACTTCCAAGAAAGACGAATAGGAGAGTGGATCGATGAAAGAATTATTACTAATTGCCATTGGCTCCGCACTGGTTAATAACGTAGTGCTCAGTCAGTTCCTCGGCCTTTGTCCATTCCTTGGAGTTTCCAAAAATGTGAAAACTTCTGCCGGCATGGGCGCGGCTGTTATCTTTGTTATTACCATTGCATCATTTGTTACCAGCTTAATTTATAAGAGTGTATTGGTCGGTCTTCATCTGGAATTTTTACAGACGATCGTATTTATTCTTGTAATTGCAGCGCTGGTACAGTTTGTAGAAATGTTTTTAAAGAAATCCATGCCTGCTCTTTATGAGGCTCTTGGTGTATATCTGCCCCTGATTACAACGAACTGTGCTGTTTTAGGTGTGGCACTGACCAATGTTCAGAAGGACTATAACATTCTGGAGAGCGTTGTAAACGGTGTGGGTATTTCCGTTGGTTTCACCATTGCCATTATTATGCTGGCTGGTGTCCGTGAAAGAATCGAATATAATGACGTTCCTCATTCCTTTAAGGGATCACCAATTGTTCTGATTACCTCTGGCCTGATGGCAATTGCATTTTTCGGATTTTCCGGATTAATTTAAGGGAGGAGACGAAAGAACATGATAACAGGAATTATTTTTGCGGCGGCCGTTGTTGGCATTATCGGTATTCTGATTGGAGTATTCCTCGGCATTGCAAGTGAGAAATTTAAAGTTGAGGTTGACGAGAAGGAGATCATGGTCAGAAATGAGCTGCCAGGCAACAACTGCGGCGGCTGCGGCTATGCAGGGTGCGATGCTCTTGCAAAAGCCATTGCTGCAGGTCAGGCTGATGTTGGTGCCTGTCCAGTCGGTGGTGCTTCTGTGACAGAAAAGATCAGTGAAATCATGGGAGTAGCTGCAGGTTCAGCTGAGAAGAAGGTTGCTTTTGTGAAGTGCAAAGGCAGCTGTGATAAAACAAAAGTTCAATATAATTATTATGGTATTGATGACTGCCGAAAAATTTCAGTCATACCTGGATCTGGTGAAAAGTCATGTGTTTATGGTTGTATGGGATACGGATCCTGTGTGAAAGCATGTGAATTTGATGCAATCCATGTTGTGGACGGTATTGCGGTAGTTGATAAGGAGAAATGCGTTGCCTGCGGTAAGTGCGTGGCTTCCTGTCCCAATGCATTAATTGATATGGTTCCATATAAAGCTGAGTATTTAGTTCAGTGTAACTCCCATGATAAGGGAAAAGATGTTAAGGCTAAATGCGAAGTGGGCTGTATTGGTTGTACCATGTGTATCAAACAATGTGAATTTGATGCCATCCACATGGACAATAATGTTGCAATCATTGATTATGACAAATGTACCAATTGCGGTAAATGTGCGGCCAAATGCCCGGTTAAAGTTATTATATAAGAAAATGATATAGGAATAAGAATGCTGTAATACAAGCTTGCTTCATAATAGTCTTGTGTTACAGCATTTTTTCTGTTAATTTTCTAGTAATTTAACAGAAAATGTAAAAAAAATTAGTTATAATTTAGATTAATTCTTGATAAAAAACAAATATACTGATATAATAGCAAATACAAAAAAGATAAAAAGGAGATGGTTCTATGAAAAAAAACATGATAATTTATGTTCTTTCATTCTTGATTATATTCCTGCTTGCGGGCTGTGCCGGTTCAAAAGTTCAGGACAATACTACTGGATCCTCAGAAAAACTGGAACTTACATTGGATGAACTTTCAAAATATAATGGTAAAGACGGAAATCCTGCTTATATCGCGGTTGACGGCGTGATCTATGATGTGACTGAAAGCAAGATGTGGAAGGACGGAGAGCACAACGGCTATACGGCAGGTAAGGATCTGACAGAAGAGATTAAGAAAGTATCGCCTCACGGAACTTCAGTTTTAAAAAAGATAAAAGAAGTAGGAAAAATTGTGGAATAAACGGGAGGCGATGATATGTATGAAGTATTAGGTATTACAAGCGCAGTTTTGTTTGCAATTGTTATGATGCCGTTTTTACTGAGGCATTTTAACCGGATATTCTACAAAGGGAAAAATCGTATGATTACCAGTTGGAGAATGAGGTTTAGAAAGATTCATAAACCTGCCGGGTTTGGTCTGGCAGTGATTTCCCTGATTCATGGATACCTGGCGCTTGGTTCAATCAGGCTTCATACAGGTACCCTTGCCTGGATTGTCAGTATTGCAGCGGTGATTCTTGGAGTACTCTTTTCCATAAAGAAAAAAGCTGTAATCTTAGTATGGCACAGGAGAGCAGCGTTGCTGGCGATTCTTTTTATAGCTTTGCATCTACTGGTACCAGGAGCGCTTTATTACATCGGATTTTAAAAGAAGAGTGTTACATTTTATCAGGATGAACAGACCCACACAGGTAGATTATAAATCAAACCTGTGTGGGTCTGTTCAATTTAGTGGAAAATAAGACCAGTATTTTATTACATATAAACTGCTATTTTCAACATGATTCCGTTTTTTGTAGAATTTTGTAGTATATTGGAATAACAGACCCAGGGGGAGGTGAGTGCTATTTCGTATTAAGTATTGCATCAGGTCGCCGGATATCCGGTAAATGAATCAAAAGAATCTGGTAACAAAAGAAAATGGAGGGTAATAATTATGAAAAAGCTACTTTTAATGTTTCTGACTTTATCGATGGCGTTGTCAGCCAACAGCATCTCCTTTGCTGCGCAAGAGGATTCCACGAAAGAATTTATAGAAGCGAAAACAGTATCTGTAAGTGGAGAGAGCAGCCCTGTAAGCGGGGATTCCCTGAAAACTCCCAAAGGCGCCCGATCTGCAAGACCACAGGATAAATCAGGCGTTAAGAAAGATGATTTGCTGAATCAAAGCCTTTCACGTCAGGCAGCTACTTCCTGGAAGTACCTAAATGGATATACCGTATACAGTCAGATTACAAACTATAATTGCGGTCCGGCAGCTGTTCAGGCTACATTAAATTATCTCGGAGTTGCCCGCAATCAGTCGGACATAGCAAGAGGATGCCGGACTACTGCCGATGGCTCTTATCTTGCTGATATGATAAACTATATTAACGGGCAGCAGACGAGATGCAGATACGTAGGAAGATACAATGAATCCTCCTCTGAGATGTGCAGACTATTATACAATGGTGTTTCCACATCCAAAGCGGCGCCCATTATTGGATTGACTTTTTCAACCAGTGACGGCTGGCTTTATTCAACAAACGGTCATTTTATGTCGGTGTATGGAGCGAAAAGTGATAAGTCTGCGTTTGCACTGGGTGATCCATGGATTGGATACTCTGGTTCAGGACTGGACGGAGAATCCTGGACATATACGAAGTCTGCCTCTACTTTATATAAAGCATACAGCCGGGTAAATATTGGATTTATGTATTAAATTTATAGAATGCCAGGTTTCTTAAAAAGACTGAGGGGATATGTTCCCTTTGGTCTTTTTAAGGCACTAAGAGGGAGTTCCTGAATATATGAATAAGAAAATCAAAGGCTTTATCCTGCCGCTGATCATGGTATGCATCATATTCCTGTCAGGATGCCATATTCAGACGGATCATGGCAATACCGGTGAATCCACATCAAATGAAGTCCAGGCATACAATGTGACCTTTGATGATTCTGCTCTGAGAACCTATATAGATATTTATGAAACCAAATTATTATATATGGAGATGAGCGAGTCGGATGCCACTTTTTATATTTACAATTTTAAGGATGGAAGTAATCAAACGATTTTAACCGTAGATAATTTCGCCTTGAAAGGGCTGAGCAACGCATTGATCAATGACACGCTCTATTTTTATTTAAGTCTTTATAATGGATCTGAACTGGAGAATGACTTATATGCTGTAAATTATACGAAAGATAAGATGTATGCAGTATCTAAAAATATGTATTCCCAGAAGCTTATTCCATTAACAGTCTTAGGGAGCAGCCTGGTATCTCTTCAAGGGAATCATACGGAGAATGGAGCCTTTTATTCTTTTGTGGAAACAATGAACAGTAACCAGAACATGGAGCTGGCTGAACTGGATTCAAAAGCCAGTACCCCGATTTCAAGTAAAGTAAACCCACCCCGTCAAATTATATATATAACCAGCGATGGGAGCTATCTGTATGCTTTAGAAAAAAGCAAGCCCGGTTCCAGCTTCAATTGCTTTATTACCAGGTATAATTCTGATTTCACTTTTATAAGTGAAACAAATATAACCGATCTGCTAAAAAACTACGAATTAACCAGTGGAATAGGTTCTTTTAGTGTATTCAATCACTATTTCACCATTACGGATTATTCCAATCATACCATTGTCAGTGATTTTGATCAGGGCGATAATCAGGCTCTTTTATATGAAAATGATGTTGAGTATGTCCGTGATTTTTCCGGTCTTTCTACTAATAAATACTTATATAAAAGGAATACCAATCAGATTTACAGAATGGATGAGGGTACGGGAAAAATTGAACTTCAAAATTTTGATTTAGAAAATGATTCATCGAATATTCGTGTCATGCTGTCTTATGGGGATAATCTCTTAATTGTAAAACAGCCGGATTCCCAACATAGCGGCAGTGAAACGGTATATCTGATTCCCCAAAATAACAATAAATCGTGAAGTGAAAAGAAAAGATGCCGTCAAGCAGCTGAAATCAGCTATGCTTTGCGGCATCCTGTCTTTATATTAATGACTTAGAATCCAAAATAGTTCATGGCATTGTTATAAGAAATGCCTTCGATCATTTCTTTTAACGCTTTCTGGTCGTCCGGATATTCTCCGTTATCTACCCAGCCGCCTACCAGCTCGCAAAGAATTCTGCGGAAATATTCATGTCTGGTATAAGATAAGAAGCTTCTGGAGTCGGTAAGCATTCCGATGAAGTTTCCAAGGCATCCTAAGTTGGCAAGAGAAGTCATCTGGTCTGTCATGCCGGTTTTGTGATCATTAAACCACCAGGCAGAACCCTGCTGGATCTTTCCTGGGTACTGACTCTGGAAGCAGCCAAGGATCGTTCCGATGGAAGCGTTATCATTAGGGTTTAAGGAGTAGATAATTGTCTTCGGAATCTCATCAGTAACGCTTAAGGCGTTAAGATAATCAGCCATCTGTGCAGAAGGAGCGTAGTTGTTGATACAGTCAAATCCTGTATCAGGTCCTAACTGCTCAAACATATACGCATTGTTATCTCTCTTGCAGCCATAATGAAGCTGCATGATCCAACCCATGTGATTGTATTCTTTTGCTACAAATAACATAAATGCAGTTTTGTACTTCAGCTCTTCTTCTTTCGTAACAGCTTTTCCGGAAACGCTCTTTGCAAAGATAGCATCAAGCTCTGCATCATCTGCAGGTACATACATTACATACTCAAGGGCATGGTCGGAAACGCAGCAGCCCTGGCTTGTAAAGAATTCCATACGGTTCTTTAAAGCAGCCTTTAAAGAAGCGAAGTCTTTGATCTCCATGTCGCTTGCTGCAGACAGTTTTGCAATATAAGCTGCAAAATCAGGCTTTTCAACATTCATGGCTTTGTCTGGTCTCCATGCTGGAAGAACCTTTACATCAAATGTAGAATCTGCAGCAATTTTCTGATGCCATTCCAGTGTATCAGCAGGATCATCAGTAGTACAGATTACGGTTACATTGGACTGTCTGATTAAATTACGTACACTCATGGAATCCTGATGAAGCTTTTCGTTGCATAAATTCCAGACTTCTTCTGCTGTATCTCCGTTTAAGTAACCGGTGTAACCAAAATATCTCTGAAGTTCCAAGTGGCTCCAGTGATAAAGAGGGTTTCCAATGAGCTTTGGCATGGTTTCTGCCCATTTCTGGAACTTTTCTCTGTCAGTGGCATCTCCTGTGATGTACTTTTCTTCTACACCGTTGGAACGCATCTGACGCCATTTATAATGATCGCCGCCCAGCCATACCTGAGTAATGGTATCAAATTTGCGGTCTTCATAGATTTCCTGTGGATTGATGTGGCAGTGATAGTCTACGATAGGCATCTTTGCCGCATAATTGTGATAAAGATCTTTTGCAGACTGGGTAGACAGTAAAAAGTCCTTGTCCATAAACTGTTTCATGTTGGTGAGTCCTCCTTAAAAATATATGTGATTAGAAATTAGTAGTACCTCGCTTTATCAGCTCTGGAGTAATGGTGGTCTTTGCAGGCACATTGCCTCCTTCCAGCACCTTCATCAAAGTATTGACGGTAGTGGTGCAGAGAGCTTCTACCTTGTTGTCCACGGAAGTGATTTCGGGCGTTGTACAACGGGACAATATGGAATTATTGTATCCGATGATGCTTAAGCCCTCAGGGATGGAAATTCCGGTCTGATTCGCATATTTTACCGCACCAACGGCCAAAATATCCTCAGCAGCCAAAACGGAATCAAACCTTATTCCGGAATCGGACAGTTCCTTAAGCTGTTCCATGGCAAGATCCGGATCTTTGGAACAGAGAACCATAAGTTCGTCCCGAACCGGTAAATTGGCAGAAGCAGTTGCCTGACGGTAACCGGAGAGCTTCCGTAAATTGCTGTAAGAAGTGCCGGAATAAAGATATAACAGTGCTGACCGGCCTGATTGGTATAGCTTTGCAGCAGCAGAATAGACAGCGGCCTGATCGTCACAGACTGTGCTGTAAATCTGTCCGCCCTCCAGACAGCCATTGACCAGCATAATGGGGATGTCCTTTGCAGCTTCCAAAAGATAGGCATTGTCCTTTTCTCTGGCTTCCACGTAATGGGAGCCGGCAAGGATTATGGCATCCACCCGCTTGGAACGCAGCAGTTCCAGATACTTCTTTTTGGTTTCGGGAAGATAGCCGCTGCAGCATAAGATGGAATCATATCCGCTGCTTCTCAGTTGCTTTTCCAGAAAATAGACAGCCTCTGCAAGCCATGGGTCAGAGGAATCCGCACACATGATTCCAATGGTCTTCATGGTGTTAAGCCCCAGACTTCTGGCGAACACATTCGGTGTATAACCAAGCTCGTCCATGACAGCGAGAACCCGCTTTCTGGTTTTCTCACTGACATTGGGATTCCCGTTAATCACGCGGGAAACGGTGGCGATTGAAACATGAGCATGTTCGGAAACATCATAAATATTCAAAAGCATCCCTCCGTAATTGTAAGTATTTACATTCCTAAGTTATTATACATAATTATGATATATATTACAATCCCTCATTTATTAATTTTGCAAAATAATCCATAAAATCAGTATAATCCTGTAAACACTTACAAATACTTCGTATATGCGAAAATAATCTTGCTTTTTTGTGGATCCCGGGAGTATACTAGAGCCTAGAAACGGAGGCTATACCATGAAACTTAACAGAACCACACAACGTACAGTAGAAATTCTGAAGCTTATTTCGAAAACACCGGAAGGCGCAACGTTAGATGATATCTGTCAGAAACTGGATTTACCAAAGACCAGTGCCTATGATATTGTCACTACTCTGGGAGAGATGGGCATGGTCAATGTGACACGGGGGCAGAAGCAGAATTATACCATTGGCTTAATGGCATACAGAATCGGAGTTAATTATACCAATAATCTGAATTTCATCGGAATTATTGAGCCGGTACTGAAGGCATTTTCCAAAGAAGTAGGAAAAACTGTTTTCTTTGGAATTCCGTCGGATCATCATGTTGTATACATATGTAAGTTCGAACCGGAGAATCCTATTATTACAACCGCTACGGTGGGATCGAAAAATCCGATGTACTGCACTTCCCTGGGGAAGGTGATTCTTGCGTACAGTGATGAGGAAAACAGAGATCAGATCATCAGCCGTATCCGATTTGCCCGGTATACAGAACGAACCATTGAAAACAGAGAAGGCCTCCTTGCTGAACTGGAAGAAGTCAGAGAAAGAGGATACGCCTTTGATGCAAGAGAGATGGAAGAGCATATGCAGTGCGTGGGAGCACCGGTTTTTGACCGGGATGGCAACGTACTGGGAGCGATCAGCATTTCCAGCTTATATAAGCCGGCGGAAGATTATGAGGCTCTTGGAACGCTGGTTTCCAGAAAGGGTATGGAGGTTTCCAGGTTATTAGGCTTTCTTGGAAAAATATGAGGAATACTTATTGACAAAATGCCTGGAAGCGATTAATATTTCAAGTATAAGAATCGTAAATATGAAGTTGATTCGTATATACGAATTTAAAAAAGGAGAGAAGAACAATCATGAAAAAAGAACAAGTTTTATCAAAGATGAAAAAAGACTGTCTGGTTGCTGTTGTTCGTGCAAAAAGCCTGGAACAGGGCGAGAAAGTCGTTGATGCAATCATTGCAGGCGGAATCAATTTTATTGAAATTACTATGACTATGGATGAAGGAAACCCAATTGAATTCATCGCTAAAATGTCTGAAAAATATAGCACCAATGAAGATGTTGTAATCGGTGCAGGTACCGTACTTGATCCTGAAACTGCAAGAGCAGCTATCCTTGCAGGTGCAAACTATGTGGTAAGCCCAGGCTTAAACGTAGAGACAATCAAGCTTTGCAACCGTTACAGAGTACCGATGCTTCCAGGTGTTATGACTCCTACCGAAGCAATCACTGCACTGGAGTGCGGCTGTGACATCATCAAGATCTTCCCAGGCAACATCATGGGACCGGCAGCTATCAGCTCCTTTAAAGGACCCCTTCCTCAGGGTGATTTCATGCCATCCGGTGGTGTTGACGTTGATAACGTTGATAAGTGGATCAAGGCAGGTGCATATGCCGTTGGTACAGGCAGCAGCCTGACAAAGGGCGCTAATACAGGCGATTTTGCAGCAGTTACAGCAAAAGCAAAAGAATTTGTTGAAGCAGTAGCAGCAGCTCGCAAATAATAGAAAACAACTTGAGAATTAAGGAGAATACAAAATGGCAAAGATCGTAACCATGGGCGAGATCATGTTAAGATTATCTACCCCGAACAATGAAAAGTTTATTCAGGCAGATGAGTTTGATGTAAATTACGGCGGCGGCGAAGCAAACGTTGCTGTTTCTCTTGCAAATTACGGACATGAAGCAGAATTCGTTTCAGCAGTTCCGAAGAATCCAATCGGTGATTGCGCAGTTGCAGCATTAAGAAAATATAATGTTGGAACAAAGCACATTGCAAAGACCGGCGAAAGACTTGGTATCTACTTCTTGGAGACAGGCTCTGCTATGAGAGCTTCTACTGTTGTATATGACAGAGCACATTCCTCTATCTCTACTGCAACAGCAGCAGACTTTAATTTCGATGAGATCTTTGAGGGTGCAGACTGGTTCCACTTTACAGGAATCACTCCTGCTGTCAGCGACAGTGCAGCTGAACTGACTGAGGCAGCTTTAAAGGCAGCTAAGGCTCATGGCGTAACTGTATCCGTTGACTTAAACTTCCGTAAGAAATTATGGTCTTCTGAGAAAGCTCAGAAGGTTATGACTAACTTAATGCAGTATGTTGACGTATGTATCGGTAACGAAGAAGATGCAGAGAAAGTACTTGGCTTCAAGCCAGGCAACACTGATGTTACTTCCGGAGAACTGGAATTACAGGGATATGTTGATATCTTCAATCAGATGGTTGACAAGTTCAACTTCAAATATGTAATCAGCTCTTTACGTGAAAGCCATTCCGCTTCCGATAACGGCTGGTCTGCATGTATTATGGATGGAGCTACCCGTGAATTCTATCACTCCAGAAAGTATCACGTTACACCAATCGTAGACCGTGTAGGCGGCGGAGATTCCTTCGCAGCAGGCGTAATCTGCGGTATGGCTGATAAGAAAGATTTCAAGGCTGCACTGGAATATGCAGTAGCTGCTTCCGCATTAAAGCACACCATTCCTGGCGACTTTAACCTTGTATCCAGAGAAGATGTTGACAGCCTTGCTGGCGGTGACGGATCAGGACGTGTTCAGAGATAATCAGGCTGAACTGTTTTCGGCAGTAGATATGACTGCCTCTAATTGAACGAGGAAAGACATCGGGGGTCATTATGCAATGACCCCCTTTTTTTTAGAATCTATGGAGGAACGATCAAGATGAGTGACAGACCATTTGATTTATTAAGCCTGGGAGAATTGCTTTTACGTCTGTCTCCGGACGGAGTGGAAAGACTGGTCCGGGGAGATTCCTTTCAGAAACAGGTTGGTGGAGCAGAGTTAAACGTTGCGGTAGGAGCTGCTCTTTTAGGGCTTCATACCGGTGTGGTGACCCAGCTTCCTGCCAATGATATGGGAAATTTTGTAAAGAACAAAGTGCGTTCTTATGGAATCAGTGATGATTATTTTGTTTATGATGACAGCTCCAATGCCAGACTTGGACTTTATTATTACGAATATGGTGCATATCCGAGGAAACCCAAGGTAATTTACGACAGAAAGAACAGCTCTTTCTATCATATCAGTGAAGCCTCTTTTCCAGATGATATGTATAAAGCGACTACCTGCTTTCATACCACCGGCATTACCCTTGCTCTGTGTGAGAATACGAGAAAGACTGCCATTGATATGATACGCAAATTCAAAGAGAGCGGCACCATCATTTCTTTTGATGTAAATTTCCGCGGTAATTTATGGACAGGAGAGGAAGCAAGAGCCTGCATCGAGCAGATCCTTCCCTTTGTGGACATTTTCTTCTGCTCGGAAGATACAGCAAGGCTGACCTTCAAAAAAGAAGGAACAGCCAAAGAGATGATGAAGAGCTTTACAAAAGATTATCCCATTTCCATCGTGGCTTCTACGCAGAGAATCGTACATAGTCCGAAAAGCCATACGTTCGGTTCCATTATTTACGATGCTGCAAGAAACGAATATTATGAGGAAGAACCATACCATAATATTGATGTTGTTGACCGGATTGGAAGCGGAGATGCTTATATAGCAGGTGCACTTTATGGCCTTTTAAGCACTGGCGGTGACTGCATGAAAGCAGTTCAGTACGGCAATGCCACTGCGGCTTTAAAGAACACCATACCAGGTGATCTTCCAACCTCTGATTTAAGCGAAGTGAATACTGTAATTCGGGAACATAATGATAAGGGACCTCAAAGCGAGATGAGCAGGTAGGGTAATAAGATCGAATGACAGGCGGAACAGGATCATGAAATTCCTGCTCCGCCTGATTTGATATTATAGTGTTCATTCCACCATGAATTTAAACCTTTAAATAAAATAATAGAATTTAAATCATATAAAAATAAATTTATAATGCATAATTGACAAAATAAAAATTATATTATATAGTTAGATTAGTTAATATGTGTAATAAAAGTTCTGTAATTTATAATTTAAACGTTTAAACTGCATTCATGCTGAAAGATTTTATATTATCTTTTAGCTTTTCTTAAACATGCTGGTTTAAACGATTAAATAAAAAATAATTTGGAGGGAAAATTTTATGAGAAGGAAGAAATTATGGGGATCGCTTTTTCTGACAGCGGCTGCAGTGGGAATGCTGGCCGGTTGCAGCACAAAGGGAGGAGAGACAGCTGGGGGTACAAAAAAAGACGGAGGACAGAAGGTTACCATAGCTGTCTGGAATGAACCCAATAAGGATGAGGCGCTGAATATGTATGCCCAGGCAGAAAAAGCAACCGGGATTAAAGTGGAAGTAACAGTGATTCCGGAAAGCGACTATTCTTCCAAGTTAAATCAGATGGTTTCCACAGGGGATAATTCTGCTGACATCTATGTAATCTGGGAGAATGATATTGCCAATTTTGCCAAGGCAAAAGGTATCATTTCCCTGGATGATTACCTGAAAAATTCATCCGTTAAAACAGGAGATTTTATTGACGCAGTTTCCACACTGTCCGCCGGGCTTGGAGGTACATACGGTCTGCCGTGGTGTGCTGCGACAGAGCTACTTTTCTATAATAAAGATATGTTTGATGCTGCCGGGATTTCTTATCCAGACAACAACTGGTCTTATGAGGATTATAAGTCCGCTGCAGAAAAGCTGACCCAAAAGGCAGCTGATGGTACAACAAAACAGTATGGCTGTACACTTCCCAATACCCAGACCTGGTGGGCGGGGGTTGGCGGTGCAGGCGATCAGGTATACGACCCTTCCAAAGGACAGATGGTTATTGGCGACGGAGCGGTATCCTTTGTCTCAGATGTGGCAGCTATGGCAAAAAACGGGGTAATTCCGGAACCATCTTCCGATACGGCAGATTTATTTGCTTCTGGTAAGGCGGCTATGAGCTGGCAGGGAAGCTGGAATATCGGAACTTATGGAAACAGTCTGCCCTTTCAGTGGGATATTGCTACCATACCTACAGATAAGGTAAAATACAATACCCTTCATACCGGCTTTTACAGCATTAACGCAAAAAGTAAGAACCAGGATGCCGCATTTAAGGTAATCGAATATCTGATGGGAGAAGAGGGGCAGACCATTAACTCAAAGTCCAGCGGCAATCCATCTGCCATCAAATCCATTGCAGAAAAAGGTGCATGGAAGGTGGAAAGTGCCACTACCATCAAAAACTGGGATGCAATGACCGATTCGTTAAAAGCCGGTGTATTTGGATATACCTGTCTTCCTTCCGGAGTTACCAACAATGCAGTCAGCGAATTTAACGCGGCAGTACTTGGCCAGAAGACACCCGAAGAAGCTGTAAAAAAAGCCGATGCCTATGCCCGGGAAACCATTGGTTATTAGGCGGTAAGCTGGAAGGAAAGTGAATGATAATGGAAAAAGAAAGCAGTAAGACGGCGAAGAAGAAAAAGCTTATGAACCATTTGACAGCCTATGCTTTTTGCGCTCCGTGGATGATAGGATTTGTATGCTTCACCCTGTTTCCCATTGCCTTTTTATTTGCTGTCAGTCTGACAAACCGGAAACTGAGTGGTGTTTCCCAGTTTATAGGTCTGGCCAATTATGTAACTATGTTTCAAAGTGCCACGTTTTGGAATTCCATTCGTGTAACCTTGTTTTTCACAATTGTTATGATGATAGTAACTACTGTATGGGCTGTGGTTATGGCACTGCTGCTAAATTACAGGCAAAAGCTCAATGGTCTCTTTCAGTTTTGTTATTTTCTACCGTCGGTTATTCCGACGGTAGCACTTGCCTATACGTTCCGAACCATATTCGGAAAAGAAGCAGGGCTTTTAAATGGGATTATTTCTGCTTTAACTGGTAAAAATGTGATGATTAACTGGCTGTACGACAGCCGTACTGTCTATATGGCTCTGTTTTTTATCACCCTGTTTACGTACAACACAGGACAAATGATGCTGATATTTCGATCTGGTTTAAATGATGTGCCCAGAGAGCTTTATGAGGCATGTGAAATTGATGGAGCCAGCCCGTTAAAAAAATTCTTTCGCATTACCCTTCCCATGATATCACCCATTATCCTGTTTAATGCGGTTATGGGTTGTATCAGTGCATTGAATGGCTCATTTGCTCTGTTATATCCACTGACTGGAGAAAATGGTGATCCAAACGGAATGTCACAGGTGCTCAGCCTTCTGATCTATAAGGAAGCGTTCAGCAATATGAAGGTAGGCTATTCCTGCGCCATGTCTGTCATACTTTTTCTGATTGCGTGTTGTTTTGGCATCGGTATATTTGCAATCTCAAAAAAGTTTGTTTACTATGAAAATTAAAGGGGGAGAGACATGAAATCAGCAAAAACGAAAAAAAGAGCCAGCCGGATTCTGGTTTTCATGATGAAAATTCTGGTCGGAATAGTCATGTTTTCTCCGATTATCTGGGTACTCACCGGTTCCTTTAAGACCTTAACAGAGTTTACTTCATCATCTGGTATTTTCCCACAAAAAGGGACCTTAGAAAATTATAAGTATATTTTTTATCACTCCAACTATGTGCTTTATGTCAGAAACACAGTTCTTCTGATGGCGGGAACCACGGCGGGAACCTTAATTTCCTCCTCTCTGGTTGCCTATCCTCTGGCCAGAATGGAGTTCCCGGGGAAAAATCTGATTTTTTCCCTGATTGTGGGAACAATGATGATTCCCAATATCGCACTCATCGTTCCCCAGTATATCATGTTTGGAAAAGTTGGCTGGCTGGATTCCCTGCTTCCCATGATTGTTCCTGCATTTTTTGCCTATCCCTATAATGTATTTCTGTTCCGGCAGTTTTTCCGTTCTATCCCGAAGGAACTGGATGAGGCTGCTACCATGGATGGCTGCAGCAGAATCGGTATCTTTTTCCGTGTGCTGATTCCTTTATCAAAGTCAACCTTTACCACAATTGGCGTGTTATCCTGCGTCTTCTGGTGGAACGAACTGACCCAGCCGGTTTTTTACATCAACAGTGATAAATGGAGGACTCTGACCATTGCACTTATGACTACATTTATGTATACTTCAGGTAATGCATTTGTAATCAACTGGCCTTCAATAATGGCTGCTTCCACGCTCATGATTCTGCCTCCCATGCTGCTTTATCTGTTCGGATCCAGATTTTTAGTGGAAGGAATTAAAACGTCTGGGCTGAAGGGCTAAACAGGGAAAAGGAAAGAGAGAGTAGAGAATACATGACACTAAAGGAAATTGCATCAATGGCAGGAGTTTCCGTGGCAACAGTATCGTATGTTTTAAATAATACGGCACAGGTCAGTGATGAAACCAGAAAAAAGGTAGAGAAAATTATCAAGGAAACCGGTTATCGGTCCAATATCCTGGCAAAGAGCTTAAGAAGGAATGAATCCTTTCTGGTAGGAGTGATCGTAGAGGATGTAACGGTATGGCATACGGCTTATATTATTGACGGGATCAATGAGATTGCAGAAGCAAGAGGCTATAATACCATACTGAGCAATTTAAGGCTGTTAAATAAAATTGAATCCCAGTTCGAGCACATTTCCAACTATCAGAAGGATATTGATAAGGCACTGGATGTAATGATTGGAATGCAGGTGGATGGCATTATTTATGTAGGTATGCATGACCGGAAAATCAGTCATATCCTGGGCAATATAAAAAAACCGGTGGTTTACTGCTACTGTTACACAGATGGAGAAGGATCATCGGTTCGCTATAGCAATGAAAAGACAGTTTATCATATGACAAAAATGCTCATCCAAAATGGACATAAAGAGTTTGGGGTTATTAATGGATTAAAGGAGTCAGAGCCCGCCGCATTAAGATACAATGGGTTTTTAAAAGCGTTAAATGAGGCCGGTATTACCATGAAAGAGGAGAATATAACCTGTGGGAACTGGAAGTACCGGGAAGGAAAAGAAGCAGCAAAAAAATTATTGAATAAAAGCGATCACCCCACAGCTGTTGTAGCGATGAATGATGACATGGCAGTGGGTGTCCGTGATGCCGCAAGAGAGCTGGGACTTAGGGTACCTGATGATGTTTCTGTCACAGGTTTTGACAACTCTGATATTATTCAATACGTAACGCCAAGAATTACAACCGTGGAACGGCCTTTGCAGGAGATGGGCTACCGCGCTATGGAGCTGCTGCTTGAAAATGTAAGCGGAGTCAGCGTTGGAGATGTGAGTATCACACTTCCCTGTACTCTGATTGAAGGGGAGTCAGTAAAAAAACTGAATCAGGAAAATAGATAGCAGAGCGAGGAAAAGGTATGGTGGGAAATAAACTGACGGGTGCAGGTTTAAAACATGTTACAATACAGGATACATTCTGGGGTAAATACATTGATCTGGTGGATGAGGTAATTCTGCCATTTCAATGGGACCTGATTAATGACCGGGTGGAAGGAGCGGAAAAAAGCTACTGCATCAGGAATTTCCGTATTGCAGCCGGGAAGGAAACAGGAGAGCATAAGGGCATGGTGTTTCAGGATACCGATGCAGCAAAATGGCTGGAAGCAGTTGCCTGTTCCCTCAATAAAAACAGAAACGAGAGTCTTGAAAAAGCGGCGGATGAGGCCATTGATCTGATTGCTGCAGCCCAGTGCGAGGACGGATACCTAAACACTTATTATACAATTACTGGAAACAAAAGATGGTCAGACTTGTTTGAAGGACATGAGCTTTATACAGCTGGTCATATGATTGAAGCGGCTGTTGCGTATTTTGAGGCTACTGGAAAAAGAAAATTTCTTGATGTAATGTGTAAATTTGCAGATCATCTTTGCCTTGTTTTTGGACCGGAGGAAGGTAAAATTCATGGCTATCCGGGGCATCCGGAAGTTGAGCTGGCACTGGTGAAATTATACCGGGTGACGGAAAACAGAAATTATCTCTGGCTTGCGGATTATTTTGTAAGGACAAGGGGAGAGAGACCCTGCTATTTCTTAAATGAGGATTGTATTAAGAACGGGAACTATATTTTTCCTGAATTTAAAGATTTTGATCTGGATTATAATCAGGCCCATATGCCGTTGAAGGAACAGGAGACGGCGGAAGGCCATTGTGTCCGGGCTGTTTATCTTTACAGTGCAATGGCAGACCTGGCTTATGAATACCAGGACGGAGCCCTTACCAGCCAGTGTGAAACGCTGTGGGAAAATATTGTGAACAAGCGGATGTATATAACTGGCAGTATTGGATCAGCCGCCTATGGCGAACGGTTTACAGCAGACTATGACCTACCCAATGATACCAATTATTCTGAATCCTGTGCGACGGTAGGCCTTGCCATGTTCTCCAACCGGATGTTTCATCTCACCAGAGATGGAAAATACATGGACATCGTGGAGAAAGCCTTATATAACACCCTTCTTGCAGGAATCGCAATGGATGGGAAACATTTCTTCTACGTAAATCCCCTGGAGGTAGTGCCTGAAGTGGCGATGAAAAACCCCACATACCGGCATATTAAAACCACCAGGCAGCTATGGTTCGGAGTGGCCTGCTGCCCGCCCAATATTGCGAGGACCCTTGCTTCCCTTGGTAATTACATATATGCTTCCGATGAAAATACCATCTACGTCAATCTTTTTATACGTAGCAGTATGGATTGTCAGCTCTCAGACGTCGGAATCTGTGTAAGGCAGGAATGCGACTATCCTGAAAATGGAAGGGTTACTCTTTCCATAAGTCCGGAAAAACCAGGAAGCCAGTTCACCCTTGCTGTTCGTATTCCTTCTTACTGTGAGGGCGCGGTACTAAAAATCAATGGGGTAGAAGAGAATGGAATCATGGAAAAAGGGTATCTTTATATAAAGCGAATTTGGGAGATGGATGATGAGGTTGTTATGGAACTGAATGTTCCGTTCCGATACGTCAGATCCAACCCCAGGGTGCGCCACAACATAGGAAAAGTAACCCTTATGAAGGGACCTGTGGTTTATTGCCTGGAAGAGGCGGACAACGGTAAGTATTTATCCGGGGCGGTTATAGACACCAGCCTGGAGCCAGAGGAAGAATCTGACCACCAGCTTTTAATCGGAACCCTGTGCGCCAGATTACAGGGAAGCCGTATTGATTATGAAAAGGCAGGGGATTCTCTTTATGGAGAAGAAAGGCCGGTTTATAAAAAATCAGAGTTTAAAGCAATCCCTTACTTTTGCTGGAACAACCGGGGAGAGGGAGAGATGACCGTCTGGATGAGGGAAAAGGAATAGAAGAAAGCCTGGATCGTTGAGTAATTGATCCAGGCTTCTTATATTTAGTTTCCGCATTCCACACTGATTTCATTAAATTTCTCAAGAATAAAGTTAATGTCCAGGCCGTTTTTTTCTTCCTCTGCGCAGTCCACGACTGCATTGCCCTGATGCATCATCAGAAGTCTGTTTCCGTAATCCACCGCGTAGCGCAGGTTATGGGTTACCATGATGGTTGTCAGCTGTTTTTCTTTCACGATCTTATCTGTCAGCTGCATGATAATCTCAGCCGTTTTCGGGTCAAGCGCTGCGGTGTGTTCATCAAGAATCAAAAACTCGATGGGAGTCATGGTTGACATTAAAAGTGCCATGGCCTGTCTCTGACCTCCGGATAAAACCCCTACCTTTACGTGAAGTTTCTCTTCCAGCCCAAGACCTAATGTATGAAGCTGTTCTTTGTAATAGCCAATCCGCTGCTTATTGGTTCCGGGTAGCAGATTAAAGGGTTTCCCTTTCGTATCAGCCAGTGCCATATTTTCCAGAATGGTCATATTCGGGCAGGTTCCCATGGCGGGGTTCTGATAGACTCTTCCAATGCGCCGCTGGCGGCGGTATTCAGGCATGTTGGTAATATCGGTGCCGTTAATGAGTATGGATCCGCTGTCCAAAGGAATGCTGCCGCAGATCAGATTTAAAAGAGAAGTCTTTCCGGATCCGTTGCTTCCCACAACAGAAACAAACTGCTGATCCTTTATGGTTAATTCAAAATTGTGGAACAGACACATTTCATTGACAGTCCCGTGGTTGTAATATTTATGAATGTTTTTCAGTTCAATCATGCTTTCACCTTCTTTTCCCTGCCGTTGCTCAGTACCAGAATGGCTAAGAATAGAACTGATGTGATCAGTTTTAAGTCTGAAGCTTCCATTCCCAAGTAAATTGCGAAAGATACGCAGGCCTTGTAAATGATAGAGCCTATAATGACAGCAGTGGTTGATTTAACAAATCCGATCCGCTTAAAAAGCTTTGTACCGATAATTACATTGGCAAGCCCGATGACAATGGTTCCGGTTCCCATGCTGATTTCAAAAAAGCCTTTTTGCTGGCAGTATACAGAACCTGCCAGGGCTGCCAGACCGTTTGCAATTGCAAGGCCCACAATTTTAACCATTCCTCTGTCTTTCGCCAGGGAAGTGACTAGTGTTTCGTTATCACCAACTGCTCTTAACAGATATCCGGAGCGGGTTTTTAAGTACTGGTCTAAAATAAATTTTACAACGAAAACGATGACTGCCAGAATCACAACCACAGTAATGCCACTTAGTGACGCCGGAAACAGCCTGTTAACCAGGCTGTTTTCAAAAATGGTGCTTACATTGAAAAATGGAACATTGGCTTTTCCCGCAACTCTTAAATTAACGGAGTACAAAGCAGTCATGACAATAATACCAGACAAAAGATCCCGCACTTTTAATTTTACATGGATAAAACCTGTGATGCACCCGGCCAGAGCTCCAATGGCAAATGCGATAAACAGGGTTGCCAGAGGATTTATACCGGCTAATATAAGCGTAACGGTAACAGCGCCTCCAAGGGGAAACGTGCCATCAACGGAAAGATCGGGAAAATCCAGAATCTTATAGGTGATGTATACGCCCAGCGCCATAATGGCATAAACCAGACCTTCTTCCAAAACGCCAAGTATAATTGACATGATTTAACTTCCTCCACTCAGTTTCTTCTTATTTTGTTCCTTTAGAAATATCAGTAAACATCTTGGCAGCAGAATCGGTCAGTTCCTTTGGTAGGGTAATACCAAGTGTATCAGCAACCTTGGAATTTCCGTAAAATGCCGCATCTTTGATTACTTCAAAATTTAATTCGCTTGCTTTGGCGTCTCCCTTTAATACCTTGGCGGCCATAACACCGGTCTGTTTTCCTAAATCCACATAATCAAGACCCATTGCTGCAAGGCAGCCTATTTTTACCTGTTCCACTTCACTGCCGAATACTGGTATGTTTTTCTTGCCTGCTTTGTCAAGGATAAGTGGAAGAGAGCTGACTACGGTATTATCAGTTAAATTGTTAAGGCAGTCAACTTTTTCTAAAAGGCTGTCAGTTGCCAGGGAAATATCAGCAGTAGAGGTAACTGCGCCTTCCACGATTTCAAATCCATAATTTGCAGCAGCAGCTTTGTATTCTTTGATGGCTGTCTCTGAGTTTACTTCGCTTGTGCTGTATAAAATTCCGATTTTCTTTGCATCCGGAAGAATCTTACGGATCATCTCCAACTGTTTCTCAACGGGAAGCTTGTCGCTGGTGCCGGTTATTTCTCCTACCGGAGTGCCGTCTTCTTTGGCAAGAGCAGCAGCTACCGGATCAGTTACAGCTGTGAATATAACGGGAACATTGACTTTTTTAGCTCCGCCGTAGGCAGCCTGTGCCATGGGAGTTGCTATGGCGCAGATTAAATCGGTCTTCTTTGCAAGAAAGTTGTTTACGATCTGGCTTGCAGTACCACCGTCGGCCTGTGCATTTTCATAGAGGACAGTTAAATTCTTTCCTTCTTCAATTCCTTCTGAGGCAAGCCCCTGTAAAAAACCTTCCCGGCAGTTATCGAGAGAGCCGTGCTCTGCAAACTGGGCGATTCCGATGGTATAAGTTCCTGCTTCGCTTTTTGCAGATGATGCTATCGTGGTTTCCGGTGTCTTTTCCGGTGCTTTGCCAGAGGCACATCCGGTGAGAGAAGCAGCAAGTGCTGCCAGTAACATGATTTTTAAAGATTTTTTCATAATAATTCCTCCTAGAATTTATTTTTATTGATAGAATCACTTTTGTTGCATAAAAAAAGTCCCAAGTATGTTATACACATACTTGAGACGAATCATACAATCCGCGGTGCCACTCAAATTGGCTTACTATAAGCCCTCTTTTCATATACTAACATATATGCCACATTATATAACGGTTGTGGATTCCGTCAGCCCCTACTACCATTCGGTTCAAGGCTGCCCTCAAAAGTCCATTCAGCTATCTGCACTATACCGCACTCACACCACCGGCGGCTCTCTGAAATACTGCTGGGAAAGCTTACTCTTCTTTTTCAACGGTTTCTTTTATTAATCAATATATTAATGCGTGAAAGGAATTTTGTCAACAGGTAATTTAAAAAACTTTATTTATTTACCGGGATCTGTGATAGAATAAAAAAAAGACATGCGATGGAAGGAGAATTTATGAACAGACTGTTAGTTGTGGTGGACATGCAGAAGGATTTTATAGACGGTTCACTGGGAACGATAGAGGCGCAGGCAATCGTTGCCAGCGTAAAAAAGAAAATCGAAGAATATCAGGCGGCAGGAGACGATGTGATCTTTACTCTAGATACTCATGAACATAATTATATGGATACCCAGGAAGGAAAGAACCTTCCAGTCCTGCACTGCGTGAAGGGAACCGCCGGCTGGGAGCTGGCTGATGTTTTAAAAGAGATTCCGGGCAGACGTTTTGAGAAAAATACCTTTGCCAGTACGGCTGTGGGGGAATATGCAGCATCAGGCAATTTTGAATCCATAGAGCTGATCGGCCTGTGCACCGATATCTGCGTTATTTCCAATGCCCTGTTAATCAAGGCTTTTCTTTCGGAGACTCCGGTAATTGTCGATTCTTCCTGCTGTGCGGGAGTTACACCAGAAAGCCATGAAAATGCATTGAATTCCATGAAGATGTGCCAGGTTACCATTTTATAATGAAACATAAAAAGCAAAAAAACAGGTCACGCAGCTGTTTTTTTGCTTTTTTAATTGTAATTATCTGCCCAGGCGTTCTAAGTCCTGATAGAAACCGGGGTAGGAGATATTTACGCACTCTGCTCCCTTAATTTCGGTTTCCCCTTCTGCACATAATCCGGCAACAGCGAAGGTCATGGCAATTCTATGATCCAGCTTACTGTCAATCACGGCTCCATGAAGAGGTCTGCCTCCACGAATGATCATACCATCCTCAGTCTCTGTGACATCAGCGCCCATTGCAGAAAGATTGCGTACCATTACTTCAATCCGGTTGGATTCCTTAACCTTTAATTCCCCTGCATCTCTTATTACGGTTTCCCCCTCTGCAAAGCATGCCATGGCAGCTATGACGGGAAGTTCATCAATTAATGTGGGGATGATGGAACCACCTATTTCCGTTCCGTGAAGCGTACTGGATTTTATAAGAATATCAGCAGTCGGTTCACCGGAATCGGTATTTTTGTTAAGCAGTGTGATATCCGCACCCATATCCCTGCATACGGAAAGAATTCCGTCTCTGGTTGGATTGATTCCCACATGTTTTAAAAGTATTTCGGAGCCAGGTACTAAAAGACCTGCCGCAATGAAAAAGGCAGCAGAGGAGATATCTCCAGGAACGACGATTCTGTTCCCGTACAATTCCTTTGCAGGCCGTATGGCAGCAGTTGTACCTTCTGCGGAAACATCGGCACCAAAGTATTTCAGCATGATTTCAGAATGGTTTCTTGATACATAAGGTTCCGTTACCTTTGTCTCGCCATCCGCATAAAGACCTGCCAGAAGTATGGCTGATTTTACCTGGGCAGAGGCTACCTTGCTGGTATAATGAATGCCGTAAAGCTTCTTTCCGGTAATAGCAAGAGGCGCACAGCCATTGCCCTCCAGGCTTCTTATGTCTGCACCCATGTGAGAGAGCGGATCCATGATCCGTTTCATCGGCCGTTTTTTTATGGAGTCATCACCGGTAAGAGTGACGTCAAAGTCCTGGGCAGCCAGAATGCCGGATATGAGGCGGGTGGTGGTTCCGCTGTTGCCGCAGTCCAGAATTGTATCCGGTTTTTTAAGCCCGAACAGACCGTTTCCGTGAACGATCACAGAGTCCCCGTTATTTTCAATCCCGATTCCCATTTTTTCAAAGCAGGCAATGGTGGACAGACAGTCAGCGCCCTGGAGGAAATTGGTGATCTCAGTGGTTCCCTTTGCCAGAGAACCGAACATAATACTGCGGTGGGAAATGGATTTATCGCCAGGTATGGATAGTTCTCCCCTGAGAGGGGAGGCTTTTGTAAATTTCATAGGATACCTCTCTTAATTGGATATTAATTCATAATGATAGCGTTCCAGCTGCTTCCAGGCCTGATCCATGGTGTCCTTGTCGTAAAATGCAATGCGCAGGGTTCCTTCTCCGTGTTCCCGGTTATGATTGATTCCGATATTTCGGATACTGATCCCTTTGGCAGCCAGGATAACAGAAAGGGTGGAAATGGCACCAACTTCATCTGCCATATCAACGGTAAAGGAATATTCAGGTGCAATGGGACCGGTTGCTTTTTCAGAAAAAGAATTCCGGTAATCCCTGGAGGTTTCAAACAGCTGGTTAATATAACTGCCATTTTTTTTATTTAATTCACCCAGAATCAGATTTAAGGAAGCGATGTAGCGCTCCAGAATAAGAGAAAGATTCTTATGGTTTGTCATACAGATCTGTTCCCACATTTCCGGTGAAGAGGAGGCGATTCGCGTAATATCCTTAAATCCTCCGGCAGAAAGCCGTTTCATAAGCCCCTGCTGGTTGTCAGAGTCCTTTACTAGGTTTACCAGACTTGAAGCAACAATATGGGGCAGATGACTGATGGCAGCCGTTACAAAATCGTGCTCATGGTAATCTAAAACGATGGGAATGGAGCCGATTATCTCTGCAATATGGACGAGCCGATCGGTCTGCTCCTTCGTTGTCTGTGCAGTGGGAGTAATGATATAGTAAGCGTTTTCCAGCAAATGATCCGTAGAATTTTCATAGCCTGTTTTTTCTGAGCCTGCCATTGGGTGACCGCCCACAAACCAGGATTCCATACCAAGGCGGATTACGGCTTCGTGGATGTCGGTTTTGGTGCTTCCCACATCGGTGACGATGGCTCCCGGTTTTAAAAAGGGCTGGATTTTGCTTAAATATTCTGCATTGTATTCCACTGGCGTACAAAGGAATATAAAGTCACATTCCGAAAGCTCTTTTCCAATACCGTCTAGAATGACATCCACTATGCCGTCTTCTCTGGCTTTGTCAAGTCTGGAACGTGTCCGCATATAAGCCATTATTTTTGTATCTGGTGCTTCACGCTTGATCCGACGGGCGATAGACCCACCGATCAGACCAAGCCCGATAAAGGCTATGACTTCATCATTCATTGAAAACCCTCCCTGAAAGTTTTGCGTATGGCTGTAACTGCTCTGTTAACTGTTCAAACTGCTCAAAGGTGAGAGACTGAGGACCATCAGATAATGCACAGGCAGGACAGGGATGAACTTCCACAATCAGACCGTCTGCACCCACTGCAAGGGCTGCCTTTGAGATGGGCTCAATGTAAGCACGAACACCAGTAGCATGACTGGGATCCACAATAATTGGAAGATGGCTCTTAGACCGGATAACGGGAATTGCGCTGATATCCAGGGTGTTTCTGGTTGCAGTTTCATATGTGCGGATTCCTCTTTCGCAAAGAACAATGTTTGGATTGCCTTCGGAAGCGATGTATTCAGCTGCATTTAACCACTCATCAATGGTAGCGCAGAGACCTCTTTTTAAAAGAACAGGAATTCCTGCTTTTCCTGCTTCTTTTAAAAGCTCAAAATTCTGCATGTTTCTTGCGCCGATCTGGATCATATCAACGTATTTTACCGCAGTTTCCAGTGATCTCAGACTGGTCACCTCACAGACTACATTCAGTCCAGTCGCCTCTCTGGCTTCCTTCATGTATTGTAATCCTTCTTCTTCCAGCCCCTGAAATGCGTAGGGGGAAGTTCTTGGCTTGTAAGCGCCTCCTCTTAAGAACTGGGCACCGGCTTTTTTTACTGCATAGGCAGTTTCTAAAAGCATGTCATGGTTTTCAATGGCACAGGGACCAGCCATCATGGTAAGGTGGCCTGGGCCGATTTTGGCATTGCCCACTGTAATAACAGAATCTTCCGGATGGAACTTCTTGTTTACTACCTTGTAGCTTTCTGTTACCGCAACGATTTTATCAACGCCATCCATCATCTCGATATTAGCACCCTGAAGTTTTGTTTTATCCCCTACAACACCTACTATGGTTACTTCCGTTCCCTCAGATAAATGAGCGGTCAGGCCGTTGGATTCAATCAAGTGCTTTACTTTACTTACAGCCTCTGCAGAAGCGTTTGGTTTCATAATAATGATCATATCTCTTTTTCCTCTTTTCTTACAAATGATTAATCCCCATTGTAATGGATAGCAGGGAAGTTGTCAACGCTTTTATACGTTAAAGTTTAACACTTTAAAGTAAATTATTAATTTTAGAATTATTATTAGAAATAATGTACAGGGAACGAGAGAAGGATTCTGAATTATTATGATAAACATGTCAACAGATTATTAAAAATAGAAAAATGTTAAAAAAAGTTACATCAAACGTGGAAAATGCCATGTGATTTTTTGAAAAAATCATGTAATATAGACATAAAACAGATCAAAAATATATTTATTTATGCACCAATTGGGGCAGTAAAGGGATAAGATAATGGAAAAATTACAATTGAACAGAACCGGATTTCTTACGAATTACCTGATATCCGGTCCAAAAGTAACGGATTTTATCAATCATGAATCAGATGACAACCAGCTGCGTTATGAACAGCATTTAAGATCCCTCGTGGCGGACTTAAACAAATCCTGCCCCGAAGGCCCGGTTATCCTTGGAGAAACCAGCAGACTTCAGATGCCATGGAAGTATTATTATCATTATGGAAACTGGTTTGTAGACGAAAGCACATTCTATTCTACATTACAGAAAGTGGAACTGGATGCAGTGACGGGAATCGAGGTAAAAGAAGATATCACAGTGAATGCTGTTGTATGGTCCTATGCGGCAGTAGATGTCTGGTGCAATGGGGAACTGGTATGCCGTATGGATACGCCGGTTTATAAGCCTATTAAAAAGAAACAGATGGAGCTTTGTCTGAAAAAGGGAATCAATGAAATTTATATCAGTCTGCAGACACTTGGTGTCAGAGATACGAGAACGTTATTTGGCATTCAGATTATGGATCATAAGGAAGAGATCTGTATTGTACTGCCAGATGAGAAACATACCGATGAACTGGTAAGGACGGAAAACTGGCTTGGTTCCATTTCCATTAAGAATTCCATTATGACTTTTAAGGAAAGCGCTCCCCAAGGTGCTTCTTTGGCCTATGACAGCCAAAGTCCAGATTTTGCACAGGTGAAAAGCCGGAAGGAATGGATGGAGATCAGCGGGGAAAATCAGGTGAAGCTTAAGGTCGAAAAGCCAGGTGTTATTTTAGTAAGTGTAAAAAATGACCATGGAGTACTCACCAGAAAAGTGGAGAATATCCTGGCTCAGAGACCCGAATATGGGAAAGACAAAGACTTTGAGGAGAATAAAAAGGCTGTTTTCCACAGAATTGCAGAAGCAGAAAGTCTGTCCAGAGGTGATGAATTCGGGTTTTCCATCTCCAATATTCTTGCGAGAAAAGCCCTTGGAATGGACAGTGGGCGGGATATAGAACTCCTTTATGAGACTCTGGATCAGATTGAAAGCAGATATGACTGCTCTGATTTTCTGGTGTGCGGCATGATCCGGTATCTAAAGAATTATCCGGTCAGTGAGGATCTGGCAAAACGTGCAAAAGTGGTTCTTTTAAACTGGCGTTACTGGATGGATCAAAAAGGATCTGACGCCATGTGTTTCTGGAGCGAAAATCATTCTCTTATGTTCTATACCTGTGCCATGAATGCAGGAGAGATGTATCCGGATGAGTATTTCCCACGGGCAGACATGACCGGCAGAGATCTTTTTGAAATCGGAAGAGCCAAGGTAGAAGCATGGCTGGCAGATGTGGAGGAACATGGATTTGAAGAATTCTTAAGCACAGTTTATATGTGCGTTACGTTTGCAGCGTTGTTAAATGTAATCGATTTTTCAGAGGAAGCCATTTCAAAAAGGGCAGTTAAGATTACCGATAAACTTCTTGAAATGCTGTGCCTCCATACCTATGACGGTGTTGTAATTGCTCCTATGGGACGAGTATATAGGGAAGTGATCCATCCCTTTGAGCAGGGAGCCCAGGCATTGATGAATTTAATCAATCCTGACGTCCCTTATTCCTACGGAGAGGGTTGGCTGGGCTTTTATTCATGCAGCAGCTATCAGCTTCCAGAAGGATTAAAAGGACTTATGGAGCGCCCGGCAGATATGGATTATTCCACTGGAAATGCTCTGATAAGGCTGAAGAAAACGGCGGAGTACTGTATGACCTCCGTTCAGTCCCCAAGACCGGACCCGGAATTCAAACGCTGGAAAAACCTGACTCTGGATCCGGATTCCGATACTACAACCTGTGAATACACCAAGTCGCTGAACGAACGGTTCCATGGAACCACCTGCTTTGAGCCTGGCGTATATGGCTATCAGCAGCACATGTGGTATGCCGCCCTTGATATGGAGACAGACATCTTTACAAACCACCCGGGAGGAACCTGTGATTCCTGTTCCATGAGACCGGGATACTGGTTCGGTAATGGAGTAATGCCTGCATTGGTTCAGGAAGGAAATTTACTGGGAGCTGTTTATCATATACCGGAGGAGCACCCCATTCATTTCACTCATGCTTATTTTCCTTCACCGAAATTTTCCGGGACGATAATCACCGGTAATTGGCTTTTCGGCAGTAAGGCAGGAGGTTTTGTGGCTCTTTGGTGCAGCAGTACGCTGGAACCCGTGGATGACCAGCTGTTTGAATGCGAATACCGTACCTATGGGGATGATATTGCCTACTTCTGCGTATGTGCAGGGAATCAGGAATTTAAATCCCTTGCCGAGTTTTCAGCCTATGCAGAAAATCTCCGGCCGGTATTTGATGAAAAGCAACGTATTTTAACAGCGGGACCGTTGAAAGTGGGATTTACTAATAACAATGACAAAACTCAGTATATTTAGTGAAGATACTCAGGCAGCGGTGGATTTTTTTGCCGCTGCCTATGAGAGTAATGAATATTTTATGAGAAATTACAGCAGATGCCGGGAACTTCTGCTGGTGGAAAAAGATCCAGAGGGAGCAGCAGAAGCTGTGATGTTTGGAATCAGGCATGCCAGACTCCTTCATATGGATGACTTTTTGCTTCCGGTCATTTACATTGACTGGATGTTACCGGAACTGGTACATGAATTGGAAAAACAGGGCATCCCGGAAGCTGTTATCCAGGATTCTTTCAAAGATGTTGAAATCTGGATTCAGTCATATCGCAAATATCATGAGGGTCAGGTGGGACTTGACCGGGTTGAGTGGGTATTCCGTTCCCTTGCCGGAAAAGTACGAAGATTCGGCAGCCTGCAGTTTGAGGAAGTCACTTATGAATTCCCGTTTCTGATTTTTGAAAACAGACAATCCGGTGAGTTTCAGGCACTGGCATGTCCGGATCTGCTGATTGACCAGGACGGATCTATATCAGGTACAAATGGAAGAAGTGTGAAACGTGAAACAAAAACTTATCTGGATTTTGGGGACAGGGCTTTGACTGGATATAGGGTGGATTTGAAATCAGGAACTGTAAAAATGGAGTCCCCTGTTCTGTTAAATACAAAGGAGTGGGAGCTTAAGCTTGCACCGGGAGAGAAGACGGTTGCCGTTCATATTCCGGAAGGTTCTGATTTATCCTCCGACAGCATTGACTCTTCTTTTTGTACTGCAAAGAATTATTATGATAATCAGATTCTTGTCTGCGACAGCTGGCTGCTGGATCCCCATCTGGAGCACATCCTGCCTGAGCACAGCAAAATCATAAGCTTTATGAATCGATTTCATAAAATGCCTGTACTGACCGGGAGACCACAGATACTGGAGCGGGTTATGGGATTTGACTTTACCATGGAAGAACTTGAACAATTTTCCTGCACTACTTCGCTGCAGGCCTCATTAAAGAAGTATCTTTTAGATGGAAATGAGATGTTTACCACAGCAGGTTTTATGCTATGGAGATAACAACCGGGAGGAGAACAGGGTTATGACAGGATTTTATGCCGGATTGGATGTGGGAGGAACTAGCGGACGTCTAAAGGTCTGCGATTCCGCAGGTAACGTGCTGGGTGAATTTACAGCACCTGGCTGCAGCCTCAATACAGATGGAGCTGAAAAAAGCAGGCTGCGTTACCGGGAACTGGTAATTCCAGCTTTGAAAAGGCTGAATCTGGATTCTGGCAGCTGCCTGGGAATCTGTGTGGCAGCAAGCGGAATTGATTTTCCGGCCCATGAACGTGATTGCAGATCCTTTTTTGAAGAAATGGGATTTTTACCTGACAAACTGAAGGTAATCAATGACTGCGAAGTATTTCTTTATCTGACGGAAATGCCGGCTCTTGTAATAATATCCGGCACCGGTTCCGTGTGTTTTGGAAGAGATGAGAACGGGATCATACACAGAACAGGAGGCTATAATCACATTGTAAGCGATGAAGGAAGCGGTTTTGATCTGGGGCTAAAGGTTTTAAGAGCGGTGGGCAATGATTTATCCGGGCGGAGCAGGAACTCCATTCTTACGCCTCTTTTTATCAAGTCAACGGGAATTGATACATTGGGAAAAATAGATGATTATATCAATGCCAATCTTATGGAGAAATCTCAGATCGCCAGATTTTCCCTGCTTGCCTGTCAGGCGGCAGCATTGGGAGACGAGACTGCCATAGAGATACACCGGGAATGTGCAGACGCCTTATGGGGGCTGATCCGTGATACAGCAGCTAAAATGGAAGCAGGCGGATTTGATCTCTGGTACTGGGGAAGCCTTCTTGTGAAAAATGATATTTTGCGGGAGATGGTGGATGAAAAAGTAAAGAAAGGACTGCCAGGGGTGAGGACTTCCATACCACGGATTACAGCACTTGACGCGGCGCTCCAGGCTGCTGTAAAATTTCATCACATACCCTGAAAACTCGGATTTTGTTATAAATATAATGTTTATAGAATAATATAGGAAAAGAAGAGGGTGGCGCCCTCTTTTCTTTTATCAAAATATAGAAAAATGTCGAAAAATATTTGTGCAAATTGTACCTTTTACTTGCAATTATAAGACATCTTTAGTAAAATATTGTTATAGACTTAAATACCGAACAGGAGGAATGCTTATGAACGTGTATGGAACCAAACAAATCCGTAACGTCGCCTTACTCGGGCACGGGGGCGCCGGTAAAACTACCCTTGCTGAAGCAATGGCGTTAGTGACCGGAGCCATCAGCAGAATGGGAAAAGTTACCGATGGCAATACCATCAGCGATTATGACAAAGAAGAGATTAAGAGACAGTTCTCCATCTCCACTTCCCTGATTCCATTGGAGTATGAAGGAGAGGATGGACCGATCAAGATTAATTTACTTGATACTCCCGGTTATTTTGATTTTGTTGGTGAGGTTGAAGAAGCAATCAGCGTAGCAGATGCTGCTGTAATCGTAGTAAACTGCAAGGCAGGAATTGAAGTTGGTACGTTAAAGGCATGGGAGCTCTGTGAAAAGTACAAGCTTCCCAGACTGTTTTTTGTAACCAATATGGATGATGATCAGGCCAGCTTTCGTGAACTTCTTTTAAAGCTGGAGAAAGAATTCGGAAGAAAGATAGCTCCGTTCCACCTTCCTATCAGAGAGAACGAAAAGTTCGTAGGATTTGTGAATGTGGTGAAAATGGCTGGGCGGCGCTTCACCGTTAACAGTGATTATGTAGAATGTGAGATTCCTGAGTATAGCCAGAAGAATTTAGGAATTGCCAGAGAAGCTTTGATGGAAGCAGTTGCTGAAATCAGTGAGGAATACATGGAACGGTATTTCTCAGGCGACGAGTTTACTCTGGAAGAGATTTCTTCTGCACTTCGGGAACATGTAATACAGGGAAATATCGTTCCGGTCATGCTTGGTTCCGGAATTAATGCCCAGGGTGTAAAGATGGTTTTACAGGCAATTGACAAGTATTTTCCATCACCGGAGCGTTATGAATGCATCGGTGTGGATGTTTCCACCGGAGAACGTTTTACTGCCAGATACAATGACAATGTATCGTTGTCAGCCAGGGTATTTAAGACAATCTTAGACCCATTTATCGGCAAGTATTCTCTGATGAAGATCTGTACAGGAACATTGAAAGCGGATTCAGCCATCTATAATGTAAATAAAGATACGGAAGAGAAAATTGGAAAACTCTATGTGTTAAGGGGAAAAGATGCTATCGAAGTTCCAGAATTAAAAGCGGGAGATATTGGTGCAGTATCCAAATTGAACGTGACACAGACCGGTGATACCATAGCCCTTCGCTCCGCACCTATTGTCTATCATAAGCCTGAGATTTCTACTCCTTATACGTATATGCGTTATAAGACGAAAACAAAGGGTGACGATGATAAGGTTTCCAATGCACTGGCTAAGTTAACGGAAGAGGACTGGACCTTAAAAGCAGTGAATGATACGGAGAACCGTCAGTCTCTTCTGTATGCAATCGGCGATCAGCAGCTGGAGGTAGTGGTCAGCAAGCTGTTAAACCGCTATAAGGTTGAAATTGAATTAAGCAAACCTAAATTTGCATTCCGTGAGACCATCCGCAAAAAAGTGGAGGTTCAGGGAAGATATAAGAAGCAGTCCGGCGGTCATGGCCAGTTTGGAGATGTAAAGATGACCTTTGAGCCTTCCGGCGATTTGGAGACTCCCTATGTATTTGAAGAATCTGTGTTTGGCGGAGCGGTACCCAGGAATTATTTCCCGGCAGTAGAAAAAGGAATTGCAGAATGCGTCTTAAAAGGACCATTAGCTGCCTATCCCGTTGTGGGAATCAAGGCAACGCTGACCGACGGATCCTACCATCCGGTGGATTCCTCTGAGCTTGCTTTTAAGATGGCTGCAACCCTGGCTTTTAAAAAAGGCTTTATGGATGCAAATCCGGTACTGCTGGAACCCATCGCTTCCTTAAAAGTTACAGTGCCGGATAAATTTACCGGCGATGTTATGGGAGATTTAAACCGGAGAAGAGGACGTGTTCTTGGAATGAATTCCAATCATCATGGAAAACAGGTCATAGAGGCGGATATTCCCATGTCTGAGCTGTTTGGCTATAATACAGACCTTCGCTCTATGACAGGTGGTATTGGTACCTTTGAATATGAGTTCAGCCGTTATGAGCTGGCTCCCGGAGATGTTCAGAAGAAAGAAGTTGAGGAACGGGCATCCAAGGTTGACCGTATGGAAGCATAGAATAGTAACCAGGGCGGATCCAATGCATGATTGGATCCGCCTTTTGCGGCATCAGGATTCCAATGGCAGCAACCGGTGGAATTGCGTATTTGCCCATTCTGTGATAAACTGGTAACAATTCAGCAGGAGGTAAGATTTTTGGTGGAAGAGACAAAGGGCGCAAAAAAAATATTTGGTAGAATCGGACTTGGATATACGGGGTTTCTCTGTGCATCAATTGTACTGCAGATTGTGTTAAGGATTGTGATTCAGGTGGTCAGTCAGAAAGGAATTTTTAATTTGTCAAGGGGCTGGTCCTTGTTTACCGTTTCCCTGGCTAATTATGCAGCGGGAGGGCTGGTTTTATTTCTGATTATAAAGAATATACCTGTTACCCATAAGCCGGTAAGCCGGAAACCGGAAAACATGCTGTTGATTTATTCTTTTTTTATCTGTATCAGTGCATTGGTTGCTGGTAATCTGGCGGGGCAGCTGCTTATGAGTCTCATCAGTGCGCTGGAAGGAAAACCCATGATGAATCCCATAGCAGAAGTACTTAAGGGACTGAATACAGGAACAATCTTTGCAATTATGGTAGTCATGGCACCGGTCTGCGAAGAGGTTCTCTTTCGAAAACTCGTCATTGACCGTGTCCGCAGATATGGAGATAAGGCGGCTATATTGGTATCCGCTATTATTTTTGGATTGTGTCATGGAAATTTTTATCAATTCTTTTATGCATTTGGGATCGGTCTGGTATTTGGCTATATTTATACCAGAACAGGAAGAATCCGCTATACCATTGGATTTCATATGATCATTAATTTCCTTGGATCCGTTGCAGCGATTTATATTCAGAATTCCATTCCCCTTGCAGTTGTCTATGCACTGTTTTTGTATGGGTCCATGATCGCCGGTATCGTATTGTTTTTTGTCACAAGGGAAAAATGGATTTTCTGGCAGGGTGAGGAATCGGTATGGGGCAGAGGAGCAGGTAAGATCCTGTTTTTGAATGTTGGTATGGTTTTATTTTTTGTATTGTCTGCCATTTCCTTTGTTGTCGCAGAGTTTTCATAAAATCGGGTTGACACTTCGGGGTAATTATGTTACATTTACAGTTAGCAAAAATACTGTGATTAGGAGTAGTAAGCAGTCTGAAACATTCAGAGAGCCGGCGGTTGGTGAGAGTCGGTTGGGAAGGATTGCTGAACTGGCCTTTGAGTAGCATACTGAAGAAAGCCATGGCTTTTGTGTAGGTATAGCCGGAATCCCGACCGTTACAGCGGGCGGACAGGAGAGTCTGTCCAGTTGAGCGCATACGTTTTGTATGAAATAGAGTGGTACCACGCGGTAGATACTGCGTCTCTATAGCCGTTTTATTACGGGTAGAGGCGCTTTTTTTATGCAATCAGGATAAATTTACCGTGACTGTTAATTAAGGAGGAATTTTGTTATGGCATCATCTTATAACCACAGTGCCATTGAGAAAAAATGGCGTGAGAATTGGGAAAAGAACCCGATCAATGTTGACGATGGAAAGAAACCAAAATATTATTGTCTGGATATGTTCCCATATCCGTCTGGCAGCGGCCTTCATGTTGGCCATTGGAGAGGTTATGTTATCTCTGACGTCTGGAGCCGTTATCAGATTTTAAAGGGACATTATGTCATTCACCCTATGGGCTGGGATGCATTTGGTCTTCCTGCAGAGAATTATGCGATTAAGATGGGCGTTCATCCGGCAAAATCAACGGCTGAAAACGTAAGTAATATCAAAAGACAGATCAATGAGATCGCAGCTGTTTATGACTGGGATATGGAAGTAAATACCACAGATCCTGGATTTTATAAGTGGACCCAGTGGATTTTTGTCCAGATGTTTAAGAAGGGTCTTGCCTATGAAAAGGAATTCCCCATTAACTGGTGTCCTTCCTGTAAAACCGGTCTTGCCAACGAGGAAGTGGTAAACGGCTGTTGCGAGCGCTGCGGAACCACAGTTACCAAGAAGAATTTAAGACAGTGGATGTTAAAAATCACTGCTTATGCAGACCGTCTTTTAAATGATTTAGATAAGCTTGACTGGCCGGAAAAGGTTAAAAAGATGCAGACTGACTGGATCGGAAAATCTTATGGTGCAGAAGTAGACTTTAAAGTAGAGGGTAAGGAAGAAGCCATTACGGTTTATACCACAAGACCTGATACCTTATACGGAGCTACCTTTATGGTGCTTGCACCCGAGCATGCCCTTGCGGCTTCTCTTGCAACAGAGGATACCAAAGCAGAAGTGGATCAGTATATCTATGACGCTTCCATGAAATCCAATGTTGACCGCCTTCAGGACAAGGAAAAAACAGGAGTATTTACCGGAAGCTATGCAATCAATCCTTTAAGCGGAGCAAAAGTTCCGATCTGGATTTCTGATTATGTACTGGGTGACTACGGTACTGGCGCAATCATGTGTGTGCCGGCTCACGATGACAGAGATTTTGAATTTGCAACCAAATTTAATATTCCGATCATCCAGGTAATTGCAAAAGACGGCAAAGAAATTGAGAATATGACAGAGGCCTATACAGAGGCCAGCGGAACCATGATCAATTCCGGGGAATGGAATGGCATGGAATCAGCAGTTCTCAAAAAAGAGGCGCCTGCCATGATCGAAGCAAGAGGTCTTGGTAAGAAAACGGTAAACTTCAAACTTCGTGACTGGGTATTTTCCAGACAGCGTTACTGGGGTGAGCCGATTCCGATTATTCACTGCCCTCACTGCGGCAATGTTCCCGTGCCGGAAGATCAGCTTCCCCTTACTCTTCCAGAAGTGGAAAGCTACCAGCCAACTGGTACAGGAGAATCCCCTCTGGCAGATATTGATGAGTGGGTTAATACCACCTGCCCGGTATGCGGTGCGGCTGCAAAGAGAGAGACCAATACCATGCCTCAGTGGGCTGGATCTTCCTGGTATTTCCTGCGTTATGTAGACAGCCACAATGATAATGAACTGGTATCCAGAGAAAAGGCGGATAAATATCTTCCTGTTGATATGTATATTGGCGGTGTGGAGCATGCAGTTCTTCATCTTCTGTATTCCCGTTTCTACACCAAGTTCTTAAATGATATCGGTGTGGTAGATTTTGATGAGCCATTCACCAAACTGTTTAACCAGGGAATGATTACTGGTAAAAACGGAATTAAAATGAGCAAATCAAAGGGCAATGTGGTTTCACCTGATGAGCTTGTTCAGGATTATGGATGTGATTCCCTTCGTATGTATGAACTCTTCGTAGGACCGCCTGAGTTAGATGCTGAGTGGGATGACAGGGGAATTGAAGGCGTCAGCCGTTTCTTAAACCGTTTCTATAATCTGGTATCAGATAACTGTGAAAAGGACGTGGAGGCGACCAAAGAGATGATCCGTCTTCGCAACAAACTGGTATTTGATATTGAACAGCGTTTCAACCAGTTTAACTTAAACACCGTAATATCCGGCTTTATGGAATATAACAACAAGCTGATCGAGCTTGCAAAAACAGCTGGCGGCATAGATAGAGAGACATTAAAGACCTTTGTGATTCTTCTTGCTCCATTTGCACCTCATATCGGGGAGGAACTGTGGCAGCAGCTTGGCGGCACAGACTCTGTATTCCATGCCACATGGCCGGAGTGGAGTGAAGAAGCCATGAAAGAGGATGAAATCGAAGTGGCTGTTCAGGTAAATGGAAAAACAAGAGCAGTTGTAAAACTTCCGGTGGATGTTTCAAAGGAAGATGCAATTGAAGCAGGCAAAGCACTGATTCCGGATAAGATTACCGGAACCATTGTGAAAGAAATTTATGTTCCTGGAAGAATTGTAAATATCGTCTGCAAATAGAACTATTTGTAAATAGAAAAAGGACATTATGGAGAGCCCCGTCAGGAGTTGTCTATAATGTCCTTTCTTTTATTTCTTTTATTTCTTTCCATTTCGTTTCATCATATTTTTCGATAGCGTGCGAATGGTTTCGATCCGCTGCCGTTCGCTTGGATTCATATTGGCGCCGATAATAGAAATAAGAAGATCAGTTTCTTCATCGTTAAACTGGACTCCCTTTTGATTGGCCTCCGCGCTCAGACTCATAAGTGTTTGAAAAAGCTGGTCTTTTGGAGCGGACTCCGCCCGTTTTGCAAATTCGGTCAGCATGGAAAGCTTCTGGGGATTCATATTTTTTAACCGTGGGTCCTGTTTCCAGTTGGAATTCATAAGTTGATACGCTTCCTTTCCTGTGAATATGTATGGAGTAAGATGGTGACAGTTGTATCTTAGTTCATCTGCTGCATGGCGGACATCATCATCTGCATGGTTTCCAGGCGTGACTGCTGTTCCGGGGGCATGAAATTCTTTAGCTGTTCAAAGGGCATCCTGCCAAATGGGTTGCTTTGGCGGTGGGAATTATTGGAACGGTTTTGCCCATCGGACTGAGTCTGATTATGGGGCTGTGATTGTGCCTGTGATTGTGCCTGCGCCTGAAGCGGGATCGTAGAACTTGGAACAGCTTCCGAATAGGCATTTGCCATATTAAATCCCTGGAGGATGTTAATAAATAAGTCAATTAAGTCCTGCTCGGAAGGATCGGCATAGGGTTTAATGGTATTTAACATCTCGAGGGGGGAGCCAGACCGTTCTTTTTCACCTGCAGAACTGATTCCCATAGCAGCCACTTCTCCATCTTCAAATAAGTTTATGGTGCGCTGCAGTTCGTTGAATTTAACAAAGGTGGAGATCATACGTTGCTGGGGAACATTCATATAAGGCAGGGCGGCTTTCATCATATCAAGATGATTATCCCCGATACGGGAGTCTAATTCATTTGCGTGGACATTTTGTTCATTATTCATTTCATGGGATCCTTACTTTTCTTGTTGACAATATATGCGGCCGCATATATTAGTATTACAGGAGAGTGATTTATATGAGAAACCGATTAATCATAGATGGAAATGCGGTTTACGAAATTGATGATGAGTGCATGAAACAGAAGCAAAACAGAAATAACCAGGAAGGAACAGGTAACCAGTCCGCTTTTACAAGACCGGGACAGGAAAAAGGTCAGAGCCGCAGTTAGACGGAAACAGGGCCCGAACCAAAGATGGTTCGGGCCCTGTTTTATGTTTTGTTTAGCAGCCGAATCCGCCGCCAAATCCGCCGCCGCATCCGCCACAGCAGAACAGAAGAATGATGATCCAAATCCAACTTCCACAACCATCATTTCCGCAACCGCCACAACTGTTGCCGCATCCGCCACCACAGCTGTTACCGCCGCCGCAGAAGCACAGAAGAAGGATAATCCAGATAAAACTACAACCGCCGTTGTTATTACTGCATCCACATCCTCCGTTGTTGCAATCGCATCCGCATCCACAGTTAGTTGCTGCCAGATCACTCATATTGGTTCCTCCAAATAATTTGTTTACACTGTAAGTGTATGAATGTCAGCTTGCCACTGTTTCCTTTTTTTCTTAAAAATTTTAGATTTGATATGATTGATCTTAAAGAAATGTTGTGTATAATTAGTAACAACAGGATTAAAAGGAGCAAAAGATGGAAAAATTATATTATGAGAGACCTTATGTGAAGCAGTTTGAAGCAGAGGTGACTGGATGCATACCGGATAAGGATGGTAAATATCTGGTTCGTTTAAACAGGACAGCCTTTTACCCTGAGGGTGGAGGGCAGCCCGCGGATACAGGCACATTGGGAGACGCTCGTGTTTTGGATGTCAGAGAACGTGGGGAGGGAATCGTTCATATTACGGACAGGCCTCTTACTGAAAATTCGCTGGTAACTGGAATTTTAGATTGGGAGAGAAGATTCAGTCATATGCAGAATCATTCCGGAGAACATTTATTTTCAGGCGTGGTACATAAGTGTTACGGTTTCGATAATGTAGGGTTTCATATGGGGAAAGATGAAGTCACCGTTGATTTTAACGGGATATTGACCCTGGAACAGGCAGAAGAAGTGGAAGCAGAAGTGAATGAACTGATCTGGCAGAATATACCGGTTTTAGAGACTTATCCGTCAAAGGAAGAACTGGATGCATTGAATTACAGAAGCAAGAAGGAATTAAGCGGCCAGGTAAGGATTATTGAATTCCCTGGAGCAGATGTATGTGCCTGCTGTGGAACCCATGTAATGACTGCAGGAGAGATTGGAATTTTAAAAGTCACTGGTCTGATGCGATATAAAGGCGGCGTGAGAATATCCCTGCTGTGCGGCAGAGAGGCATTTCTTGATTACCGCAGAAAATTAAAAGCTGTCCAGGGAATCTCCGTGTTATTATCAGCGAAACCGGACAGTGTACTGGAGACAGTCACAAAACTAAAAGAGGACGGTGCGAAAAAGGATGGTGATGTAAGCCGGCTCACCAGAGAACTGCTAGAATATAAAACAGCACAATATCCGGTTAGCAGCGATTCCCTGCTGGTGTTTGAGGAGCATCTTTTGCCAGCACAGCTCAGACAGTTTGCCACCATGCTTTATGAGGCGAAGAAAGGGAGCATTGTATTGGTATGTTCCGGAGAAGATGGCCTGTTTCAGTATGCAGCAGGCAGCAGTGATATGGATATGCGGGAATTCAGCCGCCAGTTAAATGCAAAATTAAATGGCCGCGGCGGAGGGAATGCCCTGCTGGCACAGGGGACTTTTCAGACATCGTTTCAGGAAATTCAAAAAGTGTTTCAGGAAGAGATCCAGAGGAGGATTTAATGGAATTAAATGACAGCACAATAAAAAAATTACGATGGTTAATTGTATTTACTGTGATTGCCGTAGTAACTGGTATTAATTATAGAAGTTTATTTGCCCTGATTGTCAGGGCGGTGGGGATTTTAACTCCTTTCTTATTAGGTGGAGTTATGGCATTTGTATTAAATGTTCCCATGCGGGCGATTGAACGCATTCTGCCGGTAAAAAAAGAAAGTCAGTTTCGCCGCCCTTTAAGCCTGGTTCTCACTTTTGTGTTTGTAATCGGAATTTTGCTTGTGGTTACTTTTGTAGTCATGCCACAGCTGTTTGATACAGTTTTAAGTCTGCAGTACAGCTTACCTGTTTTTTTCAATGATGTAAAGCAGGGAGCAGAGAAGCTTTTTTCCCAATATCCGGAGATTACAGATTATATTAACAATATTCAGATTGACTGGAAATCCTATCTTGAGAAAATTGTACAGTTTTTATCTGTTGGTGCCGGAACAGTGTTGTCCTCTACTTTATCCGCAGCTTTAAATATTATAAGCGGAGTGACAACCTTTGCAATTGGTGTGGTATTTGCAGTTTACATTCTTTTGCAGAAGGAAAATTTATCAAGACAGATAAAGAAGTTTATGAAAGCGTTTCTGCCTGATCCTGTTTCTAATAGAATTTTAGAGATATTAAGTCTCACCAGCCATACATTTTCCAATTTTTTGACTGGACAGTGTGTGGAGGCAGTAATACTGGGAAGTATGTTCTTTCTCACATTATCCATATTACGCCTTCCTTACGCACTTCTTATTGGAGTCCTGATCGCGTTTACTGCTTTGATTCCTATGTTTGGGGCATTAATTGGCTGTGCAATCGGAGCCTTTTTAATGCTGATGGTGAAGCCCTTTGATGCAGCTTTGTTTCTCATCATCTTCTTCGTTCTTCAACAGATCGAAGGAAATTTAATTTATCCCCATGTGGTTGGCAATTCAGTGGGACTTCCTGCTATCTGGGTTCTGGTAGCGGTGACCATAGGCGGCAGTGCCATGGGGATTGCAGGTATGCTGATATTTATCCCGCTTTGTTCCGTTCTCTATGCGATTTTAAGAGAAACTGTGAACAAAAGAATTTGGGCGAAAGAACGGGCAAAACGCAAAAAAACAGTAAAAGAATAAAAAAGGATTCCCTGAATGAAGACATCGGGGAATCCTTTTCCTTGCCTTAATCAAGGTCTGCGTGATAAACCGTACCGGATCGGTGAATGTCAATCGCACTTAAGTTAAACTGATCTTCAAAGATCTGAATCTTGTACTCAAAAAATATTTCATCTGTTTTTTTAGACATGAACACATAAGCTCCCGGTTCCTTGTCTTCAATTTCATCACAGATCTCATCGTAGATGTCCTGTCCGTTTACCGGACCTTCATATCCGGTATTACGAATGGCATCTTCAATTGCCTGATAAAATTCTTCCATAATAAAAGACCTCATTTCTGGTTCGTATTGTACATCTGCTATTATAAGCAATCTTTTCCAATGTCGCAAGAATTACTTGAATCTTATTTGAGAGGGTGTATAATAGGACAGGAATAAAAGGGAGGTAATGGAAATGGACTTATTATATAGACCCAGAAGACTTAGAACATCTGAGACTTTAAGAACAATGGTGCGGGAGACCAGAGTTTCCAGACAGGCTCTTATTTATCCCCTGTTCGCCGTGGATGGAGAAGGCATTGTAGAAGAAATTCCTTCTATGGAGGGACAATATCGATATAGTGTAGACCGGCTTTGTGTAATTCTTGATAAACTGACTGCTGCCGGAATTAATAAGGTAATTTTGTTTGGCATACCAGCACAAAAAGACAGCTGCGGCAGCCAGGCTTATGATGAAAATGGAATTGTGCAGCGCGCAGTCCGCTATATCAGGGAATTTTATCCGGCAGTCTATATCATAACGGATGTGTGTATGTGTGAATATACTTCTCATGGACATTGCGGGATATTAGCAGGAGAGTATGTGGATAATGATCAGACTCTGGAGTATTTAAACCGCATTGCAGTCTCACATGTAGAAGCAGGCGCTCATATGGTCGCTCCTTCTGATATGATGGATGGAAGGATTCATACCATGAGGCTGGCACTTGATAAAGCCGGATTTGTAAATGTGCCAATAATGGCTTATTCTGCAAAATATGCGTCTGCCTTTTACGGCCCGTTTCGGGAGGCTGCCGGATCTGCACCTGCCTTTGGAGACCGCAAGAGCTATCAGATGGATTACCATAACAGGAAAGAAGCATTAAAGGAAGTTGAGCTTGACGTAGCAGAAGGAGCAGATATTGTTATGGTAAAACCAGCTCTTTCCTATCTGGATATCATACGTGAGGTGTCAGACAGCACAGAAGTGCCTGTGGCAGCCTACAGTGTAAGCGGAGAGTATTCCATGATTAAGGCTGCAGCAAAAGCCGGCTTTATGGATGAGGAAAAAACTGTTTGTGAATCAGCTGTCAGTATCTTTCGTGCGGGAGCAGATATTCTGATCACATATTTTGCCATAGATCTTGCCCGCTATATGGACGAAGGAAAAATCGGATAGTACGTGATTCTGGCAGGAGAGGTTACAACCCCTTTTCCTGCCGTATTCTTTTAATATCATCGAGAAGCAGGGCTGAGATGCGAAGACCGCCTCTTCCTGTACCTAAATCAATATCAGGCTTATTGGTACCGTGAAAATCAGAGCCGCCGGTAGGAAAGAGCTGGTATTTTTTTGCAAGCTTTTTTAATTTTCCGCTATCATATTGATTATTGGAAGAGTGATAGACTTCAAGACCATGAAGTCCAATCTCCTTTAAATAGGAAACAAGCTCTTCTGTTTTTTTGTCCCCCAGGTGATACTGGTATGGATGGGCGAGGACGGGGGATGCTTTGCAGTCTCCCAATATTTTCATGGCATGCTCCGGAGTAATCTTTTCTTTTCTCGGGCAGTACGGTCCGCTGTAGCTTAAATATTTCTTAAATGCCTGATCCATATTTTTGACATAGCCCTTTTCTAACAGAACCCGGGCGAAATGTGCACGGGTAATGACCGTATCGGGATTACCAGCCTGTACCTCAGGAAGTGTGATGTCAATACCGGCATTTTGAAAACGGTGAATCATCTCAGTATTCCTCTTCATGCGGATGTCTTTTAGCGTGTCAGTTTCAGTGATAAATTTTTTATCAGCCAGATCGACATAAAGCCCTAAAATGTGAATTTCTTCACCCAGATAAACGCAGGAGAGTTCAATGCCGGGAATCACTTCCAAAGGCAGACTTTTTGCAGCCTCCAAAGCTTCGGGAATGCCTTCGATTGTATCGTGGTCTGTAAGCGCAATTGCCGAAAGCCCTTTTTGCGCCGCCAGTTCCACAACACTGGCGGGTGTTAAGGTGCCGTCAGAAGCGTTTGAATGAACGTGAAGATCAATAAAATTCATAGGTACCTCCGAAATGAAATAGTTTATTAATACTATAGTAACATGTTTTTTTAGTTCTGTAAAATGTAGAATTTACGCGAAAAATAATTAAGAAAATTCATAAAAACGTAATAGCATTTCCCACAAAGTATGGTATACTACTCAGTGTAATGCTACATAATCATGTAAAAAGGTGAAGTAAATGAGTCAGGATGATAACAGACAAAGAAGCGGTGGAAGAACCCATTCCTCCCAGAACGGAAGCAAAAGAAATACGCCGAATTCAGGCAGAAGGACAAGCCAGTCTTACAGAGGAGGAAACTCCTATCAGCAAAGACGCGGTAAGAAGAGAAGAAGAGGACCGCAGTACGGAATTACGAAAATTTTGCTGGCGGCTGTTTTCGCTGTTGCCTCCGTTATCAGTGTTATGGCTGCTGTTAAGTATATTGGGGGTCATAAGACAAAAGAGACCGATGTGAACTCTACGAAAGTCTCTGAGACCCAGTTGAAAAAAGAGGTACATGTAGACGGAGTTTCCATTACAGGTCTGTCAAAGGCGGAAGCTAAAAAAGCAATTGACCAGTCCATAGGCTGGGGCATGAAAGTTGCTTATGAGAATGAAACATACGAACTGAAGAATTTTTTAGATGACAGGATTGATACCCTGTTGGATGAAATTTACAGTAAGGATACAAAAGAGGAATATACCATCGATACAGATGGTTTGGATGATGAAGTAGAAACTGAGGTCAAAGCCATTGCTGGAAAGTGGGATGTACCAGCCAAGAATGGTTCGATCTCCGGATTTGACAAAGCCACAGGAAAGTTTGTTTACGCTGGCGAAAAAAAAGGAATTGCAATTGACCAGGACAAGCTGACTGCCGATATTCTGGCACAGATTAAAGCAAAGAATTATAAGGGATCCATTGCTGCACAGGCCACAGAGACAGCTCCTAAGATTACAGAAGAGCAGGCGAAGGCACTGTATAAAGTAATAGGAACTTATGCGACAACAACAACGACCAACAGCGACAGGAATAAGAATATTGAGCTTGCTTCCACTGCACTCAATGGACTGATTCTGCAGCCAGGAGAGGAATTCTCTTTTAATAAGGCGACCGGTGAGCGTTCTTCTGCAAAGGGATACCGTCCGGCAGGAGCTTATCTTAACGGAGTACTGATTGAAGAGCCGGGTGGCGGTGTATGCCAGGTTTCTTCTACCCTGTATAATGCAGTTGTTTTTGCAGGACTGACAACTACAGAGCGCCATGCACACAGTTATGAGCCCAGTTATGTGACTCCGGGTGAGGATGCGATGGTAAGCTTTGGGGGACCGGATATGAAGTTTGTTAATAATTCTTCCAGTGCCATCGCTATCAGAACCAGTTTTGCTGACCGCAAGCTAAAAATTTCTATTATAGGTATCCCTATACTGGAAGATGGTGTTACATTATCTATGACTTCCAACAAGACAGCAGAATTAGATGCTCCGGCACCAATTTATGAAGAGGATCAGACCATGCAGCCAGGGGAAGAAAAAGTGATTAAGCAGGAAACAAAGGGAAGCCGTTGGGTAACCAATCTGGTTACTAAGAAGGACGGTGCTGTGGTAAGCGATGAATTCTTCCATAACAGCACCTACCGTGGCAAACCGGCTACAATAAAACGTAATACAACTGGTGTTGTGGTACCTGCCACAGATCCTTCCCAGACTGTACCGGAGAACCACCAGGGGAATACACCGACTCAGACGGAACCAGGCAGCGGCCCGGGAACGAATACAGGTGAGACGGCGCCCACTACAGCAGCGGAAACCCAGAACACTCCGGCAACCCAGGCTGAGACGGAAGGGACTACAGCGGAAAATACACAAAGTATCATACAGCCAAATCCCATGAGTCAGTAGTATTAATAACCAAAAAAGACAGCATCAGACACATATTTAAGGTCTGGTACTGTCTTTTTTTAAATTGTTTTGAAAATAATACTTTAATTTCCAGTTTTAATATTTGCTTTTTGTTGAATAATTGTTATAATAATGTCAGGTCACTTTCCCCTAAGGGGAACCAAATTATACAAATATTCACATTTGCAGGAGGAAATCAAGAATGGCAAGAAAAATGAAAACCATGGATGGAAACCATGCAGCAGCTCATGCATCCTATGCATTTACTGATGTAGCGGCAATCTATCCTATTACACCGTCTTCACCTATGGCAGAAGCTACAGATGAGTGGTCTACAGACGGAAGAACTAATATTTTTGGCCAGACAGTGCACATTACAGAGATGCAGTCTGAGGCAGGTGCCGCAGGTGCGGTTCACGGTTCCTTGGCAGCAGGTGCTCTGACCACCACCTATACAGCTTCCCAGGGTCTGTTACTCATGATCCCTAATCTTTATAAAATTGCCGGTGAGCAGTTACCTGGTGTAATCAATGTATCTGCACGTGCTATTGCAAGCCATGCCTTATCAATCTTTGGTGACCACTCTGATGTTTATGCTTGTCGTCAGACCGGTTGTGCAATGTTATGCGAATCCAGCGTACAGGAAGTTATGGACTTAACTCCGGTTGCTCATATGGCAGCTCTTGAAGGTAAAGTACCATTTATTAACTTCTTTGATGGTTTCCGTACTTCTCACGAGATCCAGAAGATCGAAACATGGGATTATGAAGATTTAAAAGAGATGGTAAATATGGATTCAGTTGACGAGTTCCGCCGTCACGCATTAAATCCTAATCACCCTTGTCTGAGAGGCTCTGCTCAGAACCCTGATATTTTCTTCCAGGCAAGAGAAGCATGCAACCCATATTATGATGCACTGCCTGCAATTGTTCAGAAATATATGGATAAGGTAAATGCAAAGATTGGTACAGATTACAAACTTTTCAATTACTACGGAGCTGCTGATGCAGATCATGTAATTGTTTCCATGGGTTCTGTAAACGATACCATTGAAGAGACTCTTGACTATTTAGTTGCAGCTGGCCATAAGGTTGGTGTGATTAAAGTTCGTCTTTACAGACCATTTAGCGCACAGGCTCTGATCGACGCTATTCCTGATACAGTTAAGACAATTTCTGTTTTAGACAGAACAAAAGAACCAGGCTCTTTAGGCGAACCATTATACTTAGATATTGTTGCAGCATTAAAGGGAACAAAGTTTGATCAGGTTAAGATTCTTACCGGACGTTATGGTCTTGGTTCCAAAGATACGACTCCAGCTCAGATCGTAGCTGTATACGAGAACAAGACAAAGACTCCGTTTACCATCGGTATTGTGGATGATGTAACTCACCTTTCTCTTGAGACAGGAGCTGAGATCGTTACTACTCCAGAGGGTACCTCTAACTGTAAGTTCTGGGGTCTTGGTGCTGACGGTACTGTAGGAGCCAATAAGAACTCCATTAAGATCATCGGTGATAATACAGATATGTACGCTCAGGCTTACTTCGATTATGATTCCAAGAAGTCCGGCGGTATCACTATGTCTCATTTACGTTTCGGACATAAGCCGATTAAATCCACTTATTTAATCCGCAGAGCTAATTTCGTAGCATGCCACAATCCTTCCTATATCCGTAAGTACAACATGGTACAGGAACTGGTTGACGGTGGTGTATTCTTATTAAACTGCCCATGGGATCAGGAAGGCCTTGAAAAGCACTTACCAGGACAGGTTAAGAAGTATATTGCTGAGCATAACATTAAGTTCTATACCATTGACGGTGTGAAGATCGGTATCGAAACTGGTATGGGTGCAACCCGTATTAACACGATTCTTCAGTCTGCATTCTTTGAACTGACAGGAATCATCCCTGCAGAAAAAGCAAACGAGCTTATGAAAGCTGCTGCTAAAGCAACTTACGGCCGTAAGGGCGAAGAAATCGTTCAGAAGAACTGGGCAGCAATTGATGCCGGTGCAAAGGGTGTTGTTAAAATCGAAGTTCCGGAAAGCTGGAAAAACAGCGAAGACGAAGGTCTTGATTATAAGAAGATCACAGAAGGAAGACAGGATGTTGTTGATTTCGTAAACAACGTTCAGACAAAAGTTAACGCTCAGGATGGTAATTCCTTACCAGTATCTGCATTCGTTGATTATATTGATGGCTCCACACCTTCCGGATCTGCTGCTTACGAGAAACGTGGTATTGCAGTAACCATTCCTCAGTGGAATCCAGACAACTGTATTCAGTGTAACTTCTGTTCTTATGTATGTCCTCATGCTGTTATCCGTCCTGTTGCTTTAACAGAGGAAGAGGCTGCTAAGAGACCAGAGAGCATGAAAGTTCTTCCTATGACCGGAATGCCAGGATATCAGTTCGCAATCACTGTATCTGCATTTGACTGTACCGGCTGCGGATCCTGTGCAAATGTTTGTCCTGGAAAGAAGGGCGAAAAAGCTCTTACTATGGTAAACATGGAAGCTAACTGCGACGTAACACAGGAAAGATTTGAATATGGTCAGACTCTGCCAATTAAGCAGGAAGTTATTGATAAATTCAAAGAAGCATCCGTTAAGGGAAGCCAGTTTAAACAGCCTCTTCTTGAGTACTCAGGAGCATGTGCAGGCTGCGGCGAGACACCTTATGCAAAATTAATCACTCAGTTATTCGGTGACAGAATGTACATTGCAAACGCAACTGGATGTTCTTCCATCTGGGGTAACTCCTCACCTTCTACACCTTATACCGTTAATGCAAAGGGACAGGGTCCTGCATGGGCAAACTCCTTATTTGAGGATAATGCTGAGTTCGGTTATGGTATGCTTTTAGCTCAGAATGCAATCAGAGAAGGCTTAAAGAGCAAAGTAGAAGAAATCGCAAACTCCGATAAGGCATCTGATGAAGTAAAAGCAGCATGCAAAGAGTATTTAGATACGTTCAGCGTCGGTGTTTCCAATGGTTCTGCATCTGACAAACTGGTTGCAGCATTAGATGGAGTTGATTGTGACTTGGCAAAAGCTGTTGTTAAGTCAAAAGATTTCCTTGGAAAGAAGTCTCAGTGGATCTTTGGTGGTGACGGCTGGGCATATGATATCGGTTTCGGCGGTGTTGACCACGTTCTTGCAAGCGGTAAGGACATCAACATCATGGTATTCGATACTGAGATCTATTCCAATACAGGCGGTCAGTCTTCCAAGGCTACCAAGACTGGTGCAGTAGCACAGTTCGCAGCTGGCGGAAAAGATACGAAGAAGAAAGATCTTGCAAGCATTGCTATGAGCTATGGTTATGTATACGTTGCTCAGATCGCTATGGGTGCTGATTACAATCAGACCGTTAAAGCAATTGCAGAGGCAGAAGCATATCCAGGTCCATCCTTAATTATCGCATACGCTCCATGTATCAGCCATGGTATCAAGAAGGGTATGTCAAAGGCACAGACAGAAGAGAAGCTTGCTGTAGAGTGCGGATACTGGAATAACTTCCGTTTCAATCCTGCTGCTGAGAAGAAGTTCTCCTTAGACAGCAAGGCTCCTGCACTGGAAGGATATCAGGAATTCTTAAAGGGTGAGGTTCGTTACGCATCCTTAGCAATGAAGAATCCGGAAAGAGCGGCTGAATTATTCTCTAAGAATGAGGACGACGCAAAATCAAGATTTGAATATCTTCAGAAGCTGGTTACTTTATACGGCAATGAATAATTAAAATATTGATGGAAAGAGGTGTACCTTGTCGAAAGACCGGGTGCACCTCTTTTCTGCTATCTGCCCATATTGCATATAATCCATAAATTATAATATTCTGATGACAAATGGGGGATGATTCCTGTCTGACAGGCACTGAGGATTGTTCGCCGAATAAACTTACTATATAACGATAATAAAGAGGGATTTTATGGGTATTATTTATTATATGCAAAATGAAACCAATCAAAATCAACCTCCTGACTCCAATCAGGAAGTCAATACTTCGCCATCAGATACCGGGGATGAGCAGGATAACCAGGATACCCCGTCTAATGTACCCCCTCCGGATCTTAGTGAGGATTGGCCATTGAAACGAAACCCCAGTGAAAATTCGGATACTGACGAACATTGGACTTCCGTTATCACCGTGTTTCCCAAGCCGATTATACCATGCTATTTTTGCAATACCAGTGAATACGGACTGGTAAGATTTTTAAATGCTGCTGCGGGTTACGATCCATTTCAGATCTATATTAACAAGCAACTTGCTGTAAATGGTCTGGATAACGGGGACATGAGTCAATACGGAAGAGTTTCAGCCAAGACCCAGACTGTGACTGTACAAGGGGAGAATGGATACGTTTATTTAGAGAAACAGATTGATGTCCCACTGGGGCAGGCAATGACGGTGGCAGTGTTCAATTCGGATACAGGTCTTGAAATAATGGAGATCATGGATATGTACTGCAACGGCGGAATTAACACCGGGTGCTTTCGGGTCTGTAATTTATCCATTACAAATCGAAAAGTGAACGTATTTTTAAATGGAGGAGTACTTACATTTAAGGAGGTGGACTATAAAGAGGTTACCGCCTTTAAATACCAAAAGATCGGTTTTTACCTGGTTTCGGTAATGAGCAGCAATGCTCAGAGCGATAATATCCTGCTTTCTTCTAATATTTACATCAGAGGAAATGCTTCTTATACATTATATGTATTTAACTGGAGCAATACGATGAATGCCATTCGGATCCTGATTGTTGAAGACAGAAGAAATTATTAAATAACGTCGCCTCCGGTTGACAGATCGGAGGCGATCTGCTATATTAAGTGTATTAAATGTGTTGGTACAGTTAAGAAAGAGGTGAATTATGATTCTGCTTGATTATAAAGATCGCAGACCTATCTATGAACAGATAGTGGAAAAATTAAAAGACCTTATGATTTGCGGAGTATTGGAACAAGACAGCCAGCTGCCTTCTGTCAGAAGTATGGCCACAGATTTATCCATTAATCCCAATACCATACAGAGAGCTTATATGGAGCTTGAGAGGAGAGGTTTTATTTATTCTGTGAAAGGAAGAGGCAGTTTTGTTGCAGATACCAGCTCCATCCGTGCTCTCAAAACCAGTGAATTAAAGAATAAGCTGGGGGACTGGGTGGAAGAGGCAAAGAGGGCTGGAATAAAAGAGGATAAAGCCCATTCGTGGCTGGCAGAGGAATGGATTTATGAAGAAAACGGATCAGGGGGAGGAGTGAAGGAATGATTAAGGCAGAAAATTTGACAAAACAATTTGACAATATCATGGCACTGGACCATGTAAGTGCTGAGATAAAGGATGGGAATGTATTTGGTCTTATCGGTACCAATGGCGCTGGCAAGAGCACTTTTTTAAGACTGCTAAGCGGAATTTTAAAACCAGATGAGGGAACTGTGACCATAGATGGAGAGTCTGTCTTTGAAAATGAGAATGTAAAGAAGAGATTTTTCTATATTTCAGATGATCAGTATTATTTTAATAATGCGACTCCCCGGGATATGATGGAATTTTACAGTAAAGTTTATCCGGAATTTGATCGGAAGCGCTTTGAAAGTCTGATCGGTAATTTTGGATTGGAAATGAGAAGAAAGGTACATACCTTTTCAAAAGGTATGAAGAAGCAGCTGTCTGTAGCCTGCGGCATCAGTGCCAATACAGATTATTTATTCTGTGATGAGACATTTGACGGTCTGGATCCGGTTATGCGACAGGCAGTAAAAAGTATTTTTGCCAATGATATGGCGGAAAGAAATTTAACTCCCATTATCGCCTCTCACAATTTAAGGGAGCTGGAAGACATATGTGACCATGTAGGACTGCTCCATAGAGGAGGCATACTGCTTTCAAAGGATTTAGATGATTTAAAGCTGAATATTCACAAGGTTCAGTGTGTGTTAAAAGATGGTATGACAGAGGCAGACCTGGTATCCTTAGACCGTATTAAGACGGAGACGAGAGGAAAGCTGTATACCATGACAGTACGGGGAACCAAGGAAGAGGTTGTTGGAATGATGGAATCCCTCCAGCCTGTCTTCTATGAGATTATTCCCTTATCGCTGGAAGAAATATTTATAAGTGAAACGGAGGTGGCAGGATATGACATCAAAAAGCTTATTTTTTAAACTGATACAGGAAGATGGTAAGCGCAGACTTTGGGCGGTGACCCTTGCTTTTCTGATGTTTTTCTTCTCACTCCCGGTTACCATAGCTATGGTAATTGGAGAATCCTTGAAACAAGAGGAAACCATAGCCAGTATTCATTCTCAACTAAGGAATTTAATGGGATTTCAAAATGGTTTTATTACCTTTCTGCTGATTGTTTTATCCATTGTGATGGGAGTTACAAGTTTTTCCTACCTTCACTCCAGACAAAAGGTTGACTTCTATCATGGAATTCCAGTAAACAGAAAACACTTATTCTGGGCCAATTATCTGAATGGTATATTGATTGTGGCAGTTGTTTATGGGGTTAATTTAATTCTTACCCTGGGCGTTACTACGGCGTATGGTATATCACCTTCTGAACTTATGGGTACAGTTATTTCAGGATATCTGCTTTTTCTGCTTCATTATGCCATGATATACGCTGTTACAGTGCTGGCGATGATTATGACAGGAAGCGTGATTGTAGGTATATTTGGTACAGCAGTTTTCGAAGGTTATTTTACAATTTTACTGTTTATTTTACAGGGATGTTATGGATACTTTTTTCATACCAGCTATAGAAGCGGAGAAGAACTGTTCCGCCCGTTTCTGGTAAAATCTTCTCCATATGCAATATTTATTTATAATGTTGCACTTGATAATGGTGAAAAGCTGGGTGCTATATTAGTTTCCCAGATCATAATTGTAGCTGTCTTATTTGTTATATTCACCTTCCTTTGTCTGTTTTTATATAAAAAAAGAGGTTCTGAGTCTGCAAAAAAGGCGATGGCATTTAAAATCAGTATGCCGATAATCCGGATTCCCATTGTTGTTTTATCTTCCCTTTCCGGATGCTTTGTCTTCTGGACCATCCGTTCAAGTATGGGGTGGGCGGTATTTGGTTTGCTTTGTGGCATGTTGTTATCTCATTGCGTCATTGAAATCATATACCACTTTGATTTTAGAAAATTATTTTCAAACTGGAAGCAGATGATTGCGTCAGCTCTTGTAGCGGCGGTGATATTTGGCAGCTTTCAAATGGATCTGTTTGGATATGACAGTTATATACCTTCTGAAAATTCCATAGATTCCATTGCAATATCCTTGAATAATGATAACAATTGGGTTTCCTATGGAGATGCAGTTCGGGATACCATAAATGATTATCGCTGGCAGTATCAAAGTGGAGATGATTATATTTTCAGCCATATGAAGCTGGAGAATAAAGCACCGGCTCTGTCTATGGTGAAAAAAGCGGTTGAATACAACAGGGGCAAAAATTGGGATCAATTTACTGATAACGATTGGGAAGAATCAGACAGAAGCTGCGATTTCTCTGTGAAATATACCCTTAAGAACGGAAAGAATGTACATCGCAGCTATTCCCTGAAATATTCAGAGGTAGAAGAGGAACTGACCCAGCTATACGAAGATCAGGATTTCATTCAGGCAGTATATCCTATTTTCAGTCAGACAACTGAGAATACATCTGCAGTGAGAGTCAGCAGAGGATCACAGTCAAGTATTATTAGTCGTGACAAAAATGGTACAGATAAGGCTATGACGGAAAAACTCCTTCTTGCATATCAGACTGATTTAAGTCAGTTGAAAGTTGAAACTATGAGCAAAGAAAATCCGGTAGCCTCCATTCAGTTTATGACAAAGATTCAGGCTGAAGCAGACAGTAAGAGAGAGGGAAATCAGAATTCCTGGCAGTATAGTGATCTGACTTCCAGAGGGTATTATCCGATCTATCCTTCCTTTACTAATACTATGAATTTATTAAGAGAATGTCAGCTGGATGTCGATAGCTGGAATTCCTATGACGAAATTAAAGAAATCAGTTTTGATTTAAGCCAGTTATCTAAGTATGATAAGGTAACTTATGAAAGCAGCAGTTCTCAATACTATACAGTTTCAGATCCGCAGCTGATTGCTCAGATTATGAGTCAGGCCGCAATTGATGAATATGCAGGCATGAACCCGTTTGGTATCTGGAATACAGATCGTATCAGTTTTTCCGCTGTCAGCAGTGCGTTGGGCAATCGCAGTGAGATTCAGTATATTGTACCTCTAAAGCAGCTTCCTGATTCAGTAAGAGAAGCGCTGAAGCCATAAACAGGAATTGTGATAACAGTCTTTCATTGACTTTTTCTTCCAATAAAGTTACAATGGTAGGAGCAAAAGTCAAAGGAGGAATCACGGATGGCATTTTTTGAAGAGCTGGGAAAGACACTTAGTGATACCGGCAAAGAGGTTGCAACGAAGGCGAAAGCATTGACTGAGACGATACAGCTAAAGACACAGATCGGTGCAGAGAAAACCAAGCTGGAAGAAGCTTATGCAGTCATTGGAAAACTGTATTATGAAGACAACAGTGAGCCTAAGGAAGCTTATACCAAAGCTTATGAAGCTGTCAGAGCCAGCCGGGCAAGAATTGCCGCCCTGGAGATTGAATTGACCCAAAGTGAAGGCAGCCGTATCTGTGCGGAATGCGGAGCAAAGGTTCCCAAAAGCTCTCTGTTTTGCGGCAAGTGCGGGGCTCCTGTGAAAGAGGCAGCAGCTGATCCAGATTCAGAAGAGATGGATGAGAAGGAGCAGACTACCTCGGCAGAGGAAGTGAATATAACTGCCGGCATTAATGCTGTGAATGATGATGTGTTTGAACCTACGGAAGAACAGGAATGATTACGAGGGGCCGGATTGAATCCGGTCCTTTTTTTAGTTTGCCTGCCATGCAAGATCAACATCGAAAATTACTCAGTTAGAGAAATTTAATCCTACTCGATGCTAATTTAAAAAAAGGTATGTAAATTTGCTGTAAAATGTGGTAGACTAAACCCGGTTCGCAAATGTGCATAGAAGATGAGGTATACAATGAAAGTTTATTTCAGATGGCTTTGGAAGCTATTAGCTCTTTCTGCAGGTATTAATTTAGTGATAGAGCTGGCCAGCCGGAAGTCGCTGTTGAATCTGGGTTCTTATATAGGGAATAGTTTTTTTATCTTTTTACTTAATACTTTAATCATTTTTCTTCCCTTTACTATTATGTTTATTACAAGGCGAAAAGCATTTGCCTGTATCTTAATTACGTTTCTGTGGATTTTTATGGGGATTGTAAATGGTATTCTTCTGATCTTCCGTACAACTCCCTTTACGGCAGCCGATCTGCGTCTGGTGAAGTATGCCATAAGCCTTGCTACCGTTTACTTTACCTGGATGCAGATTATTCTCATGGCATCAGCTGGTGTATTGGCATTTATCTTATTAGTGGGAGTCTGGAAAAAAGCACCAGTCAGTCAGGAGAAAACCAGACTGAGTCATGGATTGGCAATCATTTTTTTGAGTACTGCACTGGTACTTGGCGTTACAAGCGGTGCCATGAAGTACGGTCTGGTAGCGGTTCATTTTGGCAACATCGGACAAGGCTTTCGATCATACGGATTCCCATATTGTTTTTCCAATTCCGTATTTAATACCGGGATAGCAAAGCCGGAAGGATATGGGTCTGAAACATTGGAAACCATTCAGTCGGAGGAACTGGTGCCTGAAAACACCTATGCAATTACGGAAAACACAAAACCCAATGTGATTATGATTCAGCTGGAATCGTTTTTTGACCCCTCTTTGTGGAAAAACAATCCGGTGGATTATGATCCCATACCCTTTTTCCACCAGCTGCAAAAAAATTATCCAGGGGGATATTTAAGCGTTCCTTCTGTTGGAGCAGGTACTGCCAATACGGAGTTTGAAAATATAACCGGTATGAATCTGGACTTTTTCGGTCCAGGTGAATATCCATATAAGACAGTTCTTAAAAAAACCTCCTGTGAAAGCACTGCTTTTGATCTGAAAAATCTGGGATACACGGCTCATACCATTCATAATAACGAAGCCACTTTTTATGACAGAAACCGGGTTTTTGCGCAGCTTGGATTTGATACCTTTACGCCTATTGAATATATGAATAATATTGAGCGGAATCCTACTGGGTGGTGTAAGGATAAAATTTTAACTGGCGAGATTATTAAGACGCTGGATTCTACACCAGGACCGGATTATATCTACACCATATCGGTACAGGGACATGGAAAGTATCCAAATTTTGAATATTACTGCCAACAGATTAATGAGATGGATCAGTTTATTCGTTCCCTTGTTAATACGTTAAGAACCCGCAAAGAGCCCATCGTACTGGTGCTTTATGGAGATCATCTTCCCGGTTTTGAGTGGAGTGAGGATGAGATGAAGAATCATTCCCTGTTTCAGACAGAATACGTTATCTGGAATAACATGAATCTGCCTGTGGTTAAAAAGGATGTGGAGGCTTATCAGCTTTCTTCTCATGTTCTTAACATGCTGAATATTCATGAAGGAACTATGATCCGGTTTCATCAAAAATATTTAAATGGGGAAAACACCAATGAGGAAAGCTATCTGGAGGATATGAAAAATCTGGAGTATGATATCCTTTACGGAGAGCATAAAGTATATGGTGGAGATAGTCCTTATCTGAAAACTGATTTAAAGATGGGAATTGATAGAATAAAAATTGATAAAGTGGTTTACAATGAATCCAACCTGTTGATTTATGGCGAGAATTTTACTCCTTATTCAAAAGTATGTCTTGATGGAAAAGAGGTAGATACCACCTATGTATGGCCTCAGCTGATTATAGCCAAGGATGTTTCTGAAAAAAAAGTCAACAACAGTGAGATTTCAGTCTGGCAGATCGGAAGGGATAAAGTCCCCCTCAGTGAAGATGGAACCTATCATATGGGGTGGTCTGATTAAAAGAGAAGAGAGAGGCTTTGACCTCTCTCTTTTTGGATCCTTATATCGAAATTAATTCATATTCAGCACTTCCAAGACCTATTGTTACCCCATGTTCAATGGAAGATTTCCAGTTTGTAGTAGGGTGGGTATCTTTAAAATGATCATGGTGGTGGCTCCCGTGCTTCTCAAGAACGCTCCCTGCCATAACCGGCTGCTTATTTACTGCGTCTGCACAGGCAACATCCAGTGCTACAGGATCGAAGGAGGCGAACATTCCCACATCCGGAATAATCGGGATGTCATTTTCTGAGTGACAGTCGCAGTAAGGGGAAACATCCATCACAAGGCTGATATGAAAGTGGGGACGATTTTTTAGTACTGCCTGTGTATATTCCGCTATTTTGCAGTTTAAAATATCGTTTGATTCATCACAATCAGATTCAATGGCATCTACTGGGCAAACGCCAATGCAACGGCCGCAGCTGACACATCTGCTGCTGTTAATCATCGCTTTTTTGTTCTCAAATGAAAAAGCATCATGGGCACAATTCTTTTCACAGGCATGACAGCCGATGCAGGTTTCTTCGGTTACATGAGGTTTTCCCGCGTTATGCATCTCCATTTTTCCCGCTCTTGAACCACACCCCATTCCTATGTTTTTTAGAGTTCCTCCAAAACCTGTGCTTTCATGTCCTTTAAAATGCGTGAGAGATATGAAAATATCAGCGTCCATAACTGCCCGTCCGATTTTCGCTTCTTTAATGTATTCTCCGTCTACTGGAACCAGGATTTCATCCGTTCCTTTCAGACCATCGGCAATCAGAACATGGCAACCGGTGGAAAATGGTGAAAATCCATTTTCATAGGCAGTATCCAGATGATCCAGGGCATTCTTCCTGCTTCCCACATATAAGGTGTTGCAATCAGTTAAAAATGGTTTTCCGCCGGCTTCTTTAATTAAATCAACCACTACCTTTGCGTAATTAGGGCGTAAAAATGATAAGTTACCCAGTTCTCCAAAATGGATTTTTACTGCGGCATATTTATTCTGGAAATCAATGTTCTCAGACATACCGGCTGTTTTAATGAGCCGGGCAAGTTTTTGAGGAAGGTTTTCACGGAAAGTGGTATGAAAATTTGTGTAATAAACCTTGGATTTTTCCATAGATGGTCTCCTTTTGATAATTTTTATTACTATGCATTATACTGTAAATAAAAGGGAATTACAATAAAAGTTATTTGTTCCGTGGTCTGTTTGGCAAATACTTGCAAGATACCTGGTCAGGCGGTATAATATGAACCATGCAAAGAAACAAATTAGCAGAGTGGAGGTACAGAGGATGGGTCGTATCAAAAAGATGCTTAGGATTATTTTTGGAAGGTCTATGTTTGCAGTTATTTCACTTATGATTCAGATTCTGGTTTTAACAGCAGCATACCGCTTCCTGAGCTTTTATCTGGCGTATTTTTATGGTGCAGTTACATTACTTAGCGCACTGGTTATCATTTATATTTTAAATAAAGAAGAGAATCCCAGTTTTAAAATGAGCTGGATGGTGCCTGTAACAGCGGTTCCTGTTTTTGGAACCTTTTTTTATCTTCTGGTGGAATTACAGATTATCGAACGGTTTATGGAGAAGAAGTTAACGTCCAGCATGGATGAGACGGAGTGCTATCTGGAGCAGAATCCCAGGGTTATGGAACGTTTATTAAAAGTCAGCAGGAGAAATGCAAATCTGGCACATTATATGAAAGAATATGGTCATTATCCAGCCTATGGAAATACCAACGCACAGTACTATCCTTTGGGAGAAGCAATGTTTGAAGCTATGAAATGGGAGATAGCTAAGGCTAAGAGATTTATCTTTCTGGAATTTTTTATTATTGAAAGAGGGGAAATGTGGGATTCTATACTGGAATTGCTGGAATCAAAAAGCAGAGAAGGGGTAGAAGTACGGATTATGTATGATGGGATGGGATCATTCACGGTGCTTCCATATAATTATATTAAAGTACTACAGGAAAAGGGATTGAAGGCGAAAGTATTTTCACCAATCAAACCAGTGATATCCAGTTATCAGAATAACAGGGATCATAGAAAAATTCTAGTGATAGACGGACATACTGCGTTTACAGGCGGTATTAACCTGGCAGATGAATATATCAACAGAAAAGTAAGATTTGGACATTGGAAAGACACAGGTATTATGCTCAAAGGAGATGCTGTTACCAGTTTTACCATGATGTTTCTTCAAATGTGGAATATCTCTGAGAAGGATCCGGAGAAATATGATATTTATTTAAGAGATCCGGAGTATTTTTACCCACTGGAGCTTAATATGGAAGGATTTGTGATTCCCTATGGAGACAGTCCTCTTGATAAGGAATCGGTTGGAGAAGAGGTTTACTTGGATATCATTAATAATGCCAGGTACTATGTTCATATTATGACTCCCTATCTGATTCTTGATTATGAGATGGTGAAAGCCCTGACATTTGCTGCGAAAAGAGGGGTGGATGTTTCTATTATCCTCCCACATATCCCTGATAAAAAATATGCTTTTCTGCTTGCTAAATCACATTATGGAGAGCTGATTCGGGCAGGTGTTAAAATATGGGAATATACTCCGGGGTTCATGCATGCAAAAGTCTTTACAAGTGATGATACAAAGGCAGCAGTTGGTACAATTAATTTGGACTTTCGAAGCCTGTATCTTCATTTTGAATGCGGAACGTATCTGTATCGCAATGAAGTAATCCGTGATGTAGAACGGGATTATCAGGAAACACTGTCTTTATGCAGAAGAATTTCGTTAGGAGATATACCAAATGATCCGTGGTATGAAAGATTCGCGGGGCGGGCACTCAGGCTGTTTGCACCGCTTATGTGATAGAAAGAGCGCCGGTTTTTGAACCGGCGCTTTTTGTGGTTTAAGATCTGTTACAATACAGAGACTTCAAGGATTATCATATGAGCGATAACCGGAGTTGTTCCGTAGAATACCTCCTGACCAGTTGTATTGATGATTTGTACGGTAGCAGGAACTGCACCTACTGTCACCAAAGCAGAACCATTAAGCTGACCAGTAACGATTGGTGAATCTGCAGGAATTCCTCCGCTGCCATTTATCTGAGTTGAGAATTCAACATAAGTGGAAGGTCCGGCACCATCTGTTGAGATCCACCAGGAAACATAATAGATACCTGTGGATGTAATGGTTGCGACACCTGTAACTGTATTATAAGAAATATTTATACTTTGGTCATTTACCACTGTATTAAAAATGACAGGGCTGCCATTCGCAACAGTTTCTCCTGCAGTTAACAATACTTCGATACCTCTTAGCTGAGCACCAGGTCCAGCTGCACCAGTAGGTCCGGTAGGACCGGTAGGTCCAGTATCTCCGGTAGGTCCGGTAGCACCGGTAGCGCCAGTAGCGCCAGTAGGTCCGGTAGGTCCGGTAGGTCCGATAGGTCCAGTATCTCCAGTAGGTCCGGTAGCACCGGTAGCGCCAGTAGCGCCGGTAGGTCCGGTAGGTCCGGTAGCACCGGTAGCGCCAGTAGCGCCGGTAGGTCCGGTAGGTCCGGTAG
>NZ_DALYXB010000020.1:78659-80634 GCF_031982545.1 Lacrimispora sp.
CGCCAGTAGCGCCGGTAGGTCCGGTAGGTCCGGTAGCACCGGTAGCGCCAGTAGCACCGGTAGGTCCGGTAGGTCCGGTAGCACCAGTAGCACCAGTAGCGCCGGTAGGTCCGGTAGGTCCGGCAGGTCCGGCAGGTCCGGTAGCGCCAGTAGCGCCAGTAGCGCCAGTAGGTCCGGTAGGTCCGGTAGCGCCAGTAGCGCCAGTAGCACCAGTGGGTCCGGTAGGCCCGGTAGCACCAGTAGCACCGGTAGCGCCAGTAGCGCCAGTAGGTCCGGTAGGTCCGGCAGGTCCGGTAGCGCCAGTAGCACCGGTAGCGCCAGTAGCGCCAGTAGGTCCGGTAGGTCCGGCAGGTCCGGTAGCGCCAGTAGCACCGGTAGCGCCAGTAGCTCCAGTAGCGCCGGTAGGCCCGGTAGGCCCGGTAGCACCGGTAGCGCCAGTAGCACCAGTAGCGCCGGTAGGTCCGGTAGCGCCAGTAGCACCAGTAGCACCAGTAGCACCAGTAGGTCCAGTAGGTCCAACTGGGCCCTGAATACCCTGCGGTCCTTGTGGTCCTACAGGACCCTGGGGACCACGTGGCCCAGTAGGTCCATCAGGACCTGGAATTCCTTGAGGTCCAGTAGGCCCGGTAGGTCCCTGGAATCCTCTGGGACCTTGTGGTCCGGTAGGTCCCTGGGGTCCTCTGGGACCTTGTGGTCCGGTTGGTCCTGGGCAGCCTCTTGGTCCCTGTGGTCCGGCTGGGCCTACACAGCCCCCACCGCAACCACCACAACCACAGTGGTTTCTGTCCCAATCTCTACAATTACTCATTATAACTCCCTCCTGTCAAGGTGTAATTTTTTACTTGTATGATGTCTTGTAGATGTGAATTGTATTATAAAGGGCTTTTTCAATCCTTTATACTATATCATATGTGATTAGTATCAAGTTTGTTAGAAAAAACTTGATATATAGTGGACACGATAAATACATTGACTTATAAAGAGTTGTATTTTGATGGTAATAATACTTTTGGAGGATTTCAATCTATTGAAATACGATAAGATTAATTTTTCTGTTAATCACATTCGCACTATCAACGCTATTGGCAGCTGTATAGATTACTCTCATTTCATAGGTTGAACTAACAGTGGTTGGTGCAGTATCAACAAAGGTGTCAGATATAGCTGTATCAGTCGTACCGGCAATTGATCCATTGAAACTTAAAGTTCTTGTATCTATTAAAGCTCCGTCTCTGTATAATCTAAGTTCTGCTGTATAGGAGTAAGGCGCAGTAGTTACAACATTTTGTAAGTCAAGTCCATAATCAATCTTTACAGTATTGCCTGCAACAACGGGAGTTGTTGCAGAGGCAGCACTTACCTCTGTTAATAAAAGTGGGGATATAGCCTGGATTCCAGCATTATTACTAAAAGCTAATGCGCCAGCAGGCCCAGTATCGCCAGTCGGTCCGGTATCGCCGGTCGGTCCAGTCGGTCCAGTATCACCAGTCGGTCCAGTCGGTCCAGTATCGCCGGTCGGTCCGGTCGGTCCAGTATCGCCAGTGGGTCCGGTAGGTCCAGTCGGTCCAGTATCGCCAGTCGGTCCAGTATCGCCAGTAGGTCCGGTAGGTCCAGTATCGCCGGTAGGTCCAGTCGGCCCGGTATCACCGGTGGGTCCGGTCGGTCCAGTATCACCAGTCGGTCCAGTAGGTCCAGTATCACCAGTCGGTCCAGTCGGTCCAGTATCGCCGGTAGGTCCAGTAGGTCCAGTATCACCGGTAGGACCAGTCGGTCCAGTATCACCAGTAGGTCCAGTATCACCAGTAGATCCAGTCGGTCCAGTATCGCCGGTAGGTCCAGTCGGTCCGGTATCGCCAGTAGGTCCGGTCGGTCCGGTATCGCCAGTAGGTCCGATCGGTCCAGTATCACCGGTAGGTCCGGTAGGTCCAGTATCGCCGGTCGGTCCGGTTGGTCCGGTATCGCCAGTAGGTCCGGT
>NZ_DALYXB010000021.1:0-73375 GCF_031982545.1 Lacrimispora sp.
ATGGATCATGTCAAAATTAGTCTGAAAATGGTGGCGTGGTTTTGGTTAAACTGCGCCTTTTTCATTAAATATAGTGATATATTTACAAAATTAACACATGTAAAAAATAGGTTTTAGTATACTCAATTGATATCCATTATCAGTATGCAATGACTGATTTACGGCGGAACTAATCATATAATCAGATATCATTATAACGATTTTTTGGAAATTTGCTATATCTAAAATTTACCATTTTTTTACTTTTGTCATTATTTATTTCATGATATGATTGAATCAGTAAAAGGAATACGGAGAGGATATTGAAATCATGGGGACACAAGTCAGATTTTATGATGAGGCAGAGGATGAGAAGCTGAAGTTTGCAGTAATTATTTCCAGAAATCAGGGGAAATGGGTTTTTTGCAGACATAAAGACAGAGATACTTTTGAAGTGCCGGGAGGACACCGGGAAGAGTCTGAAAATATCAACGATACTGCCAGGAGGGAACTTTGGGAAGAAACCGGTGCAGTGGAATTTGATATGATTCCATTATGTGTATATTCAGTATGCGGTGAGACCAGAGAAGGAGAGTGTTTAAGGGAAGAAAGCCTTGGTATGCTTTACTTTGCTGAAATATATTCCTTTGAAGAGGAGCTCCATCATGAAATTGAAGAAGTAATCATTACGGAACAGTTGCCAGAGAATTGGACCTATCCCTATATTCAGCCATTGCTGATGGAAAAGTATAAGGAGATTGCATTTGACATGTGTCAGGATCTGTGATAATCTGTTACCTATTAATATAACTGCAGAGGTGGCTATGATGAATCGTAATCAACAATTTTCCATGTTGAATAGGGACGACGATTGATAGCGCTTGTATCTTTGAATGCTCATAGGTACAGGCGCTTTCGTTGCTGTGCCTATGTGGAAAGAATATAATTCGGAACCGCATTGGTGGATAGTACTGATCCGTGTGGTTCTATTTTTTTACCCATACGGGCAATCATGAAAGGTGGTGATCGTGTGGGACATATGGATGATGTCCTTATGGATGGAATGGGATGGTTTGAAGTTGCATTCTATGAATCCTGGAGGAAAAATAATGAAGAATATTGTTGGAATGATTGAAAAAGGAACAGTTGAGGCCGGGGATCTGGCAAATCATCTGAATGAGAAGATAAAAATTCATGGAAGTATCTATAAAATAAGAAAAATGAGCGGGTTCGCATTTATCCTGTTAAGAACCAAAAGGAATGTGGTCCAATGTATCTACAGCAATGAATATTCTCTGTTTGAACTGGAAGAATTGACAGAAGAGAGCTGCGTAGTCGCAACCGCACAGGTGATTCCGGAAGAAAGGTCGAAAGCAGGTTTTGAGCTTCGGCTCCTTAAGGTGGAGATCTTATCAAAACCGGATCAGCAGAGTCCCATTGTGATTAATAATAAACGAGTGGACACATCCCTTGAAAATCTTCTTAATTTCAGACCTGTTACCCTGCGTAATGAGAAAGAACGTGCCATATTTTTATTGCAGGAGGGAATTACCCTGGGGATTCGTGAGTTTTTAAGAAAGGAGAACTTTACAGAAATCCACTCACCGAAAATTGTTCATGCTGGCGCAGAGGGTGGAGCCAATATTTTCCGCTTCGATTATTTTGGCAAGGAGGCGTATCTTGCCCAGAGTCCTCAGTTTTATAAGCAGATGATGGTGGGAGTCTATGAACGGGTATTTGAAATCGCTCCCGTATTCCGGGCAGAAAAGCATGATACCTCAAGACATCTCAATGAATACACAAGTGTGGATTTTGAGATGGGATATATTAAAAATTTTGAAGACATCATGGAAATGGAAACGGCCATGCTTCGTCATGTGATAGAGGTGCTGGAATCAAATTATGAAGAAGAACGGCGGATATTAAATGTAAAGCTGCCTTATATCAAAGAAATTCCATCAATCAAATTTATGGAGGCAAAAGAACTAATTTCCGTAAGATTTAACAGGCCAATCGTGGATTTTGATGATTTTGAACCGGAAGAGGAAAAAAACCTTTCCCAGATTATGAAAGAAGAAACAGGGAGTGATTTTGTATTTGTCACTCACTACCCAAGCAGGAAAAGACCATTTTACGCCATGGACAGCATAGAAAATGAAGAAGAGACAGAAAGCTTTGACTTACTGTTTAAAGGACTTGAGATTACCACAGGCGGACAGAGAATTCATAACTATGAGCAGCAGTTAAATAAAATGAAGAAACGGGAAATGAATAAAGAATCATTTGAAAGCTATCTGATGATGCATAAATACGGTATGCCGCCTCATGGAGGGCTGGGATTGGGGTTGGAACGTTTTACCAGCAGGTTACTGGATCAGGATAATGTACGTCTGTCTTCTCTTTTTCCAAGAGATTTAAACAGAGTGACACCATAAGTATTTTTTAATTTCAGTTTCATAAGCTGCGCCATATCAGGCGGGCTTATGAAACTGTTTCTTCTATAATTATAGGGTATAACGGTAAATGGCATTAAAGCGGTCATTTCTATAAGGATCATAAAAACCGTCGCTGATTTCCCAGCCTTCAAATTCATCCTTTTTAAACAGAAGATGTTCCTCGCGGTGAGAACGGATGGGAAGTTCGCCAATGAGCACACTTTTTTTCGCAACTCTTAACAGCTCGCTTGTAGCTTTTTTTGCATATTCCTTATTGTCAAAATAGAGATAAACGCCATAACAGATCACCTTATCAAAGGTATGATCCTTAAACGGTAAATCGGCAGCTTCTCCGGTGAGGACGGAATTGTGCAGTATCTCAATGTGTTTTTGAACCAGTGTATGGGAATAATCCATTCCAGTGTAATCGCAGTCCAAATATTGGGCAAGTGCACCTGCGCCGCAGCCAACTTCTAAAACCTTGTCACTTTTTTGTATATCCAGCCGTTTGGTTATCTGACGGGCCACTTCCTCCATATCTACCTGAGTTGCTTCATAGCCGTCAAAGGCGAGTAGATCATTTCCCTCTGCTTTTCCTTTTCTTACCCAGATCTGCTTCCATGTTTCGTTTGCTGTTTCCTGTGCATTCATTTTAACTACCTCCTGATATTATCGTAATATATGTTTTAGTGCGTCACATAGGCGCTTGTTATCTTCTTTGGTTCTGACTGCGATCCGAATACATTCTCTTCCTTCCATACCTGGTTTGTGGGAGAGATCCTTCACAAGAATGTTGTAACGGTTTAAAAGCAGCTCGGCGATCTGATGGGCAGAGCAGCCGTCCTTTACCTCGCAAAGTATAAAGTTAGCCTGGGACGGATACAGGGTCAGCTGTCTTATGGAACCCAGTGAACCGTACATTTCGTCTCTTGTTTCCTGAAATTGCTTTAGGGCCTCCCGGTAATCCCCCTGATACTTTTCAAATATCTGAAGAAAATATTCTGCAAGAGAATTAATATTCCAGATGGGAAGCTCCTTTCGTACAAGAGCAATGATATCCGGATCTGCACAGGTCAGAATTCCAAGCCGCAATCCTGGTACACCATAGGATTTTGAAATACTTTTTATCAGAACCAGATTCTGATTGGCGTTTAAGATCTCCGGTGTCATAAAGGAGGGTTCCTCTTCAGTATCAGAAAAATCCAAAAAGGATTCATCTAAAATCAGCAAGGTATTTCGATCCTTGCAAAACTGTGCCAGTTTTTGTACGTCTTCTTTTTTTATGTAGTTTCCGCTGGGATTATCCGGATTTACTAAAACAAGTGCGGATAGTTCCTTATCGCTGTAAAAATCCATAAGGTCCTCAGCTGTATAAGAGAAATCTCTGGAGGAGACGGTATAAGGGATGACTGAGGCGGCACAGTTTTCATATTCCGAAAAAGAAGGACGCAAAACTCCCACTGGTTTTTCAAAGCTTCGAAGAAGCGGTTTTATCAGTTCAGTGGCCCCGTTTCCGGTCAGTACCTGGTTTTTATCAAGTCCCAGGGATTTGGCAGCAAGAAGGTTGTTAATATCAAGTCCGGAAGGATAGCTGGTAGTGAGGATTTCAAAGCTGGCCTTAATCTCTCCCATAAGACGGCTGTTAGGGAAATAAGGATTTACCAGATAGCAGAAATCCAACAGTCCCGGATAGCGCCAGTATCCACCGTAGCGCTCAGACAGGCGGAGCAATCTGCTTTGGGAGTCTGTGAAAATGGATTCTGCAATATCCAAGTCCTGCTCGTCATCAATTTCGTACCAGAAACCATTTTCCAGACGGGAAGCTTTTAAATCGTGATCATCCAGAAGGGAAATGACTTTCAGTACCTGCTCATAGTAGGCGTTATTTCCCAATGCCTTGCTGTATGCCTCTAAGAAGGGGACATAATGGGTGGAGGAGAAGTTCTGGCTGAATTTGTAGATATTGACCGTTTTATAGTAGGAATGAATGTCTTCGAAGCGGAAGTCTTTTCTGGTTAAGAACTTCATGATATTGTCCTGCTGGTCAATCAGTACAACCGTGCCGTCCATCCAGCTTTCAAAAGGGGCGGTCAGAGCCAGATTGGGGCGGGGGTCTTTAATAATCTGGGTTAAAACTTCCTGTTCAAATATCAAGTCCGATTCCAGGAGCAGGGTGTCATCCTCCAGGAGACAGTCCTTGGCAAGATAAAGGGAATAGATATTGTTGGTGGTTTCGTAAACCGGATTATCAATAAAGACCACCGGTGTCCGGAGGGAAAGGGATTCCACAAAGGAACGCAGAAGTTCCCCTTTATGACCAGTCACAAGAATGATTTTTTCCAGGTCATATTGGTCAAGCTGCCTTAACATTCGTTCAATTAGTGGAATCTTATTGACAGGTACCATACATTTGGGCTGATGCTCGGTTAACTGTTTTAGTCGCCGTCCCATACCGGCAGCCAGAATGATTGCTTGCATAGGCTCCTCCTTTATTGTTCAAAAAGTAAAATATTTCTAAATTTATGAACATAATAGCAGTTTAAAAATGGATTGTCAAGAGTGAAAACGGGGAATAGAAAAATTTTATCAATGGAAACAGGAAATGGTTTTCAATTTCGCCTTGACATTTAAAAGGAGAGTGCTATAATATGAAAATGATTTCTGATTTCGAAAATAGGGGATGAATATGGCAGAACGTGGAAGATACCGGACCAGGCAGCAGGAAATGATTGTGAGCTGCTTAATGAAACAAAAAGAAATATTCTGTACCGTGGAAGAGTTTATGGAACGTCTTAAAAGTGATGGAATCCATGTTGGACAGACTACCGTATACCGGGCACTGGAACGTTTATGTGAGGATGGCGTGGTTGTGAAGATCCCCTCTGTGGACGGATCCAAGGCTCAGTTTCGATATATAGGGGAAGAAATAAACAGGAATGTGGGAAAGCTGGTCTGTTTAAAATGCGGATCCATGATTCCCCTGGAATGCTCCAGGCTGGATGAATTCTACCGACACATCCATGATGATCATGGATTTAAGCTGGATCAAAAGCACATGGTGCTTTACGGCTATTGCAGCGGCTGTCAGCAGTAAGCTGATAGATAAAAGAAAGGATTTGTTATGAAAGGCAGATTAAATCCCAGACAATGGGCAGCCCTTATGACAGCTTTGATTCTCACTGTGGTTTTCCTGGGCTCATCGATTTTTGTATTCACCCATCTTTCCCATGACTGCACAGGCAGGCATTGCAGAGTCTGTCAGGAGATAGAAGTATGCATTTCGGCGCTCAGTGTAATTTTTGAAGCGATTGGAACAGCTGCAGTAATCGCTGTTTCTTTACCAATTATAAAATATACCATGCTGCCTTATCTGGCAGGACTGTTTCTCCGTCCGGTTTCTCTTGTTGATTTAAAGATCCGTATGAATAATTGAATCAGTTGATTCATACGGGAATTTGAAGGAAACAGAAAAATCGGAGGATTTTATTCATGAATAAAGGAACGAAAGTAATTCTGTTAGCAGCGGCAGCTTCTGCAGTGCTGTTATCTGGATGTGGTCAGAAAAAAGAAGCAAATGACAGCGGAAAGCTGAATGTAATGGCAAGTTTTTATCCCATGTATGATTTTGCCGTTAAGATCGGCGGCGATAAGGTAGAGGTTAAAAATATGGTTCCTGCAGGAACAGAGCCTCACGACTGGGAACCGGCGACAAAGGATATTACTGGTCTGGAAAAAGCAGATGTATTTGTATACAGCGGAGCTGGAATTGAGCACTGGGTGGAAGATGTGTTAAAGAGTCTTAAAAATAACAATCTGACTGTTACAGAGGCATCTTCAGGAATCTCCTTGTTGAAAGGGGAGGAACAGGAAGAGGTAAAGGGTGAGGAACAGGAGCACGGAGAATTCGATCCTCATGTGTGGTTAAGCCCAGTAAATGCAAAGAAAGAGATGGAGAATATTAAGGATGCCTTTGTTAAGGCAGATCCGGCTAATGAAGCATATTATCAGGCTAATTATGATAACTATGCCAGCAAATTTGATGAGCTGGACAAGAAATATAAAGATACGTTATCTCCGCTGCCCAATAAATCGGTAGTTGTTGCCCATGAGGCATTCGGGTATCTTTGCAATGCCTATGGACTGACTCAGATGGGCATTGAGGGACTGTCACCGGATTCTGAACCGGATCCGGCAAGAATGGCGGAAGTCATAGACTTTGTAAAAGAAAATAAGGTGAAAACCATATTCTTTGAAGATCTGGTCAGCCCCAAAGTGGCGGAGACCATTGCAAAAGAAACAGGCGCAAAAACAGAGGTGTTAAATCCGTTAGAGGGACTGACTGACGAACAGTTAAAAAATGGGGATGATTATTTTTCTGTTATGGAGAAGAATCTGACGGTTTTAAAAGAAGCGCTGGAATAAAAAGAACAGGAGTAAGAATGTGAACGCGATTGAAATGAAGGGACTGACATTTTCCTATGGTGGAACTAGGGTTTTAAACGGAGTGGATTTAACCGTTCCCCAAGGCGGTTTTGCCGCGCTCACCGGTGACAACGGGGCTGGAAAAAGTACACTGATCCGGATTCTGTTAGGCGAGTTGTCTTTAACCGGAGAAGCAGGAAGCTTTAAACTGCTGGGAAAGGATATCCGCCAGTTCAGTGACTGGAAGGACGTGGGATACGTTCCCCAAAATGGAATGGATACTTACAAGGACTTTCCGGCCTCTGTTGAGGAGATTATTCAGGCAAATTTATACAGCCAGATCGGGCTGTTTCGTTTTCCTGGAAAAAAAGAGAAGGAAAAGGTGGCAGAAGCTCTTTGTGAGGTGGGAATGGAACTATATAGAAAACGCCTGATCGGCAAGCTGTCAGGCGGTCAGCAGCAGAGAGTACTGCTGGCAAGAGCCCTGGTTAACAAGCCACGTCTATTAATTCTTGACGAGCCCACCACCGGGGTGGATGAAAAGAATACGGAAGAATTTTACCGGCTGATCCAAAACTTCAATCGCAATGATCACATGACTGTTTTTATGGTAACACACGACAGGAAGCGTCTGGCCGGTCTGGCAGATACCATCTTCCGGCTGGAAGACGGCGTGATGAGAAAAATAACAATTCCGGGGGAGGCTGACTGTGATGGAGATATTTAATTACGCCTTTATGCAGAAGGCCTTTGTAGTGGGAATCCTGCTTGCCATGGTGATTCCCTGTATCGGCGTTGTAATTGTATTAAAAAGGCTTTCCATGATCGGAGATGCGCTTTCCCATACTTCTCTGGCAGGAGTTGCGTTCGGGCTTATTATTGGAATCAATCCGGTTGCCGGAGCAGTGGCTGCCTGTATTATGGCTGCCCTTGGAATTGAGGCGATACGAAGAAAACTGCCCCGTTATTCGGAAATGTCCATCGCCATTATTATGTCTGCCGGAATCGGTCTGGCAGGTGTGCTGTCTGGTTTTGTGAAGAATTCTGCTAATTTTAACAGTTTTCTTTTTGGCAGTATTGTGGCTATCAGCGACATGGAGATGTTTCTGGTTATGGGAGTGTCCTTAACGGTGCTTTTGCTGTTTGTACTTCTTTACAAAGAACTGTTTTACATTGCTCTTGATGAGAGGAGTGCAAGACTTGCCGGCGTTCCTGTTAAAATAGTCAATTTTATATTTACCGTATTAACGGCAGTTACGGTCTCCATTGCGGCAAGAACTGTAGGAGCCTTAATTGTTTCGTCCATGATGGTGATACCGACCGCCTGTTCCATGCAGTTTTCCAAAAATTACAGGCAGACAGTTCTTTATGCCATTGGTTTTGATGTGGCATTTATGATAATCGGTCTTTTTGCTGCCTATTATCTGGGATTAAAGCCGGGAGGAACCATTGTTTTAGTAGGTGTGGTTTTCCTTCTTTTTATATTTATTGGAAAAAAGCTGCTTGGAGTGAAAGGTTAGGTCACGATAAGGAGTAGATCAATGACAGATTTATATATCATATCCGGTTTTCTTGGGGCAGGTAAGACCACACTTATACAGACTATGGTCCCTGCCGTTTTTGAAAACCGGAAGGTTGTAGTGATAGAAAATGATTTCGGTGATGCCGGAATTGATGAAGAACTTTTAAAATGTGACAGTTTAACTGTGACCAGTTTAAACTCAGGGTGTATCTGCTGCAGTCTGAACGGAGATTTTAACAGATCCCTGGAACAGATTGTAAAAGAGTATGCGCCGGAGGTGATTTTAGTGGAGCCGTCTGGAGCAGGGAGGCTTTCCGATATTATTAAGGCTTGTATGAACCAAAAGGATCTGGTAAAAATCTGCCGTTGTATTACTGTGGTGGATGTGATGAATTTTGATAAATACAGGGAAAATTTTGGAGAAGTGTTTATCAATCAGATCCAATTCGGTGACTTAATTCTATTAAGCCATTTAAGCGGGAAAGCAGGAGAGATCCAGGTTATTATGGATAAAATCCGGAAACTGAATCCTGAGGCCAGAATTGAAGCGGATTTTTGGGATGGGATCCCTGCAGATGTATTTCGTCAGGGAGACCGGGTATCTCTTACGGAGTCTTTGATGAAAGACCTTATAAAACCCGTAACCCTTAACCGGAAGATTCGTTCCGGCGGTAAGGGAGAATGCGCGGTGCGGCCTCTGTTTCGTTTTACCAGAGAGATCTTTTTATCGGTAAGTTTTGAGTGTGACGAAGTCCTTACAGAGGCGGAACTGAAGGTGAAAATAAACAGAGTGACCAGTCAGGCTGATGGAATGATTCTTAGAGGAAAAGGGATCGTGGAAGGGCCTGGGGGAAGCATTTCTTTTCATTACATACCCGGAATGCTTAAGATACAAAGCATACGGGGAGAAGGAAACAGTGTGTGTTTTATAGGGACGGGAATAAAGGAAGATCAGATTATATCATTGTTTAAAGGAGAATGACACCATGGTAATACCTGCGTGGGTAGTCACAGGATTTCTTGATTCCGGGAAAACAACGCTGATAAACCGGTTAATCCGGGAAGAGCTTTCTGAACAGGAAGTCCTGGTGATTCAATTTGAGAAGGGAGACACCCCCCTTGCCGAAGGGGAAGGAGTGCGCTCCCTTTATTATTCTAAGGCGGAAATAGAGGAATCACCATACGCCGTGGCTGATTCCATTTGTGAGGAGATCCAAAAGGATCCGGCAGAGTTAATCTTAATTGAGTGGAATGGGATGGAGCATTTTCATCGATTTGAGGAGATGTTTCTTCAGTTTCACTTAAAGACGGCTATTCATGTGGAAAAAGTAATTTATGCAGGCGATGAAAAAGAACTGAAGCACAAAATTGCAGATTCCGGAATGATTTCCATGTCCCAGATTGCTGCAGGCAATCTGGCGTATTTAAGGGTGGAGGAGGAGAATGCAGCACTAAGTGCACGGGAACTTTTTCAGATTAATCCAGACATTCATGTATTTACAGAAGGAAAATGGGATCGTTTTAAGAAAAAAATATTTCAGTATGACGTAAAATCCCAGATATCGCTGTTATTGGTCGCTGCAGCAGTCATTTTTTATCTGACAGTCAATTCTTATCTGGGATCTTTTATTACCTTGTTTTTGGGAGTGTTTTTACAGGCGGTGCCCTTTCTTGTGATTGGGGTTTTACTTTCCTCTGCCATACAGGTCTATGTATCTGCAGACTGGATTCGGAATAAATTCCCCCAAAACGTGGTTTTCGGGCAGCTATTTGCCATAGTGGCGGGGTTCTGTCTTCCGGTTTGCGACTGTGCTTCCATACCGGTGTTTAAGGGTCTGGTAAAAAAAGGAGTTCCTTTATCAGCTGCAGTAACTTTTATGCTGGTTTCTCCTGTGATAAATCCGGTTGTGATTTTATCTACCTGGTATGCATTTAATGGGAACTTAAAAATTATTGCAGCCAGATGTGGTCTGGGAATCTTATGTGCCGCGCTGACTGGTCTGACTTATCTGGTGCATCCGCCTGAAACGGTTCTGTTAACGGATCCGGTAATGCAGAGAGGAGAAGCCTACGGAGATTATGAGATAAAGGCGCTGGAAGACACCAGGATATCACGGTTTTATCAGATGATGGGTCATGCCCAGAATGAATTTTTCAAAGTTGGTACCTATCTGCTGACTGGTATTTTTGTATCTACAGTACTGCAGGAAGTCTGGCCTTCCATGACCCGCTCCGGAGCAGGAATTCCCATCTTAGCTTCCGTGGCATTCATGATGGCTATGGCATTTATACTGTCCTTGTGCTCATCCTCTGATGCAGTTGTGGCAAGAACCATGGCAGGTGTATTCCCGGCAGGGGCGCTGATGGGATTTTTAGTGTTTGGCCCCATGATTGATTTGAAAAACGGAGCGATGCTTCTTGGCGGATTTGAAAAGAAGTTTATTGTCCGCCTTTTTGTTACAACATTCCTGATCTGCTTTGGTGCAGTTGGTGTGTTTGCATTGCTTGGAAGCGGAGGGATCCGCATATGAAACTGAGAGGAAAGGGAATTAATATTCAGGCACTGACCGAGACGGCCTGTTATCTCATTTTTGGGATACTGCTGCTCCGGCTGACTGTCACCGGCGGATATCTCTCCTATGTGACACCGAGGATGAAGCCCTATTTATACGGCTTATCTGCAATTATGGTTCTATGGGCAGCAATGGGGGCAGGAAGAATTTTCCGTCCCAAATACAGAGGGCGCCTGTTTCATTGTCTGGTTCTTGGAATTCCGATTCTTATACTGGCAGTTCCGCCAGCTCCACCGGAGGGCAGTGCTGCAGTTAAGAATTATTCAAACGCCAGTATTCCTGGTTCTTCCCCGGAAAGAGCCGGGAGCGGTTACGATAGCTTCAGTGCTCAGGAATCGGCAGGGTATGATTATTATGAGAATGAAACAGAGGAAGAACAACCGGATTACAGTGCTGGTTATGATGGGGAAACAGAGGACGGGCAGCAGGCACAAAGCCAGCAGGATCAAAATCAGCAGCCGGAGCTCTTAAAAGGAGCCGGATTAAACGGTATTGATGAAAAAGCGAAAACCATTATCATCTCAGATAACGACTATTATGCATGGATGACAGAACTGGGAGCTCATGCAGACAAATACCAGGGGTATACAGTTACCATGAAGGGTTTTGTGTTTCTTGATCTGGAAAACCGGCAGGAAAATGAATTTGCTCTGGTCCGTCTGTCTATGTGGTGCTGTTCTGCAGATATGTCACCTATGGGTCTGATGGCAGATGACTTAAGAGGGCTTGGTTTTAAAGAGAATGACTGGGTTACGGTTACGGGTAAGCTGCTGGTAAAAGACGGGTATCCTACCATAGAAGCAGAAACCGTTGTGGCAGCGGAGAAACCGGAGCAGGAGTATGTCTATCCTTATTACTGACAGAACTGAGCCCATATGAGTAATTTACAGTTTAGATATTAGTATTAAGAAAAGAAATATTTTCTACAGATATATAGTGATATATCTGTAGAAAATATTTCTTTTTTTGATACAAATAAGAAGCGTGGAGGGAAGCGCTTACATAATCATGCGACTTACATTATATGAAATTATATCACATGGAAAAGGTTGTAGAACGTTTGAAAAACAAGTTGAAAAACATAGCTTTTAACTCCTGCATATAGATATAATGCTTATAAAAACAAATGAAAAAATAAGATATTTGTATAAATAGCACAATAAATATGTGACGATTTATTTATTTTGACAATTACATTTTTTGCCATAAAACAGTATAATTGTGTAAGCACTTACACGGCGCGGGGGAATTTATTCATGTTTTAAGAAGGAGGGGAAAGTTTGAGGGGCAGAAAAAAGGTATTTGCAAGATATCTATTGACTCTTGGGTCACCCAAGGGAGTAAGCTATTTATTGACGGCAGGGGTGCACACCTGTAAAGTCTGTTAGGAGATGATATTATGTTCAAAATTGGTGAGTTTTCAAAGCTTTGCGGCTTATCGGTTGACACTCTTTATCATTATGAAAAACTTAAAATTCTTGTACCAATAACAGTTGATAAACTCACTGGTTATCGTTATTATGATGCTTCGCAGATGATGACTGTGAATAAAATATTAGCATTAAAGGACGCTGGGTTCGTATTGGAAGAAATTGATAATATAATGAATGGTGATGTTTCTGTTCCGATGCTAATTGAAATGCTCGAGAGTAAAGCAGTTTTTCTTGAGACCACTTTGTCCAATGAATACAACAGACTTGAACGTCTCCATACCAATATATTTTTAATAAAGAATGGAGGCATTTCACAGATGAATGAAATAAGTATAAAAAGGGTTGAACCAATTCTTGTTGCTTCAATACGCAAGGTTTTTGACAAAGAGGAATTCAATGAAAACTTAGAAAAAATGTGGACGAGTGTAAATGAGTACATTGATAAAAAAGGGGTAAAGCGAACAATTCCATGCCTTATGCTTTACAACTCAGGCTGGTGGGATTTACGGCAATTGAATGTCATGTATGATGAAAAAAACCTTGATGTTGAGGTAGCTGAACCAATTACAAAATCCTTTGAGGGCAATAAAGAAGTACATGTTTATGAACTTCCGAGAGTAGAAAAAATGGCGTGTATTGTTCACAACGGTCCATTTTCAACTATTGATAAAACAATTGATACCCTCTTTGAATGGCTGAAGAACAATAACTATGTTGCTGATGGCGCAGTCAGAGAAATCTACCATAAAGGTGAATGGGCTACAGATAATCCAGATGAGTATATAACTGAACTCCAGATACCTATAAAGTAACGAACAGTATAATCTGCAGATTAATACCTGTCAGTATGTAGAGTTAATGATATATCAATTTAAATGAAATAATAAAAGGCAGACTAGCTAATATAGTAGTCTGTTTTTTTGTGTCAAAAAAGGGGGTGATCCAATTTGGAAACAGTAATGTTAATAAATTAACTGAACTTGTCGCAATCGAACATAAACATTTCCATCCGGAGTGTAAGATCTCCACAGACCCATTGTTTGGAACACCTTTACTCATCCCCCATGGCAGAGGAAGGAGCATGGCCCCAGCCCATTCTGGTTGACAGACATCCCTGGCTGATTTACAATAAACTTATACAGAATTTACCAGTAGACAGATGAATCTACTGGTTTGGATAAGGAAGGAGCCGATACGATATGCAATTCAGCTTAAATGATTTTTTAATTGCAGTCTCCTTTGCATTGGACTTTATGGAGATGGACCGGCTGGGAATGCAGTCCAATCATGGAAAGAGAACGGCATATTTAACCGTATGCATAGCCAGGAGGATAAATTTATCAGAGGAAGAGATTTATGATGCAGCTGCGCTTTCCATCCTACATGATAACGGTATCAGTGAATCAAGCCTTTATGAAGAACTTCCCGGGGAATGGGATCAAGCAGTAACCAGATTTGAAGGCTCCAGAGGCCATTGTGTGATTGGAGAAAAGAATGTAAAAGACTACCCATTTCTGACAGAACCTCAGGATGTAATTCTCTATCATCATGAGCGTTATGATGGAAATGGGTATTTCGGGTTAAAAGGAGATGACATTCCCCTTATTTCCCAGATTATTGCAGCGGCTGACAGTTTTGAAAACTATTTTAAGTTTGCAGACGGAGATTATTCCCATGGAGAAGTACTAAAATGGCTGGCGATCTGTCAGTCTGGCATGGTTTGTCCTGAACTTGCCAAAGTTCTTCATCAGATGGTGGAAGATCAGTCAGTCTGGGATAATCTAAGCAATGACAGGATTGAGCAGGCACTTGATGAGGTAGTTCCTTCCTTTGAGATGGAGGTGCCTCTGGACAAAATTCGTCAGGTTACCGGCGTATTTTCCAGAATCGTTGACTGTAAATCCAGCTTTACCAGACGCCATTCCAAAGGCCTGGCAGAAAAAGCAGCCCGAATGGCAGAATATTATAATAAGGATCAGGAGGAGACGGCCAGGCTGATTATTGCAGCTGATTTACATGATTTAGGGAAGCTGGCTGTGCCAAACAGTATTCTTGACGTTCCCCGTGCCCTGACACCGGAGGAATTTGAGACAGTAAAAAAACATGTGTATTATACAAGAGTTGCACTTGAGAAGATCAGGGGGTTTGAAGACATCACAGAATGGGCATCCAATCACCATGAAAAGCTGAACGGGAGGGGATATCCCTTTGGTAAAACAGGGGCTGAACTGGATTTTAATTCCCGTATGATGGGATGTCTTGACGTGTACCAGGCGCTTACGGAGGATCGTCCTTACCGGACTGGAATGCCTCATAGTCAGGCGGTTAAGGTCCTATCTGATATGGCAAACAGCGGGTTTGTGGATTCCGGCATTACAAAGGATATAGACCAGGCATTTAGTTCTGTTTAACGAGGGGAAGTCTATGAAGTATGAAAAAGTAGCATTATCAATTATTCTGGTTTCTCTGCCATGCCTGGTTTTTGACTTTTTACTGCCTGCCTATACCACAGAACTGGGCTATACCGTGTTTCAGTTAAGTATTCTGTATTCAGTTTATTCTTTTTCAGCGTTGGTAATGAGATTACTGATTGGGAAGATTTCAGACCGTTACAGCCGTTTTCTGGTGCTGTGTTGTGCCATGCTTCTGTATGGGATCGCTTATTTTTTATTTTCCCAGGCAAGAGGTATGGGATATTTAATGGTTGCAGGAATGGTACAGGGTGCGGCAGGGATTCTCTTAACAATTTCAGCCGTCAGCCTGATTACAGCCGAGAAAACAAGTTTTGCAAAAGGGCTTGGAAGATATGGCGGGAACCGGCAGTTGGGCGGAATCATAGGAATCGGTCTGACATTTTATGTACTAAACCGCACTGATTTTTTAGAGGGCTGGAGCCAGATCTTTTTAATCAGTTCTGCTTTTGCATTTGTTTCGCTGATTCTTATATTTATAAAGAAACCTTCTCATGCAAGTGAACCGGCTTCCCGGACTGGGAAAGTGGTCTATACTCCCTTGGAACAGAAGATCTGGATGTTGAATCTTTTATATTGTATACCGGCCAGTCTGGTGGGAGTTTTAGTGATTCCATATATGATGTCGGTATATCATGTGGATATGCAGGCAATTGGATTCGTCTTTATGATGCCGGTAATTATTACTGCTTTTTTAAGTCCAAGGATTGGGCAGATTGGAGATAAGCTGGGCTATAAGAAAACAATTTTTTCCGCTACTCTGATTGCGGCTGTTTTCATGGTTTTGCTGGTTTTCAGCCCCAATCTGCAGATATTTGCCATTGTCTGGACCTTGTATCAGATAGCACTTACGGCACAGGACTATTCTTTGGATGCACTGTTTGTGCAAGGAGTTCCGGAGCAGGTAATGGGAGATTTTTATGGAAAGTATATGCTTGGCACCAGTCTGGGCGGAATCATAGGTCCTTTTATTGGAGGAAGTGCTTTTTTGCTGGCTGGGGGAAAGGCGCCCTATTTTCTATGTGCTGTTTTCCTGACTGCTATCAGTATACTTGTGTGGAAACTGATCCCTGCAGGAGGGAAGCCCGAAAGAAATGTGTCTGGGTTGACAGAAAAACAAGATAGTGATATAGTCATTTAATCAAAGGTAAGGAGAGCAGATATGAATTTTTTTATTAGCGATCAATTGACAAGACGAATGAGCTCTGTACAAATCAACCCGGTGAAACATTGTACAGAGTATGGCGGTTACTGATACGCTTATAAGATTCATCGGGAAACAGTGCAGCAATAAGAACAGCGTTACAGGCTGTTTCTTCTTTTGATGCCTGTTTTCCCTGCTTCTTTTTGCGGTGAAGGGTCATGGACAATGTTTTAATTGTTCATGGCCTTTTGTTGTATTAAGTTGAAACAGAAGGCTGAGGAGGTATCATCCAGGTCTTCTGTTTTTTTATTACAATTTAGCAGAGGGGATATTAGGATTGAAAGAGGAAACGGTCTGTACTTGAAATAAACACAGGAAAGAAGGAAGTAAGACGTGAGTTTATTGGAGATTACAGGCTTATCTCATTCATTTGGAGATAATCAGTTATTTTATGAAACAGATTTAGTTCTTAATAAAGGAGAACATATTGGAATTACAGGGCAGAATGGTACCGGAAAAAGTACCCTGATTAAAATTTGTACCGAACAGATCTTACCGGATCAGGGCAGAGTGGTGTTGCATCCCGGCACAAAAGTGGGTTATCTGGATCAATACGCCAGTATGGACAATGGGATGACAATGAAAGCATTTTTAAAAACAGCATTTGAGGAGCTCTATACTCTGGAGAAAAAGATGAATGAGCTGTATGACCGTGCGGCCAGAGGGCAGGAAGGAGCGCTTAAGACGGCTGCCGTCTGCCAGGAGCAATTGGAGCATCGTGATTTTTACCGCATCGATTCACAGATTGATCTGGTTTGTCAGGGGCTGGGACTATCTTCCCTTGGGTTGAACCGTCCGATTGGAGAAATGAGCGGTGGTCAGAGGGCAAAAGTCATTATGGCGAAGCTTTTGATTGAGAAGCCGGATGTTTTGCTTTTGGATGAGCCCACCAATTTTTTAGATCATGATCATATTGTCTGGCTTCAGGATTATTTAAGCGGGATCGAACAGGCATTTATGGTGATCTCTCATGACGAGGGTTTTCTGACTAAAACAACAAACTGGATTTGTGATATTGATCAAAAAAGAGTAGTGAAATATTTCGGCTCTTACGGAGAGTTTTTGAAAAAGAAGGCCCAGCTTCGGGAGAATTATACAAGGCAATACTGCGCCCAGCAAAAAGAGATTAAAAAGACAGAAGAATTTATCCGTAAAAATATAGCAGGAAGAAAATCGAAAATGGCAAGAGGCAGGCAAAAGCAGCTTGACCATGTGGAACGAATGGAGGCACTGGATCAAAAAGAAATCAGACCTTTTTTCCAGTTTGATCAGGGGACGCTACCTTCGGCAGGAAAACTGAAGGTAGTAAATCTGACTGTAGGTTACGGTTCACCTGTTTTGTCCTGTATAAATTTTTCTATGAAAGAAGGGGAGAAGGTAGTGATAACGGGATTTAACGGAGCGGGTAAATCTACACTGTTAAAAACCCTGATGAATCAGATTCCTGCCATAGGCGGTAATTATTGTTTTTCTGCAAAAGCGATCATCGGGTATTATGAGCAGGATCAGGTATGGGAAAATGACAGTCTGACACCCTTAGAAATCGTGTCGGATCATTTCCCAATGCTGGAGAGAATGGAAGTGAGAAAAAAACTGGCTCAAAACGGGATATCAAAAAAACATGCACTGCAGCCTGTAGGAACCTTAAGCGGAGGGGAACAGGCAAAAGTTAAGCTATGTCTGCTGACCGGAAGAACTTATAATTTTTTAATACTGGATGAGCCAACCAATCATCTGGATGTACAGGCAAAACTGGCACTCAAAGAGGCATTATGGGAATTTTCAGGCACTGTTTTGCTGGTTTCCCACGAAATCTCCTTTTACAGGGATTGGGTGGACAGAGTGATTGATATCGGATTTTACTGATAATCAATTTTGTTAAATATAATTTATTAAAACCATATTGACTTACGTAGAATAATATGGTAGTATTTTACTATAATAATTGTTACATGAATAAAACACGTGAGAAGTGAGATGATTCTCATAGTGGTTTCATATAAAATAAGGAGGAACAAACATGATGTCATTTATTCAGAGCCTTGAGAAGAGAAGAACCTATTATAATATCAACCGTGAGCTTCCTGTATCGGAAGAGGAAGTACTGGATATTATCAGAAAGGTAACCGAAGCAACACCGGATGCGTTCAATATGAAGAGCGCCAGAGTTGTGGTTGCACTTGGAGAGAAGCAGGATCAGCTGTGGGACAGTGCTTATGATGCATTTGGCGGGCAGGTGGATAAAAGTAAGACTGATTCCTTTAAAAACGGGTATGGAACCATTCTTTATTTTATCGATGAAGAACTTGTAAAGTCATATCAGGAACAGTTCGCCCTCTATGCAGATAATTTCCCGGTCTGGGCGAATCAGTCTAACGGTATGCTTCAGTCCAATATCTGGACTGCATTGCGGGAAGTGGGTGTGGGAGCATCTCTTCAGCATTATAATCCGGTTATCAATAATCTGGTTGCCAGATTGTTTGATATTCCGGCCGGATGGAAGCTGATCGGGCAGATGCCATTTGGAGGCATCGGTGCAGAACCAGATGGGAAAGAGAAAGAAGATATTAATAAGAGAGTTGTTGTAAAGAAGTAATAATCGTTTAAAAGCTGTCCGGCACTTGTCCGCCGGGCAGCTTTTTGCATTCTTTGATTCAATTATGTGAAGTCTTTTACTATTTTAATATATTCATTTGCATGATAATTCAAATACGATCCTTTCCGGTAAGCAGCTACAAAGTCAACCATGGTATTTGGCGTGCCAAAGGAAAAACAGATCAGTTGATCAAGAAAATTCATATGCTTTAAATGGGTATCTGTGACAAAAGTAACTCCATAATTTCTGGAAGCCAGCTCTGCTCCTGCCCGGATATTGCTTGTAATCAGCATTTTATCAGGCTGGAAGCCAACCTGCTGAAAGACACGTTCAATTGTCTGACGGGAACGTTGATCGGTCTCCTGAAGAATTAATATTTCATCCTGCAGAAGACTTAAGTCAAACCATTGGTGATTGCAATCTTCCCTGGTTATTCCCTGATCTGCCAGCGGATGTCTTTTTGACATGACAAGAAGCATTTCTTCATGGCTGATGACTTCATAATCAACTTCAGGACTTTTCACCGGTTTGTTGAAAAAGGCCAGATCAGTCTCACCGGAGAGAATCATGCTTTCCAGAGTGGTTGAAGCGGACTCCTTAATATTAATTATCACATTTGGATACAGACTCTTGAAAATTGGAAGGGTACAGGGGAGCATATAAGTTCCCCGCATAACTGGAAATGCAATATTTAATACCCCAATATTGCTCTTAATAATATCTGACAGTTCATTGTCCAATTCTTTTTTCAGCTGGAGGATTTCTCCGGCTTTTTTCACGTATCGTTCCCCAGCATAGGTCAGTATGAAACGGTTTCCAATTTTTTTAAACAGCTTCTGTCCAAGGCTGCTTTCCAGACTTTGCAGGAACTTGGTAAGCGTAGGCTGGGAAATATAGAGCGAATTGGCAGCTTTTGTTATATTCTGAAATTTGGCAACTGCTAAAACATAACTCAAATCTTTAAAATCCATGGTATCACCTCTTCTTCCATTTTACCTGAAGCAAATCAAAAAAACAAGAAAATTATGGTTAAAAACTATAGTTTATATGAAAAACATGAATTAGACATATAGTTAACAAAATGTTATATTTACCATATCGATCGAATTATAATTCAGAGATGGTAACCGTTAGATAAAATTTAATAATGAGGTGGAACAGGCATGAACTACTTAGATATTATATCTATTCTATTTTTATTTGTAGTAGTGGCAATTGGGTTTGTTAAAAAGTGCAATATTGGTGTTCTGGCAATTGGATCAGCGTTGATTCTTGCCAGATTGGGGGGCCTAAGTGACAGCAAGGTACTGGCCGGTTTTGATGCGAAATTGTTTATTACATTAGTTGGGGTATCGTTTTTGTTCAGCGTTGCACAGGTGAATGGTACCTTGGAACTTGTTGCAAAAAAGGGAATCGGACTTGCAGGAAAGAGGACTTATCTGGTTCCGGTCATCATCTTCCTTGTAGCTGGATTTCTGACGATTATCGGGCCAGGTAATATCGCGGTAGGAAACTTAATGACAGTTGTTGCAGTAACGATTGCAGTCAGCATGGGAGAAAATCCATTGTTATTTGCTTTGGCGGCTAAAGTGGCAGCCAATGGTTTTACCCTTTCCCCATTAACGCCTCCGGGAGTATTAATGGAGAAGCTTGGAACAGAGGCGGGTTTTACCGGATTTGAGATTCCAGTTATGTGGAATTGCATTTTATGGTCAACGATTCTTATGATCGGTTTCTCAATTTATTATAAGATCTGGAAAATAAAACCTGCTGACAATAGCAATATCTCACTAAAAGTGAAAGAGCATCTGAATAAACAGCAGTGGATCACAATCACTGGTGTACTGGTTATGGTAGTCATGGTTGTTGGTCTGAATATTAACGTAGGACTTGCTTCATTTTTTGTCGCAGCAGTATTGGTAATTTTAGGCGTAACAGATGAAAAGAAAGCGTTGGTAAAGGTACCATGGGGAACACTCCTTTTAATCTGTGGTGTAGGTGTGTTAATGAACGTTGTAATTGAACTGGGTGGACTGGATCTGATGTCGAAAGGTCTGTTATCGATCATGACACCGAAGACAGCAGCTCCGATTATTGGAATCAGTTCCTCTATTTTGTCATTTTTCAGCTCAACTACAGGTGTGGTAATGCCTTCCATGATCCCCACACTGGGTCCGATTGTACAGTCATTAGGAACTGGAAATGCAGGTTTTACAGAGCTTGCCAGTGTAGTAATCACTTCTTCCTTATCAGCAGCATTCAGCCCGGCATCTACCGGAGGCGGACTGATCCTGGCCGCATATATGACAGCGTCAAGTGCTGAGGACAAAGATCAGGAGCAGAATAGACTGTTCGGCCGTTTGTTTTTGATTGCATTTGTTTGTGTAATCGCAAATGCTATTTTAGCAACAATCGGAATTTATGGAATTATTCGATAATTGGAGGAACCATCATGTTAGATAGGCAAAGAAGAAGAATTCCCTGTTCCATTATGCGGGGAGGTACCAGTAAAGGTGTGTACATACTGGAGAATTATCTTCCTTCTGAGGAGCAGGCAAGGGATGAAATTCTCATGAAAATCATGGGAAGTCCTGATATCAAACAGATTAATGGTCTGGGCGGTGCAGCTTCTGTTACAAGTAAGGTTGCAATTATAGGGGTATCAGGCCGTGAGGATGCAGACGTGGATTATACCTTTGCACAGGTATCAGTTGATAAACCCCTTGTAAGCTATAAAGGAAACTGCGGCAATATTTCTTCCGGAGTGGGACCTTTTGCGGTTGAACAGGGACTTGTAAAAATGACCGAGCCTGTAACAATTGTTAAAGTGTTCAATACGAATACAGGGAAAATTATTGAAGAAGAGGTACAGGTAAAAGACGGAGCAGTCAGATACGAAGGTGATTTTGCCATTGCCGGAGTTCCGGGAACCGGTGCTCCCGTTAAAATGAAGTTTCTTGATCCTGCCGGAAGTGTTTCCGGAAAGCTGCTGCCTACCGGCAATGCGGTGGATCTGCTGGAGGTTCCTGGCATTGGGCAGGTAGAAGTATCCATTGTTGATGCAGCCAACCCACTGGTATTTGTAAAGGCTTCTGATCTGGGACTGACCGGAAAAGAACTTCCAAAAGAACTGGACTCTGACCAGGAAAAACTGGATCTTTTAGAGACAGTAAGAGGACTTGCAGCTGTTAAGATGGGATTAATCACCGATTATAAGAAATCGGCATGGGAGATGCCCGGAATCCCTAAAATGACTTTTGTGGCAGAACCGGATGAGTATGTGACCAACTCCGGAAGTACCATAAAGGGAGACAGCATTGATCTGTTATCCCGCATGATGTCCATGCAGAAGACCCATCCCACCTACGCCATGACTGGTGCCATGTGTACCGCTGCTGCTGCCATTATTCCGGGCAGTGTGGTAAATCGGGTTTTAAGACCGGGAGCAGATACAAAGTTTATCCGTATCGGTCATGCAGGCGGTATTTTAGAAGCAGGTGTCGATTTCCGTGTGGAAGGAAATGAAACAATTGTGGAAGATACATTTGGATTCAGAACCGCAAATCTGATACTGGAAGGATTTACATATTGTTGATTGGGAATGATGAAGCAACTTAATTGTTAGAATGCAGGAGGATTTAGACGTGGTAAAACTTTATGACAGCGGCGTGTATCTGATTCATGGTCAGGAAATTGTTTCTGAGGAAGATTACCTGAAATCAGGAGCTTTGACAGATTCAGAGAAAGAAGAAGCAAAAAAAGGGACAATCTCCTATCATATTTTAAGGAATCATAACACTTCAGAAGATATGTCTCATTTGAAAATTAAATTTGATGCCATGACCTCCCATGATCTCACATTTGTAGGAGTTATCCAGACCGCCAAAGCATCTGGTATGGATAAATTCCCCATTCCTTATGTACTGACCAACTGCCACAATTCTTTGTGTGCAGTTGGTGGTACGATAAATGAAGACGATCATGTTTTTGGTTTGTCTGCGGCACAAAAGTATGGGGGCATCTATGTTCCTCCTCATATTGCAGTCATTCATCAGTATATGAGGGAAATGCATGCAGGCGGCGGTCAGATGATTTTAGGTTCTGATTCCCATACCCGTTATGGCGCGTTGGGAACCATGGCAATCGGTGAGGGGGGCGGTGAGCTGGTAAAACAGCTTCTTTCTGATACTTATGATCTGGCTTACCCGGATATTATTGCAGTTTATCTGACTGGAAAACCAAATCCCGGAGTCGGCCCCCAGGATATTGCCCTGGCAATTATCGGTGCAGTATTTAAAAATGGTTATGTGAAAAATAAAGTAATGGAATTCGTGGGACCAGGAATTGAATCTATGAGCACGGACTTTCGAAATGGAATTGATGTAATGACAACGGAAACAACCTGTTTGAGCTCCATATGGAGTACGGATGCGGATACAAAAAATTACTTATCCGTTCATGGCAGAGAGGCAGATTACCAGGAAATAAAACCTGCAGCCATGGCTTATTATGATGGCTGTGTATCTGTGGATTTAAGCACAGTTAAGCCTATGATTGCACTGCCATTCCACCCAAGTAATACCTATGAAATTGATGAGCTGAATGAAAATCTGGCCGACATTCTGCGCCAGGTAGAAAAAGAGGCAGAGAAAGTAAGCAAGGGACGGGCTCCATTTACTCTGACCGATAAAATAATCAATGGAAAACTTCAGGTTCAGCAGGGGATTATTGCCGGCTGTGCAGGAGGCAATTATACAAATGTCATAGAAGCTTCCAATGCATTAAAAGGAAGAGACTGCGGCTATGGTGAGTTCTCCCTTTCTGTTTATCCGTCATCACAGCCCGTTTATATGGATCTGGTGAAAAAAGGTGCGGTGACAGATTTAATGGAAGCAGGAGCCGTGTTAAAGACTGCATTCTGCGGACCGTGCTTTGGTGCCGGGGATACACCTGCTCATAATGGCTTAAGCATCCGTCATACCACAAGAAATTTCCCCAACCGGGAAGGCTCCAAGCCTGGAAACGGTCAGATGGCAGCCGTTGCACTGATGGACGCCCGCTCCATTGCAGCCACTGCAGCAAACGGAGGTGTGCTTACTTCTGCAGAAGCCTTTTACTGCTGGGGAGATATACCGGATTATCAGTTTGACAGCACTGTATATAAAAAGAGAATCTACCAGGGATTTAATCAGGAACAAAAAGAGAAGGAACTGGTATGCGGCCCCAATATTAAAGACTGGCCGGAAATGAGCGCTTTGACAGAGAACATTCTCTTAAAGGTGTGCTCTAAAATTATGGATGAGGTTACAACTACAGATGAGTTAATACCTTCCGGTGAAACCGCTTCTTACCGCTCTAATCCATTGGGACTGGCTGAATTCACCTTATCCAGAAGAGATCCGGCTTATGTAGAACGAAGTAAATGTACTGACTGTCTGGAAAAATCAAGAACTGCAGGAAAATCTCCGGCAGAATTAGAACCAGAGTTAACAAAGATCTACAATTCAATCAAAAAAATACCTGGTATGGAAACCATTGAAATATCTGATACAGAAATCGGAAGTATGATTTATGCAATCAAGCCGGGAGATGGTTCGGCCAGAGAACAGGCGGCCAGCTGTCAGAGAGTGATTGGCGGACTTGCAAATATAACCAGAGAATATGCGACAAAACGCTATCGTTCTAATGTGATAAACTGGGGAATGCTTCCATTTCAGATGAAGGAAGAGCCGGAATTTGAAACTGGTGATTATATTTTTGTCCCCGGAGTACGTACTGCATTAGAGAGCGGAAATATGTCAGATATCACGGCCTATGTGATGAAAGAAGATTCAGCCCGGGAAATTCATTTATATATCACGGACATGACTCAGGAAGAACGTGAGATTGTTAAAGCAGGAAGCTTAATCAATTACAACAGAAAACGGAAATAAGAGGAGGAACAATATGGAAATCGTGCAGCCGGCAATGGCCGGAACACTGGAATCCAGCGACTGCCAGGTTACGGTAGAACCTGGTAATAATGGCATAGAATTTAATCTGGAGAGTGTGGTTATCAACCAGTATGGGAACCAGATAAAAAAGGTTGTAATGGAAACTCTTAAGAATATGGAAGTCAGTCAGGTGAAAATCTCCATCGTAGACAAAGGAGCGCTGGATTGTACAATAAAAGCGCGTCTGGAAGGGGCATTATTCCGTTCTGTCGGGCAATTTGATCATCTTCCATGGGGAGGTGCTGTTCGATGATGAATCCGGAGAAGAAAAGACTGAGAAGAACCATGATGTTTTTAAATGCCCAGAAGCCGGGTTTAATCAAAGATCCCTACATTTATAAGCCGGATTCCATTATGCTGGATCTAGAGGATGCAGTGGCTGAAAACCAAAAGGATGCTGCACGCTTTTCCCTTTATCATGCGCTGAAAGAAATCGATTACCATAAGTGTGAACGGGTAGTCCGCATCAATGCCCTGGATACTCCTTACTGGAAAGAAGATATCCGCTGTGCGGTAGCAGGTGGATGTGATTCCATCCGAATTCCTAAGACAGAGCGGGCAGAGGATGTGAAGCTGGTTGAGGAAACAATTGCTGCGGCTGAAAAAGAATTCCATATTCCGGAAGGAAGAACCCTTATTATGGCAGCCATTGAATCGGCCAGAGGAGTAATGAAGGTTCTTGAAATCTGTGAATCCTCAGAACGGCTTTTTGGTATTGCCCTTTCCGGAGGAGATTACACCAAAGATTTACAGACACGCATTACCGGAACCGGAGTGGAACTCATGGGTGCAAGGCAGCATATGATCATAGCAGCCAGAGCGGCGGGCGTCCAGTGTTTTGACACTGTTTATACGAATTTAGATGACATGGAAGGATTCCGAAACGAGGTTGAATCCATTCATTTAATGGGATTTGACGGAAAATCAATTATAAATCCAAGACAGATCAGTATTGTACATGAAATATTTACACCAACAAAGAAAGACATTATCTTTGCAGAAAAGGTAGTCAAGGAAATTGATGATAAGAAGGCAAAGGGAATCGGTGTATTTACCGTTGACGGAAAGATGATTGATATCGCATTTTATGACGGTGCGATACGTACCATTTATATGGCGAAAGCATCGGGTGTATATAAGGGGGATTTGTAAAATGATAAATGCAGTTGGAAGAGATATCCCGGATGAGATCTTGAAAGCCACTGGAAAGGAAGTGTTCCAGGGAATTCACTACAGAGACGGATATACTTATAAAAAAGATGGCCCGGTAACCAGATGTGTAAGTGATAATACGAAGAGTAAATTAGTAGACAGTATTCATGATGCACTGATTAGATGCAACATAAAAGATGGTATGACTCTTGGCTTCCATCACCACTTCCGGGAAGGTGACTATATAGTCAATATGGTAATGGAAGAAGTACACCGGCTGGGTATTAAAGATATCACCATTTGCGCCAGTTCCCTTGGTAAGGCTCACGACCCAATCGTTCCATATATTGAAGATGGAACCATAACCAATATCCAGTCCTCCGGTGTAAGAGGAAAAATCGGACAGGCTATTTCCGCCGGAAAGTTAAAAGGATTGGCCATCATGCGTTCTCATGGGGGCCGGGTTCGTGCCATAGAAAGCGGAGAAACCAGAATTGATATAGCATTTATCGGTGCACCCACCTGTGACGATTACGGTAATTGCCGTGGAATCGGAGGTAAGAGTAACTGCGGTGTTCTTTCCTATGCTCTTGTAGATGGAGATTATGCTGACCAGGTCGTTGCAATTACCGACTGTCTGGTTCCTTTCCCCAATTTTCCAGCCCATATCAGCATGACAAAGGTAGATTATGTAGTCGTGGTAGATGCCATCGGAAATCCCGATAAGATTGCCACAGGTGCTGCAAAACCCACCACAGATATGAGAAAGCTGATGATGGCGGATTACTGTACCCAGTTTGTTGTTAATACTCCTTATTTTAAAGATGGATTTTCTTATCAGACCGGCGTGGGAGGGGCCTCCATTGCATCTACCATTTCACTTGCTAAAATTATGAAGGAACGCAATATCCGCATGCGTTTTGGTGTAGGCGGACTGACAAAACCCATGTGTGATCTGCTGGCAAATGATCAGGTTGACTGTCTGCTGGATACCCAGGATTTCGATCTTGATGCAGTAGAGTCAGTAAAGGATCTAAAACATTTCCGTATTTCTGCCGGAGAGTATGCAAATCCGTTTAATAAAGGTGCGGTAGTGAATAAACTGGATTTTGTCATTCTGGCTGCTCTTGAAGTGGATATTAATTTCAACTGTAACGTGGTGGTCGGCTCTGATGGAGAGATAACCGGAGCCCAGGGAGGACATCCGGACACAGCTGCCGGTGCCAAATGTGCGATCGTCATCGTTCCGCTGTTACAGGGAAGAATTCCCGCTGTCTGCACGGAAGTAACTGCTGTGACCACTCCGGGAGAAAGTATTGATGTAGTAGTGACTGATTATGGAATTGCCATCAATCCTAAGCGAAAGGACTTAATTGACGCCATGAGAGGAGTAGACCTTCCTTTTAAAACAATTGGAGAACTCCGGGACATTGCCTATTCCATGGTTGGAGAGCCGGAGAAAGTGGTATTTGATGATAAGGTTGTAGGGATTATCGAAAGCCGGGATGGAACCGTATTAGATGTAGTGCGCAAGGTGAAAGAATATACTTTCGCAGATAATTAGATGATAGATACAGACAAGAAGAAATATAGTACTTATACCCACTGGATTGGAAACATGGCAGGGTCAGCATTGCTGGAGGAAGTTTATACGGCGCCAAAGCCCGGGCTTGTGGATCCACTCAGTAATGGAGCCCACCGGGATATGAATCTGCTTACATTTAAAAGAAGCACTGATGCTTTGCTGCCTTATTTTCGTAAATTTGCGGAAACAGGAATTCAAATGTCTGAAAAACCAGAAGGCTGCTTTTTAAAGATCCGTCCGATTGGCATTGAGGCAGAAAATGCGATGTATGAAGCAACCGGACAGATCAATACCCATAAAGGGGCTGTGTTTACCATGGGTATCTTATGTGCGGCTGCCGGAAGCTGTTTTAAAAAGTATGGTCAGGTATCCATAAGCAGTCTGATTATGCAGGAACAAAAAATGGTTCAGAATGTTTTATTAAATGAACTTGACTCCATACAGTTCCAGAACAGTAAAGATACCCATGGCCAAAAGAATTTATGTACTTATGGTTCCAGAGGAATCAGGGGAGAGGCAGCAGATGGTTATCCTTCAGTCATAAACCTGGCATTACCGGTTATCAGACAGGGGAAGAAAGATGGACGCCATTGGAATCTGGTAAAAATCCAGACGCTGTTTACCCTGATGAGTCAGGTGGAAGATGGAAATATCCTGTCCAGGTGCAGGCGTGAGGGGCTTAAAGAAGTACAGAAACTGTCTCAGAAGTTTTTGCTTACAGGCGGTGCCTATTCCCAAGGTGCGATTGAGGAGTTAATAAAACTTGACACCTATTTTATTCATAAAAACTATAGCAGCGGCGGGTGTGCCGATTTGCTGGCAGCCTCTATCTTTTTATCTGAGATTGAGGATGCGCGGGCAGGAAAGTGAGCAGGTGAATGATGCTGGAGGGAAGACCATTAGAGGGCCGTGCACTGGAGGAATTAAAAATATTTTTAGCCAGTCAGGATCTTAACTATGATGAGGGGATTGAATATAGTGCATGTATACTTGACGATGATTACAAAATCATTGCAGCAGGTTCTGTGGAAGAGAATGTGTTAAAGTGCATTGCAGTGGATCCTCATCATCTTGGAGAAGGATTATCCGGCAGTGTGGTATCCCAGCTGATTCAGTATGAGTTTGAGCATGGAAGAAGCAGGCTTTTCCTATATACAAAACCAAAGAATGAGGAACTGTTTAAGAGTTTAGGATTTTATACCGTGTTCCAGACAAAATCTGTATTGTTTATGGAGAATGAGAAACAGGGATTTGAAAAATTTATCCGGGCAATACAGGAAATAACACCAATCGATGCCAAAGATTATGGGAGAATAGTTGGTGCAATCGTAGCCAACTGTAATCCGTTTACACTGGGACACCGGTATTTAATAGAAGAAGCTTTGAAACAGTGTGACTATCTGCATGTGTTTGTATTATCGGATAAGCGGACCTTTTATGGCGCAGAAGACCGTTATCAGATGGTTTTAAAGGGAACGGAAGATTTTAATCGGGTCATCGTTCATCAGGCTTCTGATTATATGGTTTCTGCCGCCACTTTTCCCACCTACTATCTGAAAGAAAAGACGTTTGCAAATAAAGCCAATTGTGAATTTGATTTGGAAATGTTTGCAGAAAAAATTGCCCCTCCCCTTAAGATAACCAGACGGTTCGTAGGAACAGAACCTATATGCAGAGTAACTGGTTCTTATAATACAGCAATGAAACAGATTCTCCCTGAATATGGAATTGAAGTCATAGAGATTGAACGAAAAATACAGGGAGAGGAAGTGATCAGCGCTTCCAGAGTCAGAGAAGCTGTTAAAAAAGGCAGGTTTCAGGATGCAGAAAGACTGGTACCGGAAACGACATGGTACTATTTAATACAAAAAACATAAGTATAAAGGCTTATTGCTGACAAAACAAGGCAGTCTTATACCAATTCTGTGACTTTGAGGATAATCAGGGAGAGCCTGACTCTTATAATAATATCAATCTTGTTTAAATCAAGGCCGGTGATATCTTTAATCTTTTGAATGCGGTATTTTAGTGTATTAAAATGAATGTGCAGACAATCCGAAGCAGTGTGCAGATCCAGCTGATGCTCCAGGTAGCAGGTCAGTGATTCCATTAAGGATGTACTATGAAGCCTGTCATATTCAATCAGATCATGAATACCAGGCTCAACTATGTGAACAGGCGGGTTTTGTAGCAGATAGGTTTCGGCCAGATCTTCTAAAATATAATCTTCATAATAAAACAATTGTCCCCGGCCTTTCTTTTGTCTTGAAAAATCAAAGGCTTTTTTTGCCTGCTCTAAGGCATGGCCTGCCTGTGAAAGGTCTAAAAAGCCGCGGCTTACTCCTGCAAACAAATGATTTGCACTTAGTATCTGCAGAAAATTCTGCAGCCGGTCATCATCAAGAGGAGACTTCGTGCATTGATCAGAATCCAAAAGAATCACTATTTTACCTTCGAACATCTGAGTCAGTCCCCCGATAAAGAATTTATTCAGCAGTGTACAAATATAAACCATTTTTTCTCTGGAGTCAAAAAGGTCATTGTCTGTAATATAGAGTAAGTATATGTATTTTTTAAAATGGAGTCCGGATTTCTTCATTAGCTGCCTGATCTTTTCCGGATTGGGCTGCTGGGTTTTTAAAACATAAAGAAGTATCTCCGATATTGGGGAATCGTAGGAGCAATAAAAATGTGCATCATTACATAGCCGGATTCCTGCAAAATGGGTGAAGATCTGTAATATTTCACTGGAAAAATCCGTAAAGGGGTGGTTGTATTCCAGTTCGCTGACAAAAGCGATATTCATATGACTCTGTCTGATGCGAAGGATACGCTGGCGGTGTTTATAAATATCCGGGTAATTCATAATATATGGCGTCGGGGAATTGATCATATGACGTTGAAATGCGTAATCAGCGTTGCAGATATCGTTGTATTTTTGGGAGAAAGTCCGATTCTCCCTATATTCCATCCACTGAGGCTCATCCAACTGTTCTTCACCCCAGCAGGAGACCACCGGATTGTGGGCGGAATCGATCACTCTTAACGGATTACCAACATATTGAAAGGTCACTTCCAGCATTTTCTTCATGGCATCGGGATCGTCTAATGCCTGGATCATCTCTTCCTTGTACTGGTACAGGGTCAGTTCCTCGAAAAAAAATTCCTCCGTCAGGTTAATTAATTTTGGCAATGTCACCAGATTGGGATCACAGACAATCCAGTTGATTTTATTTTCCATGCCATAGGAGCGGGGGAGTTCCTTATCTCCAATGAGCAAAAGATTGACAGCTTCTGAAAGCGGGAGAGAGTCAGGCAGGTCGGAGACGTGTGCGATGTAAACCATATCGGAACAGAATGCCTTAAGTAAGCCATCCAGACAACGGCATGATCTGATGGTCAAATCATTACTAATATGACAGTGACAGCTGTAATTCTTTAAAAACTCCGCCAGATTTTTCATGTGCTTTGCCATAAACGTCCTCTTTTCATATGAATTTATGAGTCATTATGGAAAATATTATATCACTGTTTTTATGTGGATTCCAGAATGGATTGTTAAAAATAATTAAAAAACGACGATTAAATTGTTTGATTTAACAAAAGATATCTTAGTAAAACCAATAAGAAACTGGTAAAAGTTTATAGATTCAGACATACCCTTTTCCTTTTGTATTTGATACTATTTTTTCATAGCAATAATAAAAGGAGAGGACAAATATGCAGAACAAATACGAAAAGCTGTTTGAACCGGTTAAAATCGGCAATGTAACATTGAAAAACCGTTTTGTTATGGCACCCATGGGCCCTCAGGGTCTGGGAGACTCCGTGGGAGGCTTTAATCAGAGAGGGATTGATTATTATGTGGAGCGGGCCAAGGGCGGAACAGGGCTTATTATCACAGGAGTATGTTTCGTTGATAATGAAGCAGAGCATCACTCCATGCCAAGTACTCCCTGTCCAACCATTAATCCCGTGCATTTTACCCGGACTGCAAGAGAAATGACAGAACGGATTCATGCTTATGATGCCAAAGTATTTCTCCAGTTAAGTGCTGGCTTTGGCCGGGTTGCACCTCCTGTTGATCCGGATTTAAAGCCGGTTTCTGCGTCAGAGATTATGAACCGCTGGGTAGATATCCCTTGCAGAGCTTTGACAAAAGAGGAAATCCATCGGATTGTGAAACGGTTTGGGGAAGGAGCAGCAATTGCTAAAAATGCGGGATTTGATGGAATTCAGATTCATGCGGTTCATGAGGGTTACCTGCTTGACCAGTTTGCGATCTCATTTTTTAATAACAGAACGGATGAATACGGCGGGAGCCTGGAAAACCGCCTTCGCTTTGCGAGAGAAATCGTGGAGGAAATAAAGAAAACCTGCGGGGATGATTTCACAGTTACGCTTCGTTACAGTCCTAAATCATTTATAAAAGACTGGCGTGTCGGTGCTCTTCCTGGTGAGGTATTTGAAGAAAAGGGCCGTGACCTGCCGGAGGGGATTGAAGCAGCGCAGTTGTTGGAACAGTACGGGTATGATTCCCTTGACGTGGATGTGGGCTGCTATGATGCGTGGTTTTGGAATCATCCGCCAATGTATCAGAAGAAGGGACTTTACATACCTTATGCAAAAGCAATAAAAGAGGCAGTAAATGGTCCTGTTATCTGTGCTGGCCGTATGGATAACCCGGATCTGGCTCTTTCTGCCATTGAAGACGGAAGCTGCGATTTAATCGGACTTGGACGTCCTCTTCTGGCAGACCCCGATTATGTAAATAAACTGCGTTTCGGCCAGACGGAACTGATTCGCCCGTGCCTTTCCTGTCATGAGGGATGCCTCGGCCGGATGGTTCATTATGGATGGCTGAACTGTGCTGTCAACCCTGCCTGCGCAAGAGAACGGATTACAGAACTAAAGCCAGTTCTGAAAAAGAAAAAGGTAATGATTATTGGCGGAGGAGTGGCTGGATGCGAAGCTGCCAGGGTGTTAAGTTTAAGAGGTCATCAGCCAGTGATCTATGAAAAAACAGACCGTTTGGGAGGAAATTTAATTCCAGGAGGAACACCGGATTTTAAAGAAGATGATCATGCACTGGCAAAGTGGTATGAGAACACATTAAAAGACCTGTCAGTGCCGGTTTATTATAATACAGAGGTGACTCCTGAAATGGTTGGCAAAGCCAGACCAGATACGGTCATTGTTGCAACCGGTTCAAGGCCTAAGGTATTCGGTCTTGGAGATGACAGTAAGGTATTCACAGCCGAAGAGGTTCTTCTCGGAATCAGAGATCCGGGCAGTCGTGTAGTGGTTTTAGGGGGAGGTCTGGTTGGTTGTGAACTGGCTTTGTGGCTTAGGAATAACGGAAAAGAAGTTTCTATTGTGGAAGCCCAGGACGGTTTGTTAAAACTAAATGGTCCGCTGTGTTTTGCCAATATCAGTATGCTTTTATCCTTGATTGAAAGCAAAGGAGTATCTGTTTATACAGGTTCCAAAGCAATTCGTACCACGAAACAGGGAGTTCTGATTGAGACTGGTGCTGGAGAAGAGGAATTAAACGTGGATTCTGTAGTGCTTGCAGTTGGTTATGATTCCGAAAACAGACTTTATGATAAATTAAAATATGATGTCAGGGATCTTTACATATTAGGAGATGCAAGAAAGGTTTCCAATATTATGTACGCAATCTGGGATGCATTTGAGGTGGCATCAAATATCTGATTTTAGATCAGATAAGTTTCCAACCCGCATGCTGAACAGAAAATAACACCATTTTGTGCCAATGATTATGGGAAAACAGTTGGCGCTGTTGCTGCCAACTGTTTTTTTTCGGCGATATAATACACTTAAGTGTAAACAGATTTCTGCTTTTACTGCTATATTATTGGTTCTTTGTCATTTTTTATAATATTTTTCTTATCGATTCCATCAGGTACCATTCTGTAAACCAGGAACCTGACATCCTGTTCCGAATCATTTTCCAGTGTATGAATTGAATTTTTCACTCTGACGATTGAATTTTGTGAAACAATCCGGCATTCTGTCTGATCCTCTTCTTTCCATAAAATTTTTAATTTTCCGGAAATTACGAATATAACTTCCTCAATTTTGTGATGCTTGTGCCATTCCTGAATGGCATGAGGAGGAAGGGTGTTGAGATGAATTTCATATTCATCAAAAATGAAATAATTGACTTTTGTCTGATTCTCTTTTTCTATGTAGATTGAGTCTGCAGTATCATAAATTTCTAGATTCATAATAAACACTCCTTTGTTTTCTTTAGTATAAGCCTGTATTTTGTGATTTACAAGTAAAAGCAGTACACGTTATGTTTAATTTAATTGCACAATTCATATCTGGCTGATATGATGTATTAGGTAAATTATGGAAAAAGTCAAAGGGGGGTCAATGATTGAACAAGAAAGAATTTAAACTGAGGGAAAAACGCTACGGCTGGGTGGATTTTTTTGCGATTCCATTTGCCTGTGACTCGCAGGCTGCGGCGGCACTGGGAGTCCAGAAAATGCTGACGGCACTTTCTGCTGTATTTCAGGTAGCAGTTCTGGCCAGATTTCTGGATTCTGCTGACCTTGCGTTAAAGAGTAACGGGCAGTGGAACAGTGTGTTTGTGTGGTTTGCTATTCTGGCAGTTTGCGTGGGGTGGAGAAGAATTTCCTTCCGGGTGGGAGTGGTTTTTACAGAGCGTATCAGAATATGTGCTGCAGCCCAAATGAACAGGGCTCTCACAGAAAAACGCTCCAGACTTTCCTATTATCTGGTGGAGAATGAAGAAAGCTGGAATCTAATTAATCGGGTGAGTAAGCAGCCGGAACGGCAGATCACCATGATGTTGCAGCGTTCTTACAATCTGATTCTGTATGTAATCCGGATATTTGGTGTATTGTATATTGTTTTTACACAAGTATGGTGGATTGGTATTCTTACTGCAGTTCTTTGTATTCCTTTAATTATCCTGTCACTAAAAACCGGAGAGAAGAATTATAATGCAAAGAAACTGGTTGCAGATCATGAACGACGCTATCAGTATCTGGCTAATGTGCTTTCCGGCCGTGAGGCTGTCAATGAGCGGACGCTGTTTGGTTATTCTGAAAAGCTGAACGGAGACTGGTATGAGCAATATGAGGAAGCCCGGCTCATAAAATGGAGAGCTAACTTAAAGTTAGCCTGCAGTGTGAGGGGAGGGAGTGCTGTTATCACCATTCTTTCATCCTTCATTGTAATCGCTTTGTTATTTCCCGTTTCATCCGGCCAGATTTCCACTGGTATGTTTATTGCCCTTGCTACCGGAATGTATGATCTGGTAAATATGGTTGGAGTGGAACTGACAAAAGCCGTATCCCAGCTTTCCCAGTGCAGGGAATATTTAAAGGATCTATCAGCATTTGTTGCGTTGGAAGAAGTACCAGGAGTGGATGAGCCTCCGGTTAAGGAACCAGTGGAAATAAAAGAAGTGGAGTTTAGAGACGTAAGTTTTTCCTACCCAGGGTCGGATCACATGATTTTAAACCACTTAAGTTTTCGGGTTGAGAGAGGAGCTCACTATGCATTTGTGGGAGCAAACGGAGCCGGAAAAACAACAATCACAAAGTTGCTTACTGGTCTTTATCATCAGTATGAAGGCGAAATCTTAATCAATAAAAAAGAATTGAGAACCTTTTCACAGCCGCAGATTAAGGCCATGTTTTGCGGCTTGTACCAGGATTTTGCAAAGTATTACATATCCATAAAAGAAAACATAGCTGTAGGTGCGGCGGCATTCTTAGATAAGGCAGAGAAAACGGATGAAATAGAAGATGCCTTAAAAACAGCTGGAATTTATGATGAGATCTGTAATCTGCCCCATGGAATTGATACGAACCTTGGAAAGATCAGAGAAAATGGTGTTGATTTTTCAGGCGGACAGTGGCAGAAACTGGCAATGGCAAGAGCAGTTAACAGCAAAGCTCCTATCCTGATTCTGGATGAACCCACTGCTGCTCTTGACCCCATTAGTGAAAGCAGAGTATATGAGGAATTTGAGAATATCAGCCGGGGACGTACTACATTGTTTATCAGTCATCGGCTGGGATCTACGCGGCTGGCACATCAGATTTTTGTTCTGGCAGATGGTCATATTGAAGAATCTGGTAATCATGAAGAATTGATGGAACAAAACGGTCTTTATGCAGAAATGTTTGAAAGTCAGAGGAGGTGGTATCAATGAACCAGAAAACACAGGCATCTACCTTTCAGATATTTAAGCAATTGTTAAGGATATTATGGAAGAATAATAAAACATATACCTCCTTGTCGGTGGCTTTGTGCACCGTTGTTGGACTTGCTACCGCCGCAGGAACACCAATAAAACAGTATTTCTTTGAGGCAGCAGGGCATTTGCCTGACAGCCATAAGCTTGGGGTTGTAATAGGAATTGGCATTTTCTGGGGGGCAGTCACCCTGATTACTCTATTGCTCCAGGGAGCATCAGATCTGTTGATTGAAGACCTGGGTGTGCGCCTTAGTGGTTTCCTGGGAAAACTGGTAAACATAAAAGCAGCCAGACTGGAACCCATCTGTTATGAGGACAGCACTGTGCTAAATTCAGTTAATCAGGCATATACGGGAGTGGAGCAGTCAGGTGAAATAATTCAGCTGCTGATATCACTCAGTGCATTTAATATCCCGTATTTTCTGTTCCTGTCTGTATACATTTACCGAATTCATCCGGCTCTGTGTCTGGGGCTTCTGCTGGTACTGCTTCCAACACTGGGCGGACAGTATCTGCGCACCCGTTACTATGAGAAACTGGAAAACTATGCGGCCCCTCTACGCCGGGAGATGGAATATTACCAGGCATGCATCGCAGACAGGGAATACGCAAAAGAAACAAGGCTTTTGGGAGCTGTCTATTTTTTCCGAAAGCTTCACGAGGTTTCAATCCTTTTGTTTCAGAAGGAATCATGGAAAACAGAACGGAAAAGTTCTCTGGTGGAATTAGGGTTACGGCTTCTGAGTCTGATGGTTTACTTAGTGATACTGGGGTTGATGTATCGATATTTACAAATGGGGATTTTAGGAACTGCAGCATTTGCGGCAATCTTTACATCCATTGACCAGATGTTTAATTATATGGATTATGTTCAATATTGTATCGGTGATATTTCTCATTACTTACCTGCGGTCAATAATACTTTAAACTTTATGAAGCTGCCTGAACGAAAAGGGGAAACAACTGAGCTGGCTCATTGCGGAATTGAATTTAATGGTGTATCATTTGCATATCCTGGCAGTGAAAATATGATTTTAAAAGATGTTAATTTATCAATAAGAGAAGGAGAAACGATTGCAGTAGTAGGAGAGAACGGTGCAGGAAAATCAACCTTTGCCAAGCTTTTACTCGGCTTATATCTGCCCAAAGACGGTGAAGTACTGATTGGCGGCTGCAGCACCAGAGAGATATGTCCGGATGTGGTTTTCAAAAAGACCTCTGGTGTGTTCCAAAACTTCCAAAGATATAAAATGTCTTTGAGACAAAATATAGGGATAAGTGACTTTGCCAGTACTCAGAAAGAAAACAAGTTAAGGCAGGTAATAAAAGAAGTGAACCTGGAAGAAAAGTGCTGCGAAATGGCAGATGGAATCGATACCATGCTGGCGAGAGAATTCGGGGGAACAGATTTATCTGGCGGACAGTGGCAGCGAATTGCCATAGGAAGGGGATTATATAGAGAACATGAGCTGATCGTATTGGATGAGCCAACGGCATCCATTGATCCTCTGGAAGAAACCAGAGTTTACCGTCAGTTTGCAGAATTGTCCAAGGACAAGACTGCTGTTATTATTACCCACCGGATTGGCTCTGCCAGACTTGCAGACCGGATTGTTGTAATGGGTAAGGGAAGTATAGCAGGAATAGGAACTCATGAGGAACTGTTAAAAGACAATGAAACCTATCGTGCCATGTTTGACGCACAGGCACAGTGGTATCAGTAACACTAGAAAGGAACTGCAGCCCGGAAGTTTTTTCAGGGCTGCAGTTCCTTTTGAAAATATGTTTAACCAAATATCTCTTTCAATTCTTTCCGGCTTCCCTCATCGGTTAAAGCCAGAATATCATCCCCCACTAGGATTTGGGAATCCCCTTTTGGAATGACTAAGGCATCGTCTCTGGTAATGGCGATCAATACTGTTTTTTTCGGTATGGACAGGTTTTTCAGTAACTGGTTAGCCGCCCTGGCAGATTCAGCGACTTTCATCTGGATAATGGAATAATCACCGCGTTTTAACTTCAATATGGTGAACATATCCTCCAAATCCATTTCTTCTACTACAAAGTGAGCCATTAAATCGGCCTGATTGACACCTACATCTACGCCCATACTGCTGTTATAAAGCCAGGCATTTTTGGGATTGTTCACCCTGGCAACCACCTTTGGAACACCAAATTCCATTTTAGCCAGAGTGGATACGACCAGATTGATTTCATCGGCATCGGTTACTGCTGCGATAACATCGGCAGAGTCGATCCCTGCCTGTTCCAGTACAGCAGGGTCTGAACCGAAGCCGTTAATTAATACTTCCGAAGGCAGTTCTTTTAATAGTTTGTTAAAATTCTTATTCCGATGTTCAATTACTTTTATTTCATGTCCGTTGGATAATAACAGGGAAGCAAGATAGGTTCCGACCTGGCCCCCTCCTACAATAATCACTTTCATAGCTTTGTGGCATCCTTTCTTTCCATTTTCTCACAGTTCGCCTTGTTATCTATAACAGATCCAGCATGGATTTTAACTTATCCGTTGCAGCTATAATAACTGAAATGTACAGGATATCCTCTGCCTCCAGAATTGTACCAAGAGTCGGTAAAAAAGTTTTATTATTCCGGCTGATGGAAATAACCTGTATTTCACCCAGCACTGTGATTTCATTTACCTGATGACCCACCAAGAGAGAGGGAACTTCAATTCGGACCAGATTCACGGTACCATTTCCAATGTCATAGACACTGTCCAGCTGATGATAGGTTAAAAACTGGGTTGCCCGTTCAATGCCCCAGGAAGTGGTGGATATCGTCTGAATGCCAAGTCTGTGATAGATTTCCGCCTTTTTCGTATCATATAATCTGGCGACCACATGAGGGACACGGTAAATCGTTCTGGCAATCCTGGCGATTACGGCATTGATCTCATCACTTTCCGTGCAGGATACCACAGCATCTACCTTGTCGATCCTTGCTTTGCTTAACACGTCCCGGTCAAATCCAAATCCCAGGACCTTAATTCCTGCAAAATCGCTTCCCAGGCTGTCGAGAACCTCCGGATTTGAATCAATGACTGTTACCTGATGTCCTTTTTTAATTAAATTATTGGATAAGCCGATTCCCATTTTTCCTAAGCCAACTACAATTACTTTCATAACGATCACCTCTCTATGATTTTAATTTCCTGCCCGTTCTTTATTACGCAGCCAAAATTTCCTTCCCTCTTCAAGCAGCAATACCAGCGGCGGCCAGATGCATAACAGCAGCCAGTCAGAAAGCAGGAGAGGAGCCGTATGGAATACGGATTGTAATGGCGGCAGATAAACTAAGGCAAAGATTAATATAATCTCGATCAGGATTCCTAAGTTAACCTGTTTATTTTTAAATAATCCGACTTGAAAAGCAGACTGTTTTTCAGTACGGCAGTTAAACACAGCTCCAATCTGGCTGAATACAATGGCTGCCAGTGCCATGGTAGTAGCCCTATAATAAACCGGATTATTTCCGCTGGCTAACGGCATATCCGGCCAGCCGTTCTGTATATTGACAAAGAAATACGAAAAGGCAGAGGCCAGAGAACCCAGCATTCCATACCATAAAAACGCTTTTATGATCAGCGGCTTATTTAACAGAGTCTCTTTTGGATTACGGGGCGGCTGATCCATAATTCCTTTTTCCGGTTTCTCAGTCCCTAATCCCAGTGCAGGCATCATATCCGTCCCCAAGTCAATGGTGAGAATCTGCATGACAGTCAGGGGAAGGGGGATTGCACCCCGGGAAAACAGGAACAAGGCGGATGGTACGGCCTCCGGCATATTGGAGTTTAAAATATACAGTAAGAATTTTCGGATATTACTGTAAACAGCCCGGCCTTCTTCAATCGCATGGACGATGGAAGCAAAGTTATCATCCGTTAAAATCATATCCGCCGCCTCTTTTGCCACATCAGTTCCGGCGATTCCCATGGCCACTCCGATATCGGCTTTTTTCAGGGCAGGAGAATCATTTACACCATCTCCGGTTACTGCAACAATCTCACCCAGATCCTGTAAATTCGTTACAACCCTGAGTTTTTGCTCCGGTGCGACCCGGGCAAAGATTATTTCATCCTTTAAATATTCTTTTAACTGCTGGTCAGACATCTCTTCCAGTTCCAGCCCTGATACAACCCTTGGATTTGTACCTTTTACAATACCAATTCGTTTTGCAATGCTTTCTGCCGTTAATCCGTAGTCACCTGTTATCATAATAATGCGGATACCAGCGTGCCGGCATTCTTCAACGGCGGCAGCTACTTCCGGTCTGGGCGGATCTGCCATGACTACCAACCCCACAAAAGTCAGATCCTGTTCTATCAGATCCGGTGTATAGGCGCTCATGGCTGTTGGAATCTTATCTTCTTTTTTCAAAAGGCGGTATGCCACAGCCAGAACACGTAATCCCTGCCTGGCGTAATTGTCATTGGCCTCCATGATTTCCCTTCGCATCTCTTCTTCCATGGGAGTGACAGTCCCGTTTCTGCGAATGGTATTACTCAGTTTCATGATTTCTTTTGGAGCACCTTTTACGTAGGCGATCAGTCTGGTGCCTTCTATGGTTTTTTGAAGGCGATGTACGGTTGTCATTCGTTTCCTGCGGGATTCAAATGGCAGTTCTCTTAATCTTGGTGTCAGTTCTGCCTGTTTTGCTACGTTAATCCCTGCTTTTTCTGCAACTACGCCAAGACATGCCTCTGTAGGATCTCCAAGCACTGTATAACGGGCGGATTCTTCTCCTGGCGGAAGCAGTCTTGCATTGCTGCATAGTGCAGCGCCAGTCAGCAGAAGATTCATGTCCTCATCCTCACTGGCTTTTACTGTTTTTCCGCCTGTCATGATCTCACCTTTGGGGCTGTAACCAACACCCGTTACTTCATATTCCCGGTCGGCAAGCCATAAATGGTTTACTGTCATTTCATTCTGGGTTAAGGTTCCTGTTTTATCCGTGCAGATTACGGTAGTACTTCCAAGTGCTTCCACAGAAGAAAGCTTTTTCACCAGAGCATTCCGCTTTGACATTCTTTGGACTGCCATGGCAAGAGATAACGTAACAGTTGGTAGAAGACCTTCCGGAATAAAAGCGACGATCATACCAAGAGCAAAGATAAAGGAGGAGGCCATCGGTTCCTTTACAAGCAACAAAGCTGCCACAAAGAAAAATACGCCAAATGAGATGGCAATAACAGAAATTTGTTTTGTTAAACGGTTCAGTTCCTTTTGCAGGGGACTTTGGACTTCTTTCATATTCTGTGTTAATCCTGCAATTTTACCAAATTCCGTACGCATCCCAATTTCCATTACAACGGCTTTTCCGTTGCCCTCGGCTACGTTGGTGCCTGCAAATATCAGATTTGGGGTTTCCGCTTTTGTCAGGTCATCTTTTAATACGGCATCCTTGATTTTTCGCACCGGGTTGGATTCTCCGGTTAAAGTGGACTGATCCACCTGCAAATCACTGCTTTCTATTAATCTGGCATCAGCAGAGATCTTGTCCCCCTCCTCCAACAGTATAATATCACCGATAATCAGATCTTCTGCCAGTATTTTCTGTTCTTCCCCGTCACGGATGACGCGCGCATAGGAAGGCAGCATGTTTCTTAATGCATCTGTGGCTTTACCGGCCCGATGTTCCTGCCAGAAGCTGAAAACACCGTTAATGACGTTTACCAGCCAGACAGCCACTCCAAGTTGTGGCATCCCTGCAAGAAATGCCACAGCACCGCCAATCCAGAGCAGAATCGCCATGAGATGGATAAAGTTTCCCAGAAAGATAAGTATTACAGATTTTTTCTTTTTTTCTTCAATTAGATTTTTGCCAAGTTTTTTTTGCAGCTCTGCCACCTGTGACTGATTCAGTCCACGGACATTGCTTCCCAGTGCAGCATAGACCTGATCCGCAGGCAGCTTCGCAATATTCTCTTCCTTACCCTCTTTTTCTGTAACCATTGTGTTATATCCTTCTTTCTCTTAAAAAATGATTTCGAAGACTTTTTAACTAAATCGTTTCTGAGAAAATAATTGTATACCCTGTAAGATTGCCGCTCAATAATATTAACAGAATCTATATACTTCCATATATTTCCTTAATATTATCTTTAAACTGGTCATTTGTTTCATAACTGGTATCTGAAATTACCAATATATTACTATGATTTATTACAGAAACTATGCCCATAACGAATTTCGTCTGGAAGTAATGGCATAAAAAATAGACAGGTAAAAGGAATCTTAACTTGACTCTACAACGATTGCAGACTTTATGATATACTGAAATAAAAGAAGGGAAGGATGCAATTCATTTATGGAAAAGAATTTAACTACTGGAAGTGTATTTAAGACCGTTGTATATTTTTCCTTACCGTACCTGCTATCGTATTTTCTTCAGACACTGTATGGAATGGCAGATCTGTTTATAGTAAGTCAATTCAACGGAGTTGACAGCATTACGGCAGTTTCAATCGCCAGCCAGGTTATGCACATGATAACGGTTATGATTGTTGGTCTGGCTATGGGAGCCACCGTTCTGATTGGACGGGCAGTGGGGGCAGGAAAGCAAGAGGAGGTATCTTCTGCTATCGGGAATACGATTACTTTATTTATGGCTTTGTCTGTCATAATTATGATTGTACTGCTCATGGTGGTGAAGCCAATCGCTGCCGTTATGTTAACACCTCCGGAAGCATTTGGTGAGACAGTTACCTACCTAACCATCTGTATGATTGGGATCCCATTTATTACGGGATATAACATTATCAGTTCGATTTTCCGTGGAATGGGTGATTCCAAAAGTCCGATGTATTTTATTGGTATAGCCTGTGTGGCCAACATCGTTTTAGATTATGTTTTTATCGGAGTGTTTAGACTAGGGGCAGCAGGTGCTGCACTTGGTACAATTTTATCACAGACAATCAGCGTAATTATTTCTCTGACCTTTATCCGGAGGCGGAAAATGGGAATCAGTCTTTCCCTGAAGGATCTTAAACCAAAAGCAGCAGTGATTCTTAATCTGCTTAAAGTTGGCATTCCAGTGGCGTTGCAGGATGGATTTATTCAGATCTCTTTTCTTATAATAACAATAATCGCAAATAACAGAGGATTAAATGATGCGGCAGCAGTGGGCATTGTGGAAAAGATAATCGGCATCTTATTTTTGGTTCCGTCCTCCATGCTGTCTGCGGTCTCTGTACTTTCCGCACAAAATGCAGGTGCAGGGAAACATGATCGTGCACGTCAGACTCTTTGGATTGGAATCCTGATTACGGTAGTATTCGGTACAGTATCAGCGGTTATCATGCAATTTTCTGCTGGATCAGTAATTGGTTTTTTTACAGATGATTCAAAAGTGATTTTGCTTGGCAGACAGTATATGAGCGGCTATGTCTGGGATTGCATTTTTGCAGGAATTCATTTTTGCTTCAGCGGGTATTTCTGTGCATATGGTTTGTCCGGAATATCCTTTATCCATAATTCCATATCCATTATCTGCGCCCGTATTCCCCTTGCCTACCTGGCATCCATATACTTTGCAGACACACTTTATCCCATGGGAATTGCAGCACCTGTTGGGTCAATTTTATCAGTTGTTATATGTATCAGTGTATTTATCTGGCTGAGTAAGCGCCCAGGTAAGTTAAATGGTTCTATTTAAGAATGGAGAAGAATCTAAATGGAGAAAAGCGGATTATTTCAAATTGGTGATGTGGCTAAAATGTTTCATATAAGTGTTGGAACTCTGCGCCACTATGAGAAGTCCGGGCTCTTACAGCCAGAATATACAGACAATGAAACGGGCTACCGCTATTACAGTACTCGTCAGTTTGAATGTCTTAATACAATTCGTTATCTTCGTGTACTGGACATGCCATTAGAGCAAATTGCAGATTTCTTAAATAACCGGGATATTGATCGAATGCAGATCATGCTGAAGCAGCAAAAAGAAACGGTTATCAGCAAGCAAAAGGAACTAAAAATAATTGAGAGAAAAATAGAAAACAGGCTAAGACAGATTGAGGATGCCCTTTCCTCTGAGCTTGATACCATTTGTATCAGGCAATTTTCACCCAGGCGAATTGCATGGATTGAAAATACGTTATCGATAAACTCTTATCTTGATTTAGAAACTTCGATTCGGCAGTTAGAACAGCACCAGCAGAATACCGTTGTTTTTCTCGGGAAAGTAGGGCTGGGAATTGCCGGTGAAAAGCTTTCAAACGGGGAATACGACAAATACGATAAGGTTTTTCTTTTGTTAGACAGAGAAGATGCTTATTCAGGACCAATAGAAGAAGTACCCGAAGAAACTTGTGTAACGCTGCGGTTTTGCGGCGGTCATAAGGAAGCTTTTGTATATTATAAAAGGCTGATTGATTTTATATCAGAGCAGAAATACCGTATTTCAGGTTTTTCAAAAGAAATTACAATGATTGATTACGGAATGACTGACGATGCAAAAAAGTTTGTGACAGAAATTCAGATACCAATCATGGCAAAGCACAATCATGAGTACAAAAATCAGTAAATTACTATGACCCATGTTTGCGGAACTGGCGGAACTCAGCTATCAACTTTTTACACCAGCTGAGTTCCTCAGTAAGAAGCCGGTTGGGAACAATTATTCCATTCTTTATTTAATATTGAAAAAATATGGTCGTCATAAAATTTTTCATTGTGTTCATGATGATTTCTTAAAGTTCCATCTTTCTTAAAGCCCATCTTCTCCAATAATTGAATGGATTCTATATTAAAGCTGGCAGTTTGAGCATATATCTTATTTAACTCCATTTCCTTGAATAAAATGTCAAGCAGACTTGTAAGAGCTTCCCTCATATATCCGTATTTTCTGAACCTGGGTATCATATAATATCCTAACTCCATACTTTTGTTTCTTGGATTGTAATCGTTAAAGGATACTTTGCCCACTAATTCCTCATCCTGTTTTCTCCATATGGAAAATATAAGGTTATTTTCTTTTTTAATAATATGATTATAAAATTCGACCAACTCATTTCCTTCTCTTTTTATGATAGGCCGGCATGTCATTTTATTTGTTTCGTCATAATTTGTTTCAGCTCTGATCAACAGTAATTCATCTGCAGTAATTTTTTTAATACATAATCGTTCAGTTATGATTGGAGATTTTAGATAAATATTATCTATCATATTTTTATTATTCCCTTTCGCTTTGTTTGTTTTCCTTACTTTTTTCAAAAATATCTTTGTATAAAAAAGAAAAACTTTTTATTATTAACTTTATTGTATCATATTTGATGTTTATCTAATGTATTCATTGACAACCTTCTAATTGATGTTATAATTAAAAAAATTGAACTGTATTTCGGCATCAAGTTGACAATTTAAAGTGATGAGGTCTTGGGATGAGCATAGAGTGTACGGTTATAAAAGAAATTGATTACTATATGGAGAGTATAGAATTATTATTTCGAATTATCAATAAAAAATATTATCAGAACTTAAAAATGGATCTGTTGAAGCGGACAGATGAAAAGAAAAAGGCTGTTATCTCTTATCAATTAGATAAATTATCGTTTATTCAGGAAGAGATTGAACAAAAAACGGATGTGAACAATCCTCTTATTAAATTCTACTTTACCTCATTTATATCAGAAAATATATGTATTGCAAAAATATTATATCAATGTGTGAGACATTCTACTTTTTCCGGCAATAAAAATGAAGTGATCCACTTTATTAACAAATATTTGAGTACCATAAAAGATGATAATACCTTAGAACTATCATTTGATGATGTAGATCTAAGAACTACGGTTTATGAAAACAATAAAACAGTATCATTTACAGACAGGATTAGTAATCTGGAATGTGAACCGGCACAAAAGTGGCAATTATTGGAGTTAATAGAACATTCCAGCAAACATGCGGAAATTCTTTACGAAATTCTTGAAAAGACGGTTTCAGAATTAAAAAAACAAGAAATAATATTGTTGGAATTAAAAGAGACAGCTACTGAATATTGGATAGAATATTTCAAGCAACACAGTTTCTATAAATTAATGAATAGCTTTTATAATATTAAAGAAGACAGTTATCCCAGCAAGCCCACATTGATACGAACACAGATTATGGCTTGCAACCGGGTTATTTTTTATGGTAATGATGAAAACGTGGGGGATTATCATATATTGGATGTGGGCATACTATTTGACTGTAATTATAAAGTATCGAAAAGACAATTGAGTAATCAGGAATTGAGCAATGGACTAAAGTTATTGTCCGATCCCAGTAAATTTGAAATATTGTGTTTTATTCGGAATAAAAAGGCTTACGGACAGGAAATTGCGGCAGAACTAAAGCTAACGACTGCTACGATTTCCCATCATATGAATACACTTATGAAGCTGGGGCTTATCAATATAGAGAAGTCGGATAATAAAGTGTATTATCAGATGAATAAGGAAGCAGTCAATTATTTATTAGAAGTAACGAAAAATAAATTGTTGGAGGATTAAAATGAAGTTTAAAGAAATGCCATATCAAAGAGTAGATTTAGAAGAAAAAAAGCTTCGATTTGAAGAAATTGTGAAGGATTTCGCAGCTGCAACCAGTGGAGAAGCCCAGTTTGAGATTCATAAAAGATATTATGAGTTCAAAGATGAAATCGATACAATGGTCATAATTGCAAGTATCAGACATGATATAGATACAACAGATGAGTTTTATGAAAAAGAACGGAATTATTATGATGAAATAGAGCCTGAACTGATTGATATGTACGTAAGATATGCGCGGCAGATGTATGAATCTCCCTATGGGAATTATCTGGAAGAAAAGATAGGAACCGTTGCATTTAAGAACATTCAGCTGAATATCAGGTCATTTGATAAAAAACTGATTCCCCTTAAGCAGGAAGAGAATGCACTGACAACCGAATACGATAAATTAATCGCCAGTGCAGAAATCGACTGGGAGGGGGAAACTCTCAACCTTTCTTTATTAAGAAAGTATTTAACCCATAAAGACAGGGAAGTACGCCGGAAAGCTTATACAAAATACAGCTCTTTTTTTGAAGCCAACGGAGACAAACTTGATTCTATTTACGACAGGCTGATAAAAAATCGAACAAAACAGGCAGAAGAATTAGGGCATGAGAATTTTGTAGGGTTAGGATATGACCGGGTGCGGAGAAATTGTTATGACAAAGCTATGGTAGAAAATTTCAGAAAACAGGTAAAAGAATATTTTGTACCATTTGCTGAAAAGCTTCATGAGAAAAGAAGAAACAGGTTAGGAATTGAAACGTTATCCTGTATCGATGAAGGTGTTTTCTTTGAAACTGGCAATCCAGAACCGGTCGGTACGCCGGAAGAGATTATGGCCAGTGCGCAAGACATGTATGGAGAACTTTCCAAAGAAACAAAGGAATTTTTTGATTTCATGTCTGAGAATGAATTGTTTGATGTGCTGGGCAGAAAGAAAAAACGGGCAGGGGGATACATGACCTACCTTCCTGTTTATAACGCACCTTTCATTTTTGCCAATTTCAATGGAACCAGTGGAGACATCAACGTGATTACTCATGAATGCGGCCATGCGTTCCAGGGGTATCTGTCAGGAAAAGATCCCATCAAAGAACATGCGGATATCACCATGGAAACAGCAGAGATTCATTCCATGTCCATGGAATTTTTCACTGCACCATTTATGAACCAATTCTTTGGTAACCGGACGGATGATTATAGTTCCATGCACTTAGAAGAAGCTGCCATATTTATTCCCTATGGATGTATGGTGGACGAATTTCAGCACATTGTCTACGAAAATCCTCAGATGACTCCTGCGCAAAGGCACCAGGCGTGGATTCAGCTTGAAAAGGAATATCGGCCACATTTGGATTATACCGGATATCCATACTTTGAAAAAGGAGGATTCTGGCAGAAACAGCCTCATATCTATGACGATCCTTTCTATTATATTGATTACTGTATTGCTCAGATTTGTGCATTTCAGTACAAAATAAGAATGGATGAAAATTATCAGGAAGCCTGGGGCAGCTACTTGAAACTTTGTAATTTATCAGCCAGTGATTTCTTTACTAATATGCTGAAAGAAGTTGGGTTAGACAGCCCGTTTGAAGATGGCTGTGTGAAAAGAATTGTTGAGAAACTGGAAACATTATGTCTTTAAATATCTGTATAGTATGCGAATAGCAGTCAGCTGGTCGTTTGATCTATAAAATTTTTTAAGGAGGGTTGGTATGAAAAAGATTAATAGAGATGATCCAATCCCATAGATGCCAAAAGGCAATATGGGAGTACATAAACGTATCATCAAATATTATAAAAGTGAAACGAAAGGGATGAATATTAATGAAATCAAAAAAAATTTTAAGTATGTTAATTGTATCAGGTCTGGTTGTCTCCAGTCTGGCTGGCTGCGGCGGCTCAGCTGGCAAATCCACGGGCGGGAATACTACAGAAACTCAGAAAACAGCACAAAGTGATAAAAAAGGACCTAATGGAGAGACACTGGCATCCGAACAGGTTGCGCATGGTCAGCAGTTTAATGTGATTACTTTTGATACGGCACAGGTAGGAGATACGGAGTCAGGTTCATTTTTCTTAGCAACCGGTGAAGGCTTATTCCGAGAGAATAAAGGTGTGATTGAAAATGCAGGCTGTGAAAAATATGAGGTTTCAGATGATGGTCTTACCTATACATTTCATTTAAGAAAAAACAAATGGTCAGACGGGGTAGAAGTAGTTGCCAGCCAGTATAAAGATGCGGTAGAACGAGTGCTGAATGCTGATTTGGCATGTGCCTATTCATTCTTCGCATTTCCAATTAAAAATGCAGAGAAATTCTACAACAAAGAATGTGGCTTTGACCAGGTGGGTGTGGAGGCTGTAGATGATTACACTTTAAAATTTACGCTTGAAGCACCAGAACCTTATTTTGTTGACAAATTATCTTATACCGTGTTTTATCCGATCCGCGTAGATAATATTGAAAAATATGGTGATACATATGGTACCGATGCAATGCAGACCTTATCCTGCGGCCCTTATATGGTACAGGAATATACAGCCAATCAGAGCACTGTTCTGGTAAAAAATCCAGAGTATTGGGATGCAGAACATGTTTACTTGGATCAGGTTGATCTGCAGCAGGTTGATGAAACCGCGACCCAGTTCCAGTTATTTGAAGCAGGCCAGTTAGATTATGTATCAGCTTCCGGTGACTATTTGAAAAAATGGGATCAGGCAGCAAGTGAAGGCAAATGTCAGCTTTATACAGACGGAGATGTTGCTTCCCAATATTTTGAATTTAATACACAGGAGTCATGTCCAAGCGGTTTAATGCAGAATGCAAAAATTAGAAAAGCAGTTGCTTATACATTTGACAGTCAGACATTTATTGATTCTGTTTACAACAGCAGATATACAGCTGCTTATGGGCTTGTAACACCGAATATTAAAGTCGGAGACAAAGAATATCGTTCGGAAGTGACAGAACCGATTAAAGAAGAATATAGTGAATATGCGAATAATCCGGAGAAGTTAAAAGCGTTATTCCATGAAGGATTAAAGGAACTCGGAAAAGACACCGATGATTTAAGCACCATCACATTTCAATTCTTAGGTTATGGCGAAACAACCATTGAAAAAGACATTGAACAATATGTAGTTCAGCGGATTCAGGATAATTTAGGTGTGAAAGTAAATTTAAATATTGTGGGTGACTTTGGTCTTGCACATGCTGCGCAGGTTGCTGGTGAGTTTGACTTATGTATGCAGGTATGGGGAGCAGATTACAATGATCCCATGACATTTATTGATATCTTCAGAACTGGCGGAAGCAGTAACTACGGTAAATACTCAAGTGAGAAATATGATCAGGTTCTGGATCAGCTATCAAAAGAGCAGGACAATGATAAACGTATCAAACTGTATGGAGATGCAGAGAGCATTCTGATCAAGGATGATGCAGCAATTAAACCTCTTCTTTATCGCGACAAACACAGTTATATAAACAATCGTCTTCATGGTTTCCAATACCCTGTTTTCGGTGGAAAGCATGAATTCAAATATGCTTACATTGTGGAAGAATAAATAGATTTAAAGGTCATACCACATGGCGCATCACTATACGGGGGTGTGCTGTGTGGTATACTTTATAGATTAGGAGAATGAAAATGGTCAAATACATCATCCGAAGAGTATTGGAAATGCTGATTACCCTGTTTTTAATCGTGACAGCCACTTTCTTTTTACTGTCCGCAATTCCTGGAAATGCGCTGACTTCCAAAATCGCCAAATTGCCAAAGACGGTGCAGACTAAGATTATAGAAAAATATGGATATGATAAACCAGTTGCAGAGCGTTATGTAATTACCATGAAAGGGCTGCTGATTAATGGCGATTTCGGAGAATCCATTATCAGACCAGGCGAAACATTTGCCAAGAATTTAAAGCTTAAACTTCCGGTAACAATCAGGCTCAGTGTTCAGCAGATTTTATTAGGTGTGACGTTAGGCATTTTATTGGGAATTATCGCAGCTATGAAGAGGGGAACTTTCTGGGACAAGCTGATCTTAGTGGGGGCCATGGTTTTAGTATCCATGCCTTCGCTGGTTATCTCACTTTTACTTCAAAAATATTGTGCAAACGGATCGTTCCTGAAATTGCCTATTATTGGCTGGCCGAAAGGAAAAGAATTATGGTTCGGAGGCTGGAAATACACAATCCTTCCAACCATTGCGGGTTCCTGCAGTTTCATCGCCTATTATTCAAGACTTACCAAAACCAGTATGCTGGAAAGTATCAATCAGGAATATACCCTTACAGCCAGATCAAAAGGTCTTTCTGAACTGCAGATTGTAAAAAATCATGTGATACGTAATTCATTTATTCCAATTATTACTGTACTGCCGACTACGGTAGCAGGTATTTTAACTGGTTCTCTGTTTATTGAACGCGTTTTCTCCATTCCGGGTATGGGACGATACTATATAGAAGCTGTTCAGGGAAGAGATATTCCCATTGTCCTGGCAGGAACAACATTTTATGCCATTATTACGGTTATAACAATGCTGGTAACAGATATTTTATATGTTATTGTGGATCCCCGTATTAAAATCGGTGTTTCGAAATAACGGAAAGGAGAAATAAAATGAATTCAATGGTAGATAAAAGATTTGAACTCGCCGACCAGTCCAAGCTTGATGCTGACGAGGTCGTAAGACCGAATATCAGTTACTGGCAGGATGCGTGGCGAAGATTAAAGAAGAATAAATTAGCCCTGTTATCAATGGGCGTACTCCTCATTCTTTTTGTCATGTCTGTAATCGGACCTGCCATAAGCGGTCAGAATTATACAACATTAGTGCCGGAAATTAAAAATTTACCGCCTGACAGTACCTATTGGCTGGGAACTGATTATTTAGGAAGAGACCTTTTTTCCCGTTTATGGAAAGGTTTAAGATTTTCCATTATTGTTGCTGTGGTTGCAGCAAGTCTTAAGGTGCTGATCGGTTGTATTTATGGAGCTGTTATGGCATACCTGGGCGGTCTTGTAGATGATATTATGATGCGTATTGTAGAGGTATTAAACAGTATTCCTTATCTTATCGTTACTTTAATTATTTTAGTTGTACTGGGGAATGGTTATTTACCCTTATTATTTGCATTATGTATCACAAACTGGACAAGTACAGCCCGTATGGTAAGAGGCCAGATTTTAAAGCTTCGGGAAAGCGAATACATCATGGCATCAGCAGCTTTGGGAGCATCGTCTGGAAGAGTAATTATCAAACATTTAATTCCAAATACACTGAGTTTGTTAATACTGGATCTGGCGACATCCATTCCTTATATTATTTTTGACGAGACTGTGCTTTCTTTCCTGGGAATCGGCCTTCAGCCCCCTGCATTCAGTTTGGGAACACTGCTTTCAGCAGGTCAGGAGGCCATGGCTTTTTATCCTGCTCATTTATTATATCCTAGTATACTTTTATGTTTACTTGTATTGTCATTTAATATTTTAGGCGACGGTTTAAGGGATGCACTTGATCCACAGCTTAGAGACTAGGAGGAAATCAGGATGAGTCAGGAACCCTTATTAAAAGTGGAAGATTTAAAAGTTTCTTTTCATACCTATGCAGGAGAAGTGCAGGCGGTAAGAGGTGTATCCTTTGATGTAAAAGCAGGAGAAGTATTAGCCATCATCGGAGAATCAGGCTGTGGTAAAAGTGTTACCTCCAGAGCGATCATGTCTCTTGTCAGAGGCCCTCAGGGGGAAATTAAAAAGGGAAGTAAAATTCTCTATGAAGGAAATAACATATTAGAAATGAATAAAAAGGAGCAAAGAGCCTTTCGTGGCGGTGAATGCTCCATGATTTTTCAGGATGCCTTAGTTTCGTTAAACCCAACCATGAAAATCGGAAAACAGATTATTGAAAATATAGTACAGCATAAAAAGATAAGCAAAAAAGAAGCCAGACAGGAAGCCATTCAGTTATTAGAAGCAGTGGGTATTCCTAATCCAGAAAAGAGAATTGACCAGTTTCCATTTGAATTTTCCGGCGGTATGCGGCAAAGGGCTATGATTGCCATTGCGATTGCCTGTAACCCTAAGATTTTGATTGCAGATGAGCCCACCACAGCTCTTGATGTGACGATTCAGGCACAGATTATGGAGCTGATTAAAAGTCTGAAAGAGAAACGAAATACGGCAGTGATTCTAATTACCCATGATTTTGGAGTCGTGGCAGGTTCTGCGAATAAAGTTGCCGTTATGTATGCGGGACAGGTGATTGAAAGCGGGTCAAGAGATGAGATTTTCTACAATCCACAGCATCCATACACCTTAGCGCTTCTTGGCAGTGTCCCAAAATTGGAGTGGGCTAATAAACAGCTGTTACAGACAATTAAAGGAACGCCACCAGATCTTATTTCTCCGCCAAAAGGTTGTGCATTTGCAAAGCGCTGCAATTACTGTATGAATGTCTGCCTGGAAGAGATGCCTGGGACTACTGATTTTGAAGCTGGTCATTATACCCGTTGCTGGCTGCATGAACAGGAAGTACCAGAGTCTGTTAAAAAAATGTTCTACGATGACAGAAAGATCATAACTGATAACGAAAATGGTGTTGCAGCAGTTGAGGGTGAATAAAATGAGTAGTCACGATATTTTAGAAGTAAAACATTTAAAAAAATATTTTAATGTGGGAAAGCATGATCTTTTAAAGGCGGTAGATGATGTTTCTTTCACCATAAAAGAAGGTGAGACCTTAGGCCTTGTGGGTGAATCCGGCTGTGGTAAGACAACCTGCGGCCGTACGGTTGTTGGAATGTACCGCGCAACAGATGGAGAAGTATACTATAAGGGACAAAATGTACATAAATTAAAAGGCAAAGAAAAAAAGGCATTTAACAAAGAAGTCCAGATTATTTTTCAGGACCCTTATGCGTCTTTAGATCCCAGAATGACCGTTGCGGAAATCATTGGGGAAGGGATTGAAATCCATGAACTGGCTAAAACAAAACAGGAAAAAGACGAAAAGATCGCTCATCTGCTGGAATTAGTGGGTTTGAATAAAGAACATGCCAACCGCTTTATCCATGAATTTTCAGGTGGTCAGAGGCAAAGGATCGGAATTGCAAGAGCACTTGCTGTTGAACCTAAATTTATTATGTGTGACGAGCCTATTTCAGCACTAGATGTATCCATTCAGGCACAGATTGCCAATATGCTGATTCAATTTCAGAAAGAAATGAAGCTCACCTATCTGTTTATTGCCCATGATCTTGCAATGGTAAAGCATATTTCAGACCGCATTGCCGTGATGTATCTGGGCTCGATAGTGGAGCTTGCAGATTCGGAGATTCTTTACCGTCATCCGTTTCATCCTTATACGGAGGCATTAATGTCAGCGATACCCATTGCTGATCCTAAAATTGAGGATTCCAGACAGAGAATTATGTTAGAAGGTGATGTACCAAGTCCCATTAACACACCGCCAGGCTGTAAATTCCAGGGCAGATGCCGGAAAGCGACTGAACAGTGTAAATGTGATGCACCTGAATTAACAGAAGTAGAACCGGGGCATTTTGTCGCCTGTCACTTATATAATAAATAGGTTGAATATGATGGAACGTTTAAAGACAGTGGGATTGGATTTTTATAAATGCCTGAAGTACAGCAGTATCATCAGCGGCATCTTAGTGGTGGTGGTTGGTGTAAGCAGTTTTATCATTTCAAAAGGAAATTTGATTGCTGCTCTGGAAAGTATGAAGGCAATTCTGTTTGCTGCCGGAAGCATGGGACTTATTATGGGGGCAGTGTCAATCTTAAGAAAAGACCGGGAAAATGAAAAAGACTGGTTGGAGTGGAAAAAGAGATTTAAGATATTTTCTTACAGAGTAACCATTAGCGTTATGAGTATTATTATTTTGTTATACGGTTGCATAATAGATGAGCTATTGTTTATGCTAAATCATTAATCATTTGATTGAATAGGCGCTTTGCGGTATTTTTTTAATGCTGCAAAGCGCCTTTTGTCAATTTATAATTATCAGTAGTTTATGTCGGATACCCATTTCACCCTTAATATGAGGATTGTGGTAATAAGAGCAGCCATGTAATTGGAAAACAGGTTCCCCCAGAATACTGAATAAAAGCCCAGAACATGTTCGGTTGCCAGGATAAATATGTAACGCAGAAGCCATACCCTCAGGAGGCTGATAAAGAGCGTGATCCTGGTTTTCCCCAGGCCGATAAAAGCGCCCTGCTGAACCATACAGATACCAAAGCCGATTACGGAGTAGGTATAAATATGAAGTGCCTGGTTTGCAACAGCCAGAACAGAAGCATCTCTGGTAAACAGCACCGTAAGTTTAGATGATAATGGGACCACCAGAGCGATTAAAAGTGCAGCAGTAATCGCACTTATGATAGAACCATCAAAACAGGCTTTTTTTGCTTTCTCCGGCTGCTTGGCACCGATATTCATACTGACCATGGTGGTCACTGCGGAACCAAAAGAGGATGGCAGTATGAAACATATGGATGTGATGTTATTAGCAATTCCCTGCCCGTTTAAAACAACAGCCCCGTACTTTTCCACTTCATTATTGATCAGGAAGAAGCCCAGGTTGAGCATCAGACTGGAAAGCATGGCGGGAAAGCCGATTCGCAGTAAGGTGTGAATGATGGACCAGTCAAACCGGAAGCCGGTCAGGATAAAGCGTTCTCCAGTTTTTTTGATGAACAATTCAAAATACATCCATCCCGTAATTAAAAAATTGGATGCCAGGGAAGCCATGACAGAGCCTACAAGACCCCAGCGGAAAACTGCAATAAAGAGGCCGTTGAAAATAATTTTTAAAATCAGCATGATCACCATCCGGACAAATGTATCCTCCGGCCTGCCATTGGCATTTTTTATGGAGTTATAGATTGATTCCATAAAGGAAAACGGTGTCACACAGGCGTTCAATGCAAGATAAAGGAATACATTGTGGGATATTTCTTTATTTACATGGGCGGATATGGGAAATGCAAGGCCAACCAAAATAGGTGCGAGGAAAAAGCCCAGTAAAAAAGTAAATACGATGATCTGAGTGGAAATCTTCCGGCTGTTTTTAAAGTCACCGTTTCCATTGGACTGGCCGATAATGGCCATACCGGCCACGCTCACTCCCTGCGCCAGGGCAGAGACCATGTTTACAATAGGGGTGCAGTAGGTGACGGCACTTGCCGCACTGGTTCCTACCAGATTGTTAAGGAACAAGCCATCGATAACTGGTATTGCGGATTGGATGAGACCCATCATCAGGGTGGGAATGGAAAGAAATAAAATGGTTCCAAAGACGGAGCCGTTGAGAATGAGATCCCGCCGCTGCTCGGTGCTTTGCTTTAAAAAGTTTGAATTCATGTCGGTTCACCTGATTTAGTAGATTTGCGGTAGAGTTTTCGGTCAGTACCGTACAAAATTAAAATATACTCTTGGGGGATTGGAAAGTCAAACGAAAACTAATACTTTTTTTAAGGGGCGTGTATTTGAGGCAGTTTTTCTTTGCGATTATATTAAAATTGTATTAAATGCACATATAATTTTAATATAATTAAAAAATAGATTACAATAATTACAATAAAATAAATAAAAGAAATTTTTATATATAAAAAATGCCTGTCTTTTCAGGAAAAGAAATCTCTGATATAATAAAAAATGCCATATATCGGGAAATATAACACCGGCTGCATGGAAATTTATTATAACAAACTGGAAAGAGGATAAGGGATGAAAAAATCTTCGAAATTATCAGTTCGTATGTTTCTTCTCCTTCTGATGTGCGTAGTCATGCCTCTGGCAGGGCTTTGCTTTTATGTGCGTGCCAGTATGGAACATTTTATTCAGGAAAAACTGAGTGAAAAAGTCATTCAGAACATTTCCAGAGGAGAACGTAATATCTGTGATAATTTACAGGATATAGCTGCGTTAACGAATGTGTTTGTATATGACGAGGAGCTGCAAAGGCGCATAACTGATTCAAATACCTCAGAATACGACAATACGAAGTACTTTGACCAGATGGTACATAAGCTGAGCATAGCCAGTGGATTTGATTTTGTTCAGGATATGAAGATTCTGCTGTTTGACAATTATGGCAGGATCTACTCCAATTGGAGCATGAATTATCAGGATTATCAGTTTCTTCTGGATCAGGATTGGGTAAAGAAGAGCAGGGAGAATGATGGACATATTGTATGGTCAATGTTTAATCCTGCCTATATCGTTGGTGAACAGAAAAATCAGACCTATATTTCTCTGGCTAAATCCCTTCTTAAGGACTATACCACGGGAAGTGTGATAGGAACTCTTATCATCAGCATTGACCAGAAAAAATTCAGCGACCTATTGATGGAATACGCTTATGCGGGTGATATTGCGTATGTCTGCGTGGGAGAAGGAACCATACTTTTGCAAAATGACATTAGTGGAGTTGTTCGTGCGGAGGATTTAAGTTATCTATACCGAGAGACGGTGGAGAAAAAAAGCGGGAGTTTACGGTATCATACTGGTGAAGGAAATTACCTGATCAGTTATTATACCATACCGAAGCCATGGGTGTTTAATGATCAGCAGATGAAGGTCTTTCATTTCACCAACTACCAGGAAGTGACCAATCAAATGGAAATGATCCGGTTTCGGATGAACATGATACTCCTGATTGTCTTATGTGCGCTAGTACTAATCCTGTACATATCTATCAAGATGATGGTGAAACCCATTGTTAAGCTTAGTGGTCAGATGGAAAATTATAAACTAAATATGGATTTGGAGGATATTGATATGGAGCGGTCCGATGAGATCGGCCGGTTAAACCGTTCCTTTCGGCAAATGTCTGTCAACATCAGCGGTTTATTTGAACAGCTTAAAAATGAGCACGAGGTAAAGGAAAAGTACCGATATGATTTCCTACGTGCTCAGCTGAATCCTCATTTTTTATTTAATACATTATCAACGATTCGTTGGATGGCAATTATAAGGGGTGCGGATAATATTGTGGACGGCATTGATGCTCTGGCTTATATCTTAAAATACAGCATGAGCAGGGAAAACTGCATGGTAACAGTGTCGGAAGAGGTAGAAAATATCAAAAACTATCTTTATATCCAGAACTGCCGCTATGGAAACCACTGCAGACTGGAGATTGATCTGGAGGATAATATTCTGAATTTAAAGACAGCTAAATTTATCCTCCAGCCTATTGTGGAGAATGCTATTATCCATGGATATGACAAGGATAGAGAGGAAATTCTGATACGGATTTACGGTTTTACGGAGGAGGGCAGCCTTAATATCTATGTTGAGGATGACGGAGTGGGTATTTCTCCCAATATTATCAGGCAGTTTGAGGCATCCAGAATGGATCGGGTAAAGGAGAGCAAGCTGACAGGAATCGGAATTACAAATGTAGACGAGTATATCCGGATTACATTTGGTAATCAGTATGGACTGACCATAGAAAATCTTAAAACCAGGGGGACGGTGGTATTGTTCACTCTTCCGGTAATCAGAGAGGAGAAAACAGGGCATGAAGAAAGTAATGATTGTGGATGATGAAGTTTTAGTGCGCCTGGGAATCCAGTCATTAATTCGATGGGAAAACTATGGATACCAGATTGTTTGTGATGCATCCGATGGGGAAGAAGCACTTCAAAAGATCAGACAGTATCAGCCGGATATCGTTCTCACAGATTTAAAAATGAGCCCAGTGGATGGTTTTGAACTGATCTCAGAGTGCAGGGAAAAATATCCAAATATCCAGTTTATTGTCTTAAGCAGCTATAATGATTTTGACAATGTGAGAACTGCCATGAAAATAGGGGCATTTGATTATGTTTTTAAATTGACAGTGAAGCCAGAGGAACTGTTGAAAATTATGAACGAGGCCACCTCTCACGGTAAGGGGACGGAGATGGCACAGGAAGCCTCTTCCCTATCGGAAAGGAATTTAGAAGTTATAAAAAGGGGACTGTTTAAAAGAATTATGAACTCAGAAACTTTTTTAAATAAAAACCTGGAAGAATTGATAAAACTACCCCTGACTATAAGTTTTGACCGACCCTTCTACATTCTCTCTGTTACCATCGATGATTTTAATGTGGTAAGAAAAAAAGGAGATTTCATGGATTTGGAGCTTTTGATATTTACCATGGATAATATTCTTGGAGAGCTGTTTGGGCGTCATCACAGGTCTGAGGTGTTTCAATATGGAGAATACGATTTTGCTGTAGCTGTAAACCGGGAAGAAAAACAGGATTATGAGACCTTTTTTACGGAAATGGAAAAGGAGTTTTGTATCTTTGTCAACTGCTCCAGGCAATATTACGGTCTTGAGGTGAGTGGTGCGTTAAGCACAGAATGTCTGGGAATCCAAGATCTAAAAAATGCTATTACCCAGAACCGTGAAACGCTGAAGATGCGTTTTTTTTCAGAATCAGGAAAGCTCCACTTATATGAAGCGAATAGCAGGGAAATAGTCGTTTTGCCTTCTGAGTATGACAACTCAGCCTTGGAAAGCTTGGCAGCAGAACACGACTTTTATGGAATCAGAAAATTTATGGAGGGACTTTTTTGCTTTCTAAAAGAAAAGAATCGCTGGGAGCCGGAAGAAATCCGCTATCTGTTGAGAAAATCCTATGGAACCCTGTCCGCAGTCTTTGCCCGTGGCAGAGTTGATATTGATATGTTTTTGGATAGAAATGGAATGAATATGGAAGCTTCTATCAGTGATTATACATATCTGGAAAAAATCAGGCAATCTGTCTTAGAACTTGTGGAACTGTACAAAAAAGAGTATGAATCAAATAGCGGCAGGATTTTGAGAAAAGAGGTTGCCGAAGCAAAGAACTTTGTAAGAAGGCATATGAAGGAAGAGTTGCAGGTGGCAGATATTGCGGCCTTGGTGAATATGAGTGGGAGTTATTTTTCCCATGTATTTAAAAAGGAGGAAGGTATCAGTTTTTTGGAATATGTTTACCGGATTCGAATGGAACATGCCAGATACTTACTGGAAAGCAGCGATTTAAAGGTTAATGAGATTGCGGACGAAGTTGGTATCGTTAATCCCAATTATTTTAGTACTCAGTTTAAAAAGAGTGTGGGACAGTCCCCTCTGGAATACCGCCAGGCTCAATTAAATAAAACAGAAGAAAATAGCAGGATGTGAAAGAAAAACAGCAGGATTTTAGAGCATTGACAAAAATAAAAGGTTAAGGATCGGAAAATCGAAAAAATTGGGAGAAAGACAGCAGGCGGGGGGATATCTCTTACCTGCTATTTTTGTTATAGTATAGACAGCTGTTACAGTTTGGTCGTGTCAATATTATTCAGTAGATGGGGGCAAACTGCAATTAATTATTGGAGGAAGGTATAATGAGAAAATGGAAGAAATTAGGGGCCTTATGTATGGCTTCTCTCATGGCAGTGTCAGTGATGACAGGTTGCCAGGGTAGTCAGAAAACGCAGCAGGTAACCACGTCGGCAGATACTGTAAAAACGGAGGGAGCTAAGACGGAGGGGGAAAAGACTGATAACCCAGCCCCCGTGATTTTGCGGATGTGGGGAGGTGTTCCGGCGGAAGCTGGTCCTCAGGCAGTTTGTGATAACTTCAACCAGCTCTATAAGGACAAGGGGATACAGGTTGAGTATGAACGATTTGTAAATGATGATACAGGAAATTTAAAACTGGAGACAAATCTTCTCTCAGGAGATGGAGTAGATCTTTATATGACCTACAGTACCGATGCTCTCACAAAGCGGGCGGAAGGAAACATGGCACTTGATCTTTCAAAGCTGATCGCCCGGGATAATTTCCAGCTGACAAACTATTTTGGAACTTTGGCTGAGGCATATTACATTGATGGGAAACCCTATTCCATTCCGACAAAGCTTGATCAGTATGGAATTGTATTAAACCAAGATATGTTTGAAGCAGCGGGAATAGAAATTCCTGCGGAATGGACTTTTGATGAATTCAGAGAGATTGCCAAAAAGCTTACTCATGGAGACGGGCAGGATAAGGTATATGGTATGTTCTGGAATTCCCAACAGGATTTGACTTACCTTTTTACCTATCTGGTCGCCCAGACCAATGGTGGGGATCCTATGTATAAAAATGACAAGGAAACCAGCTTTAACGACCCAGTGGTGATTAAATCCGTCGAGTTGATTAATAACATGATGAATGTAGATAAAACATCCCCTACACATACGGATTCTGTGACCCAGAAACTATCACAGGAAAGCATGTTTTTAACAGGAAGATCTGCCATGACGGTGGGCCCATGGATTGTAAGAAGCATAAAAGACCAGGCCAGTTATCCTCATGAATTTAAGACGGCCTTTGCTCCATATCCGGTGGTAGAGAAGGGACAGAGAAAGTACACACAAGGAGGTTATGGAGATCATTTATGCATTAATCCCAAGTCACAAAATATTGATGCAGCATGGGAGTTTGCAAAGTGGTATGCGACAAAAGGAATGCTTCCTGTGGTAGAAGGCGGACGGGTACCTGCTTCAAATACCTATAATGCTCTTGAAGTAACAGAGGCCTTTGTTATGGGTGCTGAGGATTATCTGGATGCAGAAACTACACAGAAGATCCTCATAACACCAGCCGATAATTACGCAGTTCCCTCTATTACGAATCATATTGCGGAGGTAAAGAAAATAGCAGTTGAAGAATTGGAAGGGATCTTTATCGGAAAGCAGACGGTTGAAGACGGCATGAAAAAGGCCAAAGCAAGGGCAGATGAGCTTTTGCAAAAATAATCAGAGACGAGATTCCCGGAGCTGCCCAAAATGAGGCGGTAGCTCCGGGAAAATAAAAAGAGAGGAGGGAATCATTGAAATGATAAAAATCAAACTAAGTAAACAGTTAAAAATAGATTTGACAGGCTATGCTTTCATATTGCCCAATATCATCGGTGTATGTCTTTTTACCTTGTTTCCTATGATTTTTTCCCTGATTATCAGCTTTACGGACTGGGATTATACGAAAGGAATTGGAAACTGGAACTTTATTGGTCTTACGAATTTTGCTGAAATGTGGCAGGATGAATGGTTTACCAGTTCTCTGATTAACACCATAATTTTTGCGGTGGGAGTGGTGCCAGTGACGGTATTTCTAGCACTGATACTAGCGGTCATCATTGATAAATACTGCGTTGCCAGACTTCCCATGAGGCTGGCGCTTTTTATGCCTTATATCTCTAATATTGTGGCAGTTGCAATAGTATGGGTGATGATGTATTCTCCCTGGGGGCCATTTACACAGCTGGTAAAGCTCTTTGGCATGGAGAATCCTCCCCAGTGGCTTGGAAATACAACATGGGCCCTTCCGGCTCTGATGCTAATGACCGTATGGTCCGGAGTGGGTTATTCAAATATGATCTATACGTCGGCACTTCAAGGACTTCCTCAGGATGTTTATGAAGCTGCGGACATTGACGGAGCTAATGAAATTCAGAAGTTTTTTAGACTTACGATTCCGTTTCTGTCACCAACCACCTTTTTCTTAATTATCACTACATTTATCACTTCCTTCCAGGTGTTTGCTCCTATACAGATTATGACAAGGGGCGGCCCAGGAACGGCTACCAATGTGCTGGTATACTATATTTACACCTCAGCCTTTACTTTCTATAAAATGGGATATGCCTCCGCCATGTCATGGATATTATTTTTAATTCTTTTTGGCATAACAATGTTCCAATGGGCAGGGCAGAAAAAATGGGTCAGTTATTAAAGGATGCCCAAAGGTATGGGCAATAAAGAGGAAACACCCTGCGGGTATCCCTATATGCCCAAAGGTATGGGCAATAAAGAGGAAAGGAGGAGGATGAAATGAAGAATTACAGACGGATTATCTTAAAGGTTTTGTTTACCGCAGTCATAGGGGCTCTGGCTTTCTCCATGATAACACCGTTTTTATGGATGATTTCGGCATCAATGAAGCTTCCTATGGATGTGATGAAGCTGCCGATTGAATGGATACCAAAGTATTTTTATCCGGATAACTATAAGAAAGTGTGGAATGTAGGTGGGTTGGCAGCAAGGGATTATCATTTTGGTCTTGCATACTGGAATTCCATAAAGATTGCAGCAATTAATTTAACGGGATCTGTGCTTACCAGTACACTGGCAGGGTATGCTTTTGCCAAAATAAAGTTCAGAGGGCGAAACGCTCTATTTCTGATTTACCTTGCTACCATGATGATCCCCAGCCAGGTAACGCTAATTCCCAAGTTTGTTATGTTTAACAAAATGGGGCTGACAGGAACCCACTTAACCCTTATTTTGCCGGGACTGATTACCATAACAGGCACATTTCTTATGCGTCAGTATTTTATGCAGATTCCGGATGAACTGAGGGAGTCTGCAAGGGTGGATGGTGCCCATGAGTTTCTCATTTGGCTAAAGATTATGGTGCCAATTGCCAAGCCTAACATGGCATCTCTGGCTATGGTTGTGTTCCTTTGGAACTGGAACAGTTATTTGGAACCTCTGGTGTTTTTAAGCGATTGGAGGTTGTATACAATTCCCATTGCCCTGACAAATTTTATTGAAGAAAGCGTGACGGAATATAATTTGGTCATGGCAGCGGCAGCCTCTGCCCTGGTTCCAGCTTTCCTCGTATTTTTACTTGGGCAGAAATTTCTTGTCAAGGGTCTGGTGGCCGGCGCGGTGAAAGGTTAAGGTTGATAATATGAAATACATAATAGAAAACGAGAGAAAAATACCAGTAGTACGTGAAGTGGATGTGTTGGTACTGGGCGGTGGTCCAGCCGGAATTGGTGCGGCGGTTGCAGCAGCAAGGGAAGGCGCTGTAACTATGCTGGCAGAACAGACGGGAGATGTAGGAGGAATTGCAACAACGGGTCTTATGAGTCACTGGACGGGAAAAACAGAAGGGGGACTTTATGAAGAAATTCTAAGCCGTTCCGCAGAATTAACAGGAGAAGGACGGCAGATAATTAATCCGGAGCGTTTAAAAACAATTTTCCTGCGCATGCTTACGGAGGCAGGAGTTTACCTCCGGCTGTACTCTTTTGCCAGCGATGTCATTATGAATGATCATGTGATTCAGGGAGTCGTTCTGGAAAGCAAATCCGGCAGGGAGGCTGTACTTGCAAAGATCGTCATTGATGCCACTGGTGATGGAGATATTGCTGCCAAGGCAGGCGCACCTTATTTTAAAGGCAGAGAAAGCGACGGGCTTATGCAGCCGGCTACGATTATGTTTAAGGTGGCTGGCGTAGATGAGGAAAGAGCCGTTTTTCCAGGTGGCTTTGAAGAAACCTTTTCCCTCCCTGACGGGGATTTACAGGAGCTTGGGAAAAAACATCTGCCAGGTCCTGCGGGACATGTGCTCTTATATAGAACAACGATACCAGGAATTGTGACCTGTAATATGACCAACTGCACTGGGGTCGACGGAACAAATGTGGAGGATCTTACTAAAGCAACACTGGTCTGCAGAGAGCAGATGGATGATATTGTTGCTTTTCTTAAAAGATATGTTCCTGGTTTTGAAAATTGCTATATTATCAGCTCTGCTTCTCTGATGGGAATTCGGGAAACCAGGCATTTTAAGGGGGAGGAGACCATAACAGAGCAGGATATTTTAGAGGCCAGGGTATTTGATAACTGGGTGGTAACAAAGGCAAACTTTAATTTTGATGTACACAATTTAACAGGAAACGGTCTTGATGAAACCGGCTGTCAAAAACATTTTCCACAGATAAACGGATATACCATTCCTTACGGTTGTTTTGTGCCTTTGAAAATTGATAATCTATATCTGGCGGGAAGAAATATTTCAGGAACCCACATGGCGCATTCCAATTATCGCGTCATGCCTATTTGCGTCAACATGGGTCAGGCGGTAGGAATTGCCGCATCCATATGTGCAGCTTCCAAAGTGGTTCCCAGATTTCTTGAAGTAAAAAAAGTACAAAACCGTCTAATGGAACTGGGGGTGAGACCGTGATAGTCTGCCATTATGATTTTGTAGTAGTGGGAGGCGGCATGTCTGGCGTCTGTGCAGCTATAGCCGCCGCCAGAAGAGGAGTGAAAACGGCTTTGGTTCATAACAGGCCAGTGTTGGGAGGAAATGCCAGTTCTGAGATACGGATGCATATCTGTGGCGCTGATCATCATATGTCAGCTCCTAATGCAAGAGAAACTGGAATTCTGGAAGAGATACTTTTAGAAAACAAGCGCAGAAACCCGGAAATGGTATATCCTATTTTTGATTCGGTTCTATGGGAAAAGGTTCATTATCAGAAAAATCTCACTCTTTATTTAAACACTCATATGACTGAGGTTCTATGTGATGGTGACAGGATTGAAGCAATATGCGCCCTGCAAATGACAACGGAAAAATCCTTCTGTATTTACGGCAACTTTTTTTTAGATGCGACTGGAGATGGTGTTCTGGGAGCAAAAGCCGGAGCGGAATATCGGATCGGCAGAGAGAACAGTTCTCAATATGGAGAGTCCCTGGCACCGGAAAAAGCAGATCCTTATACCATGGGGAATTCTCTTATGTTCAAAGCCAGAGACATGGGTCATGAGGTGCCCTTTATAAAACCCTTCTGGGCTAATACTTATACAGAAGAGCAGCTTAGGCTTCGGGACCACAGTGACGTTACTTCCGGTTATTGGTGGATTGAGTTGGGAGGTGGAGAGCGTGATGTCATCTCCCATGGGGAAGAACTTCGTGATGAACTGCTTAAAGCTGTATTTGGTGTGTGGGATCATATTAAAAACGGCGGGGAACACGGAGCGGAAAAAATGGAATTAGAATGGGTGGGCTTTCTGCCTGGAAAAAGGGAAAGTCGACGGCTTATCGGCGATTATGTTCTGACAGAAAAAGATTGTCTGGAAGGCACCCGGTTTGAAGATGCCGTAGCCTACGGAGGGTGGCCCATGGACATCCATACGGTGGAAGGCTTTTTGAATGAGAGCGACGTACCTACAGTCTGGAACCAGGTTAACGGCATATATTCAATTCCTTATCGTTGCCTGTATTCAAGAAATATCCGGAATTTGTTTTTGGGAGGCAGGGCTATCAGTTGTTCCCACGTGGCATTTTCCTCTACAAGGGTCATGGGAACCTGTGCGGTAGTAGGTCAGGCGGCTGGTACAGCTGCTTCCATGGCAGTAACAAGAAATATGGAGCCAAGAAAACTTCTGGATTATGTGGGAGAACTACAGCAGGAACTTCTAAAAGATGACTGCTATATCCCCTTTGTTGTTAACAAAGATCCTGCTGACTATGCCAGACGGGCGGTGGTAACAGCTGACAGCCACATTCCGGGATGCGATCCAAAAAAAGTGATAAACGGAGTGGCAAGAACGGTGGAGGAAGAGTCAAACTGCTGGCGGGCACTTATAGAGAGCCATCCATCTATTCTTCTTTCTCTTCCAGAGAAGATGCCCATCCGGGAAATTCGTCTCACTCTGGATTCTAATTTAAGCAAAGAAATTACTCCGTCCATAAACCAGAGTGTTCTGTCCAGGCAGAAGTCCGGGCCGCCACAGGAGCTTTTAAAGGAATATGAAGTGAATATTCTCCTAAATGGAAAGGTTGTGAAGCATATGACCGCCCAGTCTTATGGACAGAGGCTCCAATGCCTTTTCCCTGGTAGAACAGATGGAGATGCTGTACAAATCAACGCGATTTCCACATACGGCAGCAGAGAGACAACAATTTTTGAAGTGAGAATTTATTAACTAAAAATAAGCTGTGCCTTCTTCAGGAAAAAAGATTCCAGGAGAAGGCTTTTTTGTGCGGCAGTAGAAATGTCCCCCCTGTTATCTATGCCGGTTCACAACATGGAGTACTCCGTTTCTGGATAATTATAAAAATAAGTATAGGAAACACCATTGACATTATTACTAATTAGTGATATATTAAAACTATGAAAAAGAACACTATATCTTATGGAAAAGAAAACGATACCAATTTAAAAGCATTTATTGGACTTAGCAGAACAACCCAGGCACTTCACAGAAGAGCGGGTGCCATTTTTAGCCAGGGTGGTCTTACATCAGCGCAGTTTGCTGTGCTTGAGGCATTGTACCACAAAGGCGATTTAACAATTAACGAGATTATCGACAGTATACTTTCTACCTCCGGAAATATGACGGTGGTAATTAACAACTTAAAAAAAGATGCCATGATAGAAAGACATCCCAATCCAAATGATAAACGGTCCTGTATTATTGCAATCACGCAGAAGGGGAGAGATAAAATTGAAGAGATCTTCCCCAGGCATGTGGAAGATTTAGCAGAGAGTTTCACCGGACTGAATGAAGAGGAAAAGGAAATGTTAGTGCATCTGTTAAAAAAAATAAACACAAGGAGTGAATCAAATGAGCAAAAAAATAAAGGCAATTGAAAAAATAGGATTTCAATGGGGAATGGACAGTCCGTTTCTGGCATGTATGCATCATAAGGATCAATTCCCGGCAGGGAATGAAGTACAGGGACCTGCGGTTTCTTTAGCAGGTAGAAATATGGGGAATGATTTTTCCGGAAAGGACGGCTTTAGTATGTATCACGGAGAAAAGGTTCCTGGATTTCCAGTCCACCCACACCGTGGTTTTGAGACAGTTACCGTTGTACTGGAAGGAATTGTTGACCACTTTGATTCCAAGGGAGCAGAAGGACGTTATGGAAATGGAGATGTCCAGTGGCTGACTACCGGAGCAGGATGCCAGCATGTGGAGATGTTCCCGCTGATTCATCAGGACCAGGAAAATCCATTGGAGCTATTTCAAATCTGGCTGAATTTACCAGCGAAGAGTAAATTTGCAGACCCGGATTATAAGATGCTCTGGGCAGAAGAGATTCCCGTGATCAGGCATACCAATGAAAAGGGAAAGACAGCGACCATCCGATTAATTGCCGGAAAATATGAAGACAAAAATAGCCTGGAGCCAACGAAAGATTCATGGGCAGCAAGAGAAGAAAATCATGTGGGAATCCAGCTTGTCACACTGGAGCCTGAGGCAGAGTTTCAAATTGCTGCAGGTTCTAAGACCTTAAACCGTAACCTTTATTTCTATAAGGGAAGCAGTTCCATCATCATAGATGATAAGAATATTGATCCTTCCACCCGGATCAAACTTTCAGGAGAAGATCAGATTACGGTGGTGAATGGAGATACTACCAGTTATCTTTTACTCCTGGAAGGAGAACCGATTAATGAACCAGTTGCGCAATTTGGACCCTTTGTTATGAATTCAGAGCAGGAAATACGTAAGGCATATGAGGATTATCAGAGAACACAGTTCGGAGGCTGGCCATGGCATGATGATGAGCCGGTTCATGAAAGGGAGATGGGAAGATTTGCCCGTTATCCAGATGGAAGTGTGGTAAAAAGGTAAAGGTTGTCAGATAGATAGTAGGAGCGTTTACAGTACATGATTCATATACTGCGGACGCTCCTTTAATCAGGTGAAAAAGTTATAATCTGATTTTTTGCAACTACTGGTTGCGTAAAAGAGCTTCCCGGTTAATGGCTATTCTATATTGTATCTGCTAAAATGAAACTATCAAATTTATTGCGTAGTAAAAAGGAGTTATCATGAAATTATCTGAGAAAATCCAATATTTACGAAAAGAGAATAGCTTTACACAAGAACAATTAGCGGAGCAATGCAATGTGAGCAGGCAGGCAATTACTAAGTGGGAATCAGATATTTCCATACCGGAAACGGAAAAAATAATTCTTTTAAGCAGATTATTCAAGGTTTCCATTGATGTTTTGTTGAGAGATGAGATTGATATTGATGGGGTAAAAGAAGTTTCCTGCTGTGGAAAGAGTCTGGAAATAAATAATAATAGTGGATTATACGAAGGCGTTTTAATTAAGGAAAGTATTACCGACGAAAACATTCTTGACCTGATGGAAATAAAAAAAGTAGAGTTATGGAAGACTGGAGGAAAAACAAAATACTGGACTGTATTGTACTTTTTCTCAAAACACAAATATTTTCCCGAAGAAATTTCAAAGGTGATGAAATCAGGTGATATATCAAACGAGAACTGGTTTGCAGATTTCAAGACTGATGGAATTAAGTATATCGTTTTCAAAAACCTGATATTAAATTACAGAATTGGGAATCAGGAAGAAAAACGGTTAGTATGTGAGCGCTGCAGGGAGTTAGGAATTCCGGATAATCAAATGCAATGGTCCGAATAAATATATAATAGTATTTTCTATTTTAAGTCTCTGAACCTTAGGCAAAAATTTTAGGAGTATTTACCAAATGAAAATCACTATTTGGTAAATACTCCTTTTTGATAACTTTACATTTAAAACTTAATCCTCTTCTCCAACAACGAAATCCCCTGATACAAAATTGCCGATACAATACACAGAATAACAATGGACATTACCACAAGATCCATCTTAAACACCTGGCTGCCATAAATAATTAAATATCCCAGCCCCTTATTGGCTGCCAGGAACTCTCCAATAATTACCCCAACCAGACAAAGTCCGATATTTACCTTCATATTACTAATAATAAGGGGCACAGATCCCGGAAGCAGTACTTTTAACAGCACATCCTTTTTAGTCCCCCCCAGGGAATAAATCAACTTAATCTTATCCGGATCTGTCTGTGAGAATCCAGTATGGAGTGTCATGATGCACCCAAATACAGCCACTGAGATGGAAGCAACAATAATCGTCTTGATATTATTGCCCAGCCATACGATCAATATAGGGGCAAGCGCTGATTTGGGAAGACTGTTTAACATCACGAGATACGGCTCAAGAACTTCCGAAATGCTGCGGCTCGACCAGAGGAGAACGGCAATCAGGAAGCCGCACACAACCACCAGCACGAAGCTGACCAGTGTTTCCATGACGGTGACTCCGATGTGCATGAAGATACTTTGATCCTTTACCATTTCAAGAAAGCAGATGGTGACTCTGGAGGGGGAGCTGAAGATAAAGTCATTGATGATGCCCAGTCTGGCACATAACTCCCAAACAGAAAGCAGAAGAACCAGAAGCATGAAGCGCCATACTCTTACGTTTCTGCGGTGCAGTTTCTCTTTTTCAATAAATGCCTGCTGAGCTAACGTAGGGTGTGTCTCAATCATGATTTTGCAGCTCCTTCCATACCTGATTAAAATAAACGGAGAATTCCGGCATATTTCTTCGGTCCAGAGGCCGGATGTTCTCACTGCCGAAGGAGATGGGAACAACAGCCTTGATTCTTCCAGGTCTCTTTGTCAGTACGATCACCCGGTCTGCCACACTGATGGCTTCAGAAAGGTCATGGGTAATCAGAATAGCAGTTTTATGAGTACTTTTTATGATCGTACTGATATCGTCACAGACGGAGAGTCTGGTCTGATAGTCTAAAGCGGAGAATGGTTCATCTAATAATAGAAGGTCCGGCTCCAGTGCCAGGGTGCGAACCAGGGCAGCACGCTGGCGCATACCGCCGGACAATTCGGACGGTCTTGCATTTTCAAAACTGCCAAGACCGTAAGTATGAAGCATATTATGAAGCTTCTCTCTGGAACTGCCGTTTCGTTTCTTCTGAATTTCCAGCCCAAGCTCGGCATTTCCCATTATGGTGCGCCATTCAAAGAGGTGGTCACGCTGCAGCATGTAGCCTATATTAACGCCTGATTGGGATTTTGGTACGCCGTCAATTAAAATGTCGCCTTCATCCGGAATCAGAAGTCCGCATAAAAGTGATAACAGGGTCGATTTCCCGCAGCCGGATGGACCGACTACAGCAAGGAATTCCCCGTTGTCAGCAGTAAAGGATATATTGGAAAGGGCCAGTGTCTCACCCTCAAGGGAATGATAGGAGTAACTGAGCCCGGAAACTTCCAGTTTTGGTTTCATGGGTCCTCCTTATTTGACAGAATTAACTCTGATATAGTGTTATAATATGTACTAAGAAAGGGAGTGTGAAGAAAACTTTGTCCTCTCTCGTAATCGAAACAATTTAAGAAATTCAAATAATAGACTGAAATATCAGAAAAAACCAGAAAAACCCTTGCAATGCCAGGAAAAGGGTGTTATACTATTCAAGATAACAAGCATGTTTGACTGATAGAGAGTGGGCGGAAGTCCACTCTTTCCATTTTGTTTGGAAAGGTGGGAAGAAAATGGCTAAAAGAGAAGAGTATGAGGCAAAGACAGAAAGCTTTTTAATGCCCCTTATGAAAGAGAACAATTTCGAACTGGTTGACGTGGAATATGTAAAAGAAGCTGGAAACTGGTATTTACGGGCTTATATTGATAAAGAAGGCGGAATTACAGTTGATGACTGTGAAATTATAAGCAGAAAGCTGGGAGACTGGCTGGATGAAAAAGATTTAATTGCAGACAGCTACATTCTGGAGGTCAGTTCCCCGGGACTTGGCAGACCCTTAAAAAAAGATAAGGATTTTAACAGAAGCATCGGAGAAGATGTGGATATTAAACTGTATAAGCCTTTGAACAAACAAAAGGACTTCACTGGTACGCTGATATCCTATGACAAGGACACTGTAACCATTGCCCAGGAAGATGGAGCAGAGCTTACGCTCAACCGACCGGAGATCGCACTGATCCGGCTGGCATTTGATTTCTAAACAGTAAGAGATATTAGGAGGATAAAAAAATGAATAAGGAACTGTTAGAAGCACTGAATATTCTGGAAAAGGAGAACAGTATCAGCAAGGAGACCCTGTTGGAAGCAATTGAGAATTCTCTCCTTACTGCTTGCAAGAACCACTTCGGAAAAGCGGATAATATTAAAGTCAGCATCAACCGCGATACCTGTGATTTTAACGTTTCTGCAGAAAAAGAAGTGGTGGAGACAGTTGAAGATCCTCTGCTGCAGATCAGCCTGGCAGATGCAAAGATGACAGATCCCAAATACGATCTCGGAGATGTGATTCATTGTCCTATAGACTCGAAAAAGTTTGGAAGAATTGCCACACAGAATGCGAAGAACGTGATTCTGCAGAAGATCCGCGAAGAAGGCAGAAAATCATTGTTTAATGACTGGTACTGTCAGGAGCGGGAAGTCGTTACTGGTATTGTACAGAGATATCTGGGAAGAAACGTCAGTATCAACTTAGGCAAGGTAGACGCCATTTTAAATGAAACGGAGATGGTAAAGGGAGAAGTATTCAAGGCGACAGAGCGAATCAAGGTTTTAGTTCTGGAAGTAAAGGATACACCCAAGGGACCAAGAATTTCTGTATCAAGAACTCATCCGGATCTGGTAAAACGTCTGTTTGAGTCTGAAGTAACGGAAGTAAAGGATGGTACGGTAGAGATTAAGGCAATCGCAAGAGAAGCCGGCTCCAGAACCAAGATCGCCGTAAAATCCAACGACACCAATGTTGATCCGGTAGGCGCATGCGTTGGCTTAAACGGAGCAAGAGTGAATTCCATTGTAAACGAATTAAGGGGAGAAAAAATCGATATTATTAACTGGGATGACAATCCAGCTTACTTAATTGAGAATGCACTCAGCCCGGCAAAAGTAATCTGCGTTGTGGCTGACGAAGTATCCAAAGAGGCACAGGTAATTGTACCGGATTATCAGCTGTCACTGGCAATTGGTAAAGAAGGTCAGAATGCAAGACTTGCAGCAAGGCTTACTGGCTACAAGATTGATATTAAGAGTGAAACACAGGCAAGAGAACTTGGTCTTTTTGAAGAACTTGGTCTGGAATATCAGGACAGTGCAAACAACAGCAGTGCCTTTGAGGAGTTACAAGGCGATTATCAGGAAGAAGAGTCCGAAAACAGCTACCAGGAATAATAATTAGGATGTGATGGAGACGTGAGTACAAAAAAGGTACCGCTCAGACAGTGTATCGGCTGCGGTGAGATGAAAAATAAAAAAGAGATGATACGTGTTTTAAAAACTTCGGAAGACAGCTTTGTTCTTGATGGAACCGGGCGTAAGAATGGACGGGGAGCTTATTTATGCCCATCTATGGAATGCTTCAAAAAAGCGGTAAAGAGTAAGGGATTGGAGCGTTCCTTTAAAATGTCGATTCCAAAAGAAGTTTACGAAGCGTTGGAAAGGGAGATGGAGCAGTTTGGATAACAGACAGAAAATTCTGAATCTGATCGGGCTTGCAACGAAAGCCGGAAAGATTTCAAGCGGAGAGTTCATGACTGAGAAATCCGTTAAGGCAGGAAAAGCATCGTTAGTGATCGTTTCTGAGGAAGCCTCAGACAATACAAGGAAGATGTTTACCAATACGTGTACTTACTATAAGGTACCAATTTATTTCTTTGGAAGAAAAGAAGAACTGGGTCACGCTATGGGTAAGGAGATGAGGGCGTCTCTTGCTGTCGTGGATCATGGGTTTGCAAAGGCAATCGAGAAACTAATGAATACAAATGCAGGTAGTGAGTGTGAGAATGAGCCTTCACATCTACCAGTATGTGCTGCAGAATGTGCACAGAATGGAGGAAAGCATGAGAGTTTATGATCTGGCAAAAGAACTGGGAAAAGACACGAGTAAGGAGATACTGGACATATTGGAAAAACATAATATAAATTTAAAAAGCTCTTCAAATATCACCGATGAACAGGCATCAATTGTAAAAAAAGAAGTAGGCGGCGCAGGAAGGGGAACTTCACCTGCACGTCCTGAAACCCCAAGCGGTGATGATTCAGAAGCACCAAAGAAAAAAATTGCGGCTGTATTCAGACCGCAGAATGCGCAGATGAAACCACAGGGTCAGGGAACATCAAGACCTGCACAGAAGCCTGCACAGAATATGGGACAGAGAGATGACATGCAGAAAAAGAGCGAACAGACATCAGAGAGTACAGTAAGAGATCATAGTACAGCACCACGTGAAGAAAGACCACAGGGCGGCTATCAGGGAAATCGTGAAGAAAGACCGGAGGGTCAGGGCGGCTACCAGGGAAACAGACCTCAGGGTCAGGGCGGCTACCAGGGAAACAGACCCCAGGGTCAGGGCGGCTACCAGGGAAACAGACCCCAGGGCCAGGGTGGTTACCAGGGAAATCGTGAAGGAAGACCCCAGGGACAGGGCGGTTACCAGGGAAATCGTGAAGGAAGACCCCAGGGACAGGGCGGTTACCAGGGAAACAGACCTCAGGGTCAGGGCGGCTACCAGGGAAACAGACCCCAGGGTCAGGGCGG
>NZ_DALYXB010000021.1:73475-80460 GCF_031982545.1 Lacrimispora sp.
ACAGACCTCAGGGTCAGGGCGGCTACCAGGGAAACAGACCCCAGGGTCAGGGCGGTTACCAGGGAAACAGACCTCAGGGCCAGGGCGGCTATCAGGGAAACCGTGAAGGAAGACCGGAAGGTCAGGGCGGCTACCAGGGAAACCGTGAAGGAAGACCGGAAGGTCAGGGCGGTTACCAGGGAAACAGACCCCAGGGTCAGGGCGGCTACCAGGGAAACAGACCCCAGGGCCAGGGCGGCTACCAGGGAAACAGACCCCAGGGTCAGGGCGGCTACCAGGGAAACAGACCTGCAGGTCAGGGCGGTTACCAGGGTAATAGACCCCAGGGCCAGGGCGGCTACCAGGGAAACAGACCTGCAGGTCAGGGCGGTTACCAGGGAAACAGACCCCAGGGCCAGGGCGGCTACCAGGGAAACAGACCTCCGGGCCAGGGTGGCTACCAGGGAAACAGACCCCAGGGTCAGGGCGGCTATCAGGGATACGGAAGACCGCAGGGCGGCGGCTATCAGAATGACAAAGATGGCGATAACAACCGCGGTCCAAGACCACAGGGAGCACGTACCGGAAGAGACGCAGCACCTAAAAATTTTGACACTCCGATTCAGGCAAAACCTACCAGTAACAGAGCTACGAAGAATAACTATAAAAATGGCAGATTTGATAAAAGAGACAAAGATGACGTCAGCAAGGGAAGAGCAACAACAAAAGGGGGCAAAGCACCGATTCTGCCTCCAGTTCATGTAGAACCCAAGGTTGAGGAAATCAAGACCATTATCGTACCTGAAATTTTAACCATAAAAGAATTGGCAGAAAAGATGAAACTTCAGCCTTCTGCTATCGTAAAGAAGCTGTTTTTAAAGGGCAAGATCGTTACTCTCAACACAGAAATCGATTTTGAACAGGCAGAAGAAATTGCGATGGAATACGAAGTTCTCTGCGAAAAAGAAGTGAAGATTGATGTCATTGAAGAGCTTCTGAAAGAGGAAGAAGAAAACGTAGAAGATATGGCAGCCAGACCGCCGGTTGTCTGCGTTATGGGCCATGTAGACCACGGTAAAACTTCTCTTCTTGATGCAATCCGTCAGACCAGCGTTACCTCCAGAGAGGCAGGCGGTATTACCCAGCACATCGGTGCGTATACAGTTGATATCAGCGGACAAAAAATCACATTCCTTGACACACCTGGCCATGAAGCGTTTACAGCCATGCGTATGAGAGGAGCCCAGTCTACCGATATTGCTATCTTAGTTGTAGCAGCTGACGATGGAGTAATGCCACAGACAATTGAAGCCATCAACCATGCAAAAGCAGCCGAAGTTGAGATCATTGTTGCCATCAATAAGATTGATAAGCCAAGTGCAAACATTGACAAGGTGAAACAGGAGTTGTCTGAGTACGAGCTGATTCCGGAAGATTGGGGCGGCAGTACGATATTTGTTCCTGTATCTGCACATACTAAAGAAGGAATCAAAGAACTTCTGGAGATGATTCTTCTGACTGCAGAAGTAAAAGAATTAAAAGCAAATGCAAACCGTCATGCAAGAGGTCTTATCATCGAGGCTGAGCTTGATAAGGGTAAGGGACCAGTTGCTACCGTTCTGGTACAAAAGGGAACCCTCCGTGTAGGCGATACTGTTACTGCAGGTTCCTGCTACGGTAAAGTCCGCGCCATGATGGATGACAAGGGACGGAGAGTAAAAGAAGCAGGTCCATCTACTCCGGTAGAGATTCTAGGCTTAAATGACGTTCCTGGTGCAGGTGATGTTCTCATCAGTACAGAGAATGAGAAAGAAGCAAGAAACTTTGCAGAAACTTTCATCTCTGAAGGAAAGAACCGTCTGTTAGAAGATACAAAAGCGAAGCTGTCACTGGATGATCTGTTCACCCAGATTAAGGCTGGTAATGTAAAAGAACTTCCTATTATTGTAAAAGCCGATGTTCAGGGTTCTGTAGAAGCAGTAAAACAGAGTCTTGTGAAGCTGTCCAATGAAGAAGTTATGGTTAAGGTGATTCATGGCGGTGTTGGTGCCATCAATGAATCCGACGTTTCTCTGGCGTCTGCATCCAATGCGATTATCATCGGTTTCAATGTGAGACCTGATGTAACTGCAAAATCAATCGCAGACAGAGAGAAAGTAGATTTAAGACTCTACAAGGTAATTTATCAGGCCATTGAAGACGTGGAATCCGCTATGAAGGGTATGTTAGATCCGATCTTTGAAGAGAAGATCATCGGTCATGCCACTGTCCGCCAGACCTTTAAGGCATCCGGCGTTGGTACCATTGCCGGTTCTTACGTAATGGACGGTAAATTCCAGAGAGGCTGCAGCGTACGCATCACCCGTCAGGGAGAGAAGATCTATGATGGTCCTCTTGCATCCTTAAAGAGATTTAAAGACGATGTAAAAGAAGTTGCCACCGGTTATGAGTGCGGTCTTGTATTTGAGAAATTTAATGATATTATGGAAGATGACATGATTGAAGCATATGCCATGGTGGAGGTTCCACGCTAGGAACCATCCCCTGGAACGTTCAAAAGATGAGCCCGTTAAAACGGGCTGGTCTTTTTGAATATGAGGGCAGACAGCGAAAGGAATAAGATGCGTAAAAACAGTATAAAAAATACCAGAATTAATATGGAAGTACAGAAGGAATTAAGCCAGATCATCCGTCTGGAAATCAAGGACCCAAGAATTCATCCTATGACTACCGTTGTTTCGGTTGAAGTAACTCCTGATTTAAAATTCTGTAAGGCATATATCAGCATTCTGGGTGACGAAGAAGCAGGAAAAGCAACCATCGAAGGACTGAAAAGTGCAGAAGGCTACATTCGCCGGGAGCTTGCCCGGAGAGTCAATCTGCGTAATACACCCGAGATCAAATTTATACTGGACCAGTCCATTGAATATGGAGTGAATATGTCCAGACTCATTGACGAGGTTACGAAAGACATCAAAGAGTAAGGAGGTGCCATTGTGAGTTCCCTTGAAACAATTCTCAAAGATGTGAAAAATGTGGCAATTATTGGCCATGTAAGGCCGGATGGGGACTGTATCGGTTCCTGTCTGGCTACTTATAATTATCTGGAAGAAAATTATCCGGATATTCATGCAGTGGTTTATTTAGAAGAACCATCTGTAAAATTTTCATATTTAAAAAATATTGACCGCATTGTCAGTGACTTTGGCAGAGACGAAAGCTATGACCTTTGTATCTGCTTAGACAGCAGTGACACACTTCGTTTTGGCGAGGCGGTCAGATACTTAAACACAGCGAAAAAGAGTCTGTGTGTCGACCACCATATCACCAATATTGGCTATGGGACGGAGAATGTAGTAAAAGGCGATGCAAGCTCCACCTGTGAAGTTTTATATGGTCTCCTTGATGAAAGCAGGATCAGCAAAGCAGTGGCAGAGTGCATCTATACCGGAATTATTCATGATACCGGTGTTTTCAAGTATGACTGTACATCAGCGAAAACCATGGAAATCGCGGGAAAGATGATGGGAAAAGGAATTAATTTTTCCAGCATCATCGATGACAGCTTTTACAGAAAGACTTATATCCAGAATCAGATTTTAGGGAGAGCTTTATTAGAGAGCATCACCTTTCATGGCGGCAAATGCATTTTCAGTGCCATCAGTAAAAAAGAAATGGATTTTTATGAAGTCGGCAGCGCCGATATGGATGGAATCATTGACCAGCTAAGAATTACAGAAGGTGTGGAGTGTGCCATTTTTATCTATGAAACTGCATGCAGGGAATACAAGGTGAGCCTTCGTTCCACCACAGAGCTTGATGTAAGTAAAATTGCCGTTTATTTTGGCGGGGGCGGACATAAAAAAGCAGCCGGCTGTACCATGACAGGAAGTGTTCACGATGTGATCAACAATCTGTCTGATCAGATAGCGAAGCAGCTTAATTAGGAGATACAGGCAATGGCAGACGGTATTATTAATGTGTATAAAGAAAAAGGCTTTACCTCTCATGACGTCGTGGCGAAAATGAGAGGTATTTTAAAACAGAAAAAAATTGGTCACACAGGAACCCTGGACCCCGACGCAGAAGGCGTGCTTCCTGTCTGTCTTGGTAAAGCAACCAAACTGTGTGACATGTTGACAGATAAAACGAAAACCTATGAGGCAGTGCTCCTTCTTGGCATGGAGACGGATACCCAGGATACTACAGGAACTGTATTAAATACTTATCCCGTAGAGGCAGGGGAAGAAGAGGTAAAGGCTGCAGTTATGAGCTTTCTGGGTCATTATGACCAGATTCCCCCCATGTATTCTGCATTAAAGGTAGATGGAAAGAAGCTTTATGAACTGGCAAGAGCGGGAAAAGAGGTAGAACGCAAGGCAAGACCTGTGGAAATTCTTGATATCCGGATCGAGCGGATGGAACTTCCCAGAGTGACCATTACAGTCAGCTGTTCCAAAGGAACCTATATCCGCACACTCTGCTATGATATCGGAAAAAAACTGGGATGCGGCGGATGCATGGAATCCCTTTTAAGAACCAGAGTGTCAGACTTTGTGTTAGAGGACAGTCTTACCCTTTCCCAGATCGAACGGTTGCGGGATGACGGCAGCCTGGGAGAGCACATCCTGGCAGTGGACAAGGTTTTTTCATCCTATCCCCAGCTGGTGATGTTAGAGGAGTTTGACAAACTGGTCCATAACGGCAATCCTTTTATGCGTGACCAGGCAGAAGGAGAATACCAGATCTCCGATGGTCCTGTCCGGGTTTATGACAGCAGCATGGAGTTTATCGGAGTCTATAAACCAAATGAGGAAGGAAGTCTTTTAAAGCCTCAGAAGGTTTTTCTGGGAGGAAGCAGATGATGGAATATATCACTGGGACCAGAGTGTTTCAGATCGAAGAGCCGGCTGTAGTGACTCTGGGGAAATTTGACGGACGGCACAGAGGCCATAAAAAATTATTGCAGCGGATGCTGGAAATTAAGAAGGAAACGGGATACAGGACGGCATTATTTACGTTTGATATGTCTCCCGGCACTCTTGTAAACGGAGTTCTACAGAAGGTAATTACCACCAATCTGGAGCGGAAAAACAATCTGGAGAGAGTAGGAATTGACTATCTGGTAGAATACCCTTTTACCAAAGAAACAGCCAGAATGGAGCCTGAAGAATTTGTAAAACGGATTCTGGTGGGACAGATGAATGCCAGAACTATTGTCGTGGGGACAGACTGCTCCTTCGGATATAAGGGTGCCGGAGATGCGGCACTGTTAGAGCAGTTAAAAAGCCGGTATGGCTATGAACTGATTGTGATTCCCAAGGAGCAGGACGAGCACCGGGATATCAGCAGCACTTACGTCAGAGAACAGCTGGATCTTGGAAATATGGAAAAAGCCAATGAGCTGCTGGGAGAACCTTATGCCATTCACGGTGAGGTGGTGCACGGCAACCATATTGGCGGAGCCATACTTGGATTTCCAACTGCCAACATCCTTCCTCCTCCGGAAAAACATCTGCCTGTATTTGGTGTTTATGTGTCCCGTGTTTACGTTGATGGGACTTATTACGGCGGAATTACCAATATTGGAAGAAAGCCCACAGTAGAGGGGATTTCTCCAGTAGGTGCAGAAACTTACATTTTTGGTATAAATCAGGATATTTATGGAAAGACTATAGAGGTACAGCTTTTACACTTCATCCGTCCGGAACGGAAATTTGAGGGGCTTGAGCAGTTAAAAGAACAGATAGGAAAAGACAGGGAACTGGGATTAGAATATTTGAAGAACCTGCCTGGAACAGAAATCACTCAGTTGCAGTAGGAAAAGGGCATTTTCACCGCCCGTTTCACAATTAAAAAACTTGCGAAGGAAAGTGCATATGACTGACAAAGCATGGAAAGTACTTGGCTTTGCCATCGCCTGCGGGTGTACCGTATGGATGGGAACAGCAGATGTACAGGCCGCAAGAACAGAGACTGACGTCAGGACCGGATCGCCTGTAGCAGGCGTGGAGGTCTATATGGATCAATATCAACAATCCAGAGAGCAGAAGTCGACGGGAAACACGGCCGGTCTTACGCAGGAAAAAGTGAGGTATGGAACCTTCAATACTATTTTCAACAACCTTGGAGTAGCAGTTGTGGAGGATTCCTTGAACATCAGGAAAGAACCAAAGAACGATGCGGAAATCGTAGGGAAATTAAGAAGCCACTCAGGCAGCAGCGTGCTGTCGGAAGAGAATGGCTGGTATAAAATAAAATCAGGGCAGGTAACCGGTTATGTGTACGGAAAATACTTAGCCACTGGGCAGGAGGCCAGAGCAATCGCATATTACGATATGCAGCTGATGCTCCGGGTAGACATTGAGACCCTTCGTGTCCGCAAACAGCCTGATACGAATTCAGAAATTGTTGGCAGAATTCATGAGGGCGAAACGTACCGTTACATTTCCCGTAACGGAGGCTGGGCCAAAATTGAATACAACGGACAGATTGCGTATGCTTATGCGCCGGAGAACGCTACCATTGCCTATACCATTCCGGAGGCAGAGAAAAATGGGGATCTGCGAACCCAGGTCGTAAGCTATGCGGTGAAATTCGTTGGAAATCCATACCGCTGGGGCGGAACAAACCCCAATACAGGCGCTGACTGCTCTGGCTTCATTCAGTATGTAATGGAGCATGCGGCAGGCGTCCAGCTGGATCGTACCTCTAGGCAGCAGGCTGCCGAGGGGCAGGCGATCCCGTCTTCCAGCATGGAACCGGGTGACCTATTGTTTTACGCCAGCGGCAGGGAAATCGATCACGTTGCCATGTATATCGGGCAGGGGAAGATTGTTCATGCAGCCAACCGAAGAAGCGGGATTAAAATTTCCTCCTGGAATTACAGAAGACCGGTTACCATACGACGGGTAATCGATTAATTAAAAACGCAGACAGATCTATGACAAATGAACCGACCCCCAAATGTTAGACCTGAAATCTAACATTTGGGAGGTCGGTTTTT
>NZ_DALYXB010000022.1:0-80144 GCF_031982545.1 Lacrimispora sp.
CGGGGGGACTCGAACCCCCGACCCACGCATTACGAATGCGTTGCGCTACCAACTGCGCTACGGAAGCAATCCGACTATTCGGCACAGTGCCGAACCTTTGACAGTATAACAAAAACCAGGTGAAAAATCAACCCCTTTATGAAAAAAATCTTAGATTATGTAATCGTTGCCAAACGTTCCATAAAAAGCTATAATTAACATAAAAGAACAAAATGTAAGCTTTCGTTACAAGGAGTAGGACTGTTATGCATATGAGGGAAAATATCAGAATTAGAAAATTTGATATGGCAATTCCTGTACTCCTATGGCTGTTTCTGATTATTTGCTGCATCAGCTTTCTTCTTTATATGGTGCAGAAGAATGATATAGAAAATAATAATTATTATAATAGCGTATCAAAGCAAAACCAGTTAACAGTCAAAGGCCGGATAGAAGGGGATATCTACCTGCTTAAAACCATAGCAGCAGGTTTTGGAGGCATGGATTCTGATCATGCCAGGCAGCTGCCAGATATAGTCAGCCGTATGAAGCTTTCCATGGAAGGTATGAGGGTGGAATATTCCAAGCAGCTTGACTGGACAAGATTAGACAGAGAAGATTATTATTTAAACGTTTTAATAAGGGGCAATGAAAACCAGCCCCTGGGTTACCTTTACGCGGGAAATGTACACCATGTACTGAATGAGTTGCTGAATACGCAGATTTATGCAAGTTTAGGAATATGCGCAGTTTTTGACAACCAGGGGAATTTAATCGCGGCATCAGGTGATAGAAATGATGAACTTGCGCGGAGTGATATAAGACATAAAATTTACAATATGCTTTCCAGTGGTCAGCAAACTTCTTCTGAATTAAAGATAGGAGTCAGGGGGCAGGAACATGCTGTATTGATACCGCTTGAAATCAATGACTGGTATCTTTTAAATACCTTTCCCAGATCTGATTTGGAAATCAGATATATGGAAACTACAGTTGGTATCGGAGTTTTGATATTATTATCCTCCGGATTGTTTTTTTTATTTTATTTCAGGCAGTACAGAACAATTGCAGCGAACCAGAAAACTCTGGTGAACATTGCCTATACTGATTCACTTACCCGCTGTCATAATTTTTATGCATTTAAAGAGGAAGCGGAACGTATTCTTAAAAACGCGGATATGAAAAGCTATGCGGTATGGTATTGTGACATTAAAAAATTTAAGTTTATTAATGATGTGCTGGGATATGAGGAAGGAGACCGGATTCTCATCACCATTGCCAATTTGCTGCAAAAGTGTTCGAAACAGAATTTTGTGTTTTGCAGAGTGTCAGCGGACAATTTTGCGGGACTTTGTCAATATGAATCCCGGGCAGAACTGAAGAACTGGTTTCATAAACTGGTTCAGGCTTTCCGCCAGCAGGAGTTAACCAATAATAAAAGAATTGCAACCGAACTATGTATGGGAGTATATTGCCTGGAAGAGGAAGATCGGAATGTATCTATTGATAATATTGTGAATCGTGCCAACATTGCGCAAAAATACATAAAAAGCTTACCAGGAGATCAGTTTGGTTTCTATAATAAGGAGATACGGGACAAGGTTGTGGATGAATCTGAACTGGAATCTGAGATGGAAGGAGCCATAGAAAGACAGGAGTTTCGGATTTTTGTTCAGCCTAAGATCTCCATTCAGAATAATAATCGGATTGTGGGAGGAGAAGTTCTGGTTCGATGGGAAAATCCTCGTAAAGGAACCATACTGCCTGGACAGTTTATTTCTATTATGGAACGGGAAGGAAAGATTATCCTGTTGGACCGCTATATGTTTGAACTTTCTTGTAAATGGCTTCATGAATATTTACAGTCTGGAAATCACCCTATAAACCTTGCTGTAAATGTTTCCAAAATGGGTATACTGAGGGAAGATTTTGTAGACTACTATGGCAGTATCAAGGAAAAATATGAGATTCCCGACGGCTTACTGGAACTGGAATTTACCGAGACAGTTATGCTCTCGGATGATACAGTATTTAACGGTCTGGTGGCAAAACTTCATGAAAAAGGATTTATCTGTTCCCTTGATGATTTTGGAGCAGGTTACTCGTCTTTAAATCTCTTGAAGAATCTTTCCATTGATATTGTTAAGCTGGATATTATGTTTTTTAGAAAAAGTAACGATATCCAGAGAGAGCGTATTGTCATTTCCAATATCATTAATATGGCGAAGGAACTTCATATTAAAACCATTGCAGAAGGTGTGGAGTTTACAGAAACAGTTGACTTTTTAAAATCAGCTGGATGCGATATTATACAGGGATACGTATTTGCCAGACCCATACCGTTAGAAGATTTTGAACGGCTTCTTAGTGAAACAATATCTCTGTCGCCTACAGATGAAAATAAGGTGGTGAATATATGCATAGAGAAATAATAAGAGAACACATCTATGTCGATGGAAGAGTCCAGGGTGTGGGCTTCCGTTTTCGAACCATGCAATTTGCCATTCAGTTAAAACTGACGGGCTGGGCGAGGAATTTGGATGATGGCCGTGTGGAGATGGAACTGCAGGGGGAACGGGAGAAAATTAATCATCTGTTTGAGATATTGAAGAGAGAACGCTTTATAGAGATTGATGATTATGAGGCGGATTTAATGCCTGTAAAACATGAGTCTGGATTTCAGATTAGATGAAGTGAGAAATATAAAAAACCCAGTATTTACAAGGAAACTTGTTTTTACTGGGTTTTTTGATGAAAATACCAACAAACATATAAATGTGTACAGACTATGAACTGCAACATCGGATTTTGAACATGGGATAGACGGATATTGCATTTACGGTCATTCATTTATCCCGTATAATGAACCCATAAACAAGAAATGGGAGGAAACATCTTATGAGGTTAAGAAGAATTGGAGCAATTACACTTGCTGCACTCATGACAGCGGGTACGCTGGCAGGTTGTTCAGGCAAAACAGCAACGACTGAAACAACAAATGCCCAGACCACAGCAACAGCGGAAACAACAGCGGCATCATCTGACACAAAAGCGGCAAGCGGGGAGAAAACCGTGATTAACATCTGGTCGAAGGATCGCCATGACGCATCCTATGTACAGGAAAAGGTTGATCAGTATAACAAAACCAATACAGATAATATTCAGGTAAATTACCAGCTCTATACGGACAACTACGTTCAGGCCATTGATATGGCAGTACAAAGCGGTGAGCTGCCTGATATCATGGTTCAGCAGGATCAGATGTTTGATAAATACGTGAATGAAGGTCAGTGGGCAAACCTCTATGACTTTATGGATGAAGATATGAAGACGTATTTCAAGGACGTCATCTTCCCTGGTTATAACGAACTGGATGAAAAGCTTTACTTTATTCCCACCACTGGAACGACCTGCCGCCTCTTCTATAATAAAGAAATATTCGCACGTGTAGGGATTGCGGAGCCTCCAAAAACGTTAGAGGAAATGGTAGCAGATTCCAAACTCATTACTTCCAAGCTGTCTGGTGAGGGAATTTATGGATTTGCTGAAAATATGAAGAGTGCAAGCTCTGGCTTACAGCGGTCCTTATTGGTCGGACTTCAACGTGAAACAGGACTTGTAAATGGATATGACTTTGCAAAGGGCGAATATGATTTTACACCATGGGCAGAATCTCTCAAATTATGGAAAGAACTGCTTTCTGAGGACAGTGCATTCCCAGGCTGTGAATCCCTTGATATTGACCCGTTAAGAACGCAGTTTGCAGCAGGAAAAATCGGTATGTACATGTCTTACAGCCATGCAGAGCCAGGAGTATACCAGAATCAGTTCCCAATGGATTCTGATAAATGGGATTGTGTTCCCATTCCAACCGTTGGGGGCAAAACCAATGGAAAACAGTATTTCTCCGGGACCGGCGGATATGTTATTAACGCAAAGAGTTCTAATTTAGAGAAGGCATTTAAAGTATATAAAGATATTTTCACCAAGGAAGATTATCTGGTTGGTTACTATGAAGGCGGTTATGGTGTGAGCATTCTGCCAAGTGTTATTGCAAAAGCAAAACCAAGTGTTGACTTCCAGAATAAAAAATGGCTGTTGATATCCGATATAGATGCACTTCTTCCAAAGCCACCTCACTCAGCATTTGCTTCCGGTATGGTCGTGGAAGGTGAGGATATGTATAAGACCTGTGAATCCATTTACTATGGAGATGCAGATCCAGATGCTGCATTAAAGGATTTAACTGATCGTTATAACAAGGCCTATCAGGATGCGATTAAAAATAACACAGGCTATGAAGTAAAGATTACTGGTTACGATCCGCAGAACCCAAAATTGCAGTAAAATAAGTAAGTAATGGAAAAGAGGGGCCACTTCAATAAAAGAGGCAGCCCCTCTTTCGTTAAGAAAGGAGTACACAGATGAAAGAAATCATAAGCAGGAATCTCAGAATAAAGAAGACTTTAAAACACAACCTGCAGACATATTCTTTTTTGCTGCCAAATCTGATTCTTTTTACAGCCTGTTCTCTGTATCCGGTTGTATGGACGTTAAAGTATGTATTCTATCAATATGGCGGCTATGGAACCGGGAAGCCGATATTTGTAGGTATTGCTAATTTAGCAAGAGTATTTCGGGATAAAGTGTACTGGGAAAGTGTACTTCATACGTTTACTTACGGATTTGGAAAAGTTCTAATTATTATCCCTCTGGCCTTTTTCCTTGCATTTCTTTTAAATCAGCAGAAACGCGGAAATGGAGTCACCCAGAGCATTATGTTTCTGCCTACAATCATGAGCTCTGCCGTCATGGGCCTTGTATTTTACTTATTGTTTAATGCTTATAACGGTGAAGTTAATAAATATCTTCTGGAATCGGGAATCATCAGCCGTCCCATTAACTGGCTTGGTAAAGATCACGCCATGAAAACACTTATTCTGACTGCCGTCTGGGGCGGCGTCGGAAACTATATGGTTTATTTTATAGCAGGAATCCAGCAGGTATCGGAGGATGCCATAGAAAGCGCCAGAATTGATGGAGCGGGCAAACTTCAGACGATCTGGTATATCATTGTTCCAATGCTGGGACCAATTCTTAAGATCATCATGATGCTTGCAATTACATCTGCCTTCAATGATATAACCAATGTTATGGTACTTACCGAGGGCGGTCCCAATAATGCGACCATGGTCATGTCTCTTTACGGATACCGGTATTTCTTTCCAATTTCAGCTGCGGAAGCAACGGTCCCCCAGTATGGATACGGCGCGGCAGTCAGTGTAGTTTCTGCTGCTATTGCAGGCGTGGTTACGGTGATTTATTTAAAAGTTTCTAAGAAACTGGATGATATTTATTAAGGAGGCAGATTATGACAGAAGCATATACACAGAATAAGAAAATGAAAAAAGTACATCTGTCTGACAAAGCCCGGGCTGCGTTGATTTCGAAATGGGTCTTTTTGGGGATTATGATTGTTTTCACCCTGTATCCGGTGATTTATACTGTTCTTGGATCGTTTAAGACCAATGCCGAACTGACTCAGGGAGGCGGTTTCTTCCCCAGTGTCTGGCATTTTGAAAACTATTATAAAGCGTTTATACAGGCTGATTTTACGAAATATACGTTAAACAGCGTTGTGGTCAGCATTTCAGTGACCATTCTCGCAGTGACTACCACTTCCCTTTCCGGATTTGCTATGGCAAGAAAAGATTTTGCAGGAAAAAAGATTCTGCTTGCACTTTATATGTCTATGATGTTTGTGTCACTGGGATCCGTTACCCTCTATCCCATTTACGAACTGCTCCGTGCACTGAAAATAAACAAAACCATATTTGCGCTGGTGATTGCCCTGACCGGGGGGCAGGCCACCAATGTATTTCTGGTTATGGGATTTACCAAAGGTATCCCAAAGGAATTAGATGAAGCCGCCATTATTGACGGATGCAGCATATACGGAGTGTATTCCCGCATTATTCTTCCGCTGAGTAAGCCAATTCTTGCAGTTGTGGCGTTATTCTCCTTCCGGAACGCGTGGAATGATTATATTACCAGTTTAATTATGACAATTTCCATACCAAAGCTTCAGACTTTGACCGTTGCGGTGGTTCAGCTTAAATATTCCGTTAATTCGGCAGCGGAGTGGCACATTATGCTTGCAGGTGCTTCCATAGCAATTATCCCCATCCTGATTGTATACATGTTTTCTAATAAACAGTTTATTGCAGGGCTGACGGCCGGTGCGGTAAAAGGTTAGCCTTTCCATTTTGTAGCCGGAACAGTCTGTGTTCTGGCTATTCGGCCTTTCGGATGGTATGATAGAATCGTATTGGATATACATACCAGGAAAGGCGATATAAAAGGAAAATAATGATGAAAAAAATTTATAAAAACCTGCGGTTTCGTAGCAAGATTATACTGATATTTGGAATTATGTTCTTTTTAACAACGGCAATCAGCGGTTTTTCTTATTATCGTTATACGTCTCATGACATTGAGGAGAATTTCAGAGTCAGTGCGGAAAGTGTACTGACACAGATTGTGGATACCCTTGATATGCGGCTTGGAGTGATCAGGCAGAGAGCTCAGGGTATGCTGACCAATTATACCTTTGTAGTCAGCTTTTCTGATTATTTAAACAATCCCAATGATCTGAATTTAATAAAAACCATGGGAACCGTATCATCTTTTTTAAAGGATTTGGAGACAGGAGAAAATCTGCTGCATTCCTCCTATATTTATACAGACAAGCGGGAATTTGACAATTTTGTCCGGATGAGAAACTGGCAGTTTCAGTTTAAAGAGTCGGAGTATTATAGTTCCTATATAGGAGGACCGGGGAAAGCCATTCAGTGGTTCCCGTCACAAACGGACCAGATCTTTCAGGATACGGATCAGATTATTCCCTGTGTGAGAAGGTTTAGTGTGGAGGGCTATAAGGGCAGCTTATATTTAATCCTTCAGTTAAAGAAAAAGGAACTGGAACATTTATTAGCAGGAAAATATGAATTTTTCGACAAGATCATTATTCTGGATCAGGATGGTAATACAATTATTGGCTCAGAAGGCATTGACTCTGCAAAACTGATGAAACTGGTTCCGAAGGAGGGAGAAAAAGAAGCAGTCCTCACCAGTGATTACGAGTATGAAGGCAATACGTATTTAGTGACCTGCAATCAACTTTCCGAAAATGGCTGGCAGATCTTTGGATTGAAATCAAGAGAAACTCTGCTGGGCAGCTTACAGAGTTTAAGAGATGTAATTTTAGAGACTTTGGGAGTGATCTTTTTGGTTGGTGTGGCTGCCATCCTGTTGTTATCCTATCAGTTAACCAACTCTTTGAGAAAACTGGAAAAGCGCATGAGTCTGGTTGAAAAAGGAGATTTTAATACCCGCTTTTTTTATCCATATAAAGATGAAGTAGGGAGTCTGGCGAAAAGTTTTAACTATATGATCGGAGAAATCCAAAATCTGGTCAGAAAGCAGGAGGAGACAATCGAAGAATTAAAGTGGGAGCGGGATCATGCAGCCGAAGTGCAAAAGCAGAAGAGAAAGGCGGAACTAAAGGCATTGCAGGCACAGATTAATCCCCATTTCCTCTATAATACGCTAAATGCCATAACATGGCAGGCTGCCGATCAGGGGGCTGAGGAAATCAGTATATTGTCTAATTCTCTGGGGAAATTCTTTCGGATTTCCTTAAGTAAAGGTGCAGAAATTATTACCTTAAGGGAAGAAATTGAACATGTCACCAGTTATCTTGATATTCAAAAAATTCGCTATCATTCCAAATTAAATTACCAGATTGATGTAGAGGAGCAGTGGCTGGACTTAAGAGTAATTAAACTGATTTTACAGCCGTTGGCAGAAAATTCGATTTATCATGGTATCAAAGAGAAGAAGGGAACAGGACTGATACGGATTTACGAAGAATCACAGGGAGAAGGTTCACAGAAAACATTAAAGCTGGTTGTATGGGATAATGGAGCAGGGATTCCAGAAGATAAGTTAAAGATTCTGAATGAAACACTAAAAAAAGGGGTAACAGACCGTTTGGAAGGTTACGGAATTTATAACGTAAATGAAAGGCTCCGCTTATTTTACGGAGAGAATTACGGACTTCAATTTGAGAGTGTAGAAGGTCAGTGGACCAAAGCAATGCTTACACTTCCAGTCACAGATGGGGAGATGGATTCATGTATCGGATCATGATTGTAGATGATGAGGATTATGTCAGGGATATACTTGTAAAAAACATTCGCAGCTCCTCGTTAGCTGTAAAAGTGGTTGCGGTTGCGGGAGATGGAAAAGAAGCTTTAAAATCAGCTCTACTTTTAAAACCGGATATTTTAATCACGGATATATCCATGCCTTTTATGAATGGATTGGAACTGATTAAAGAGATGCAGAAAGCCAGACTTTTAAGCAAATATGTTGTGATCAGCGGATACGATGAATTCGATTATGCCAGACAGGCTATTTCACTTGGTGTAAAGGATTATCTGCTAAAACCGTTTCTGCCCCAGGAGCTGGAGGAGGTTTTAGTGAAGATGATAAATGAGTTAGACAGTCAGAAAACACTCCAGCAAAATTTGAGCCTTCTTCGGGAACAGGCGATTATCAGAGAAGGTCTCTACAGGGAAAAAGTATGTAAGGATCTGCTGGAAGGGCGTGAGTGCAGGGAAACGGACTATAAGCAGCTTGGTATGGATTTAACAGGAGACTATTATCTGGCAGGCATACTCCGCCTTGCAGGGGGAACCTGGGATTTTAAAAGTCAGGAAAGTATAGAAGAGTTTCTGCTGCTGATACGGGATGGTTATTTTCCTGCTGATATCAGTCTTTATGGGGTCAGTTTTGATGGAGCCCATCTGGTAATAATCTGGTGCGGGTCAGGAGACGGAAAAGCTGCATTTACCGGTAAAATAAAAACAGGTATGGAAAAGATACAGATCAGCCTGAAAAAGTATTATCAGATCCAGCTTACTTCTGCCATAGGCTCTCCTTATAAGAGCAGAGAGGGGCTGTGTGCTTCTTATCAGGAAGCGATGGCGGTATGGCGGGGAATGATTAATACAGAACACCCTATATTGTTTTATGGAGAAGAGCTTGAAAAACAGGAGGAGGGCAGCAGCTCCTCAATCAGAGACTGGAAAAATCAGATTCGCCTTTCCGTACGGCTGGGGCAAAAAGACGAAGCGCTGTTACAACTGAAAGGTTTAATTAAAAGCTACGCTTCTCTTGCCAACAAGAAAAATGACTACATCAGTGTGTCGGTAAAGGAACTGATTTACGCAATTCAAAATGATATGGAACATGATGGTTTTGACCGTGAGATTCTGGAGCCTGCAGCCTCGATGCAGGACAGGATTCATTATGGCAGCCTTATGGACATGAAGGAAATGCTGGAAAGCTATATCGAAACCTGCTGTCTGGTGATCTCTGATTATTCAGAGGAAACAAAGGCCAGTGCAGTGGTAAAGCAGATGAAACTGTTACTGGAAAACAATATAAAAGACAGCAAGGTGGATTTGGAGTGGGTTGCTGACAAGGTGCATTTTAGTTCCAGCTATGTCCGCCAGATTTTCAAACAGCATACAGGTGAAGGGGTTGGGGAATATCTGATACGGAAACGGATGGAGCATGCCGGAATGCTTCTTCAGAAGACCAGTTTAAAAATACAGGAAGTGTCGGAAGAGTGCGGATATGAGAATCAAAGGTATTTTGCAAGCAGTTTTAAGAAGTTTTACGGATGTACACCAACCGAATTTAAAAAGGCAGTAGAAGAAGAGCGGTTATATTAAGGGAGGGATACCATGATACAGTTTACAAAAGCACAAATTACGCAGCTTCAAATAAAAGGGGAGCTTTGGCCTGAAGCAATCAGTCAGTTAAAAGAGGAAGTAAGTGAGGTAATGGCAGAGCCAGTTCTTGTTCCCAAAACTGGAATAGCAAACTGGTTCCTCTATTATTACTGTCCCAAATGCTCGGTTTTGCTGGAATTTAACAGAATGAATGGGCATTATCATAAATGCCCGGCCTGTGGTCAGGTATTTACAGGGGAGCCTTACGACAGCACCTGGTGGGGAATCATAAACTCCAGAAATTATACTGCTGCATTTAAAATGGGACTCTTATATCTGGTTACCAAAGACGAGGCTTATGCAAAAAAAGCAATTTCTATCATGACAGAGTATTCCAAATATTATAAAGATTATGAGGTGCATGGAGATATCCCTTACAATGGTCCTGGAAAATCAGGCGCCCAGACTCTTGATGAGGCCAATTTTCTAAGAAGCTTTGCCATGACCTATGATCTTTTATCCGATGCAATGACGAAGGCAGAGCAGGCTTTTATCCGGGATGGCATGCTGCTTCCAGGAGCTGAATTTCTCATGGAACACCGCCATAATCAGCTGCATAATCATGAGGTAATTATTAATTCTGCCATAGCCATTATCGGGCTGATTTTTCATAAGGATTCCTATGTTAAATTTGCCGTTTATGAACCATATGGCCTTCTTTATCAGCTGGAGCATGGAATGCTTCCCAATCATATGTGGTTTGAAGGGGCATTTGGTTACCATTTTTACGCGTTAACCAGTTTTTTTGCATATGAAAAGTTTGCTCTGCAAACTCCCCACAGCCATATCAGTCATCCCAATTATAAGGCCATGATGGAGTTATTAGTGGATTATTTAGAGCCGGGATTCCGAATACCAATGTTAAATGATACAAACTATGGACATACATCTTCCAGTCTCTATCTCTATGAGTTTGCTTATCGTGAGATGGGAGGGGAGAAACTTTTATATATTTTAAACCAATTATATGAAAACGAAAAACGGGATAATATGGAAGCTTTTATCTATGGTGTGGATGAGCTGCCCTCATGCAGTCATACGTTTAAAAATTATCATGTAAAAAAAGGACTCAGTGGAAATACCATTTTAAGAGGTTCCAATGGGCGGTATCTGCTGTTTAAGCATGACAGCTATGGCGGGGAGCACGATCATTACGACCGGCTGGACATTAGTTATCTGGCTTATGGGAAGCGGATCTCCCCCGACCTTGGTACCACCGGATATGGTGCCTTATTGCATTACGATTATTATAAAAATACAGGATCTCACAACACCGTGATGATAGGGGAAGAAAATCAGGTACCGGTAAACGCAGTCTTAAAGCGGTATGAGCAACTGGATGGGGTTATTTATGCGGAGGCAGAAGCAGACTGGACTGCTCCCTATACCATGCCCGACAGCTTTACCATTGTACAGTGGAAGGAAGAACATTACAGATCTGTTAAAATGACAAGAAAAATCGCCTGGACAGATGATTATTTTGCAGAAGTTTTTCTCGTAACAGGAGCAGATCCTGATTTAGCAATTGACTGGGTCATGCATGTTTCGGGAGAGAACCTGTTACCGTTTAACGGCCGGCCAGCAGAAGGCTTTTCTATAAAAAAGCCATTTAAGCATCTTCATTCCGTTCAAGAGACCATAGCAGACGGTTCCATCGTAACTGCTTATCAGGATGGGGAAGTGACAACTCATATATTTGGTTATGGATTTGGTCAGACTGTATTTAGTGCAAAAGGACCGGATAATCCTTCGGTGTCAGATATTAACTACAGGATTGAGCGCTCTTTTGGAGGAGAGGCTATGTTTGCTCATGTGATTACCAGCAGCGACGGAGCCTGTAAAGTGGACGCAGTATCATTTGAAGCGTCAGACGGAATTATGATAATTCATGTAAAGGAGGCAGACGGAGGAGAAAGGAAGTTAATAGTATGATTGACTATGGCATGGAGTTCCACAATGTGGATCATTTGGAAGACGTGGAAGGAATGGGAGGAAAGAAACTCTGCCGCTTTCCCCGTGATTTAAGCCGAAGCCTGGGAGTGGCAGGAAACAGGAACGCAAGATTCCGTGCTGACAGGGCCCATGGTTGTGAACTCCGGTTTGTAACGGAGTCCAAATACTTTGATGTGGCGCTGACAGCGGTGGAGCAGGATATTGATGTGCTCATTTATAAAGGAGACTTACTCCATAAAAAAGAAGTACTAAAGGCAGGAGTCTGCACTGTACTTCATGTGGAAGATCCTCCTGTTTATGAGATTGTAAATAAAAATATGCTGACAGGAAAACAATTTGCCCCCTGGATCTGGCGGATTCAGTTTGGAATGAATGGAGCCATCTATTTTCATTATATTGACACTTATGAGAGCACCCTAAGGCCGCCCAATAAGGAAGAAAAACCAGCTGTTTTATGGGCAGCTTACGGATCATCCATTACATGCGGAAGTGTGACGAATCTGTATTCCAACAGTTACATAAACCAGGCGGCGGTGACAGCAGGCTGGGATGTAATGAACAAAGGCCTTTCTGGCTCCTGTCTATGCGAAAGGGAAGTGGCTGACTATCTGTCAGAACTTTCTGTGGATGTCCTTTCTCTGGAAATTGGTGTGAATATGGTACTGTTTTTTGACGAGAAAGAGGCTTGTAAGCGAGTGGAATATCTTCTGGAGGCATTAAAGAAAAGCCGGGCCAGAGATATTTTTGTGATTGATATGTTTCCCAACAAAGGCCTTATCGCACTGGATCAGGACTCCGCCTATTATCGGCATTACCGCAGCTTTAAGGAAATAGTAAGACAGGCTGTATTAAAAGTGGGAGATCACAGATTTCATCTGGTGAAAGGGGAAGAGATATTAAAGGATTTCACGTATTTAAGCACGGATCTGCTTCACCCTTCTGATAACGGACATATACGTATGGGGGCGAATCTGGCAGACCAGTTAACAGGAAGAGGAAAAGGAGTGTTGCAGCATGAAAGAGCAATATGATGTAATCGTGGCAGGAGGAGGTCCATCAGGCGTGGCAGCGGCTGTAGCAGCCTCCAGAAATGGCTGTAATACATTGTTAATTGAGCAGGAAGCTTATTTAGGAGGTATGGCAACCATAGCCGGTGTACCTGCATTTGGTCCTTTTACAAATGGGGAACAGGATTTAATTGGAGGGATTGGACGGGAAATTTTAGAGGCGCTAAAAAAAGACGGATATAGAAGTCCCTTTTATGACCGGAAGCCAGACCGCATAGAAGGAATCGACTGGTATTCCATTGATCCGGAGCATTTAAAACGTGTCATGGATGATCTGGTAATGGACAGCGGCTGTGATGTGCTGTTTCACACAACAGTCACAGAAGCCAAATATAAAGATGGTAAAATCGAAGCAGTCAGAGTCTGCAACAAAGGGGGATTTAAATGGTTTAAGTCCGACTATTTTATCGACTGTACCGGAGATGGGGATTTAGCAGCGATGGCAGGAGCAATGTGGGAATATGGAGATGAGAACGGCAGGGTACAGTCAGGGACACTTTGTTTCCGTGTTGCAAACATCGATGTGAATCGGTTTATGGACTACGTGGATAAAGAAGGGGAAAACGGAAATCTTTCGGTTGCATCGGAAAAAGCAAAAAAAGACGGGCGTTTTCCATTAAACGAGACCAAGGTAGGGGGGATGGCTTTACAGGCAGAAGGAATAGCAGGATTAAATTTCGGTCATGTATATGATTTGAAGCCTTTAGACCCATGGAACAAAAGCCAGGCTGAAATGGAAGCCAGAAGAAACTTACCAGAGCTCATAACGTTTTTAAGGGAATACGTCCCGGGGATGGAGAAATGTGTGCTGGCTTCCAGTGGACCCAGCCTTGGGATACGGGAATCCAGAAGAATTAAGGGCCGCTATACATTGACAAAAGAGGATTATTTAAACAGAGCCGATTTTGCGGATGCAATTGCTTACTATTCCTATCCAATTGACATTCATTCAGCGCTGCCTGAAAAAAGCGGAAAGAATGAGAAACTTTATCAGACTTCCAAGTATGAGAATGGCGAATGCTATGGGATTCCATACCGTTGTTTAATCCCCCAAGGGCTTAAGAATTTAGCTGTTGCAGGACGGATCATCAGCGCGGATCGTATTATGATGTCCTCCATACGTATTATGAGTGCCTGTTTTGCTACCGGACAGGCAGCAGGTACGGCTGCGGCGCTAGGCAAAAAAGCAGGAGGAATTGACCTTAGTGATATTGATACCGATGTACTAAGAAAATGGTTAAGGGAACAGAAATTTCCTGCAGAAGAAGGATTAACTTATTAGAGTACATTGAATGTTAGTGTTGATAGTTTTCAGGTTTGATGGTATCCTGTTTCTATAAACAAACAGATAAGAAATGTAATTTAAAATGGAGATGAGTTTATGGAATATTCGCAGATAAGAAAGAACTTTGAGCGGCATGGATTTACAACACAGGTTTTTTCTACAAAGGAAGATGCCTGCAGTTACCTTACCGATCTTTTACAAAATCAAACCATCGGATTTGGGGGAAGTGAAACTTTGAAGGAGATGGGATTGTTTGAGGCTCTGCAACAAAAAAATGCTGTTGTATGGCACAATAAGGTTCCAGGTATGGCAGTGCGAAGACTTGCAAATTGCGCAGACATTTATATATCCAGTGCAAACGCAATAACGGAGACTGGGGAGATTGTAAATATTGACGCTACAGGAAATCGTGTTGCAATGACTGCTTTTGGACCTCAATCCTGTTATATCATTATAGGCAGAAATAAAATTACAGCGAATATTGGTGAAGCTTATTCCCGGTGTAAAAATATAGCTGCCCCCTTGAATGCCAAACGATTGGGAGCAAAAACACCATGTGCGGTTAAGGGAGATAAATGTTACGATTGTGACAGCCCTAACCGGATTTGCCGTATTATATCGGTAATTGAACGAGTACCATTAAGTATGAAATGTGAAATTATCTTTGTGGATGAGGAATTGGGGTATTAATCTAACTGAAATTACATACCTGTTACGTAAATTGTAAGCAGCTTTTCTAAAATTCCAGAAAATGGGTGATAGAAACAAAAAAGAGGATAATCCAGAACATTCTGGGAGTCCTCTTTTTCCTTTATTATAATTTATCTTGTTCTATTAATGTGATGTCGGAGATATCTGGTTATCTTTAATTACAAATATTTATAGAAAATATTAAACTAAAAAACTGTATTTTCTTTTGTATGATTTTATTGTAAAATGAATCCATATTGGTTTGCAGAACGAGGTGGGAAAATGAGTATAAAAGGGACATCACAAGAGTTATATGTAGGGAAGAAAGAAAGTAATATTATTTCGTATTGGGGAAGCAGAAAACGAATCGATTATGATGATTTAAAACGAATCGATTATATGTTTGCTACATATTCAGAGTTGGGGTATGTTAATTTTGTTCATAACAGCAATAAAACAGACAGATTTAAATTCAGACATAAAGCAAATGAAAAAATACTGCGTACCGTAGAATTAATAAAAGAAAATAATGAAGAAATAAATTTAATAGAAAAGCGAGTAGATGATCTGAAATTCTATGAGCGATGGTGGTTTATTATAGTGTCAATGTTTTTATGTTGCGCTCCGATTGGTATATTTTTATTATGGTACAAGAGAAAATCAACCTTAAGCAATCGAATATTTATTACGATTATGGCTTTGATTCTATGGGGCGCATGGTCTTATGTGCCTTATATTAATTATAAAGCATCAATGAATCAGTTAAGGGAAGCAATGTCTGACAACCAAAACATAGTAAATACTTTAAACTCTGACGCAGAAACAAATAGTATTCAATCACCCATTCAGGAGACTGAGGAAACCTCTACCGCAAGTGACACTGTTTTTGAAGTGGGGGATATTTACGAATCTGATAATATAAAAATTATGTTTTTAAACTGTGGAGATTATTCGGTTGATAACCAATTTATGCAGCCGGAATCAGGAAACAAATATATATTCGCTGAATTTTCAATAGAAAATGTAGGTAAGTCTGATTTAAGCACTGGATCGTTTTTATTTGACTGCTATGCAGGAAATACAGAATGTAAACAGCCTATAATTTCTGGTGAAGATATGCTTACATCAATAACCAGTATTTCTTCGGGGAAAAATACGAAAGGAAAAATATTTTTTGAGGTACCAACAGATGCAGAAGAGATCCAGTTAGAATATAAAATAGATGTATTATCAGACGAAAAGATATACTTTAAAATCAAATAATAAAAGCCGCGTGGGAATAGGTTATAATTTTGAAACGGTCTCTCCATTAAAACTTCATAACTGTTTAAAGGCAGCAGAACCATAATGCCCTTAGCAGCCTCACTCAATTTACACAACTAAAATAAATGATTTCAACTTACGAAGTGGTGTCAAACTTAAAAAAAGAGGGCAATCCAGGTCATTCCGGAAGTCCTCTTTTCCTTGTAAATCAAAGGTTTTAAGCAGATAACGGGAATCGGACCCGCCTCCTCAGCTTGGGAAGCTGATGTTCTACCAATGAACTATATCTGCATGCTATTGTTTGACACATTCCGTATTATACCACAATAGACTTTATTATTACAATAGGTTTTTCTGAAAATTGGTAAAAAATCCCCCATAAACTTGCCAAATATGGAAAAACCATTGTATAATGGGTATTGATAATACAAGATGTGGAGGAGTAACATGGCGAAAACGCAGTATAACGCAGACAGTATTACCGTGCTGGAAGGCCTTGAGGCGGTACGGAAACGTCCGGGAATGTATATAGGAAGTGTTGGGACAAAGGGACTGAATCATCTGATTTATGAAATTGTTGATAACGCAGTGGACGAGCACCTGGCAGGTTTCTGTAATCAGATCTGGGTGACACTGGAGGCCGATGGGTCCTGTACAGTCAAAGACTCTGGCCGTGGTATTCCGGTTGAGATGCACAAAAAAGGTGTTTCAGCGGAACGAGTGGTTTTATCTACCCTTCATGCAGGCGGTAAGTTTGACAACGATGCATACAAAACCAGCGGAGGGCTTCACGGCGTAGGTTCTTCCGTGGTAAATGCCCTGTCTGATTACATGAGTGTTAAAGTATATAAAGATGGTCTGATTCATTATGACAAATACGAGCGGGGCATACCAACGGTGGAGCTGGTGGATGGCCTGCTTCCTACGTTGGGAAAAACCAGAGAGACAGGAACGGAAATCAATTTCCTCCCTGATGAGACTATATTTGAAAAGATACGTTTCAAAGCGGAATGGCTGAAAAGCCGTCTTCACGAAACAGCATACTTAAATCCCAATCTTCATATCACCTATTCCAATAAGAGATCAGGAGAAGAGGAGAAAGTGGAATTTTATGAGCCGGAAGGAATCGTTGCTTACGTAAAGGAATTAAATGCTGGAAAAGAAGCTGTCCATGACCCGGTTTATTTTAAGGGTATTGTTGATAAAGTGGAAGTGGAAGCAGCCATTCAGTTTGTGGATACCTTTGAAGAAAATATACTTGGTTTCTGTAACAACATATTCACCCAGGAGGGCGGCACCCATTTAGCCGGTTTTAAAACCCGCTTTACCCAGTTGATTAACAGCTATGCCAGAGAACTCGGTATATTAAAAGAAAAGGATACGAATTTCACAGGAGCTGACACGAGAAACGGTCTGACTGCAGTGATTGCAGTCAAGCATCCGGATCCGATCTTTGAGGGACAGACGAAAACAAAGCTTGCCAGCGCAGACGCCACAAAGGCAGTTTTTACTGTGGCAGGCGATGAGCTGCAGAGATATTTTGACCGGAACTTAGAAGTGCTTAAATCCGTTATCAGCTGTGCGGAAAAGTCAGCAAAAATCCGCAAAGCAGAAGAAAAAGCCAAAACCAATATGCTCAGTAGGTCAAGATTTTCTTTTGACAGCAACGGAAAGCTGGCTAACTGTGAAAGCAGGGATGCTACCAGATGTGAAATATTTATTGTCGAGGGAGATTCGGCCGGCGGCTCTGCCAAGACGGCCAGAAACCGCCAGTACCAGGCCATACTGCCCATTCGCGGTAAAATTTTAAATGTGGAAAAAGCTTCCATCGATAAGGTATTGGCCAATGCTGAAATCAAAACAATGATAAATACCTTTGGGTGTGGCTTTTCAGAGGGTTATGGCAATGATTTTGATATTACAAAGCTTCGTTATGATAAAATTATTCTTATGACCGATGCCGATGTGGATGGCAGTCATATTGATACGCTGCTGTTAACATTTTTATACCGGTTTATGCCCGAATTAATTAACGATGGACATGTTTATATTGCTATGCCTCCATTGTTTAAAGTGATTCCAAAACGGGGAGAGGAACAGTATCTTTACGATGAAAAAGAGCTGGAACGTTACAGAAAAACACATACCGGTGAATTTACCCTTCAGCGTTATAAAGGACTTGGAGAGATGGATGCAGAACAGCTTTGGGAAACAACTCTGGATCCGGAACGGCGTGTATTAAAGCAGATTGAAATTGAAGATGCACGGATGGCCTCAGAAATAACAGAAATGCTAATGGGTAGCGATGTACTTCCCAGAAGACAGTTTATTTATGAGCATGCGGATGAAGCGGAGATCGATGCGTAAGGAGAAGGAATATGGCAGAAAAAATTATTAAGACAGAGTATTCCGAGGAAATGCAGAAAAGCTACATGAACTACTCCATGAGTGTCATTACAGCACGAGCTATCCCGGATGCGAGAGACGGATTAAAGCCGGTGCAGCGCCGCGTACTTTACGATATGAGCGAACTGCATTTAAATCATGATAAACCACACAGAAAATCAGCACGAATCGTGGGTGATACCATGGGTAAATATCATCCCCATGGTGACAGTTCCATCTACGAGACTCTGGTTGTAATGTCCCAGGTATTTAAAAAAGGAGTACCCCTGGTAAACGGGCACGGTAACTTCGGTTCCATAGAAGGTGACGGGGCAGCGGCCATGCGATACACCGAAGCAAGACTGGAAAAGTTTGCCGAAGAGGTTTATTTGAAGGACCTTGATAAAACCGTAGAATTTATTCCCAATTATGATGAGACGGAAAAAGAACCGGAGGTTCTTCCGGTTAGAGTTCCCAATCTGCTGATTAATGGTGCGGAAGGAATTGCAGTCGGCATGAGTACCAGCATTCCCCCCCATAATTTAGGCGAAGTGGTAGACGCGGTTCAGGCATATATAGATAATCCTGATATCTCTGTAAGGGAACTAATGGAATACCTGCCGGGTCCTGATTTCCCGACTGGCGGAATTATTGCCAACAAAAGCGATCTTCCCTCGATCTATGAAACCGGAATGGGGAAAATTAAGCTTCGGGGAAAAATTGAAGTAGAGCTTGGTAAGCGAAAAGCCGATAAGGACAAGCTGATTATTACCGAGATTCCATATACCATGGTAGGAGCCGGAATCAATAAATTCCTTATAGATACTGCTGATCTGGTAGAGAATAAAAAGCTTACAGATGTAATAGATATTTCCAATCAATCCAACAAAGATGGAATCCGTATCGTTTTAGAACTTCGGAAAGATGCGGATGTAGAGAAAATCCGAAACATTCTTTATAAAAAGACAAAATTGGAAGATACCTATGGCGTCAATATGCTTGCAATAGCGGAAGGACGCCCGGAAATCCTGAATTTAAAAGGTATTTTAAGAAATTATCTGGACTTCCAGTACAAAAATGCAACCAGAAAATATCAGGTTCTTCTGGATAAAGAGCTGGAAAAGAAAGAAATAAAAGAAGGACTTATAAAGGCCTGCGACATTATTGATTTAATTATAGCAGTTTTAAGAGGATCGAAGAATCTAAAGGATGCAAAAAACTGTCTGATAACAGGTGATATCTCAAATATTTCTTTCCGGGTCAGGGGTTTTGAAGAAGATGCAAAAAAACTGTGCTTTACTGAAAAGCAGGCAAGTGCGATTCTCGAGATGCGGTTATATAAGCTGATCGGACTGGAGATTCTTCAGTTGGAAAAAGAATTCAAAGAAACACTGGCAAAAATTAAAGAGTATGAGAAAATACTTTCCAGCAGAAGAAATATGGATGAGGTCATTAAAAAGGATCTGGATTATATTAAGGCAGAATACGGTACCCCGAGAAAGACTCTGATTGAAGACGGAAAGGAAGCCGTATATGATGAAGCAGCTGTAACTGTTTCAGAAGTTACCTTCATAATGGACAGATTTGGTTATTGTAAGATACTGGATAAAAATACTTATGACAGAAATAAAGAAACCATTGAAACCGAGAATCCTTTTGTGGTAAACTGTCTGAATACGGATAAAATCTGTATTTTCACTAATACTGGAAATTTACATCAGATAAAAGTATTGGATATCCCGGGTGGAAAGCTTCGTGACAAGGGGACTCCTATTGATAATTTAAGTAAATTTGACGGGTCGAAGGAAAAGATTATTTATTTATCCCATGCAGGCGGATTAAAAGGGAATAAGTTTTTGTTTGCAACCAGGCAGGCTCTGATTAAGATGGTTCCAGGAGAGGAATTTGAAACCAATAACCGTACTGTGGCTGCAACCAGACTGGTGGATGACGATATGGTAATTTGTGCACTGCCATATAGGGGACAGACGGATGTAGTCCTTCAGACTTCTTCCGGAGTATTTCTGCGTTTTGCCTCCGATGAGATTCCCGAGATGAAAAAGAATGCCAGAGGGGTAAGAGGAATAAAGCTGTCTCCCGGTGAGAATCTGGAAGCTGTCCATCTCCTGGGAGATGAGCCGGTGATACAATACAAAGAAAAAGAAGTGCATTTAAACCGTTTAAAGATAGGCAAAAGAGATGGAAAAGGCAGTAAGGTTCGCCTTTAATGCTTTACTGTAACACACATTTTAAAGAAATGTCTCCCTGACACGCACAAATGTATTTTTCTGACGAATAAATATTGATTTTTTTTTCACTTTGTTATAGGATAGTTAAGAATTTAGCGTATTATAGTATTACAAAATGAAAAGAAATGAGGAGAGTGCGATGGAAAAGAAGTTGCGAGTTGGTATATTGGGAGCTACCGGTATGGTTGGCCAGAGATTTATATCTCTGCTTGAGAACCACCCATGGTATGAGGTGGTGACTGTGGCAGCCAGTCCCCGTTCAGCAGGAAAATCATATGAAGAGGCAGTTGGAGACCGTTGGAAGATGACAACTCCCATGCCGGAAGCAGTAAAACACTTAACAGTCATGAATGTAAATGAAGTTGAGGCAGTTGCAGCAGGCGTGGATTTTGTATTCAGCGCAGTGGATATGACGAAAGATGAGATTAAAACCATAGAAGAAGCATATGCAAAAACTGAGACACCGGTTGTTTCCAACAACAGCGCCCATAGATGGACACCGGATGTTCCTATGGTAATTCCGGAGATTAATCCAGAGCATTTTGAAATAATAAAAGATCAAAGAAAGCGCCTTGGTACAGAGCGGGGATTTATTGCCGTAAAACCCAACTGCTCCATCCAAAGCTATGCACCGGTTCTCACTGCATGGAAAGAGTTTGAACCATACGAGGTGGTAGCTACAACTTATCAGGCGATTTCAGGCGCAGGAAAGACCTTTAAGGACTGGCCTGAGATGGAAGGAAACATTATTCCTTATATTGGCGGTGAGGAAGAGAAAAGCGAGCAGGAGCCCCTTCGTTTATGGGGAACGATTGAAAATGGCGAGATTGTAAAAGCGCAGGAGCCGGTAATCACCTGCCAGTGCATTCGTGTTCCCGTTCTCAATGGTCACACTGCAGCAGTTTTCGTAAAATTCCGCAAACAGCCGTCTAAAGAAGAATTAATAGACCGACTGATGAACTTTAAGGGGCTTCCCCAGGAACTGGATCTTCCAAGTGCACCAAAGCAGTTTATCCAGTACTTAGAAGAAGATAACCGCCCTCAGGTTGCCCTTGATGTGGATTTTGAAAGCGGAATGGGAGTTTCTGTAGGTCGTTTAAGAACAGATTCTGTGTATGATTATAAATTTATTGGTTTGTCCCACAATACAGTTCGCGGGGCAGCCGGCGGCGCAGTACTCTGCGCAGAGCTTTTGACTGCGAAAGGGTATATTAAAGCCAGAGATTAACCGGATTATGAGGCTCTCTCTGTCCAGGAGGGGGCCTTTATAAAATAGGTATATGGAGGAAGTAAGATGGCATACAAAAAAGAACTTTGGGGAAATATGCCGGATGGCAGAGAGGTGTATTTATATACACTGGTAAATGAAAACAAAGTATCTGCTTCATTTACAAATCTGGGTGCAGTTTGGGTAACCATGAATGTGCCTGATCGGAACGGAAAGGAAACGGATGTGGTATTAGGGTATGATAGTGTATCGGATTATCTGCTCAACCCGCCTCACTTTGGTGCTCCCATTGGAAGAAATGCCAACCGTATTGCCGGAGCTAAGTTTATCATTAATGGAAAAGAATATAAACTTGCAGCTAATAACAGCACCAATAACTTACACAGCGGCCCGGATCTTTATCATTCACGTCTTTGGGACAGTGAGGCAGAAGAAAATGATATGGGAACCAGTGTGAGCTTCTCCCTGTTTTCACCAGATGGAGATCAGGGATATCCCGGCAATGCCAATATTACCATAACATATACCCTCACGCCAGACGATGGCTTAAAGATTGATTATCATATGATCTGTGATGAGGATACAGTTGCAAACTTTACCAACCACAGCTATTTTAATCTGGATGGACATAATAGCGGAAGTGCATTAGACCAGAAAGTATGGATAGATGCCGATACATATACCAGGGCTGATGAAATATCAATTCCTACGGGCGAATTTACTCCGGTAAAAGGAACCCCCATGGATTTTACTGTTATGAAAACAATCGGGCAGGATATCAATGAAGAATATGAAGCACTTGTTTTTGGAAGTGGCTATGATCATAACTGGGTCTTAAATCATCCATCAAAAGAACTGGCTTTATCTGCAGCTTCAGAGTCTGATAAGACAGGAATCAGAATGGAAGTGTATACCGATCTTCCAGGAATGCAGTTTTATACTGCAAACTTTTTAAATGACCAGATGCCTGGCAAGGGTGGTGCAGTTTACAGCAAACGCTGCTGCTATTGCTTTGAAACCCAGTACTACCCCAATGCGGTGAATACTCCTGAATTCCCTACCCCTATCCTAAAAGCGGGACAGGAATATCAGACAACAACAATATATAAGTTTTCAACAATTTAGAGAGGCATTGATATAATTTCAGGGACGCAGATTATTGCGCCCCTGAACGCTTGTGAAAGGACATAATTGCATACTTATGAATAAAACGAATGAAAAAGGGATAAAAGCACTGTCAGTTATGGGACTGATTATCACCACGGTAATTTGGGGAAGTGCTTTTGTGGTAATGAAAAATTCGGTGGATGTCATTTCACCAACCTATCTGCTGGCACTCCGGTTTACCATCGCTTCTACAGCACTTACAGTGGTGTTTTGGAAGCGCTTGAAGAGGGTGGGAAAGACAGATATTATCTGTGGTCTGGTTTTGGGATTTTTTCTGTTTATCAGTTACTTCTTTCAAACCTATGGATTAAAGTATACCACTGCCAGTAAAAATGCTTTTATTACTACATTGTACGTCATTCTTGTTCCTTTTTTGCACTGGTTTTTTAATAAGAAAAAACCTTCAAAGAACAATGTGGGAGCGGCAGTTATCGCAGTCATCGGTCTGGGGTTTATTTCCCTGGAGGGTGACTTAAGAGTGAATATTGGTGATTTTATGACTCTTATCTGTGGTATATTTTTTGCTTTTCATATTGTATTTGTTGACCGGTATACTGAAAACCATGATCCGATTATATTAACGGTGATGCAGATGGCAGTTGCGGCCGGGTTAAGCTGGGTGGTTGCTCCGGTTTTGGAGGGAGGACTGGATCTGTCTGTAATAGATAACTCTATGGCGGTCAGCCTTCTATATCTTGGCATTTTCAGCACGATGATCTGTTTTCTGCTGCAGAATATGGGGCAGAAGTATTTAAGTCCCAACACTTCTTCCATTATTCTGTCTTTTGAATCAGTATTTGGTCTGATATTCTCGGTTTTTTTACTGGGAGAATTGGTAACTTTAAAATTACTGACAGGCTGTGCTTTATTGTTTCTATCGGTTATCTTGTCGGAATTCAAAAAACAAACTCCCGCTGTTTAATCCAGCGGGAGTTATGCTTTAGAAGAAACTGTAGATCGCATCCCATATGATATATCCGTATCCTGCTCTCAGTATGATAAGCACACCGTCTGAAATGATTAATGGAATAATACTTTTTCTTGAAAAAGAGTATAAGTAATAGCAATACAGAACTGTTGTTATAAATGTTCCATACATATTTACTCCAACAAACCTTAAAGTAACAGACAGATTAATAACATAAATAAGCAGGAAGCTGATAAGAATGACGGCACACTTAGAAGAAAGCAGCTGATTTAATTTTGTGAAGATGTATCCTCTGAATATGACTTCTTCTGTTATTTTATTGATAAATGAAATAAGGAGAAGGGTGTATAAAAAAGGCATTTCTTTAAATGGATAACTAATAGTTACGGACACATTCGTAAACAACTCGGTCGGAACGGAATAAAGAAGGTAGAGTACAACGCCCAGTACTGCACCATGTACAATATCCATAATAGAAAAGCTTCGCAAACCAATACTGCTAAGCGGCTCTCCATCCACTTTTCCTGTTATGTAGCAAATCATTGCAATCTCAAAAATACTGATAAAGATTAGGATCCATTGATAATGTTTATTTGTTTCGTAATTTCTCAATAAAAAACCCATCAGTAATACAAAAATATAAATTGATGCAATCTGCAATGTTATTTTGCTTTTTGCTGTCATAAAAAATCCCCCCGGTTTTATTTTCTTATTATTAATTGGAAACTTCAATACCTTTACAAACATCAACCCATTCTTTCGCCTGGGCAAATAAAAACAGTTCTTCGTTGGTCAGTTGGATAGCTGAATTAGAGCTGCCGGCTGCCGGAAAAACAGAAGAGAATCTTTGAAGAGACACATCTAAGTAAGTGGTCGCACAGTCAGGATTGGCAAAGGGACATACGCCTCCGATTTCATGACCAGTGAAGGCAGATACTTCGTCAGCGGACAGCATTTTTGATTTAATCCCAAATGTTTTTTTGAACTTTGCATTGTCAATTTTCATGTCACCGGCCGTAACCACCAGGATACAGCTGTTTTCGTCAGAACCGTGAAAAGACATGGTTTTTGCAATCCTTGCCGGAATCACATCAAGGGCTTTTGCCGCTAATTCTACGGTTGCACTGGAAACAGGAAACTCCATAACCTGGCAGTCCCGGCCAGATTCTTTGAAGTATTCTTTTACTTTTTGTACAGACATAAGAAAAACACTCCTTTGCATTCATGTAATGGAATTTTAAGTAAATTGTTAATTATTGTACCATTGATATTAAAATTTATCAATGTTATAATAAAATTTGATGTGCCTTTTGGTGAGAGTTGTCAGAAATATTTGCTATTCATGAAGTTTAATGGTATAATAGAACGGTTACTATCACAAAGCAGTAGGGAGTTATATGTCTAAATCGTTATACATTGCAGAAAAACCAAGTGTGGCTCAGGAGTTTGCAAATGCGCTTAAGATTAACGCAAAACGCAGCAACGGATACATAGAAGCAGATCAGGTGATTATTACCTGGTGCGTGGGACATCTGGTTACTATGAGCTATCCGGAATGTTATGATCCCAGATATAAGCGATGGAGCTTAGCCACCCTGCCGTTTCTTCCAAAAGAATTTAAATATGAAGTAATTCCAAGTGCAGCCAGACAGTTTGAAGTTGTGAGCAGTCTGCTAAACCGCCCTGACGTGGATACAATCTATGTTTGTACTGACTCCGGAAGAGAAGGAGAATACATATACAGGCTGGTTGCCCAGATGGCGGGGGTGAATGATAAAAAGCAGAAGAGAGTCTGGATTGATTCCCAAACGGAAGAGGAAATTTTAAGAGGCATACGGGAAGCAAAAGATGAGGCGGAATATGATAATCTTTCGGCTTCTGCGTATCTGCGTGCAAAAGAAGATTATCTTATGGGAATTAATTTTTCCCGTTTGCTTACACTAAGATATGGACAGAATATTTCAAATTATTTAAAGAGCGGGAAGAATACTGTTATTTCCGTTGGCAGGGTCATGACCTGTGTAATGGGAATGGCGGTGCGGAGAGAACGGGAGATCAGAGACTTTGTAAAGACTCCGTTTTACCGGGTTATCGGTACGTTTACCAGAGAAGATCTGGATTTTGACGGTGAATGGAAGAGCGCTCCGGGATCTAAGTTTTATGAGTCACCATACCTCTATAAAGAGAATGGATTTAAAGAAAGAAAGCATGCCGAGGAGCTGATAGGGATACTTTCTGCATCAGATCCCATGGAGACAGTTGTTGCATCAATTGAGAAAAAGAAGGAAACAAAGAATCCGCCCCTGCTTTACAATCTGGCTGAACTTCAAAATGACTGTTCTAAGATGTTTAAGATCAGTCCTGATGAGACTCTAAAGGTAGTTCAGGAGCTTTATGAGAAGAAGATGGTCACTTACCCCAGAACAGATGCCAGAGTTCTTTCCACTGCAGTGGCAAAGGAGATCTATAAGAACATCAGTGGTCTGAAAGGCTTTGAACCTTTAAAGGGTGCAGCAGAGGAAGTGTTAAACAGTGGATCCTACAAATCAATTGATAAAACAAGATATGTCAATGATAAGCAGATTACGGACCATTATGCCATCGTACCCACTGGTCAGGGTCTGTCCTCGTTAAGAGGCTTATCACCCCTTGCGGCTAAGGTTTATGAAGTGATTGCAAGAAGGTTTTTAAGTGTTTTCTATCCGCCGGCCATTTATCAAAAGTATGCGCTTGAGCTGGTTGCAGAAAAAGAGCACTTTTATTCCAACTTCCGGGTAATGCTGGAAGAGGGATACTTAAAAGTAGCAGATGGTTCCGGCAGCAAGAAAAAAGCAGAGGAAAAGACGGAAGAATCTCTCCCTGACAGTGAAAATCAGGATGAGAATAATTCTGAAACGTCACAGAAGCAAATGGACAATCCAGCTTTTATTGCCATGCTTGGTTCATTGAAAAAGGGAATGCAGCTGCCTGTTAAAAAGCTGATTATCAAAGAAGGTGAGACCTCTCCGCCAAAGCGCTATACATCAGGATCCATGATTCTTGCTATGGAGAATGCGGGTCAGTTAATTGAAGATGAAGAACTCCGTGCCCAGATTAAGGGTAGTGGTATCGGAACCAGTGCCACGAGAGCAGAGATATTAAAAAAGCTTTTTAATATAGAATACCTTTCTTTAAATACCAAGACCCAGGTGATAATGCCTACGCTGTTAGGAGAGATGATTTATGATGTAGTGAATGCCTCCATAAAACAGCTTCTTAATCCGGAACTGACAGCCAGTTGGGAAAAGGGATTAACTTATGTCTCAGAGGGAAGCATAACCTCAGAAGAATATATGCAGAAACTGGAGAATTTTGTTGCCGGACGTACCGCTTGGGTACTGAAGCTGAATAATCATTATGATTTGCGTAATGTATTTGATGCTGCGGCAGCTAATTATAAAAAACAAAAATAGGAGATTATTAACATGAAAAAAGAAGATATGACAAACCAAGACTTATTTGATACCAATCATACAGTGGCCAAATTATTGTTTGAACAGACCACCTATCCGTGGGAAATTCTTCCTAAGATCAGCGAGTTTATCGTTTCTCTTGGAGAGCGTCTTCCAAAAGACGAATATGTTCATGTAGGAAAAGCAGTATGGATTCATAAGTCTGTAAATCTTCCGCCAACAGCTTGTATGGGCGAGCATGTAATTATCTGCAAGAATGCACAGATCCGTCATTGCGCATTTATCAGAGGCAACGCGATTATTGGCGAAGGCGCAGTAGTTGGAAACTCATCAGAAGTAAAGAATTCTATTCTTTTTGATGGCGTACAGGTTCCTCACTTCAACTATGTTGGAGATTCCATTTTAGGATATAAGTCCCATATGGGTGCATCCTCCATTGCTTCCAATGTAAAAACAGATAAATCTCTTGTTACTGTACATGCAGAAGATGGAGATATTGAAACAGGGCTTAAAAAGTTTGGTGCCATCCTTGGAGATTTCGCAGAAATCGGCTGTGGTGCTATTTTAAATCCTGGTACAGTGATCGGACCAAAAGCAGATATTTATCCGCTTTCCTGCGTCAGAGGCTGCGTAGAGGGTAATTCCATCTACAAAAAGCAGGGAGAAATCGTAGAAAAGAAAATTACTGAGGAATAAATAAAACATGAGCGAAAGTAAACATGCCCAGGCAGGAAATGAAAAATTCGGTTCAAGAATTGGATTCATTCTGGCTTCTGTTGGTTCCGCAGTTGGTATGGGAAACATCTGGATGTTTCCCTATCGGCTGGGACAATATGGAGGAGCTGCTTTTTTACTGGTGTATTTTGGTTTTGTATTTTTATTTGGTCTGGTTGGTTTGTCCGGAGAGTTTGCTTTTGGCAGACTCACCGGCACAGGTCCCATTGGCTCCTATGATTATGCTCTTAAGACGAGAGGGAAAAAAGGCGGTTCCTTTCTGGGTGCCATCCCTCTGATTGGTTCCTTTGGTATTGCCATTGGTTATGCCATAATAGTGGGCTGGGTGTTAAGATATTTATGGGGAGCATTGTCCGGTGTTATGATGAAGGGGGAAGCTTCTGAATATTTTTCCCAGGCAACTGGTCATTTTGGCAGCGTTCCATGGCATCTGCTGGTCGTTATAATGACGGTAGCTATATTAGCAGGCGGTGTATTAAAAGGCATTGAAAAAGTAAATGCAATTATGATGCCTGCTTTTTTTATCTTGTTTTTACTGATTGCGATCCGGGTATTTTTCCTTCCTGGAGCTTTTGAAGGATATAAATATCTACTGGTACCAAGGTGGGAGCTTTTGCTAAAACCGGAAACGTGGGTTATGGCTATGGGACAGGCTTTCTTTTCCCTATCCATTACAGGCTCAGGAATGGTTATTTACGGAAGCTACCTGGATAAGAAAGAGGATATACCAAAAGCGGCGGTTACCACTGCTTTGCTGGATACCGTTGCTGCTCTTTTAGCAGGTTTTGCTATTATTCCAGCTGTATTTGCATTTCAGATGGATCCGGCCAGCGGACCTCCTCTGATGTTCATTACCTTACCAAAAGTGTTTGAACAGATTCCAGCGGGTAGAGTTATTGCAACATTGTTTTTCCTTTCCGTATTATTTGCGGGAGTAACCTCTCTGGTTAATATGTTTGAAGTTTGCTCAGAAGCGATTCAGACACATCTGCATTTCCCCAGAAAAGCAGCAGTTGCCTTTGTTGGCGCAGTTGTTTTTATTATAGGCCTTTTCATTGAATATGAGCCATATATGGGGGCTTGGATGGATTATATTACGATCTATGTAGTTCCATTTGGTGCAGTGCTATGTGCCGTGATAATCTACTGGGTACTCAAAGATGAGAAGATCATGGAAGAGTTAAATAAAGGACGAAAAAAACCATTGGGGAATTATTTTGTTTTTACTGCAAAATACATTTATGTCTCCCTTGCATTACTTGTATTCGTATTAAGTATTGTATACAAAGGAATCGGTTGATCCTGTATTACATAAAAAACCTGTATTTTCATGCCTTGTTTCAGGCGGAAAATACAGGTTTTTTCATATTTATTATTTTGTACCGAATATACGGTCGCCAGCGTCGCCAAGACCTGGGCAGATATATGCATTCTCATTTAACTGACGATCTAAATGTCCTACATAGATCTGGATATCCGGATGTGCTTCATGAAGTCGTTTTAAACCTTCTGGAGCAGCAATGATGGCCATGAACTTAATGTGCTTTCCACCGTACTGCTTAATAAAATCAACGGCTGCAGTAGCAGAACCGCCGGTAGCAAGCATAGGGTCGGTAACAACAATGGTTCTCTGCTCAATCGGGCTTGGAAGCTTGCAGTAATATTCATGGGGCTCATGAGTTTTTTCATCCCGATATAAACCGATATGTCCTACCTTGGCAGACGGTACAAGAGCCAGGATTCCGTTAACCATACCAAGACCTGCTCTGAGAATCGGAACAACTGCCATTTTTTTACCGGCAATCATGGGAGTCATACAGGTCTCAATTGGGGTTTCAACCTCCACATCCTGTAAGGGAAGATCCCTTAATGCTTCAAATCCCATCAGCATGGCAATTTCTTCTATAAGTGCACGGAATTCATTGGTTCCCGTTCTCTTGTCTCGTAAGATTGAAATTTTGTGCTGAATCAGCGGGTGGGTAAAAACAGTTACATTGTCCATTAATAAATCCATAATAGTTTTAATCCTTTCTTAATCTCTTGCTGTGTCAGGGGTTTCAGGCAGTATCAGGTTCATAAAGACACCTATAATAACAGCGATGAAAAGACCTGAAATGTTTAATGTTACAGAACCGACATTTACGTTAAGCCCTCCAAGCTGGGCAAGTCCAAGTCCGAATACCAGGATCAGTCCAACGATAGTTAAGTTTCTGCTGTGTGTGAAATCCAGGTTAGACTCTGCCAGAGAGCGTATACCTACAGCGGCAATCATACCGAACAGCATGATCTCCACACCACCTTTTACAGGACCTGGAATAGTCTGAAGAATTGCGCCGACTTTTCCAAAAAGACCCAGAATGATTGCAAAAACAGCTGTCACACGAAGAAGCTTGGGGTTATAATTTTTAGTCGTTGCCAGAACACCTGTATTCTCAGAATAAGTAGTGTTGGCAGGTCCGCCCAGCAATCCTGCAAGCAGAGTGGCAATTCCATCACCCATTAAAGTGCGGTGAAGTCCCGGATCCTTAAGAAAATCTTTGCCTACAACGGTTCCGTTTGTAGTGATGTCACCAATGTGCTCCATGAAAGTAACGCAGGCAATGGGTGCGATGGAAAGAATAGCACCTAAACTGAACTTTGGAACAGACATAAAGGTTACGCCGTTAAGATCCTTTGTTACAAACGGGATATTAATCCATGATGCAGCTGAAATGGCTGAGTAATCCATATGGAAGATTCCAAATGCCCCTAACACAATGCAAAGGATATAACCAGCCGCGATTCCGATCAGGATCGGTACCAGCTTGAAAAATCCATGGGCAAAAATGGAACAGAGAATAACAACGAATAATGTGAATATCGCTATTCCCAGGTTCAGCCCGATAGCAGGTGTTACACCGTCAGCCAGACTTAAATTACCGGTTGCATCACTGAGTGCCGTGCCGGCCAGATTAATTCCGATGACTACAATTACAGGACCGGTCACAACGGGAGGGAAAATCTTTTTGATTTTCTCAGCACCGATGATGAATGCAATGTATGCAAAGATTAAATACACCAGACCGGCAAAAATAATTCCACCCTGTACTAAAGGTACGTTCTCAGGGATCACGGTTCCTTCCGGTCGGATAATTGCAGTAACCGCGGCCAGAAAAGCAAAGGATGAACCGAGAAACACAGGAACCTTAAATTTAGTACAGCAGTGGAATATTAAGGTGCCAACGCCTGCAGAGAATAATGCCAGCGATGGATTGAGACCTGTCAGTAAGGGTACCAGCACGGTTGCGCCGAACATGGCGAAAAGATGCTGAATGCTGAGCAGATAGTCTCGGGTTGTCAATTTTGCGTTGTTACTCATGAGAATACCCCGTTTCTTTTTATTTTTCCGTCCTATTTTATCAGAGAAAGGGATAAATGGCAACTCTTTTCGTTATTTTGTCTCAGGAGTATATTCAATTAACGCAAAATCACCCAAAGCATGAGCGACTGGTATGGAGACGATAATGACTCCCTGATCCTCATAGCTAAAGGATTCTGGAAATTCTGAGGCCCCTTTTTCCAACTGTTCTGATGAAAAATCTGCATTTTGAAAAATGTCGGTATATGTCTGTTCATCCGTATCGGTCCGCGCGCTCATCAAAGCTTCCTTAAGCTCGGGAGAAGTGTTGTAAAACTTACACTGATCAGACAGCACATATTGAGCCAGCAGTTTTGGATCGACGTAATCCGTCAGCCTGATGTTCTTACCGGTCTTTAAGTCAATGACGCTGGTGTAATAAACATTGGTGGGATGTGCAGCCCCTTCAGCAGAAAGCATGCCTGTGTAGGCAACGCTGATTCTGTTCCTGTCAGCTGAAATGATATCAGCACTGACAGTAAGAGTGTCCTTTGATGGATCAATGGAATAAGCATTGATAATTTCCAGTGCGTTGTCTTTTAACAGATTGTTGATGGCTTCTAATTTTGATTCATCTGCTAATTGTTTAAGAACCGGATATTCAATGGTCACCTTGTCATTCTTATAAACGTATATCGAAGTGTCTATTTTTGATTTGGGATCTGTGCTTAAACTGCCGGAACTCTCGGATTCATTCTGAACTTCTATCACAGACGTTTCGGCGGGGGCAGTTATTTCTTTACTTTTTGTTGTCTGAATGTCTGACAAATCTGGTTTTACATAATTTCGGTGACCGCAGCCATTAAGAGACAGAGATAGAAGTGCAGCCATGAAAAGAATATGACGTTTCGTAAAATCACCTCGGATCTGATTTGTTTTTTCTGAAGTTAGTATATCATAATACCATCTGGTTTTCCTATATTATTATGTAAAATTAAGGGAATTGTAGGAAAAATATGAAGACATAGAGAAAAGACTCCCCAAAGCCAGAATAAATCCGCTTTGGGAAGTCTTGCTCCCTGCCAAGGGTGTAGTGCCGGCAGTGGGACTTGAACCCACACGATGTTGCCATCAACGGATTTTGAGTCCGCCTCGTCTGCCATTCCGACATGCCGGCTTGCACTTACAACGTTCATTATTCTATCACAGGATTTTCCATTTGGCAAGTATTTAAATTGAAAATCAGCAAAATATATTCCCAGCATCGGGAATGCAGCAGTATATGAACCAGTAGGCTGTAAAAGTATTCTCCCTGTCTGTGGAGTTGGAGTAATTGAGTATGAAAGTATCAGGCAGGGAGATTAGAGGTTATAACCCTTTTTTATACTGTTCAATAATATACTCGGCCCGCTGTTTGTAGGTATGGTTCTGTACGCTCAGCGCCGCATTTTTTCGTATGTTCATCCATTCATCTTTGTTATTCTTATAGTATTCCACCAGTTCCAGGGTCTGTTCGGGGGAAGAAGACACAACAAGATCACGTCCCGGAGTAAACAGCTTTCTGATCTCATCATTGTCAGATGACAGCACAAAACCGCCGGAACCCAGTATTTCAAAGGTACGCTTGGTGATCGTCTGCTGGTGATTTTGTGTTACAAGATTGATAAAACTGCTGTTATATGCTGCGCAGGTGCGGTCATAGGGCATACCCCCATGATAATATATCTGAGGCGTATCCATGGCTAATATTTGTTTGATAAGGGGCAAATAGCCCGGGTCTCCGTAAAGCTGTACCTGGTATCCGTGTTCCAGAAGCGGTTTTAAGAGTATCTGCAGTGATTTATAGCGATAGTGTTCCGGATGGAACGGGTATATCATAAAGTAAGAATTTCCGATCAAATTAATAAATTCTTCTTTTGTATCAAGGCCTTCTATTGGATGATGAACAACCGGACAATAGGCGTAATACATCATCTCACAGGGGAACCCCTTTTTCATAATAAACTGGTGCATTTCAGGACACATGGTAAGCACCAGATCCGGTTTCGATGCATAGATGATATCCATTTCAATACCGTCTCCTGTTTTTGAAAGGAAATAGGTACTGGATATGCCATCGGTGTCCCAGTGGATATATTTCAGAGACTTAGGACGGTTACTTCCCAAAAATGACATGACATCATGTTTGAGCTCCAGAGGTGCCCCCATGGTGATAAGGAGGTCAGCGTCACAATTTGTTAAAATCTGATCCATCTGATTTACAGTGTTAGCCGTGATGACGGAGGCTTCGCAGCCTGCCTGCTTAAATCCCCACAGCATATCATCTGAAAATAGTCTGTTTCCAAGAATGAGTACTTTCATTTATTTATTCACTCCTTCCTGATAACGGGTTAAAAAATAATGTTTGTGCCAGGGACTGCCGTGCAATTCGCTTAAAGCTTTGAGCCCCATGGTGCCGTATTGCTTTACCAGGCCGTCAAAATTGTCTGCGGATTTACCGCCTGCTGTCATCCTCTGCCCGGCAATTTCGTGATACACCACGGAATTGTAATTGACTTTTGGATACCAGCCTCGTTTGGTTCCATAATAGTAGTAATAACCAAGAAGCATACTGTCATCTTCAAAGCATTGGCGTCCCTTTAGAAAAGCCGCATTATAGCCGCCTGTCTTCTTAAGTATTTCAGAAATGTGAATACAGGGATTCGTAAATCCCTGAACCACGCTGTCTGTCCGAAGTCCCATAAGAAATTCGTCGTATTGTGATAACTGCTCCGGCAGAGCAGCATTTTTATTTAAGAAGGGCATTGCCCCTTTTTTATCCACAATACCGCAGCTGACCAGAGGTTCTTCATTATTCTCAAGATAGGTTACCAGTGGGTCCTCCCAGTTATGAGAAAAGATCATGTCTAAATGAAGTTCGCTGATATATAGTGTATCCGGTATGTTCTCCCAAATGTATTCAAAGCATTTTTGCCGGCCAACTGTCGTACCTGCGTTAGTACCGTCCCCAATAATGTGATAATCAAGATTAAAAGCTTTTAAAAAATTTTTCAGATTATTATTATCCAGGTTCCCCTGGTTATAGATGACAATTGTTTTATAGGTACTGTTTTCCAGAGATTTTAAACAGCTGACGGCTAATTTCATATCCTGTTCCTGCCTTAACATGAACAGCAGAGTGTGCACAAGACTCATTTCATCCACCTCATATATTTTTTTTCCATACATTCTGATTGATTATTTTGGTGTAGCTCTCAATAATTCTGACTACTTTGCAGGAAACGTTGGTATCTGTATAATCAGGGACCGGAGCTATGGGTTCCTGATTTGCTCTCATGGATACGGACAACTCAAGCGCCTGCAAAATGTCTTTTTCATTTGTTCCTCCGATGACGACAGAACCTTTGTCAAGGGCTTCAGGTCTTTCCGTGGAAGTACGAAGAAGTACTGCGGGAAAACCGAGAATCGCGCTTTCCTCGCAAAGAGTTCCGCTGTCAGATAATACACAAAAAGAACTTTTTTGCAGCCGGCAATAGTCGAGAAACCCGAAGGGCTCCATGCATTGTACAAGCGGATCGAAGACAAAGCCGTAATTGTCAATCCTTTTCTGGCTTCTTGGGTGCACAGAAAAGACTACAGGCATCCCGTAGGTCTTTGCGGCGGCATTGACGGCCTGCATAAGTGAAATAAATGTGCCTTCCACATCTACGTTTTCTTCCCGGTGAGCGGATACGACCAGATATCGTTCCTGCTCCAGTCCAAGCCTGCTCAGTATGCTGCTTTCGCTGATTTTTTGCCTGTGGCTTTCAAGCACTTCAGTCATGGGAGAACCGGTGACAAAAATATGCTCTTTTGTAATACCTTCAGACAGAAGGTACCGCCTGGCATGTTCTGTATATGCCAGGTTTATATCGGATACGTGATCCACGATCTTACGGTTGATTTCCTCCGGCACATTTAAATCAAAGCACCGGTTGCCCGCTTCCATGTGGAAGATGGGAATCTTGAGGCGTTTCGCTGAAATGACCGACAGTGCTGAATTGGTATCTCCCAGCACAAGCAGGGCATCAGGCTTCTCCTTTTGTAAAATCCGGTAGGTTTCTGCTATAATATTGCCAATAGTATCCCCAAGTGTTTCACCAGGGCATGAAAGACTGTAATCCGGCGGACGGATCTCAAGATCATCAAAAAATACGTCATTTAAGGATTTCGCCCAATTCTGACCTGTATGAACCAGAATATGGTCAAAATACCGGTCAAAAGCTTTGATGCAGGAGGACAGTCTGATAATTTCCGGTCTGGTTCCCAGTATGGTCATCAGTTTCAGTTTCTTCATCGCTTACTCCTTTTTGAATGAATTATCATGAATTTCAGCAGGATATGTGTCTGGCTGCTCAGGGTCATAAAGCTGGCTGGCCCAGATCAGCAATACCAGGTCACAGCTGCCTGTATTGGTTACATCATGGATATAGCCAGGCGGAATGTCTACTGCCTCCAGTTTTTCTGATGATATGGGATACTTAAGGATATCCCCGCCGCCCAGTTTCTGAAAGCGCAGGATGCCGGAACCGTTTACGGCGATGAATTTCTCAGTCTTGGTATGGTGCCAGTGACCCCCCTTTGTCATGCCGGGTCTTGTAATATTTACGGATATCTGCCCCCCTGCTGTTGATTTAAGGCATTCAGCAAAAGCGCCCCGCTGATCCCGGTGTTCTTTAAGCGGATAGCAGAATTTGTCATCAGGCAGATAGCTTAAATAGGTGCTGTACAGTTTCAGGGTCAGTGGGTCGGCCATGTCCGCCAGCTCAAGGTTCTGCCTGCCTGCCCGAAATCCCCTGATGGTTTGTTCCAGTTCCCTGACCGTTGTGCGATAAACAGGTTTCGCCTGACAAAACCCGTTCTGTTTTATGACATCGCCCTGCAAAGCTGCTGTGAACCCCTGGAGCACATCATCGATATAGACCAGTGGGATTTCTGTATCGGGATCATCGATGCGTACGGGTAAACCACGGGCAATGTTGTGGCAGAAGGTAGCCACTACACTGTTATAGTTGGGTGCGCACCATTTGCCGAAGACCCCGGGCAGGCGAAAGATATATATATCGGACCCTGTTTCATACGCATATGCCTTTACCAGATCCTCTGCTTTCCGTTTGCTCAGGCCATAAGGATTATCAAGCAGCGCCTGTGCAGATGATGACATGAGCACAGGTGTATTTTTACCGCTGTTTTTCAGAGCCTTTAACAGCGTACTGGTAAACTTAGCGTTTTCCTCAAACTCTGAAGGATGCTCCGGTCTGTTAACGCCGGCCAGGTGAAACACGAAATCACAGTCTGCTGCATACCGCTCTAAAAGCTCCGGGCTGGTCTGTATGTCGTATTTAAAGAGCTGGCAGTCTCCCCTGGCTTCCAGGTGGACACACAGATTTTTTCCGATAAATCCGCCTGAACCTGTAATCAGTATTTTCATAGATGGTTCCACTCCTTTAATTCGTTTGCCACATAGCTGCAGCCCGACAACGTTTCTTTCAGTTCTTCTGGGGACAGCCGGTGGGTGTTATAAGAATTGTACTCCTGTATGATTCCAATATCCCGGTTACCGTCGCTAAAATATTTTGCATAGTTTAAGTCGCTTTCATCTGCGGGGATGCAAAAATAATCTCCCATATCCATTGCTGATGCCATTTCCTCACGGGTAAGCAGCGTTTCATGCATCTTTTCCCCCGTTCTTATGCCAATATTCCGGATTTCGTTATCGGCATGGAACAGGATTTTGAGTGCCTGAGCAAGATCGCCAACGGTAGCCGCCGGGGATTTTTTGACCATCCGGTCCCCGGATTTTCCATTTTCAAATGCGAAAAGCACCAGTTCAATGGCATCGTCCAGATTCATCAGAAACCGGGTCATATCCGGATCCGTTACAGTGAGCGGCTGTCCGTTTTTTATCTGTTCAATAAACAGAGGTATCACGGAACCCCGGGATGCCATGACGTTTCCGTACCTGGTACCGCAGATCACTATATTTTCTGCTGTTCTGGCTTTGGAGATAAAAGTTTTTTCCATCAGGGCCTTGGACATGCCCATTGCATTTATAGGGTAAACGGCTTTGTCGGTTGATAAGCAGACCACTTTCTTAACACCTGCTTCCACGGCGGCACTCAGCACATTTTCTGTGCCTAAAACATTGGTCTTGACCGTTTCTAACGGAAAGAATTCACAACTTGGGACCTGTTTGAGGGCGGCTGCATGGAAAATATAATCCACACCCCGCACGCAGTTTTTTACGCTGGTAATATCCCTTACATCACCAATTAAAAACTTTATTTTTTTGTTATTATATTTTTTCCTCATATCATCCTGTTTTTTTTCATCTCGTGAAAATATTCTGATTTCTCCTATATCTGTATCGAGGAGCCGATTAAGCATGGCATTCCCGAAGGAACCGGTCCCTCCAGTTATGAGCAGAGTCTTGTCTTTAAACATAAGTCACACAGATCTCCTATCGAAAGTTAAGTCAGTTATAGTATATGTTTGTTAACCTGGATTTGTTTTTTTGATCGTGTGCAATGATGGATACGATAGAAATCATCTTTTTGAACTTGCTCAAGCAGTATTTAAATTGAAAATCGGTAAAATATATTGTATGATAGTAAAAAGCTATGGTTAAGGAGGTGTCTGGGCGATGACATGTAAGGAAGCAGAGCGTCTGGTCATTCCATATATAAACGATGAACTGACAGATGAGGAACTAAAAGAATTTTTGGAACATACGCAGACCTGCTCAGATTGTATGGAAGAACTGGAGATATATTTTACCATAGAGGCTGGAATCATGCAGCTGGATTCTGAAACAGGGAATTATAATATCAAGGGAGCACTGGATGCGGCTCTGGAACAGTCCAGACAAAGACTTCAGTTCATTCAGCTGATAAAAATAGCAAGATATGCGGTATCCACCGTGTGCGTCATGGCACTTGTCATTACAGTCCTTCTTCAGTGCAGAATCTGGCTGCAGTTGGGCTTGCTTGGATAGGAGAACAGATGAACAGAAAAAAAACAGTACTGATTGACGGAACCAGCATGCTGAAAGAGGTTTATTATGCAGTTCCAGCCAATTGTGTAAAAGGAATACGCAATGTGGTGGTTCGTATTATAGAAGAAAAACAGACGGATTATATTGCAGCGGTATTTGGCAGTATAAATGAGAATGGAATAGCCGCCCGGGATCTGATGGAGAATGAAACAAAATTAAAGGAAACACTGTCTTCTTTAAAAATTCCTGTTTTTGAAAAAGAGGGGGCCCGTTCTCTGGATCTTATTTGTTCTCTGGCAAAAAACTGTGAGTCGGATGAAAAAGATGTTTCCATACTCACTGCAGATGAGAACTTTTTAATGATGGTAAGCCAGCATATCACTGCCTGGATTCCTGGCGTGGGAGAAGAAGGGGCAGAGTTAATAAACTGGACTGCGGAGAAAGTAAAGAAAGAGTTTGGTCTTGAACCGGAACAGTTAAAAGAAGTGTTTTCATTGGAACGCGGTGCAGGGATTGGCCGAAAAACTGCATGCCGTCTTGTTTCCCAGTATGGTTCCCTGCAAGCAATCTATGGGAAGAAAGAGGAGCTTGAGTCTGATCAGATCCGGGAAGCATTATCGAAGTATGAACAGCAGATCAGCAAAGAAGCGCAAATTCTTTGTCTGAAAGCTGATTATGATGTTCATCTGGATGAGGTCAAATCCATTGCAGAATCAGAAATTGCAGAAATTATGGATATGGATTTTGAGCCTGCGAGCTTCCCGGAAGAAGTGGAGGAGATTTCTTCTGATGGCTGGATGGGAAAAGCGATTACGGAGCTTGTTGATGCAGAGGAGATTTTTTCAAGATGTGCTGCAGGTATGAGCGTTGGTATGCAGGTGGCAGGAACTGACAAAAAAATCACAGCCCTGGCTTTATGTTTGTCAAAAGAGGCGTGCTGGTGTTTGATTGCTCAGGGGGATTTAACGTCAGAATACCTCAAAGAAAAGGCTGAAGATATGATTAGCCACTCAGAAACTATTACGGTTCTTGATCTGAAAAGCCAGCTTCCGTTTTTGAACGTGTCTGATGAAAAAACAGTGTTTGATGCTTCCCTGGCGGCTTATTTAATTGATCCGTTAAAAAGCTCCTATGAATACAATGAACTGGCACAGGATTATCTCCAGCTATCCCTTCCTTCCAAAACAGAGTTGTTGGGGAAACGTACGATAATCCAGGCACTTTCGGAAAATCAAACCCAGGCAGTAACCTGTATGTGTTCCATGGCTTATGTTTCTTTTATGTGCGGAAGCGTTTTAAAAGAAGGACTCCAAACAACTGAGATGGATCGGCTGTTTTATGAAATTGAAATGCCGTTAGTATATAGTTTATTTACTATGGAAGAAACAGGAATCCGCGTGGAGAGGGACAGGCTGAAAGAATACGGGGACAGATTAAAGGTCCGGATTAAGGAAACAGAACTGAAAATATATGAACAGACGGGTGAAACCTTCAATATTAATTCGCCGAAACAGCTGGGTGAAATTCTGTTTGAAAAGATGAAACTTCCAGGTGGAAAAAAAACAAAAACCGGTTATTCCACAGCAGCGGATGTGCTTGAAAAACTGGCTCCGGATTATCCGGTCATAGAGCAGATTCTGGATTACAGACAGCTGACAAAATTAAATTCCACCTATGCCGATGGACTGGCCGCCTATATTGGTACCGATGAACGGATTCACGGAACCTTTAATCAGACAATTACCGCTACCGGCAGAATCAGCAGCACAGAGCCTAATTTACAGAATATCCCTATTCGTATGGAACTGGGAAGAGAGATCCGAAAAGTCTTTGTTCCACAGGAAGGCTGTGTTTTTGTAGACGCCGATTACTCCCAGATTGAGCTGAGGGTTCTGGCTCACATGTCGGGAGATGAAAGACTGATCAGTGCCTATCAGCAGGCCGAGGATATTCACGCAATCACTGCCTCAGAGGTTTTTCATGTCCCATTGCCGGAAGTAACCTCCCTGCAGCGACGCAATGCAAAGGCGGTCAATTTCGGCATTGTATATGGAATCAGCTCATTTGGTTTAAGCGAAGGCTTAAGTATTACCAGAAAAGAGGCGACCGAATATATCGAGAAGTATTTTGAGACCTATCCAGGAGTAAAGCTGTTCCTGGACAAACTGGTGGCAGATGCAAAAGAAACCGGGTTTGCAGTCAGCATGTTTGGAAGGCGCCGTCCCGTCCCTGAACTGAAATCATCTAATTTTATGCAGCGTTCCTTTGGGGAACGTGTAGCGATGAATTCTCCGATTCAGGGAACAGCAGCAGATATTATGAAGATTGCCATGATTCGGGTTGACCGTGCTCTTAAAAAACAGGGTCTGCAGTCGAAAATTGTCCTTCAGGTTCATGATGAACTTTTAATTGAAACCCGGTTGGAAGAACTTGATCAGGTAAAAAAACTGCTGGTGGAAGAGATGAAGAGTGCTGCCAGTCTTGCTGTGCCACTGGAAGTTGATGCCAATGTTGGGGAATCCTGGTTCGATGCCAAATAATAGGATGGTGAAACGAATGAATGTAATAGGACTTACTGGCGGAGTGGGGGCTGGTAAAAGTCTGGTTCTCACCATATTAAGAACAAAATATAATGCAGAAGTGATGGAAGCGGACAAAGTTGCCCATGAACTGATGGAACCAGGAGAAGAAGGATATCTGCGGATAAAAGAAACTTATGGTGAAGCCATTCTTAATTCAGACGGCACCATTAACCGTACTGCACTGGGAAAAGTGATTTTTGACAATGAATCTGCCAGAGAACAGATTAATTCAATCATTCATCCCCTGGTGTGGAAAAGAATCAGACAAAAAATTTCCGCTTCCCAAGCCGGGCTTATTGTGGTAGAATTTGCAATTATGGGTGAAGAAGCGGAAGATATCTATGATGAGATGTGGTATGTACATGCATCGGAAGAAGTCAGAATGAGACGGCTTTTAAAAAACAGGGGCTACTCAAAAGAGCGTTCGGAAAAAATGATCAGAAGCCAGGCGTCGGAGCAGGAATATGCAAGGCGCTGCGACCGGATAATCGAAAACCATGGTTCTGTTAAGGATTTAGAGGATCAATTGGCGGAAATATTAAAAAGCAGGGGATAGAAAACGATGAGACTGGTAAGCATTGCTAGCGGGAGCAGCGGAAACTGCATTTATGTAGGTTCTGATACGACTCATGTTCTGGTAGATGCCGGAATAAGTAATAAAAGAATTGAACAGGGCTTAAATGAAATTGGATTAAAGGGCAGCGAGCTCACAGGGATTGTAATCACGCATGAACACTCGGACCATACCAAAGGGCTTGGAGTGCTGGCCAGAAAGTATGGAGTTCCCATCTATGGAACAAGGGAGACTCTGGAGGAGATTACCAAGCAGAAATATCTGGGAGAATATCCCCAGGAATTGTTTTGCGCCATTCGCCCGGATGTTGATTTTTTCGTTGGAGATTTAGAGGTCAAACCGTTTTCCATAGACCATGATGCGGCAAATCCGGTAGCATACCGGATACAGCATGAACATAAATCTGTTGCGGTAGCAACGGATATGGGGCATTACAACCAGTACATTATCGAGCATCTCCAGGGACTGGATGCTGTTTTGTTAGAATCCAACCATGATGTGAATATGCTTCAGGCAGGACCTTATCCTTATTATTTAAAACGAAGGATATTGGGAGATCATGGACATTTATCCAATGAAAATGCGGGACGGCTGCTGTGCTGCATACTTCACGAAAACTTAAAAAAGATTCTGCTGGGCCATTTAAGCAAGGAAAATAATTACGAAGAGCTTGCTTATGAAACCGTAAAGCTTGAAATCTCAGAGGGAGATAATCCATTTAAGGCATCTGATTTTTCCATAGCCGTTGCAAAACGGGATCAGATGTCGGAAATTATCACTATATAAAGAGGAGATGCACGATGAATAAGACGATTATTACAGTAGTTGGCAAGGACACAGTAGGGATTATAGCAAAGATTTGTACGTATCTGGCAAATAACCAGGTAAACATATTGGATATTTCCCAGACCATTGTACAGGGATATTTTAATATGATGATGATTGTTGACATCAATGAAGCAGCGAAGCCTTTTGGAGAGCTTGCGGATGAACTGGAACAAATTGGAGACGAGATTGGCGTAAAGGTAAAATGCCAAAGAGAAGAAATTTTCACTAAAATGCATCGGATCTGATTACTGCAGTGAGGCTTAAGAAAAGGATGGGTTATCGATATGTTGAATATGTTTGAAGTAAATGAGACCAATAAGATGATCGAGCAGGAATTGCTGGATGTGCGCACTATCACCATGGGTATCAGTCTCCTTGACTGCTGCGACAGTGATTTAAAAGCGGTGAATGAAAAGATTTACAACAAAATCACCACGGTTGCAAAAAATCTGGTATCTGTAGGAAAAGAGATAGAGAAAGATTTTGCAATTCCCATTGTTAATAAACGTATTTCCCTAACCCCGATTGCAATGATAGGAGCTGCTGCCTGCAAAACTCCTGATGACTTTGTTACCATAGCACAGACCCTTGACCGCGCAGCAAAAGAAGTTGGTGTTAACTTCATTGGCGGATATTCTGCACTTGTCAGCAAGGGAATGACAACGGCTGATAAAAATCTGATCTGCTCTATTCCAAAAGCTCTGGCCTGTACAGACCGTGTCTGCAGTTCTGTAAATGTAGGTTCTACTAAGACAGGAATCAATATGGATGCAGTTGCTCTTATGGGCAAAATCGTTCTGGAAACAGCAGAGGAGACCAAAGATAATGATTCCCTTGGCTGTGCAAAACTGGTAGTATTCTGCAACGCGCCGGATGATAATCCATTTATGGCTGGTGCATTCCACGGTGTTACAGAAGCAGATGCAATTATCAACGTAGGTGTCAGCGGACCTGGTGTAGTAAAACGGGCGATTGAGACCGCAAGAGGAAAGGACTTTGAAGTTCTTTGCGAGACCATTAAGAAAACTGCATTTAAGATTACCCGAGTAGGACAGCTGGTCGCACAGGAAGCATCCAAAAGACTTAACATTCCATTTGGAATCATAGATCTGTCTCTGGCTCCCACACCTGCAATCGGTGACAGTGTAGCTGAAATCTTAGAAGAGATTGGTCTGGAACGGGTTGGTGCCCCAGGCACAACGGCTGCCCTGGCTCTGCTCAATGACCAGGTAAAAAAGGGAGGAGTTATGGCTTCATCCTATGTAGGCGGTTTAAGTGGTGCATTTATCCCTGTCAGTGAAGATCAGGGAATGATTGATGCAGTTGCCATGGGTGCATTAAACCTTGAAAAACTGGAAGCAATGACCTGTGTCTGCTCCGTTGGTCTGGACATGATTGCCATTCCAGGTGATACTCCTGCCTCCACCATATCCGGAATCATTGCAGATGAATCCGCAATCGGTATGATAAACCAGAAGACAACAGCAGTTCGTATTATTCCGGTAATCGGTAAGTCTGTGGGCGAAACCGTGGAATTCGGAGGTCTTTTAGGATACGCTCCTGTTATGCCAGTCAATCAATACTCCTGTGAAAAGTTTGTAAACCGCGGAGGAAGAATTCCTGCGCCTATTCACAGCTTTAAGAATTAGCCATGGAACAGAACGATAAAATAGAAGTGACGGAAGCACTTAATGAATTTATTGATGAATATCTAATTCGTATGATCATCAGCAATCCGGTTGAGAAACAGGGAATGTCCAAAGTGAAAATCCGTCCTCTTAAGCAAAAAGATTTATTATTGTTTCAGGCCGAGGAGTTCATTGGAAACCAGGCATTTCATAAGAACCTGACAAAAGAGGAATGTGCAGACTATGTTGCAGATTTACTGTCCGAAACGTTTCGGCAGCTGGAACTGGAATCAGCAAAAGGCCAGGTCCGGGTTCTGATCAGCAAAAAAGGGGTTCCAGGTATTAAGCTGAAACGTATTCCCCCAAAAATTACAGCACTTCCTGTAGTAACGGATCACAACAGACAAAAAAATTATATATTAAAAGAAGGAACGCCCATACCATTTTTAGTTGATTTGGGAGTTATGTCGGAAAATGGAACCATCATAAAATCTAGATATGACAAATTCCGCCAGATTAACCGGTTCCTTGAATTTATTGAAGATATACTTCCCAGACTTCACAAAGACAGAGAAAATGTAATTATTGATTTCGGCTGTGGCAAATCCTATTTAACATTTGCCATGTATTATTATCTTCATGTGCAGAAGGGATACTCCATCCGCATTATCGGTCTTGATTTAAAGCAGACGGTAATTGACAACTGCAACCGGTTAAGCGAGAGCTATGGATACGAAAAACTCAGATTCTATCATGGAGATATTGCATCATACGAGGGCGTCAGTCAGGTGGATATGGTGGTTACACTTCATGCCTGTGATACAGCCACTGATTTTGCTCTGGCAAAAGCGGTTTCGTGGGGGGCATCTGTCATTTTATCCGTACCATGCTGTCAGCATGAACTCAACAAACACATAGAGAACAGTCTGATGGCACCCGTTTTCCAGTATGGTCTTATAAAAGAACGAATGGCAGCTCTGTATACAGATGCCCTTAGGGCAGAGATATTAGAGAATCAGGGATACAGAACACAGATTCTGGAATTTATTGATATGGAGCATACACCAAAGAACATATTAATCCGTGCTGTTAAGCAGGGAGAAAAGAAAAACAACCGAAGCCAAATTGATGAAATTATAGAATTTCTTCACGGAAATCTGACTCTTTATGATTTGTTTTACAAGGAATAAACTAATATAAAATAATGAGTGAAATTTGCTGTCATATATGTTATGATAGAAACAATAATGAAAGGAGGAAAATCCATGCCTTTTATTAATTCAAAAGTAAATGTTGCGTTATCAGAAGAAGAGAAAGAACTGATAAAAGATAAACTTGGCCAGGCAATCAGTCTGATTCAGGGAAAGTCAGAAAGCTGGCTGATGGTTGGTTTTGAAGATAACTATTCTCTTTATTTTAAAGGAAAGAACAATACGAAGCTTGCTTTTATAGAAGTTAAGATTTTTGGGCATGCTTCTGACCGGGATTTGGATCACTTAACTGCTGAGATTTCCAGAATTTTTAAAGAAGTACTTGGAATTGCCCAGGATAAGATCTATATTAAATACGAAGAAGCAGAGCACTGGGGCTGGAATGGAGCAAACTTCTAAATTTAACTGTTGACACGTCAGACAGGGGAGCGGCTTATGGAGCTTTGGGATATCTACGATGAAAACAGAGCGGCAACAGGAAGGACTCATGTCCGGGGAGTTCCGCTGGGAAAAGGGGAATATCATCTGATCGCTGATATCTGGACTGTAAATCACAGGAATCTGATTTTACTGACCAGACGGCATCCGGATAAGCCTTATGGTTTAATGTGGGAGTGTACCGGCGGTTCGGTTCTTGCCGGCGAGACCACAGTGGAAGGGGCTATAAGAGAACTTTGGGAAGAAGCTGGAATTCATGCTGAAAAAGCGGATTTGAAGCTGATTCACAGCATCAGACAGAGGGAACGGTTTGTGGATACTTATATTAACAGGCAGAATATCACCGAAGATGATCTTAAGTTACAGGCGGAGGAAGTTGTAGATGCAAAGTTTGTGACTTTTGATGAGCTTCTTGATCTGTGGAAGCAGGAAATTGTAGTTCCCAAATCACGGTTTCTTCTATATAAAGACAGAATTAGAGAATTTATCAATCCGCCGTCATAATATGACGACGGATTGTGTAAATTCATTTTTAATTTTTATATCATATTTAGCCTGTAATACTGTCTGATAAATGTGAGAACAATAGAAATCATGCCGGAGCATAGCGGCGGCTGCTCCCGTTAAATTGGTTTCTGCACCGGCAGTTTTGGCGATGAGAGGGATGCTCCCTCTCTTTTTTATTTCACCCATCAGGGATACGGATTCTTTTTTAAATCCCAGTATTCTGGCGTAAGGAGCATAGCCTGCCCGCCTGCCATCCTCCGCCAGCTGGCAGGTTGTCCCCAGCGTAATATGGAGCAAAGCACGGTTCACTCGAGTATAGGTGTATTGTCTGGTTTTTAACTGGTTGATCTTTTCTTCAAATGAATGATAATCAGGAAGCTGTTTTATAATTCTTGCAGCCAGTTCTTCTGACACATCGGAAAAATTATTAAATGGGATCCCTTCCATAGACAGCCTTAGGAGAGCGGAATTTAAAAGGAGACTGAAATCATCACAGTAGAGAGGTTTGCTTTCCTGTATTTTTATTTTTACCGGATCTGGTACATAATCGAAGACTGTGTTCTCCACCTCGTTGTAATGTTCTCCTGATTCCCTTAACGCCTTTCTAAGTCCGGTCGCCGAACAAAAACGATCGGGCATAAGCAGAGGATCGTGATAGCCACTTCCATTTCTTGCAATGGTCAAAGGTGTTAAAGAAGCGTTTTGTCTATAGATGGCCTTTAAATATTCAATTCCCAGGATGTTGTTGGGAGAGGCCAGAATCGAGGCATCTTCTTTCCCTACAGCGCCGCTGGTAACAAGTGCGGTGTTTCTTGCTTCTGGAAAAGTAGCCCCCTTTTTCAGCTCTTTACGCAACTCATCTGAATAAACAGCAGGTTCGTTGGCGAGAATAGTAGCAATAGCGGAAAGTTTTTCCATATCCCCGCTTTCACTGCCAAAACACACGGTATCAACTGCCCCCAGGCCGTTTAGCAATGCCACAGAGCAGGAGGCAAAGTCTTCCGCGCTTCCGGAAGCAAAAACAGAAGGAATTTCCAATACCAGATCGGCTCCGCAGGAAAGTGCCATGGCAGTCCTTGTATACTTATCATAGATAGCAGGAGCTCCCCGCTGTACAAAATCTCCACTCATGACTACCACAGCATATTCTGCATTTGACAGTTCTTTCGCTTTTCTGATATGATAGGCGTGGCCATTGTGAAAGGGGTTGTATTCAGCGATAATACCTACAGCATGCAATTTTTTCTCTTTTATCATAAAAAACGTCCTTTTTCTTTATTTCAACCTATATTATGCTATTGTTTCGCAAAAAATGCAAATTATTTTGTCACAACACTTGAAAATTTTCAGGAATGCTCATAGAATAGAGTGAGAATCAAGAAGAAGCATTGATCAATTAGAACAGGAGAATAGATAAGTATGAATTTTATCGTTGAAACATCAGCTCGTCATGTACATTTATCTCAGGAACATCTTGAGATTTTATTTGGACAGGGATATGAATTAACCAAGAAGAAAGAATTATCCCAGCCAGGTCAGTTTGCTAGCGAGGAGAGAGTTACTGTTGTGGGATCAAAAGGTGAGTTCAAAGGAGTGTCCATTTTGGGACCAGTCAGAAAATCTACTCAGGTGGAACTTTCTCTGACAGATGCCCGTTCTGCAGGAATCGCCGCACCAGTAAGAGAATCCGGAGATATTGCAGGCAGCGGACCATGTAAGATTGTCGGACCGGCAGGTGAAATTGATATCGCTGAGGGTGTAATTGCAGCAAAGCGTCATATTCATGCAACGCCTGCAGATGCACAAAAGCTGGGAGTTGAAAACGGCGAGATCGTTTCTGTGAAAATTGACACAAATGGCAGAAGTCTTGTTTTCGGAGATGTAGTTGTACGTGTAAGCGAGTCCTATGCTCTGGCTATGCACATTGATACGGATGAATCTAACGCAGCAGGCTGCGGCAGAGAACAGTACGGCGAAATTGTAAAATAATTGAAGGAGAATTTAGTTTTATGAAAATTTTAGTTATCAACTGCGGAAGCTCTTCCTTAAAATATCAGCTGATTGATATGGAAAACGAGGGAGTTTTAGCAATAGGATTATGCGAAAGAATTGGTATTAACGGATCCAAACTGACTCACAAAGCAGAAGGAAAAGGCAAATTCGAATTAGAAGAAGAGATGCCTAACCACACTGTAGCAATCAAGCTGGTTATGGATGCCCTGGTTAATCCTGATCATGGAGTAATCAAAGATACCAGTGAAATTTCTGCAGTAGGACACCGTGTTCTCCATGCCGGTACTATTTACAGTGATTCCATCGTTGTAAATGAAGATGTTAAAAAAGTGATCCGTGACTGTTTCGATTTAGGACCTCTGCATAACCCTGCAAACTTAATGGGTATTGAGGCGTGTGAAGCAGCTATGCCAGGAACACCAAACGTAGCTGTTTTTGATACTGCATTTGGTATGGGTATGCCAGAGAAGGCATCTCTTTACGCAATTCCTACGGAATATTTTGAAAAATACAGCATTCGCCGTTACGGCTTCCATGGAACAAGCCACAGCTTCGTTTCTAAAGAAGCACTGGGCTTTTGCGGACTGGATTCCGATAATGGCAAGGTAATTGTCTGCCACTTAGGAAACGGCGCAAGCATCTCTGCTTCCATCGGAGGCAAGTGCGTAGATACAAGTATGGGTCTTACACCTCTTGAGGGTCTTATTATGGGAACCAGAAGTGGTGATATTGATCCGGCTGTGATTCAGTTTATCTGCAATAAAGAAGGAAAGACAGTCAACGAAGTACTGGATATCTTAAATAAAAAATCTGGTATTCTTGGTATGTCCGGCGGAATCTCCAGCGATTTCCGTGATGTTCAGAAAGCACAGGCAGAGGGAAATCACCTGGCTGATACAGCAATTAATGCATATATCTATCGTGTTGCAAAGTACATCGGCGCTTATACTGCAGCTATGAACGGAGTAGATGCCATCGTATTTACAGCAGGTGTAGGTGAGAATGATAAGCCAATCCGTGCAGGAATCTGTTCTTATTTATCCTATCTTGGCGTAGAAATCGATGCAGAAGCGAACAGCCACAGAGGCGAGCGCATGATGATTTCCACACCTGATTCCAAGGTAAAAGTATGTGTAATTCCTACCAATGAAGAGCTTGCAATTGCAAGAGAGACAAAAGCTTTGGTATAATTCCTAAAATATTAGCACATTATAGTTTTTATAATGTGAAATATGGAAATATTTTGTTGACAAATAGTGCGCCCCTATGTATAATTACATAGGTGCGTATTAGGAGACTATAATATGCTTATTAATTTAACCGAGTTGTTTACCCTGGAAGGGAAAGAGAAAACCTATACACCAGATATAGAGATGAAGACTTATCATGGGCCCTACGGAGATTATGAAATAGCAGATGCCAAACCGGTAGTGCTGCGGATCATGAATCTGGGTGGAAAGAAACTGGAACTGGAAGGAAAAGTGGAACTCACTTTGCTGATTCCCTGTGATCGTTGTCTGGAGCCTGTCCCTAATGAGCTGAGTTTTGATGTCATTCGAACGGTTGATTTAAGTGAAACCAGAGATGAGAGTGAAGAGGATCTCGAAGAACAGCCATATGTAATTGGTTATTGTCTGGATGTAGACCAGTTGGTTTGTGATGAACTCATACTGAATCTGCCTATGAAGGTTCTCTGCAGTGAAGACTGTAAGGGAATTTGTAATAGATGTGGAACAAATCTCAATCATGAGACTTGTGACTGCGATGTTAGGTCTCTTGACCCGAGAATGGCAGTCATCCAGGATATTTTTAAACAGTTTAAGGAGGTGTAACCATGTCTATCTGTCCAAAGAATAAATCTTCTAAAGCTAGAAGAGACAAACGTAGAGCAAACTGGAAGATGAGCGCTCCGAACTTAGTGAAATGCAGCAAGTGCGGTGAGCTTATGATGCCACACAGAGTATGCAAAGCTTGCGGTTCTTATAACAAGAAAGAAATCATTTCTGTTGCTGAATAATTTCAGTATGGAAATAGCTCAAAACATAAAAAGGCAGGGAATCTGATTATTCAGGTCCTTGTCTTTTCTTGTTGTGGGGAAAAGGTGAACGATACAGCTAATATTGATAATAAGGACGCAAGTATTTTGTTTTTAATCATTGGGTTCTATGCTATACTGAAAGAAAAATGACCAGCTTACGGGGGTATAATATGGCACAGATAAAATTACCGGAAATCTTTCAGAACGGAATGATCCTTCAGCGGAATAAGACGATTAAAATATGGGGAGAAGCTGAGGGAACGGACAAGCTGAGAATCACCTTCTGCAGTGACAGCATTTTTGCAGATATAAAAGAAGGGAAGTTTTATTGCGAATTAGCGGCAAAGGAAGCAGCATATGGGCAAAAATTAGAGATTTTTGCTGACGAAAGGAAGGAACCGGCTGTCGTTTTGGATGACATTTGTATTGGTGATATTTACATAGCAGCCGGTCAGTCAAACATGGAATATTATCTGAGATACGATGCCCATTGGAATGAGATAAAGCAGTGGGAGCGAAACGATATGATCCGTATGTTTAACTGCAAAAGGATTGCTTATCCCGGTCAAAACAGGGAGCTTCCTGAATGCGGAAGCTGGTTTAAAGAACAGGAATATCAGTGGGAGAGCTTTTCGGCTCCAGGCTATTCTTTTGCCAGAGCCATTCAGCCGGTGATTGGTGTTCCGGTTGGCATTATAGGCTGTAACTGGGGCGGAACTCCAGCCTGTGCATGGATGGAAGCATCGTATTTAAATGATCCGCCTCTGTCTGTATTTAAAAAAGAATATGAGGAGGCTGAGAGGGCTGTTGATGAGGAAGAAATGAGACGGCTCAGCCTTGAGGCATGGGAGTATGAGGATTCCTACCTTCATCAGGTTGCCTGGAGAGCAATGATGTATGGCATGAACCAGCAGGATCAGGAGCGGTGGATGGCTGAAACTGCGGATGCACCGGTTCTCCCATTGGGGCCTTATCACCACTACCGTCCTTCCGGATTGTATGAAATGATGCTGAGAGAACTTGCCCCTTTTTCTGTGAAGGGAGTTTTATGGTATCAGGGGGAATCGGATGCAGGACATGGGGAGATATATGATAAAACCTTTGCTTCTCTAATCCGCTGCTGGAGAGACTTATGGCAGGATGAACTGCCGTTTCTCTTTGTTCAGCTGGCTCCGTTTGGTAAATGGCTTGGCATCGGAGGAGAGGATTATCCTGTGGTAAGGGAGAGCCAGGAGCGGGTATTAAAAAACGTACCAGGTACAGGTATGATCTCTATTATGGATCTGGGAATGTATGAGGATATCCATCCCAAAAGAAAGAAGGAAGTAGGCGAACGTCTGGCTCTTCTGGCAAGAGGATTGATTTACGGGGAAGACATCTTATGTGAATCTCCGGAATTTACAGGCGGAGAGCGGGAAGGAAACCAGATCCGTCTGCATTTTTCCCATACTGGATCAAAACTACACGTAAACGGGAACGGTATTAATAGCCTGTGTGTAGAACAGGGCGGTATTTTAATTGAAGTAAAGGAATTTAAACTGGATCAGGATTTGTTGCTTAATTTTGGAATGCTGACAGAGGAACCGGTAGAAATCAGGTTTGCAAAAGAGGGATACTGTGAAGTTAATCTGTTTAACGAAGCAGATCTTCCTGTAAAGCCATTTGCTGCTGTGGTTATTTAGGAGGCTGCCATGATAAAAATAATCAATCCGATACAAAAAGGCTTTTATCCTGATCCATCCATATGCAGGGTTTCTGATGAATACTATATGGTTCATTCTACCTTTGCATATGCACCTGGTATCCCAGTATTCAAAAGCCTTGATTTAAAGAACTGGACTTTAATCGGACACGTTCTGGAACGGAAGGAGCAGCTTCGGCTTTCCGGAGCCAGAGTTTCCCAAGGAATTTATGCGCCCACAATCAGGTACTACAAAGGATTGTTTTATGTAATTGCCACTAATGTATCCGGCGGCGGTAATTTCTATGTTACTGCCTCAGATCCCAAAGGCCCATGGTCAGATCCGGTTTTTCTGGAAAATGCGCCAGGAATTGATCCCAGTCTGTATTTCGAAGAAGATACCTGCTATTACATCGGACAGCGTACAAAGGAACATCCGGCTTATTACGGTGATTGTGAGATATGGATTCAGGAGCTTGACTTAAAGGAGAAAAAGCTGGTAAAACAACCAGCTGTATTGTTTGATGGAAGCATGAAACGTACAATATGGGCGGAAGGGCCTCATCTGTACCGAATCGGCGGCATGTATTATCTTCTTCTTGCAGAGGGAGGAACGGAGTTTAATCACAGTGTAACGGTTGCCCGAAGCCAGAGTCTTTATGGCCCTTATGAGGCATGCCCTAATAATCCGATTTTAACCCACCGTCACCTGGGACATAATTATCCGGTGCAGTGTATCGGGCATGGAGATCTGATTGAGACTCCGGATAAAGAATGGTTTATGGTGATGCTTGGTACAAGACCCTTAAATGGCTGTGCAGAATTAGGCAGAGAGACATTTCTCGCAGATGTAGTATGGGAAGATGGCTGGCCGGTGGTGAGTCCCGGTTTTGGAAAGGTGCCTGAGTGCCTGGAGTTATCCGCTTCGGATAAAGAGCAGGAGGTTTTACCGTCAGAACCCCATATTAAATGGACAGAACCCCTTGACGTGCGCTTGATTGGTTTAAGAGATCATCCCTCCCGGCTGCCTTTAAAAATTACCGGGGCAGGCAGTCTGCAACTACCTTACCTTCCTGAAACCATAGAAGATTTGTCAGTTCCTGCCTACGCAGGGATCCGGCTTTTATCCAGAACTTTCCATATCGGGGTAACGATAGAGTCCGATCCTAAAGGGTCGGAGGAAGCGGGGCTTGTTTATTTTTACAATGAATCCCATTATGTAAAAGTTGTCATTTGTGAAAGAGAAGGAAAGCTGGAAGCGGTAACGACCATTCGAAAAGGGGAAGACTGGGAGGAGAAGAGCAGGACAGAAGTCACCGGCAAGATTCATGAAATTAAGCTGCTGGGGCATGACCAGGCACTGTCTGTTGAGCTTGATAATCACACCACAGGGCAGTCCTTCCAGATAGGGGATCTCTGCTCACAAAAAGCCGGTGGATTCACCGGCTGTACCGTAGGGGTATATGCATCTTCCGTACATGAGGCTTCTGACCGTTTCGCAGTCTTTGGACCGCTTCATGTCCGTTTTTTTGATTAATCCTGGATATACATCTGGCGAAATTCTGTAGGTGTACAGGATTTAATGATTTTAAACATTCGTATAAAGGCGGAGGGGCTGGAAAAGCCGGAGCGCAGTGCCACTTCAGTGACAGAAAGCTGAGGGTTAATCAGCAGCGTTTCGGCAACAGCTATCCGCTTTTTATTGACATATTTATAAAATGAAATATTAGCAAATTGTTTAAACAGCCTGGAAAAATGATATTTGCTGAATCCAAGGAGAGATGCAACTTCTTCTAACGTTAATTCCTCTGTGCAATGGCTGCTGATATAATTGCAGATGTAAATGAATTTCTCTGCATATTTTTTTTGCTGGATGTTCCCAATATCCAGAGAACTGACCTGCTGGGTATGGTTTCGCCCAATCAGAGCAAACATTTCCAGAAGCCTTGAGTAAATCTTTGTTTCTGTGAGAGGCATGTCTTTCCTGTATTCTTCCAAAATTTCCAGCATGTACTGATGGAGCTGGTCGTGTATAGAAGGATAAAGTTCCGGCGTAACAAGGAACGTAGGATTTAAAAGCGTAAGTATGGATTCCAGCTCTTTGATTTCATGAAACATGGGAAGTTCAGCCTGAAATATAATCCGCCGTCCTGATTTTGGCGCTTTCAGGGCGTGTATAACTCCCGGACAGATCAAAATAATATCACCCGGTTTTAATTCAATGGCGTGGGTGCTTAAAACGATGGTGTATTTGCCGGTAAGAGGCATAATGATTTCAAGGGGAGTATGCCAGTGGGAAGGATAGTCTTCCGCCTGAGTGTTGTCATATAGGCGGATATTGGTATATTCTTTATAATTTACAGTCTCATGAGTTCCTCTCAGATTTTCAATCAAAATAAAACCTCCCCATAATATTAATGATAATGAATAATTGCTTTTGCTGTTTGTAAAAATTATAAAATATACTACAATAAATATCAATATAAAATAGTAAAATAGGCATATTTTAATTTTTCGGTAGTTAAATAATACAAAAAATCCTGGTTTGAAAAGTGTATTATGTATATTACGTTCAAAAGCAAAGTATGTATAAAATTTACAAATAGCAATATTTGATAATAGACAGGCAATAATTATAAAGAAAAACGGACAAAATTCTGATAGAGTTAATACATATCATAATTGCTTCAGATAATGTGAAGATTGTTAAGGAGGAAAGGTATGGTAAAGAGATTTGTTTCGGGTTTTTTGGCAGCTGCACTTGTATTGGGGTCACTTTCTGGATGTTCAGTATCTACAGATACTGGCGGAGGTGCAGGATCATCAGGCGCCACCACAGAGACTACATCTGGTTCTGTTACTGCAACGGGGAAAGAAGAGCAGATTACATGGATGTTCTGGGATGATTTAAATGCTACAGAAGATTTAATCAGTAAGGGGTACAAACAGGTTATAGACCGGTTTAATGAACAGTATAAGGGGAAATACTACTGTAATGTTGTGACTACCAATCTGGAGGAATACCCCACAAAATTGAATGCGTTGGTTACTTCAGGCAATACACCTGATGTATTTATCTGCAATCCAGGTCCTAATTTAACTCAGTATGTAGAATCAGGTGCGGCAGCAGACTTAACAGATATTCTTAAAAACCAGGAATCACAGTGGTATGGTAATTTTACAGATGGTATCTTTGAGCGTATTACATATGACGGAAAGATCATGGCAGTTCCTACTAACTTTGCAGCTGCCTGCGTATTCTATAATACAGACATCTTTAAAAAGGCAGGGGTTGAGGTTCCGAAGACCTATGACGAACTGCTCGCAGCATGTAAAAAAATCAAAGAAGCTGGTTATACACCAATTTCCTGTTCTGCAGGTACTGCATGGTGCCTTTCCATGATAGCCGGTTATCTCTGTGACCGTGAAGGCGGACCGGATAATCTGGTTGATGTAAATGCAGGTAAGATTGAATGGACCAGTAAGACATTTGTTGATGCAGCAACGAAATTAAAAGAACTTTCCCAGTATTTCCAGGATACTGCAGCTGGAGATTCCAATGATCAGGCAACTGCAAACTTCTACAATGGAGACGCAGCCATGCTGGTACAGGGATCATGGGCAATTGCTCAGATCAACGGAAACAATCCGGAATTTGAAGACAAATGCGGCGTATTCCAGTTCCCTGCTATCGAGGGTGGTTCAGATCCAAACCGTATGATCGTAAAAACAGATAATCTTGTTATGAGTTCGACCACGAAGCATAAAGAAGCAGCCCTTGCACTTATGAAGATGTTCACCGATGACACTGCTCAGAAGTATACGGCTGAAGTAGCTGGTAAGATTCCGGTTACCAAAGTGGCAATTGACTATAACAAAGCTCCAAAGCAGTTTGCTTATATCAACGATATCTTAAAGAACGTAACCGGTACATTAGGATTTTATAATGAATCACTGGCAAGCGTAGAAGCAGGAGATACCTTTGATGCAGCCATGGTAGATGTATTCCTCGGTAATGCAGAACCACAGCAGGCACTTCAGAAAGTACAGGATTTCTATAATAAAAACGTCTGGAAAAAATAATTGACAGAAAGATGAGGGTATGCGAAGCATAAACGCCTTTGCATACCCTCATTATAGAAAGAGAGGCAGCCATATGAACAGGCTATTGGAGGATAGAAAAGCGGCTTTTATTTTTATTGCGCCGGCATTCCTTTTATTTACTCTGATTTTATTTGTTCCGATTATTCAGGTTATCTACTATTCCCTGTGTAATTATACGGGACTGACGAAACCGGATTTTGTCGGATTGAAAAATTATATCGATTTATTCACCAGTGATGAGACCATGAAAATCGCTTTGAAAAACTCCATATTTTTTATGCTTTTCTCTGGTGTGACCCAGCAGATTGTCGGTTTATTCCTGGCGGTTCTACTGACTAATATTAAGGCAGGCAGGAATTTGTTTAAAAATATTTACTACCTTCCCTGTGTACTTTCGTCAGCTGCGCTTGGCCTTTTATGGGCGTTTCTTTTTAATCCTAAAATAGGTATTAATAATCTTTTGAGCTCAATTGGTATCCAGGGGCCCAACTGGCTTTTTAACACCAAAGGATTCATCCCTCTTCCCATGTGGGTGATCGGTTGTGTTGCTTTGTGGCAGTATGTGGGCCAGAATATGATGCTTTATATGGCTCAGATCAGTGGGATATCCAGAGATATCTATGAAGCTTCCTACATTGACGGGGCTTCCAGAGGACAGTCGTTCCGTTTTATAACCTTACCGTTAATCAAGCCTATGCTGATTACAACTCTTTCTTTGAACTGCATTGGTTCTCTTAAATTTTTTGACCTGATTTATAATATGACTCAGGGAGGACCAAACCATCGTACGGATGTGCTGGCAACCCATTTATATACACAGGGATTCAAATATTATAAATACGGTTATGCCAGTGCGATTTCCATAATTCTGCTCATTTTATGCCTTTTTACCACATTCCTCATTAGTAAATGCATAAAAGTTGAAACGTACGAGTCTTAGAGGGAGGAAAACAATGAAGATAGAAGATAACCAGAAAAAAAAGAAAAAGATCACTCTGACCGGTGTGCTTTTATATGCATTCCTGATTGCCCTTGCTCTTGTTTATTTACTTCCGCTGGTCTGGATGCTGAGCGTTTCTTTAAAATCCAACAGGGAAGTACTGAGTTCACCATTTTCACCTCCCAGTGTTCTGCAGCTGGGCAACTACATATTTGCATGGGTCAACGGGCAGTTAGGAGTGGCAACTTTAAACTCTGTAATTGTGTGTACTTCCGCATTGATCATCAGCTTACTGATCGGAGCTATGGCGGCATTTGCCATCGCCAGAATGAGACTGGGCTTTCTTAAGTATATGATGCAGTATTTTCTCATTGGAATGATGATACCGGTACATTGTGTTCTGATCCCGCTTTTCGTCCGCTTTTCCAACTGGCATCTGACCAATCAGCTCATTGGACTGATTATTCCATATATTACGTTTTCACTTCCAATGACTATATTTTTAATGACAGGATTCTTTAAAAGTATGCCGGGTGAGATATTTGAAGCAGCGTGTATTGACGGCTGCTCCATCTATGGCTGTTTTATCAGAATCGCATTACCTCTCTCCAGAGTGGGGATGTTCGTGGCAGGTATTATGACATTTGTCGGCAACTGGAATGAGCTGCTGCTGGCGATGGTATTTATATCTGATGTAGCTAAAAAAACACTTCCCGTTACTCTGACTTATTTCGTAGGTCCCTATGCTACAAACTATGTACAGATGTTTGCAGCAATCATCATAGCAATTGCGCCCACAATTATCGTTTACAGCATTTTTAGCAACCAGATTGTAGACGGACTTACCACAGGCGCAGTAAAGGGATAAGACATCATTTTTCAGGAGGAAAGACAATTGAATCGGAAAGAAGCGCGAGAAAGAGCGGAACAGTTAGTAGCAAACATGACATTAGAAGAGAAGGCAAGCCAGTTGCGATATGATGCACCGCCTATACGCAGACTTAATATACCAGCTTATAATTGGTGGAATGAAGCGCTTCATGGTGTAGCAAGAGCCGGGACAGCAACCAGTTTTCCTCAGGCCATTGGTTTGGCCGCTGCTTTCGACGAAGAACTGGTGCATGAAATTGCAGAGGTCATTGCAGAAGAAGGAAGAGCCAAGTACAATGCATTTACAAAACAGGATGACAGGGATATTTATAAAGGACTGACATTCTGGTCTCCAAACGTGAACATATTCCGGGACCCCAGATGGGGCAGAGGACAGGAAACCTACGGGGAAGACCCTTACTTAAGCAGCAGACTGGGTGTTTCCTATATAAAAGGACTTCAGGGTGAGAAAGAGACCATGAAGGCAGCTGCCTGTGTGAAACATTTTGCTGTTCATTCAGGACCGGAATCTCTGCGTCATGAATTTAATGCAGAAGTTTCTCTGAAGGATTTAAGAGAGACCTATCTGCCTGCATTTGAAGCTGCAGTAAAAGAAGGTAAATCGGAAGCGGTTATGGGAGCTTATAACCGGACCAATGGAGAACCCTGCTGTGCCAGCAAAACCCTGATGAAGGATATTTTAAGAGGGGAATGGGGATTTGAGGGACATTATGTTTCTGACTGCTGGGCAATCCGTGATTTTCATGAACGCCATTTAATCAGTCCTGATGCAAAAACATCTGCAGCCATGGCAATCAATGCAGGCTGTGATTTAAACTGCGGTAATACTTATCTTCATATATTAAATGCTTACGAACACGGGCTGGTAAGCGAGGAGACAATTACAGAATCCTGTACACGTCTGTTTACAACCAGATACTTGCTGGGATTGTTTGATGACAATGAATTTGATTCCATTTCTTATGAGAAAGTGGAGTGTAAGAAGCATCTGGAGCTTTCAGAACGGGCTGCCAGGGAAAGTATGGTTCTGTTAAAGAATAACGGAATTCTGCCTCTGGATAAAGAAGCGGTGAAAACAATCGGAGTGATTGGTCCTAATGCAAACAGCAGGGCTGCTCTTATTGGTAATTATCATGGTACTTCCTCAGAATATATTACAATTCTGGAAGGGATAAAAGCGTTTGCGAAAGACGAGATCAGGGTTCTATATTCGGATGGCTGCAATATCAGCAATTCTAAGACGGAAGCTCTGGCATTTGATCATGACCGTATCTCAGAGGCTGTGATTGTGGCTGAGCATAGCGATGTGGTTGTTCTCTGTCTGGGACTCAATGAACTCCTGGAAGGAGAAGAAGGCGATCAGGGCAATCAGTATGCTTCTGGAGATAAGGAGTCATTGCTGCTTCCTGAATCTCAGAGAAAATTAATGGAGGCATTGTCTGATACCGGTACTCCGGTTGTGCTGTGTATGATGGCTGGCAGTGATATTGATTTAAGCATTGCCAAAGAGAATTATGACGCTATTATACAGGCATGGTATCCGGGTGCAAGAGGAGGAAAGGCGTTTGCAGAGCTTTTATTCGGCCTTTACTCTCCATCGGGTAAATTATGCGTGACGTTCTATGATCCGAAATGCGATCTGCCAGAATTTACGGATTATTCCATGAAGAACAGAACCTACCGTTATTTGGAAAGTAAGCCACAGTATCCTTTTGGATATGGTTTGACTTATGGCCGGGCCAAAGTGTGTGATGCTAATTTAACCATGGGAGATATGGAGATTGAGGCTGTCGTTGAAAATATAGGTGACAGAGCAGTTGAAGAGGTTATTCAGGTTTATGTAAAAGTTATGGATTCAGAATTTGCACCCCTGCATCCCAGACTTTGCGGATTTAAAAGGGTGGCACTGAATTGTGGGGAGAAAAAGAGTGTAAAAATAAAGTTGGATCAGCGGGCTTTTATGGTTGTAAATGAAAATGGGGAGTATATCAAAGACGGAAACCACGTCGAATTATACGCAGGCTTTAGCCAACCAGATGAAACAAGCATACTGCTTATGGGATGTAAGCCAGTGAAGTTGACGGCAGAGATCTAGATTCCATGATCAAATACGGACTATCAAAAGATGCTGATAGTCCGTATTTGTGTTTTGTTTTTATTGTTTAAAATTTACAGAAAGCCTTTACTTTATATGGCTTTTATGTTAATATCATACATGTAACCGGTTACATAAGGAGAGCTTGAAATGAACATACGGGATATAGCAAGAAAAGCCGGCGTTTCTTCCGCAACTGTTTCCAGAGTCATTAATGAATCTGGATATGTGAAAGAGGAAACAAAGCGCAAAGTATTAGAGGCAATAGAAGAAGCAGATTACGTACCCAATGCCATAGCCAGAAGTCTCAGTATCCGTGATTCTTCCAGTATTGGAGTAATTGTACCGGATATTGCCAATGAGTTTTTTTCGGGCATCATAAGCGGAATCGGCGAAAGAGCTGCCAACAATCAGTATAATATCGTTTTGTTTGATACTGGTGAACTTCTGGAGAGAGAACATCAATGCCTTATGATGGCAGAAAGCCAGCGGCTGTCAGGGCTTTTAATCACTCCCATTTCAGAGCTTGACGAGGTGACCAGGGATAAGCTGATCCAATTTGAAAACAAAGGGATTCCAGTTGTATTAGTTGACCGTAACATCAGAAATTCCAGTCTGGATGGTGTATTTGTAGAAAACCATGATGCCGCCTACAAGGCCGTTGAGGCATTAATTCAGAATGGACACCAGAAGATTGCAGTGATTACAGGACCCAACACTTCCATGCCTGGAAAAGACCGTCTGAAGGGCTACAAGTCAGCTCTTAGGGATTACGGGATCGGGCTAAGAGAAGATTATATGGTATCAGGCGATTTTAAGATCATGAAGGCTTATGAACGGACGAAGGAATTACTGGAACTTCCGGATCCGCCAACTGCTATATTTGCTTCCAACAACCAGACCAGCCTGGGTGTACTCAAATATTTAACAGAGCATAAGCTGAAAATTGGCAGGGATATTTCCATAGTAGGCTTTGATCAGATTGAATCTCTAAAAATCATTGATTACAGTCTTTCAACCATTGACCGGGATGCAAGAAAGCAGGGATGTCAGGCAATGGAAATGCTGATTGACAAACTGACCCGTAAGGAAAGTCAAAGCTCCGGCCGCAAGGTTTTTGTTCCATATCAGATGGTGCTTCGCGGTTCAGAAAAGATAAATAAGCTGCAGTAGGGCAGTTTATTTTTACCCAAATATGTAACCGGTTACATATTAAATGTTATAATGGAGGATGGATATGAGTATAGCAAACATGATTGACCATACAATGCTGAAGGCAGATGCCGGGTCAGAAATTATCCGAAGATATTGTCAGGAGGCAAAGGAATATGGATTTGCGTCTGTCTGTGTTAATTCCTGTTACGTACCTCTGGCAGCCCGGGAATTAAAGGATAGCAGCGTTTCCGTATGTTGTGTAGTAGGTTTCCCATTGGGAGCCATGCTCACATCTGCCAAGGCTTTTGAAGCATCAGAGGCAGTAAAAGCAGGAGCAGATGAAGTGGATATGGTTATTCATATCGGAGCATTAAAAGATAAGAATTATGATCTGGTCAGAGAAGATATCAGAGCGGTAATTGATGCATGCCAGGGGAAATTAGTGAAAGTAATTCTGGAAAACTGTCTTTTGACAAAGGAGGAGATTGTAAAGGTCTGCGAACTTTCCATGGAGGCGGGTGCCCAATATGTAAAAACAGCCACGGGATTTAGTACCGGAGGAGCAGTAGCAGAAGATGTTGCCCTTATGAAAAAAACTGTGGGAGAAAGATTGAAAGTGAAAGCCAGCGGCGGGATCCGTACGCCAAAGGAGGCTGAGGCAATGATTTTAGCAGGAGCAGACCGGATTGGTGCCGGAAATGGAATTGCCCTTCTATAAAAAAAGGAGATGCTTATGGGAAAAAAGATAACGGTATTTGGAAGTTTTGTCGTGGATTTAATGGGAAGATGCCCCCATCTGCCAGTTCCGGGGGAAACGGTAAAAGGAAGCCTTTTTAAAATGGGACCAGGGGGAAAGGGGTTTAACCAGGCGGTTGCGGCTCATAAGGCAGGTGGAGACGTAACCATGGTAACGAAGGTTGGTAAAGATGCCTTTGCCGATCTTGCCATTGAAACCATGACCAGACTGGGGATGGATACAAAACGGGTATTTTGCAGTGAACAGGCAGAGACAGGCACTGCATTAATTATGGTAGATGAAAATACCAGTCAGAATGAAATAGCAGTGATCCTGGGCGCATGTGATACGATTTCCGATGAGGAAGTGGAATCAGTTTCCGATCTTCTGGATCAGTCAGATTATCTGCTGATTCAACTGGAAACCAATGTTTCTTCCGTCAGGAAGGTGGTAGAAATAGCATATGACAAGGGCGTTAAAATCATTTTAAACACAGCCCCGGTACAGCCTGTCAGTGATAGTATTTTAAGTCGTGTGGATTTTATAACTCCCAATGAAGTAGAAGCTTCAATATTATCTGGCATATCAGTAACAGAAGAAGAGAGTGCCGGAAAAGCAGCGGATTATTTTCTGAATAAGGGAGTAAAAAATGTACTCATTACACTGGGAAGCAAAGGGGTATATATTGCGACCGGAAAAAGACGGGGATTATTACCTGCTTATCAGGTAGAGGCAGTAGATACCACCGGAGCAGGGGACGCATTTAACGGGGGCCTTGCAGCAGCTTTGGCAGAAGGAAAAGATTTATGGGAAGCAGCAAAATTTGCCAATGCACTGGCAGCGATTTCTGTACAGAGAATTGGAACCACTCCTGCCATGCCTGACCGGTCAGAAATCGATGCATTTATCAAATTCCATGAAATGGAGGAGGAGTCATGTTAAAGACTGGAATTTTACATCCGCAGTTAGCAAGAATTATGGCAGAGACCAGACATATGGATATGCTTGTAATAGCAGATGCCGGACTTCCTGTACCAAAGGGAGTGGAACGGGTGGATTTAGGCTGGAAGCAGGGAAATCCAGGTTATTTAGAGGTTCTGGAAGAAATTGAAAAATATATGGTTACGGAGAAGGCAGTTTTTGCCCAGGAGGCTCTTGTAGTAAGCGGGGAATTACATAAAGAAGCACTGGCTCTTTTACCGGCAGGAATACCTGTGGAGTATGTCCCCCATACGGAATTAAAGAAAATGACAGAAGGAGCAAAAGCAATTATCCTCACAGGTGAGTTTACAGGTTATACCAATGTAATACTGATCTCAGGCTGTGCATATTAAGACAGTCGAGGGGAAGGGGAATTTAAATGGGAGGAAGGTTAGTATTAAAACTGGAATCAATCGTTAAGACGTTTCCTGGTGTAAAAGCTCTTGACGGAGTTCATCTGGAACTATATGAAGGCGAGGTTCATGCTCTGTGTGGAGAAAACGGAGCAGGAAAATCAACTCTGATGAAAATTATTGCAGGAGCTCAGCCTTATACAGCTGGTGCCATGTACTTAAATGGGGAAAAGGTGGTATTTCACTCTGCCAGGGAAGCAGAAAAATCAGGAATTGCCATGATCTATCAGGAATTTAATATGGTTCCGGAATTAACGGTGGCTGAAAATATGTATCTTGGAAGGCTTCCTGTAAAAAGTTTTAAGAAAGTGGATTGGGATAAGCTGTTTGAGGAAGCACAGGATAATTTAAACCATCTGGGTTTGAAATTCAGTTCAAAAACCAAAGTAAAGAATCTTTCCGTTGCCGAAGCGCAAATGACAGAAATCGCCAAATGCCTTACCATAGGCGCCAGAATTATTATCATGGATGAGCCGACTGCTGCGCTTGCTGAGGAAGAAATAAAAATACTGTTTGGGATTATTGAAGAACTTAAAAAGAAAGGAATTGCCATTATCTATATTTCTCACCGTATGGACGAGATTTTTAAGATATCAGACCGGCTGACGGTATTCCGGGATGGCAGATATGTGGCTTCCAAAGAAATTAATGAGACAGATTATGATGATGTGGTATCCATGATGGTAGGCAGAAACGTTTCTAATCTGTATCCTGTCCGTAATTACAAGGCTCAGGAAGTGGTGCTTGAAGCCAAAGAGATAAACAGCCGGAATGTACATGATATGAGTCTGAAGCTTCATAAAGGAGAAATACTTGGCATAACCGGACTTCTGGGCTCAGGAACCATTGAATTATCGAAGCTATTATACGGTGCCATACCAATGGAGCGGGGAGAAGTCTTCGTACATGGGGTGAAAAAAGACTGCTCAGCACCTGTAAAAGCACTGAAAGCCGGTATCGGTTTTGTTTCTGATGACAGGAAACAGGAGGGGCTGGTATTAATAAGAAGCATCCGGGAGAATATTTCCATGTCTTCCTTAAAGAAGCTTACAAAAGGAATTCATTTAAATACCAGATTGGAAACAGAACGGGTTAACCAACAGGTTCAGTCACTGAATATCCGGATTAGCTCAGCTTCCCAGCTGGCTGGAAAACTCAGTGGAGGCAATCAGCAGAAAATTGTTTTTGCAAAAGTGCTGGAGGCAGATTCCGATATTCTCATACTAAACGAGCCCACAAGAGGCGTGGATGTAGGGGCGAAGGCGGAAATATATGCAATTATCAACCAGCTGACGCAAAAGGGAAAAAGTATTCTTATGATCTCCACCGATTTACCCGAACTGATCGGAGTCAGTGACCGTGTGATTGTAATGCGGGAAGGACGTATGGTATTGGAAATTTCAGACAAAGACATGAACCAGGAAATAATTTTAGCACATGCATCTGGAGGGGTGAGAGAAAATGAATGAAAAAGCTAAGAAACAATTGATCAATCAGATCAATATTTACCGTTCGGTTTTAATACTGCTGATCATATGCCTGTCTGCTGCATTTTTGTCAAAGAGCTTTTTAAATATATCCAATCTTTTTAATGTGTTTAAACAGGTAACTGTGGCCGGTATTATTGGATGCGGAATGACATTCGTAATTCTGACCGGAGGTATTGACTTATCCGTTGGCTCCATACTTGGACTTTCCGGCGTGGTTGCTTCCGGGGTACTGGCTTCTACCGGAAACACATTCCTGGCTGTTGCGACAGCATTAGCCATTGGCACGGCTTGTGGGACTGCCAACGGATTTTTCATCTCTCACTGCGGAATTCCTCCATTTATTGCGACACTGGGTACCATGACTTTGCTGCGGGGCTGTGTTTTGATTTATACAAAAGGTTCCCCTATTCCGGTAAAGTCTGAGGTCTATAAATTTATAGGAAAGGGTTCTGTCATAGGTGTGCCGGTACCTGTTATCATTCTCATACTTCTTTTTCTGACAGCACATTACATATTGACACAAACCCCATTTGGAAGGAGCATCTATGCTGTTGGAGGAAACCGGGAAGCCGCCCGCCTGTCGGGAATTTCAGTGAAAAGGACAGAATGGACCGCTTATATCATGAATGGATTATTAAGTGGAATCGCTGCTGTTGTACTGACTGCCAGGCTTGGATCGGCGCAATCCACCAGCGGACAGGGAATTGAAATGGATGCAATCGCAGCGGTTATTCTTGGAGGAACCAGCTTAAGCGGAGGGACCGGATTTGTACTTCCTACCGTGGTGGGTGCCATGATTATGGGGATCATCGATAACATCCTTACTCTGATGAACGTCAATCCTCACGCAACCAGCATTGTAAAAGGATCTGTGGTACTGATAGCAGTATTGGTGGATAAAAAAGTCAAGGATTTATCCGCAAAAGCGGAATAAATAGAAACTATTTTAATGTATTTGAGAAGGGAAGGGCAGAATTATGATGAAAAAGAGAATTGCAGCTACAATGATGGCAGGATTTGTTGTATGTTCGATGGCTGGTTGCAGTACAAAAACAGCTACGGAGACTGCGAAGGAGACAACCCAGACAGAAACTGCTGTAACAAAGTCAGAAGAGACAACGGCTAAAGCGGATGCAGGAGCCAGGAAAAAATATGTAATCGGCCTTGCAATGAACACACAGACCAATCCGTTTTTTGTGGACGTAAAGGATGGGGTACAAAAAGCCGCTGATGAGCTGGGCGTGGAATTATACATTACAGATGCCCAGGATGATCCGGCTGTCCAGATGAAGGATGTGGAGAACTTAATTACAAAGAAGCCTGATTGCATTATTATTGACACCTGTGACTCGGATGCCATAGTCTCATCCATTGAGGACTGCAATAAAGCTGGAATTCCGGTTCTCACCATGGACAGGGAAGCCAGTGGAGGAGAAGTGGTATCTCATATCGGATATGATGCCATTAAATCAGGAAAACTGGCAGGACAGTATCTGGCAGATACTCTTGGCGGAAAAGGAAATATTGTAGAACTCCAGGGAATCATGGGCACCAATGTGGCCCAGAACCGTTCCAAAGGGTTTAATGAAATTATCAGCCAGAATCCAGATATGAAAATTGTGGCATGCCAGGTAGCTGATTTTGACCGTGCAAAGGGCATGAGTGTAATGGAGAATATTTTACAGGCAAATGATCACATTGACGGATTGTATGCGGCTAATGATGAAATGCTTCTTGGGGCGTTAGAAGCAATTGAAGCAGCCGGACGTTTAGATGAAATCACTATGATTGGCTGTGATGCCATTGATGACACCATTGAGGCAATTAAGGCAGGTAAAGTGGAAGCAACCATTGCAGAGCCCCCATTTTTCCTTGGAAAAGCAATACTAAAAACCGCTTATGACTATCTGGAGGGAAAGAATGTAGAGAAATATGTGATTCTGGATAATGAGCTGGTTACTTCTGAAAATGTAAACGGATTGGTTACAAAAGAATAAATTTTGCAGATACAGTCTGCTGCCAGATTCCCTGATGAACCGGTTTCTGGCAGCAGATTTTTTGTAACTGTTTGAAAAGAATCGTGACAAGTGGTTGAGAACATGGTAAAATACGTCTGTGCCACATGGTAAAGTATGGCAGAATAATAAAAAAGCAAAGGGTGAAGGCTTATGGAGACCGACATGACGAGAGGCAATCCTCTTCCCATCATTTTAAAATTTACACTTCCGCTATTAATCGGAAATATTTTTCAGCAGTTTTATAATATGGTGGATACTATTATTGTAGGTCGTTTCGTAGGAGCGGATGCATTGGCAGCTGTGGGATCAACAGGTACCATTATGTTCCTGGTAATTGGTTTTTCACAGGGAATGAGTACGGGATTTACAGTACTTACCAGTCAGAGGTTTGGGGCTGGGGATGAAAACGGGACAAAGCGGTCGGTGGCAAATGGAATTTTCCTGTCATTGTTTGTTATTGTATTTATGACATTAATCAGTCTGATATTCATGAGAACACTTTTGAAAATTATGAATACCCCCCAGAATATTATGGAAGATGCTTATACTTATATCTCTATTATTTGCATAGGGATCTTTACAAATGTATTTTATAACCTGTTCTCTTCCTTTCTGCGTTCTGTGGGTAACAGCCGGATACCGCTTATATTTTTGGTGCTATCCGCCTGCTTAAATATCGTGTTGGATCTGGTTTTTGTTATTAATTTTAAGATGGGAGTTGCGGGTGCTGCATGGGCAACCAATGTATCTCAGGGAATATCCGCTTTTTTATGTATTATTTATATTACAAAAAAGGTACCTGTTCTCACACCGGAAAAGCATCACTGGAAGCTGCATGGGTATGATACGAAGATCCAGCTGTCTGTGGGGATTCCCATGGCTCTTCAGTTTGGAATTACCGCTTCGGGTACGATGATTATGCAGTCTGCAGTTAATTTATTTGGTTCCGTAGCAGTTGCATCCAATACAGCAGCCAATAAATTTCAAAGTATGGTAATTCAGGGAATGATGGCAATGGGACAAACCATGGCTACTTATTCGGGACAAAACTATGGGAAAGGTGATATTGGAAGAATTAAACGGGGAGTCCGCCTTGCACTAACAACAGAAGTAATCTATGCCGTTGTATGCTCCGTTATTGTGATTCTGGGACTTCCTTTTGCCCTAAGGCTGTTCTTCTCCGGTAATGTAGATCTGGCGGAGATTCTTCCATGGGCAAAAACCTACAGTTATCTTTGCGCCTCTTTTTATATTCCTCTGGGAACTATTTTTATTTTCCGGAATACCATGCAGGGATGCGGATATGGATTACTTCCCATGCTGGGCGGCGTAGTGGAACTGGCAGCCAGATTGGTTACGGCTACGCTTGCAATAAGGTTTGTAAGCTTCCCGCTTGCCTGTGCCTGTGACCCTGCAGCATGGCTGAGCGCTGCATTGTTCACTGGAATATCTTATGTTTACGTTATAAAAAAGGTTGAGAAAACGCTGGTCAGCTAAGGCTGTTTTTTCTGCTTTTAAATTTCTAAATTTATTATTGATTTATAGTATAATATTTAGTATATTATGTAATAGATTATCTTAGGAAACACTTGAAAGGGGAATCATGATGATAAAAGTAGCTGTGGATGCCATGGGCGGTGACTATGCACCAGTACAGACGGTAGCAGGAGCCGTAGAGGCGGTAAACGCGAATAAAGAGATCCGGGTTCTCTTAGTAGGGCAGGAACAGATGATATCTGATGAACTTGCAAAATACACATTTAATAAGGATCAGATACAGATTGTGAATGCGACAGAGGTAATCGAGACGGAAGAACCTCCGGTTAACGCCATACGTAAGAAGAAAGATTCTTCCATCGTTGTGGGAATGAATCTGGTAAAACAAAAAGAGGCGGATGCATTTGTATCGGCCGGTAGCTCAGGCGCCATACTGGTTGGCGGACAGGTGATAGTCGGACGGATCAAGGGTGTAGAAAGACCACCGCTTGCACCCCTTATTCCAACAGAAAAAGGCGTTTCCCTGCTGATAGACTGCGGCGCTAATGTGGATGCCAGACCCTCTCATCTGGTACAGTTTGCTCAAATGGGCTCCTTATATATGGAGCATGTTGTAGGCATTAAGAATCCAACAGTTGCCATTGTTAACATCGGCGCAGAGGAAGAAAAGGGAAATGCGCTAGTGAAAGAGACATTTCCGCTGTTAAAGGATTGTAAGGATATTCATTTTACCGGAAGCATTGAGGCCAGAGAGATTCCGCATGGCGGTGCAGATGTCATAGTATGTGAGGCATTTGTGGGCAATGTAATCCTGAAGTTGTATGAGGGAGTGGGCGCGACCTTGATTAACAAGGTAAAGAGTGGTATGATGGGTAGTTTCAGGAGCAAAATCGGTGCTCTGCTTGTAAAACCTGCTTTAAAAGAGACTTTTAAATCATTTGATTCATCCCGGTATGGCGGCGCTCCGCTGCTGGGGCTGAATGGTCTGGTGGTAAAGACTCATGGTAACTCAAAAGCAGCAGAAATAAAAAACTCCATACTTCAATGCGTAACCTTCAAAGAACAGGGAATTAATGATAAGATAAGAGAAAGTCTTAAAATGAAAGAAGAAAATCAAGAATAGGAGAGAGGAAGGAAAACAAATGGAATTCGAAAAATTACAGAAAATTATTGCAGAGGTATTAAATATTGAGCCGGAGGAAGTTACTATGAACTCCACATTCGTGGATGACCTGGGTGCTGACTCCCTTGATGTGTTTCAGATCGTTATGGGCATTGAAGAGGAATTTGATATTGAGATTCCAACTGAAGTGGCAGAGAACATCGTAAGTGTCAGCGACGCAGTAGAACAGGTCAAGAATGCATTAAATTAATAGATGTGGGTGCTGCTAGGATCGTTTGGTCTGACCGCAGCACCTTCTTTCATAATAGGGGGCAATCGGGTACCCCTCTATGTCCAAAGTACATGGACAATAATAAGGAACACCCTGCGGGTACCCCTCTATGTCCAAAGTACATGGACAATAATAAGGAAAGAGGAATGAGATGAGCAGAAATATGAAAGAACTGGAAGAACGGATCGGTTATCGTTTTTCGGACAAGCATCTTATGACACAGGCCATGACCCACAGTTCCTATGCCAATGAACACCGACTGAATAAAACAGAATGCAATGAGAGACTTGAATTCTTAGGTGATTCGGTACTGGAAGTGGTGTCCAGTGATTGTCTGTATCATAAATATCCACAAAAGCCAGAGGGAGATTTGACAAAAATTCGTGCCAGCATTGTTTGTGAACCCACTCTTGCTTATTGTGCAGAAGTGATAAAGCTTGGGGAATATCTCCTTTTAGGCCGGGGAGAGGAAGCAACAGGGGGAAGAGGGAGAGCTTCAATTGTTTCGGATGCAATGGAAGCACTGATAGGAGCCATTTATCTGGATGGTGGTTTTGCTAATGCAAAAGAGTTTATCCTTCGTTTCATCATGAATGATCTGGAACATAAGCAGCTCTTTTTTGATAGCAAGACTATCTTGCAGGAGATTGTACAAAGCCAGACGGAAGAGGCGTTAACGTATGAGCTCTTAAAAGAGGAAGGCCCGGATCATAATAAGATATTTGAGACACAGGTAAAAATTGGGGATAAAATTATCGGACAGGGAACTGGAAGAACAAAGAAAGCTGCGGAGCAGGTGGCAGCTTATCACGGAATATTGAAGCTGCGTGGACAATAAGCGGACATCCCTCTATGTCCAAAGAGCATGGACAATAATATGGAAACACCCTTCGGGTATCCCTCTATGTCCAAAGAGCATGGACAATAATAAGGTAAAGAAAGGGCAGCTGGTGATGGCTGTCAGCGTGGAGTATGTATTTAAAAAGTATAGAGATTCAGGGGTTTAAATCTTTTGCCAACAAAATAGTATTCGAGTTCCACAATGGAATTACAGGCATTGTAGGCCCCAACGGAAGCGGTAAGAGCAATGTTGCTGATGCGGTACGCTGGGTACTGGGTGAACAAAAAGTGAAGCAGTTACGAAGTTCCAGTATGCAGGATGTTATTTTTTCGGGAACGGAAATGAGAAAGCCCCAGGGATTTGCCTATGTAGCCATAACGCTTGACAATTCGGATCACCACTTATCCATTGACTATGATCAGGTGACAGTATCAAGAAGAGTCTACCGGTCTGGCGAAAGCGAATATATGATCAATGGAAGCGCCTGCCGGTTAAAGGATATTAATGAGCTTTTTTATGATACCGGAATCGGCAAGGAAGGTTATTCCATCATCGGACAGGGTCAGATTGATAAAATCCTAAGCGGAAAACCGGAAGAACGCAGAGAACTTTTTGATGAGGCTGCAGGAATTGTTAAATTTAAACGCCGTAAAGCCATTGCCCAGAAAAAACTGGAGGATGAAAAACAGAATCTGGTTCGTGTCAGTGATATTCTTTCAGAACTGGAAAAACAGGTTGGTCCTTTGGCAAAACAGTCTGAGGCAGCAAAAGAATATTTAAGATTAAAGGAAGAACTGAAAAAGTATGATGTAAATCAGTTCCTGATGGAAACAGAAGGACTGCGCTTTCAGATGAAGGAAGTGGATGAGAAAGAAGTAATCGTCAGCCGTGATCTGGAAGAAGCAAAAAACGCATCAGAGGGCATCAGAGAGCAGTATGAGACCCTTGATACATATTTATCCCAGTTGGATGAATCTATTTTAGTAAGCCGCAATGAAAAAAATAACTCTGATATAGAGACTGGAAATCTGCAGGGACGCATCAATGTTCTAAAAGAGCAGATCAATACAGAACAGATGAATGCGGAGCACATTGCAGGCAGGGTGAGGTCCATTCACTCCGAGATAGATATGAAAAAGTCCCAGGCGTCCTCCTATGAAGAGGAACGTTCTGTCATTGCAGAATCAGTAAAGACGGCAATAGAGCAGTTAAAGCAGGGAGAAACGGTACTTGCAGCAGAAGACGAAAAAATTCATCTTCTGGAACAAAGGATTGAATCTGGTAAGGGGAGCATTATTGAGCTTCTTAATGAAAAAGCCACTTTAAATGCAAGGCAGCAGCGTTATGAGACCATGCTTGAGCAGGTAAATGTACGAAGGTCTGAAGTGCTCCAGAAGCTTCTCAAATATAAAAGTGATGAATCAGAACAGGATCAACAGCTGCTGGTTCTTCAAAAAGAAGCGGATGAAATTGATGCTGGTATTCTTAAGTACAATGAACTTCAGGAACAAAGCGAAAGCAGAGCCGGGGAACTGGAGCATGAAGTTAAACGTCTTGGTAAGAATTTAAACGACAGACAGCAGGAGTACCATACCAACTCTACCAAGTTGGAATCTCTTCGAAATCTTGCCGAACGGTATGAAGGATATGGAGGCAGCATACGCCGGGTCATGGAAGTAAAGGACCGGGTGCATGGAATTCATGGTGTTGTGGCGGATTTAATTACTGTTTCTAAAAAGTATGAAGTTGCCATTGAAACAGCACTGGGAGGAAGCATCCAAAACGTTGTTACCGACTCAGACCAGACAGCAAAGCAGCTGATTGAGTATTTAAAGAAAAACAAATACGGAAGAGCCACATTTCTCCCTCTTACCAATATAGGGAATAAAAACGGCTTCAATCAGGAGAAAGCTCTTAACGAACCAGGAGTTTTAGGTCTTGCAAATTCTCTGGTTGAAGCGGATTCCCAGTACGAAGGACTCCTAAACTATCTCCTTGGCAGAGTGGTTGTTGTAGATACCATTGACCATGCAATCGCTCTTGCTAAGAAATTCCAGTATTCTTTAAGAATTGTTACACTGGAAGGAGAATTGCTAAGTGCTGGTGGTTCCATGACTGGTGGTGCTTTCAAAAACACCAGCAATTTACTGGGACGAAAGCGCGAAATGGAGGAACTGGAAGCAGCCTGCGAGAAGGCGTTGAAAGAAACCGGGCAGATTGAGACAGAGCTGGTCATGAACGAAGGACTTTTAAGTGAATGCAGAGAAGAACTTGAAACCATCCGAAGTGAGAAGCAGAAGCTTTATTTAAGACAGAATACGGTTAAAATAAATCTGCGCAGGATTGAAGATAAAAAAGCAGAGATTGTAGAATCCTACGGTGATTTAGAACTGGAAAATACCCAGCTTGAAGTACAGAAAAAAGAGATTGGCGAAAACAGGCAGGATTTAATCCTTGGAGTGGAAAAGCTGGCAGTGCGAAGCCAGGATATAGACGGTGAGCTGGAGGGCCTGAATGCTGATCTCGAAAAAGCAAAAGCTGACAGGGAGAAATTCTCCAGAGAATTGTCAGAAGCTCAGCTGGCAGCTTCCAGTCTGAAGCAAAAGGATGATTTTGAGCTGGAAAATATCCGACGGGTAAAAGATGAGATTGGCAGATTGGAAGAGGAACTGTTAAAGCTGTCTCAGGGGTCCAGCGGATCTGGCCTGATTATTGAAGAAAAACAAACGGAAATAGAATCTATTAAAGCCAGAATTGCAGAGATCAGTTCAGTCAGAGAAACACTGGATGAGGCAATTAATGAGAAACTGGCTAAAAAAGAGATGAAATCAAAAGAGCAGAAAGAACTGTTCCAAAAACGAGAAGAATTCACCCAGCGTATCAGTCTGCTGGATAAGGAACTGTTCCGCCTTCAGAGCCAGAAAGAGAAAATGGAAGAGCGTATGGATAACCACGTAAACTATATGTGGAATGAGTACGAACTGACATTTTCAAAAGCGGAAGCTTTAAGAAATGAAGAATGGACATCACTGCCGGACATTAAGAAGATGATCGGTTCCTTAAAAGAAGAGATACGCAAGCTTGGCAATGTCAATGTAAATGCAATCGAAGATTATAAGGAAGTTTCAGAGCGGTATGAATTTATGAAGACTCAGCATGATGATCTGATTACTGCTGAGGGAACCTTATTGAAAATTATCGATGAACTGGATACCGGAATGAGAAAACAGTTTGAAGAAAAATTTCGGGAAATCAGGGTGGAGTTTGATAAGGTTTTCAAGGAATTGTTCGGTGGCGGACGTGGTGCACTTGAACTTGTGGAAGATGAGGATATTCTGGAGGCGGGAATACAGATTGTTTCCCAGCCGCCTGGCAAAAAGCTTCAGAATATGATGCAGCTATCCGGTGGAGAAAAAGCACTGACTGCCATAGCACTGCTTTTTGCAATTCAGAACTTGAAGCCATCTCCGTTTTGTCTTCTTGATGAGATTGAGGCCGCGCTGGATGACTCCAATGTGGATCGTTTTGCAAAATATTTGCATAAGTTAACAAAATTTACACAGTTTATTGTTATTACACACAGGCGCGGTACCATGGTATCTGCAGACCGTCTGTATGGTATCACCATGCAGGAAAAAGGCGTTTCGACGCTTGTATCTGTTAATCTGATTGAAGATGATTTAGAAAGTTAAGGAGGCCGATTATGGGAGAAAAAATGGGATTCTTTGGAAAACTGGTAGCTGGACTGCAAAAAACAAGAGATAATATTATCGCAGGTGTGGATTCCATTTTCAACGGTTTTTCGGCCATTGATGATGAGTTTTATGAAGAAATTGAAGAAATTCTGATTATGGGTGATCTGGGTATCCAGACGACTACATCAATTGTGGAAGACTTGAGAAAAAAAGTAAAAGAAAAAAACATCAAGGATCCGTCAGAATGTAAACAGCTTCTTATGGACAGTATCATGGAACAGATGGATTTGGGAGAAAATGCATATGAATTTGAGAAACGCCGCTCCGTTTTATTAATAATCGGAGTGAACGGAGTGGGAAAAACCACTTCTGTGGGTAAGCTGGCAGGACAGATGAAAGACGATGGAAAAAAAGTGATCGTTGCAGCTGCCGACACATTCCGCGCAGCAGCCATTGAACAGCTGACAGAATGGGCGAGAAGGGCAAACGTGGATATTATTGCCCAGCAGGAAGGCTCTGATCCGGCTGCAGTTGTATACGATGCAGTTGCAGCAGCAAAATCCAGACAGGCGGATATATTAATCTGTGATACGGCAGGACGTCTTCACAATAAAAAGAACCTGATGGAAGAACTGAAAAAAATTAACCGGATTATTGACAAAGAATATCCCGAAGCATATCGGGAAACTCTTGTGGTCTTAGATGGAACTACCGGCCAGAATGCTCTTGTACAGGCCAAACAGTTTATGGAAGTGGCAGATATTACCGGAATTATTCTTACTAAGCTGGATGGAACGGCAAAAGGAGGGATTGCGGTGGCAATTCAGTCCGAGCTGGGAATTCCTGTGAAATATATTGGTGTCGGGGAGAAGATTGATGACTTGCAGAAGTTCAATGCGAAAGAATTTGTAAATGCATTGTTTCACGTAGAAGAGAAAGAAGAGGCGTAAATTATGTTGACATTGGAAAAGTTTGAGGAAGCATCAGAAGTCGTTGGCAAGGTTACCCTGGAAACAAAGCTTATATACAGTGAGTATTTTTCTGCTCAGACTGGTAATAAGGTGTATTTTAAGCCGGAAAACATGCAATATACAGGGGCCTATAAAGTAAGAGGTGCTTATTATAAAATCAGCACTCTGACAGAGGAAGAAAAATCCAAAGGTTTGATTACTGCCTCTGCCGGCAATCATGCACAGGGTGTTGCCTATGCTGCAAAGCTTGCCGGGATTCCCGCTACCATTGTCATGCCTACAACAACTCCTCTGATGAAGGTTAACCGGACCAAAGGATACGGAGCAGAAGTAATTCTGGAAGGGGATGTCTTTGATGAAGCCTGCAATTATGCTTATAAGCTGGCCGAAGAAAGAGGACTTACCTTTGTACATCCGTTTAATGATTTAGATGTTGCAACCGGACAGGGTACCATAGCAATGGAAATTATCAAAGAACTCCCCACTGTTGATTATATTCTGGTTCCAATCGGAGGAGGCGGTCTTTGCACAGGCGTTTCCGTATTGGCAAAGATGTTAAATCCCAAGATTAAGGTAATTGGTGTGGAGCCCGCAGGTGCAAACTGCATGCAGGAGTCAATTCGCCAGGGTAAAGTAGTATCTCTTCCAACTGTCAATACAATCGCAGATGGTACAGCTGTTAAATGTCCTGGTGACAAGCTTTTTCCATACATCCAGGAAAATGTGGACAGTATTATAACAATTGAAGATTCAGAGCTGATCGTAGCATTTTTAGATATGATGGAAAATCATAAGATGGTGGTTGAAAACTCCGGACTTCTTACAGTTGCCGCTTTAAAACACATTGATGTGGATAATAAAAAGATTGTATCCATCTTAAGCGGCGGAAATATGGATGTCATTACAATGGCCTCTATCGTGCAGCTGGGACTGATTCAGAGAGACCGTATCTTCACCGTTTCCATTCTGCTTCCGGATAAACCAGGAGAGCTGGCTAAAGTATCTGCGCTTCTTGCAAAAGAACAGGGTAATGTCATCCGTCTGGAACATAACCAGTTTATCAGCATTAACCGGAATACGGCAGTAGAATTAAGAATTACACTGGAAGCTTTTGGTACAGATCATAAGAATGCTATTATGGCTGCCCTTACTTCTCAGGGGTATCGGCCAAAGCTGGTGAAATCAAAAGGAACATATGGGGATTAATAAACAAAAAAGCCGGGATTCTATCCGGCTTTTTTTATTAAAGATTATTTAAAGCTTTTTGTAATTTGCCCATCATACGAAATGAAACAGGATAGGTTTCTTTGTTATCCATAATAAGCAGTGAATCTTCCTTGCAATATTTATATACATGCTTTAAATTAACGATAACAGAACGACTGCATTGGCAAAAAGAAGAATTTAGTATTATATTTAACTCTTTTAAAGTACCAGTAATCTGTTTGATGCCAGATCTTGTATGTATCATAATTTTATGATAATCTTCACAGGTTGTAACTGCAATAATATCATTCTGATCCAGGATAAGTGATGATTTATCAATTTTAACAGATAGCAGTCTGTTTGATAAACTTAACTGGTTTTTATAATTAGTTTCTGCATTTCGAACACAGGCACAGATTTGATCCGGTAAGGTTTTGGGTTCATCCTTAACAATAAAATCCATTGCTTCTACTTTATATTGAAAGGTCAAAACCGCCATTTCGCTGTGTGTTGTTATAAAAACTATATATCCACGAGGGTCGTACCTGCGAATTTCCTGTGCAAGTTCAATTCCGTTTTGTTTAGACTGTAAATCAATATCTAGAAAATACAGTCCTATAATATTGGATTTTTTCCTTATTGATATCAGATCATCCGGTATTGAAGTTGCACAATAAAGTATAGATTCTGTAGAATTCATTAACAGGTATTTTTCAATAATGTCTTTCCATCTCTTTAATTGTACTTCATCGTCTTCACAAAGATATATATGAATCATTTATTGCACCTATTTTGTACCTTTTCTAAGAATCAGTTTTTGAGTAAAGTAAGGTTCTTCGTATGTAGTATCCCAAATAACATCATTATAGTCACTTAATATAAGTGATACATTATAGAGCCCAACGCCCCGATCTTCCCCTTTTGTGGAAATGCCGTGACTGGATAGCTGTGAAATTGCATGGCTAAGCGGAAGAGAGGTATTTCTTACAATTATGTGTAGTTCTTCATCTTTATAAAACATGCAGTAATATAGTTCTTTTTGTACTGTATTCATTGCTGCTTCAATAGCATTATCCAAAAAAATTCCGATAATTCTGGAAAGATCAAGAGAGTCCATAACCACGTCATCAATAAGTTCGGTCAACTCAATTTTTAAATTGATACCAATCTCCATGGTATAAATAAATTTTGATGAGAGTAAACTTTTTAATGCTGTGTTTTTAACTTTCGAAAGGCCACCAAGTTTCGTATCTGATTCGGAAAATGCATGACTGATAGGAAGTACCCTTTTCTCGTAATATTCAATTAATCCATTCATATCATTTTCTTCCATAAATCCGCCCATTGTACTGAGTATATTTAGGTAGTCATGTTTAAATTTCCGCATTGATCCATAAGAATTTTCCAACCGTTCTGTATAGATCTGCAAATTCTCATACTGCGCCATACGATACTTATAGGCTTGTTCTCCCATAGTTACTTTATAAATTGAATACATAAGATATACAGTGATTGAAAAAAGCAATAAAAAAATAACTCCATTTAGTGCTATTACTCCAAAATTATAACCCAGACGCTCTCCGTATGAAAAATTAAAAACAAAGAAAAACACCAGTAATGATAAATCAGTTAATATAGCTTTAAGCATATGTTTGTTAGTTAAATACTGTGAGATGTTTAGTTTTTTATGTACAAACCACCCGATTAATTTGGTAGTAATACCGCAATACACACAGTATAAAGTAGAAAAAATAATATTTAATACATCATGTTTCAACATACATTCCATATCCATTTTAAGTATCTCACCAGCAATGTACATGAATAGATAATTAAATGCAATGATATATAAATATCCAAACAAATAACACCCCAGGCTTAAGTAATCAAGTTTAGTAAATAAACTTACAATTATTAACATACCTGAAAGAGTAATAAAAGTACTGGCCTGCCCATAATATCTATTAAAAAAATAAAGTGAACCAAATGCGTATAAAAATAATAATAATCGGTTAAACACTGATAGTTTTTTGGGCAGCAAATTAGAACAGGAAAAATAATTACAGAGTCCTCCTGTAAGAGTATAAACAAAATATGTCATGGTGTCTCACCTCGCTAGTAAATACTATCATTGTACATTGCCAGACATGGAAAGTAAAGCTAATTGTATGAAAAATCATCGTGTTTGACGCTTAGGATAAAATCAGTGACGATAATTGCAAAAACATTTTTAAACTAAAAGTTATGGTAATATATGGATAGATGGTGGTGGTAAAATGGGCATAGATAAAATTGCATTGATTATTAATAATTGGCTGAATGAAATTAGTCCGAAAAGTAAAGAAGAGAGCGATGTAATCCAATATGGAATTGAGTTATTGTTAGATAATGTCGTTAAGTTTGTATTTATCCAGATTATAGGTATTATAATTGGACAAGGTATGGAGACTCTTCTTATATTATTAGCTTTCTGCGGACTCAGATTGCAGGCTGGCGGAATACATGCAAGAACAGGCGCTGGTTGCGGGTTTAGTATGTTACTTATATGGGCTTCGTCATTAACGGGACATTTTTACTTGCCAATCAGACTTTCTTTTCTGCCGTATATCTATATTATTTCGTCAATCGTTATTTTACTTTTGGCACCGAGAACCATCAACATAGAATACTTTACTCCAAAAGATATACTGAAGAAAAAGCTGTATTCTATTGCTGTTTTAACAGTTATCATGACGGTTGCATATATGAATCCGTCGCTGGTAGAACTACTTATTTATCCGGTTGTTTTGGAAATACTAACATTATTTCCTAAAAACAAAACAAATAAAAAGGAGATTGAGGATGATGAAGAAGGAAGTAGTAAAAGAATTGCAGAAAGCATTGGTTAAAGTATCTCTTAATTCTGTAGGGAGAAGCATTCCGGCTGGAGTTTATGAAAGAAAAATTCCAGAAGAAGTGTTAAAAATGCGTAATGCAAAGTAATTTAAGAAGAGAAGACATCATCAGAAATTCCGGTATGAGTAATTCAACGAATTATAAAAACGTTGTTTAATGAAAAAGCATATAGTGTAGGATTATTTCGGTATTCTTATACAAAAAGGGGAGTATCTGCTGTCTTTCGATTTTTAAAGGCAGCAGATTTATGTTTTTATATTAAATTTTGTAACATGTAGTTTTTTCCTACGTATGCCAATGAGAGTGTTAGGAGAAAGATATATGAAAGAAAACTTATTTCTTAGAATTTTAAAGACGGAAAAAAAGAAATATAATATTATTGAAAAAGGTATGATTAAAAAAACTGGTTTTTTACCAAGTCGCAATATGCGTGGGATTATTCCTAAAGAGTATTGTATTGAAATTATAACCACAATTCCTGAAAGAAAAAATATTGTAGAATTAATAGATTAAATAGATTGAGTAGTACATAAACGGAGCGTTGTGAGGTAGATGCAAATGTCTGCTTTAACGCTTCTTTTTGTGTATACAAAGGGGCTGTGAAATAACTCCTCAATAAAATAGGACTTTCCGAAGCACGTTCGTGCATCGGAAAGTCCTATTTTTGTGGTAAAATTTAACTATGACGAAAAACAATACCATAGATTA
>NZ_DALYXB010000023.1:0-61420 GCF_031982545.1 Lacrimispora sp.
TTATTAGAATTTTCAGGGTTTTACATACTGTTCAATCTTCTGTTTTCAAAGTGCTGTTTGCATCTCGCAGAAACGCTTGTCTCTTCTCAATGCTGACGCAGAAGGAGGGATTTGAACCCTCGCGCCGCTACTAACGGCCTACTCCCTTTCCAGGGGAGCCCCTTCAGCCGCTTGGGTACTTCTGCAATTAGCTGATTTTTATATTTATTAGCGGCTAAAACCTGCCAACGGAGAGGGTGGGATTCGAACCCACGCGCCCTTGCGGACAAACGGTTTTCAAGACCGCCTCGTTATGACCACTTCGATACCTCTCCAAACGCGCTTTTACATTTTAATAGAAGTTCGTGTTTTTGTCAAGCACTTTTTTCTATTTTCTTTCAAATCTCTTGGAGCTTTTTTTCTCTCATTTACCGTCTTCATCAGCGGCAACTTGGATAGTTTATCATTGTTTGTATCATCTGTCAACATTTTTTTACATAATTTTCAAATTATTTTTAACCCTACTACAAATGCTCTAAAAGACGTTGCTTTGCCTGCTCAGCAGTGCTAAAGTTTTCTTCTATTCCTGTTATATAATAAAGCGCATCCTGCCATACTTTTACTGAATAATCAATTGCGGGAATATTAGAAACGACGATCCGGAATCTTGCTTTACCTGTGCTTCCCCGCAGATCCGATAAATACATGCAGCCTAATTCTGATGCAATTCGTTCCAGCAAACCTTCCCTGGTGCCTGTATCCGTTTCATTCCTGGTTTTTCCAGTTTCCATCTATTGTACCTTCTTTCCTACTTTTCATCTGACGAAACAGCTGATACTATCTAATAGCCATGTAGTCCTAATAAAGGATTTCTTAGCCTGATCATACATTAAATACTCTATATAAATAATAATATTGTAATGAATGCAACATGTCAAGTGATGGAATGCATTATTTACTACACATATTTCATTTAATGCAATACTATGGAATCAGGAGGAGTTACCCATGTATATAGACTTCAATTTTTCCAAACGCCTCTCAGAGCTCAGAGCTCAAAAGGGTGTGTCCGCACGTGATATGAGTCTTTCTCTCGGACAGAATCCCACATATATCCATAAAATAGAAAATGGACGGGCGCTTCCGTCCATGATGGGTTTCTTTTATATATGTGAGTATCTGGATATTGAACCAGCTGAATTCTTTTCCCGCGATGTAACCAGTCCTGCCAAAGTCAAAGAACTTATGGATGATGCACAGCATTTAAATCGAGAGCAGCTTGAGCACCTACATCTGATAGTTAAGGATCTATTAAAAACAGGTGGAAAAAAATAAAAAGGAAGCTGCTCCTACAGCATTCCTTTTATTTTTTTCCATATATTCTGTTAAGAAATACGCTGGCGATCTCTAAGTCCTCCGGTGTAGTTACCTTTATATTAGTATAATCGCCCTTTATTAACTTCACCTTTTCTTCTGTCATGGATTCTACCACCATCGCATCGTCCGTAACCCCTTTTTGAAAACATTCCGATTCCATCAGTCTTTGATATGCCTTAAAAACCAGATCATATCGGAATGCCTGAGGTGTCTGGATCTGCCAAAGGCTTGCACGATCCGGAGTTAATGCGGCATATCCATTTTCATCAGATATCTTAATGGTATCCTTAACAGGCATGCCGATCACACAAGCTCCATATTTTATTGCCGCAGCTTTTGATGTATCAATAATTTCTTTGGTAACACAGGGTCTTGCGCCATCATGAATAAGAACATAGGAGCAGTTCTTTACTGCTTTCAGTCCGGCATATACGGAGTGATATCTCTCTTTCCCGCCTTCTGTTACGTCCGTTATCTTGTGAAATCCATAACGGTCCACAATCTCTGTTCTGCAGAAAGAAACCTCGCCGGGACCAGTTACCAGAACAACCTCATCCACTGAGCTTTCTTCAAAGGCTCTTAAGGTATGATAAAGAAGGGGTTTGCCGCACAGCTCCATATACTGTTTGTGGATTGTACTTTCCATGCGGGAGCCTTTTCCTGCTGCCAGGACGACTGCTGCTGTTCTTTCCATAGTCCGGTTACCTTTCTCCCAGTTTCAGATTGGGAACTGCATTTAAATCCCAGCCAGCCCTGGCTCCGTTAATAAATTCATAATATGCCGCTGTTCCAATCATGGCAGCATTATCAGTACAATAAATGGGAGAAGGATAATAAAATTCAATTCCATTTTTTTCACAGGCTTCTTTCATGCCTTTTCGAAGAGCAGAGTTAGACGCCACGCCCCCTGCTATGGCAACTTTTTTAAAGCCATATTCTTTTGCAGCATCAACGGTATGGGATACCAGAACATCAACCACAGCATTCTGGAATGATGCCAGAAGATCGGGTACATTGATTTCCTCTCCCATCATATTGGCATGATTAATGTGGTTTAATACAGCAGACTTTAACCCGCTAAAGCTAAAATCGTATCTATTTCCGTCTACTTTTGCTCTCGGAAATTTTATTGCCTGCGGATTTCCCTCTTTTGCTGCCTTGTCAACTTTTGGTCCGCCTGGATATCCAAGCCCCACAGCTCTTGCCACCTTGTCAAATGCTTCGCCAGCCGCATCATCTCTGGTTCTTCCAAGTATTTCAAACTCTCCATAATCCCTTACAATCACCAGATGTGTATGGCCGCCTGATACAATCAGACACATAAAAGGCGGTTCCAGGTCTGGATGCTCAATAAAATTAGCGGATACATGACCTTCTATATGATGGACTCCGACTAATGGCTTGTTTGCTGCATAAGCCATTGCCTTTGCTTCCGCCACTCCAACTAAAAGTGCTCCCACAAGTCCGGGGCCGTAGGTAACCCCAATGGCATCCATATTCTCAAGTGTAAGCCCAGACTCCAAAAGGGCGGACTCTATGACCTGGTTGATCTTTTCAATATGCTTTCTGGAAGCAATTTCGGGAACGACTCCACCATATAAGGTATGAAGATCAATCTGGGAGGAGATTACATTGGACAATATCTCCCTTCCGTTCTTCACTACCGCTGCTGCCGTCTCGTCACAGGAACTTTCAATTGCAAGTATATAGACATCTTCTTCTGTATGATTTTTTTTCATCGCCATTCCCTCATTCCTCATCAAATTCCAGTTCCAGCGTCCAGGCATCTCTTGCTGCTTTTGCCCTGGGGAAAATCTCACGAACCTTGTCCATAAAATCTTCCGGTCTGGTTAAAGAGGGACTGTAATGGGTCAGCCACATCTGTCTTGGCTGTGCTTCTTTTGCAAGTCTGGCAGCCTCATAAAATGTCATATGGCGGTATTCCCTTGCCTTTGCCTCTTTTCCATCTTCGCCGTACATGCCTTCGCATATGAAAAGATCGGCATCTTTTGCATACTCAGCAATCACCGGTACGGGTCTGGTATCTGTACAGTAAGTCACCTTAAGGCCACGCCTGTCCGGCCCTAAAACAAGATCAGGCGTCAGAATCTTACCATCATAATCGATGGTTTGACCCTTTTGAAGACGACTCCAGAATTTTTGAGGAATCTCTGCCTCTTTGGCCCGGTCCACATCAAATCTTCCGGTTCTTGGAATAGAAATGGAATAACCATAGCAGACAACGTTATGATTGACGCGGTATGCATCAATTACGTAAGGCGCCATGGTTATCTGCTCTCTGTTTTCGGAGAGTTCAATGAATTTAAGTTCAAAAGGAAGCTCCGGCGCAATGGTACGAAGTGCTCCCACCACCCGCTCAAGCCCTTTCGGACCAATCAGAGTTAAGGGTTCTGTCCTCTCTGCATTTCCCATTGTCAAAAGTAGTCCGGGCAGACCACTGATGTGGTCCGCATGATAATGGGTAAAGCAGATAATATCAATGGGTTTTGGGCTCCAGCCCTTTTCTTTTAATGCAATCTGAGTTCCTTCCCCGCAGTCAATCAAAAGATTGCTGCCATCACACCGTGCCATCATGGCTGTCAGCCAGCGGTATGGCAGAGGCATCATGCCCCCGGTTCCCAGCAAACATATATCCAACATAGAATTTCCTCGCTTTTGTCTCATTCAGTGGGCAGAACAAAAAACTGCCACATAAAATCATAACACAAAGCAGAGGGAATTAGCAACTATAAATATTCCAGCTGTTCCTCTACCTCCACCGGTATCTTAAACTCAGATATCAATGCATCGTAACAGGTTTCACATAAATCAAAATGATGGATCTCCCCATCTTTCTCTGAAAAGAAGTCCCATGCGTGATTGATGCTTATGACCCCTTCCCTGGCAATCCCTTCTGACACAATAATTTTTTTGCCGCAGCAGTTGCAAACAACTGTTTCTAGCTGACCGCCGTTTTTGTACTTTCTCATCTTACTCTCACCTTTCCTTTTACCGCCCATGCTTTTCTTTCCGGGCATAATGGTATGCCTGCAAGGCGTTCCTTTTTCACATTTTCCAGAAAAATCCCTTTTTCCACCTCCCTGCACACCAGGATAGAAAAAAGGGCATCCTTACTGGATACCCCTACATTATAAACGGTGTTATGCCCTATTTTTAGTGGTAAATGTTTCAAATATGGTAACAGACCATAAGGACCGCATTTTCACTGGGATTGAGGTAGTAATGTTTTCGGATCCCCTCCTCCACAAATCCATAGGATTTATAAAGGTTTCTTGCCCTGTCATTACTTTCTCTTACCTCTAAAAATATTGATTTTACTTTCTTTTGTCTGGAATAAAAAACCATCTGGTCCATAAGTTTCTTGGAAAGGCCCCTCCCCCTGAGTTCAGGAAGGACTGCGATCCGAAGCAACTCGCATTCATCTGCTATTGTCCGGAAAACACAGTATCCCGCTGCTGCTCCTTCTTCCCAAAGCACCAGCCAGGTATCAAGACTGCTTTCTAATCCCTTTTTAATCATCTCATAAGACCACGGATCGGAAAAGCACTGCATTTCTATTTCCAGTACGCCTAAAACATCCTCCGGAGTCATCTCACCAATCATCTTACTCTCCTTTTAATGCCTCTTCTCTTTCACGCTCTGCCTGGGGCTTTCGCAGATAATCGGGAGCATGCTCCGCTGCCGTTACCGTTTTCCCCTCAAGGAACAGACGGGCTCCATAAGCTGCTACTGCACCTGCACGCTGTCTGCTTAAATGTGCGGGTGCAAATTCAAAGGGAACCTTCATGAATTCTTCTATACTTTCTTTATATGCCGGTATACCGTCTCCTGAGAAAATCACACGCTCTCCCATGGAATTAAGTTCTTCAATTAAATCTCTGATATCCATGGCGCAGGATTCTTTCACGATGGAGAATCCGGTGCGGTTATCATATATACCGGTATAGACCTGGTTTCTTCTGGCATCCATAATTGGGCATATAATAGAAGCGCAGCCGTAGAACTCATAGGCCATTGCATCGATTGTAGGAACAGAAATAAGCGGTTTTTTCAGCGCAAGTCCCAGACCCTTTCCTGTGGCAGAACCGATCCGAAGTCCGGTAAAGGAGCCTGGTCCTGCTGAAACTGCGATGGCATCAACGTTTTCCAGACTGACTCCCGTCATGGTTACAATCTCGTCAAGCATGGGAAGCAGTGTCTGGGAATGGGTCTTTTTAAAATTAACCGTGTATTCTGCAGTCAATATGTCATCCGAAAGAAGGGCGACCGATGCAACAAGAGACGAACTTTCAATTCCTAATATGTTCATTTACATTCCCTCCACGGTGATTTTTCTATAGTCAAATCCTTTTTCCAAATCTTTTTCAATGGTTACTGTAATAACCTGCCTGGGAAGAATCTCTTCGATCAGTCCGGACCATTCAATTAACGTGACACCTTCCCCGTAAAAGCAGTCTTCATAGCCGATCTCGTCCATTTCACTGACGTCACCAATCCGGTATACATCAAAATGATAAAACGGAAGGCGTCCGTCGTCATATTGCTTTACTATGGTAAAGGTTGGACTGTCCACCGGTTCTGTAATGCCAAGTCCGGCGGCAAACCCCTGGGTGAATACGGTTTTCCCCACCCCCAGATCTCCATTTAAGCAAAATATGGTGGAAGGAGCCGCTTCCTCTCCCAGTTTCTTTCCTAATTCAAAGGTATCTTCTGGTTTCCAGCTTTCTATTACCATCTTTTATATCCTCTTTCGCCTCTCCGGAGGCAGATTTTCTTTCATTAATGCCAGTATTTCCGGTGCTTTCTCGCCTGCAACAGAATCCGGAAGCAGATAGGCATGAATCCGGTCCATATAAATAATCAGCAGTTTGCCGATACGTTTTACCACCATCACATCTTCCCATAATAATTCCAGCTTCTCCTGCCCCTGGGTTACCACAATTCCTTCTGCTGAAAAAGAAAGGGTCATACCATCACGAATGGCAGATTTTTTTGCCTGTCTTGCTGCCTTCGTATAGAGGACGAAAGGCTGCCAGACCGTGAACATCAGCGCACAGACAAGAATCAGGATCCGATACGGACGGGATGAGGTCGTCCAGGTTGCAATGAGCACATAAAGAGCAGCGGCACTGAAAAGAAAACTGAAAATCCCCTGGAATCCCCGGTATGAATGGTACATGGAAAATTTCCAGAGATCTTTTGCAGTCAGTCTCACATCTAATATAAGCGGATTTTTCTGTTCCACATTTTCCTCCTTTTATACAGCATTTCACTGTATCTGCTTAGAATTTCATGGTGAGAGCGATTCTCTTTTTGGGAACGTCTACGCTTATTACCTTTACCTCAACGATATCTCCTACGCTGACGGCTTCTAAGGGATGTTTAATAAATTTGTCCGATATCTGGGAAATGTGAACCAGTCCATCCTGATGAACTCCAATATCCACAAAAGCACCGAAGTCGATTACATTTCGAACCGTTCCCTTTAAAACCATCCCGGGCTGTAAATCCTTTATCTCCATAACATCCGTGCGTAATATTGGTTTTGGCATCTCGTCACGAGGATCTCTTGCGGGCTTTTCCAGTTCCTTTACAATATCCCGGAGGGTGATTTCACCAGTCTCTAATTCTTCAGCCAGTTCTTTATAATTATGAATCTTTTTACTGATTCCGTTTAACCCCCCGTTCATCAGCTCTTTTGCCTCATATCCCAATTTTTTCAGCAGCTTTTTAGCCGCATCATAGGACTCCGGATGAACGCTGGTTAAATCAAGAGGATTCTTTCCTCCCTGAATTCTCATGAAGCCGGCACATTGTTCGAATGCTTTTGGTCCAAGCTTTGCGACCTTTAACAGCTGGCTCCTGCTTTCAAATGCACCGTTCTCCTCCCGGTAAACCACAATATTCTTTGCTATGGGTTTTGAAATACCGGATATATACTCCAGAAGAGAAGCAGATGCCGTATTTAAATCAACACCTACTTTATTTACGCTGTCTTCCACAACTCCCTGTAATGCTTCACTTAAATGCTTCTGGTTCATATCATGCTGGTACTGACCCACACCAATGGACTTGGGATCAATCTTTACCAGCTCTGCAAGAGGATCCTGCAGCCTTCTGGCAATGGAGGCTGCACTTCTCTGGCCTACATCAAAATTAGGGAATTCCTCTGTTGCCAGCTTGCTGGCAGAATAAACAGAAGCTCCTGCTTCATTCACAATAATATACTGAACCGGCTCCGGGATCTCTTTTAATAATTCTACAATTATGGTCTCCGATTCTCTTGAGGCAGTTCCATTTCCCACAGAAATCAGAGAAATTCCGTATTTCTTAATCAGCTTCTTTAAAACAGTCTTGGCTTCTTCCACTTTATTTTGAGGTGCAGTGGGATAGATTACAACGGTATCCAGCACTTTTCCCGTTTCATCGACAACTGCCAGCTTACATCCGGTACGAAAAGCCGGATCCCAGCCAAGAACCACTCTTCCTACAATGGGAGGCTGCATAAGAAGCTGCTCTAAATTTTTGCCAAATACACGGATTGCTCCATTCTCCGCTGTTTCCGTTAAATCGTTACGTACCTCCCGCTCAATTGCCGGTGCGATGAGACGGTCATAGCTGTCTTTTACAACTTCCTTTAATAGGGGAGAAGTAACAGGATTGTCCCGAATAATCACCTGCTTTTCCAGAAAACGAAGAATTACTTCTTCCGGTGCCGTCACCTTCACAGTAAGGATCTTTTCCTTTTCGCCTCTGTTAATGGCGAGAATCCGGTGTCCTGCTGCCTTCTTTAAAGGTTCTTCATAATTATAATACATTTCATATACAGACTCTGCTTCCTCATCCTTTGCAGCAGATAAAAGGCTTCCCTGATTCATGGTTGCATTCCGGATATAAGTGCGGTACTCCGCCTGATCGGAAATCCGCTCTGCCAGAATATCCTTTGCCCCGTCAATTGCTTCCTGGGCAGTGGTCACGCCTTTTTCTTCCGAAATATAGTCCGATGCTGCTTCCAGAAGCGGGGTCTTAATCATCTGAAGGATGATGAGATCTGCTAATGGTTCTAATCCTTTTTCCTTGGCGATAGTAGCCCTCGTCCGCCTTTTCTGCTTATAAGGGCGGTATAAATCTTCCACGGCAACCAGTGTCTGGGCTTCCAGAATCTTCTTTTCCAGTTCCGGAGTCAGCTTCTCCTGTTCTCTGATAGATGATAGTACCTGTTCTTTCCGCTCCTCTAAATTCCTTAAATAACGAAGCCTTTCATCTAAATTACGCAGAACTTCATCATTTAAAGAACCGGTTACCTCTTTTCGGTATCTGGCTATAAAAGGAATGGTATTCCCCTCATCAATAAGTCTGATTGTCTCTTCCACCTGATTTCTGGAAATGGAAAGTTCTTCCTGCAAAATCTTTATTATATCCATGCTGTACCTCTTATTTTTCATAGTTGGTTCAATTCAACTATTATAATTCATCATTCCCCGTTATGCAATACCCGTCTGGACACAGCGGTCTTTTCGTGCTACAATCATAAAATACAGATTCAGTTCAGGAAAATCCTGGATGACTTCTGTACTATACACATACGAGGTAAACACCAATGGGAGAAAATTATAACAGCAATAAAGGAATGCTTCCGCAAACTCCGAATACAGGTTCGTTCCTGGCATTCTGGTCTGTCCTTTTAGGCGGCCTGGGACTGCTGACAGACTGCCTTCCCTTATTCAGTATCTGGAATCTGCCGGCAGGTCTGATTTTTGGTCTCACAGGCATTGCTCTTGCTATATTATCAAAAAAAGGAAAGCCCTTCAGCCACCAGGCACAGCTTGGACTGATCCTTTCCATTATATCTGCTGTCTGTGGCCTGTTACTGGCATTGTTCATTATATTTGTCTATGATGTCATGGATACCAACACCCCTTTAGGGCTGTATTTCAGACAGGTATTTGAAGCCACCACCCAGGCGCTGATGCCCACGGGCGGCGTAGGCAGATAATTATTATAATGGCGGTAAAAGATCAATTCCTTTCACTACCAGCATATAGTTCTTGAAGATCCAGTTTATCACTACAATTGCAGCTCCAATAAGAATAAGTATCCGTTCCCTTTTTTTATGGTCCAACGGGTGCTTTCTTTTTTTTGATAAATACCGGATGATACCCTCCGCCAAAACAGCGATAACAGTATAAAGGACCAGCGGATGATACTGAACGCTCATCCGCAGGTCCCCCTGTAACAAAGTCCGCACTGCTCTCGTTCCCCCGCAGCCGGGACAGTAGAGCCCGGTGAGGGAATGAAAGATACAGACGGATCCTATTTTCCAAATTTTTCTTAACCAGATCATTCGTTCCACCTTCGTTTAATCTGCAAGATCAAAGGCATCGTGAACCGTTCTCATGGCGCGGTTTACGTCCTCTTCATGAATGAGGACCGTAATCCTTATTTCAGATGTTGCAATCATCTTGATGTTAATATTGGCATTATAAAGGGCTTCAAACATCTTTGCAGCAACTCCTGGATTACTGGTCATCCCTGCGCCGATGATAGAAAGCTTTGCCACATCCTCTTCACTGGTTACATTCTGGGCTGTAATCCCATCCTTATGTTCGTTTAAAAGATCCATGGTTTCTTTTAAATCCTGCTTCGCCACCGTAAAGGAGATGTCTTTTCTTTCTTCTCTGCCAATGGACTGGATAATGATATCAACGTTAATGTTGTGTTTTGCCAGAAGATTAAATATTTTAAATGCGACTCCAGGCTCATTCTTAACCCCGATTACGGAAATACGGGCTACATTTTTATCTGCGGCAACTCCGCTCACCAGCATTCTTTCCAATTTTGTTTCCTCCTTGATGATGGTACCTTCTTCTCTGTTCAGACTTGATCGTACAACCAGCTGTACTCCATAGCGTTTCGCCATCTCTACCGAACGGTTGTGAAGCACTTTGGCTCCCAGAGAAGCAAATTCAAGCATCTCATCGTAGGAAACCTCCAATAGCTTTCTGGCATGGGGAACAATTCGCGGATCTGCGGTGTAAACTCCATCCACATCTGTGTAAATCTCACACGCATCGGCATGGAGCGCGGCAGCCAGAGCCACAGCCGTGGTATCTGATCCCCCTCGTCCAAGAGTTGTCAGATCCTCATATTTATTAATACCCTGAAAACCTGTGATAATAACAATTTTCTTCGCTTCCAGTTCATGCTGGATCCGTTCCGTATCAATTTTCTTTAATTTAGCCATTCCATAAGCGGAAGAGGTATGCATTGCTACCTGCGACGCGTTTAACGATACAGACGGTACGCCGAGAGCATTCATGGCCATGGACATCAGTGCCACGCTCACCTGCTCTCCGGTTGCCAGAAGCATATCCAGTTCTCTCTTTGGAGGATTGGGGTTTATCTCATGAGCTTTGGCAATCAGACCATCTGTTGTCTTTCCCATAGCGGATAATACCACAACTACCTGATTGCCTTTTTCATAATCCTCAATGCAGCGTTTTGCTACATTGAATATTCTTTCTTTGTCTGCGACGGAACTACCGCCAAATTTTTTAACAACTAACATTGATGCCTCCTGGCGAAAATTAAATTTCTGCGCGGATGCGCTGTCTGATTCCTGACAGCTTTTTCGCTCTTAAACGGTACTCCTCCTCAGTCATAACCCCTGTCATGACTGCGAATTCATCCATGTGGTCCAGCTCTGTTACTTCTACCTTTCCAAAAGCAGCCTCTGCTTCCGCAAGCCGCTTTGCAGCAATTCCCTTGATTCTTACAAAATACCGGAAGGAAACGCTGTCCATGGCAGAGATGTTAAGGCGATTTCCATCCCATCCCATCCTCACATGATGACCTGGGTTTTTAAGGGCTTCAATAATATCTGCTACAACTGCACTGGCTGTGGGAAGTTTTCCGGCTCCGCTTCCATAAAACATGGAAGTGCCCAGCATATTTCCCTTTACCAGAATGCCGTTGTATACGTCATTTACAGAATACAGCGGATGATCCTTTCCTATCATAACCGGAGCTACAAACGCATGAACTCCCTGATCATTGATTCTGCTGGATCCAAATAATTTAACAGAAGTTCCAAGAGCGTCTGCATAACGGAAATCCACATCCGTTATATTAGTAATCCCTTCTGTATAAATATGCTCGTAATTCACTTCGTGTCCCGAAGCCAGAGCAGTTAATATGGCAATTTTCCTGCAGGTATCATGTCCTTCCACATCTGCCTCCGGATTGCGCTCCGCATATCCCAGTTCCTGGGCTTTGCTCAGTGCCTCTTCAAAAGTCTCTCCGGCTTTGTCCATTTTAGTCAGTATGTAGTTGGTGGTACCATTTAATATACCGGTTATTTCTTCAATTTTCTCACCGGCAAGTGAAGTATACAAAGGACGGATTATGGGAATACCGCCTCCTACGCTTGCCTCAAAGAGAAAGTTAACCTGATTCTCTTCTGCTATTTTTAAAAGTTCCGTTCCATATGCTGCTACCAGCGCCTTGTTGGAGGTGGCCACATGCTTGCCTGCCTGAAGGCTTGCTTTCACAAAAGGATAAGCCGGGTTTAAACCTCCCATGGTTTCAATTACCATGGATACCTCCGGGTCCTTTTCAATGACGGAAAAATCATGAACAATCTTTTTTTCAATCGGTGTACCGGGGAATTCTCTTAAATCGAGAATATATTTCACATTCACCGTGTCACCGGTCTGTCTGGCAATTATATCTTTGTTCTGTTCCAGAATTTCAACAACTCCTGATCCAATGGTACCATAGCCCATAACTGCAACATTCATCATATTCTCACTCCCTGGCTAAAATTTTTACGTAGTGGACTCCATCCTTTTCTTCTATATCCTCAACCATCTTTGAAACATTGCCTGTTGTTTCAAGAACCTCCACGCTAAGTGTGAGGGTGGCAACGCCATTGACCGGAATACTCTGATGAATGGTTAATATATTCGCGCGGTACACAGCTACCACATGAAGCAAATCCGAAAGAAGACCAGGTTCGTCATCCATCTGCATAACCAGTGTGATGGTCTTTCCCTTGGCATTGTCGTAAAACGGAAAGATATCATCTTTGTATTTGTAAAAGGAACTGCGGCTGATTCCAACCCGGTCAGTTGCCTCCTGTACGGTGATTACCCGTTCCGACTCTAATAATTTTTTTGCCTCAACAACTTTCAGCAATACTTCAGGTACAGCTTTCTGCTTTACCACAAAATATTTACTTTTATCTTCCATAAAAAAATATCTTCCCTTCTGTGTCCGCATCGGAAATACATCTGTGCTCATAGGGAAGATATTATCATATTTGTGCATGGTATGCAACTATTTTTGAGTTTATTTTATTCGGTATTTAAAAAAATGCATGAAAAAACTAGATTTCTGCAGAATCCTCACCAGCTTTTGCTCCGGTACTTAACCATCGAAGATATGCGTACATAAACTGATCCAGCGCTCCGTCGAGGACACTGTTTACATTCCCTGTCTCGGAATTGGTCCTGTGGTCTTTCACCATGGTATAGGGTTGCAGTACATAGGAACGAATCTGGTTTCCCCAGCCGATCTCCGTTACATCTCCACGGATACCGGAAAGTTTCTCCGCATTCTCCTGCTGCTTTAACATATAAAGCTTTGCTTTTAACATCTGCATCGCCTTATCCTTGTTCTGGAACTGAGACCGCTCATTCTGGCACTGCACCACAATTCCCGTAGGAAGGTGAGTGATTCGAATGGCGGATGAGGTTTTATTGATATGCTGTCCACCTGCTCCGCTGGAGCGGTAAGTATCAATTCTTAAATCCTCATCGTTAATATCCACATCAAGGTCCTCTTCAATATCCGGCATAACATCGCAGGATACAAAGGAAGTCTGACGCTTTCCAGCCGCATTAAACGGAGAAATACGTACCAGACGGTGAACCCCTTTTTCTGACTTTAAATAACCAAACGCATTGACACCATTAATCTGTATGGTTACGGATTTAATACCGGCTTCATCACCGTCAAGATAATCAAGAACTTCCGTCTGAAAGCCCTTTTTCTCCGCCCAGCGGCAGAACATGCGGTAAAGCATGCTGCACCAGTCGCAGGATTCGGTTCCGCCAGCACCGGCATTCAGCTTTAATATGGCGTTGTGGCTGTCATATTCACCGGAAAGCAGCGTATTAATACGCATCTCTTCCAGATTTTCTTTCAATTCAGCAAGCATCTGGGCTATTTCCGGAATCAGGGAAGCATCGTTTTCTTCGTTGCCCATCTGGATCATGACCCCGATGTCTTCATACTGCTGTTCTAATTCTTTGTAGCCTTGTACCGTATCTTTTAAATTCTTTGCAAGCTGGACGATCTTACCCGACTTTTCCGGATCTTCCCAGAAGCCTGGCTCTTCCATAGACTTGTCTAACTCATCAATTCGCTTTAACTTGTTATCCAGGTCAAAGTGAATCCCTCACTTCCACTAATGGTTTTTCATACGACGATAATTCGTATTTGTACTGATCTAACTCTACCACTGTGTCACCCACTTTCGATTTTTAATTTATAAATACAAAATTGGGGTCCAATCCCTTAAAAGGGAGCGGACTCCAATCTCATAAAAATACTATACTAGTTTGCGTCCGCAACACTGCTTATACTTTTTGCCGGAACCGCATGGACATGGATCATTGGGATAGACCTTATTATCAGCCTTTTTCACCGGTGCTTTCACTGAGCTGTCATCCTTGTTGGTTCCTGTCACTTTGGCAGCCGGTTCACGTTCCACCTTCTGCTCAACTCTGATGTGGAAGAGGATACGTACGGTATCTTCCCGGATTGCTGCTGTCATCTCATCAAACATCTGATAGCCGCTCATCTTATATTCTACAAGAGGATCTCTCTGGCCATAAGCCTGAAGACCGATTCCCTGGCGCAGCTGGTCCATATCGTCAATATGGGACATCCATTTATTATCAATTACCTTTAAGAGAATCACCCGCTCGATTTCACGGATCTGTTCTCCCTCAGGGAACTCTGCCTCTTTGGTTTCATAAAGCTTAATGGCTTCTTCTTTCAGCATATGCTTCAGCTCATTCTTTCTCACTTTTCCGTCTTCCGGAATGGTGATTGGCTGAAGAGGGATAACTGGCAGAAGAAGAGTATTTAATTCATTTAAATCCCATTCTTCCGGAGTCTGTTCGTCACTGATAGACAGATCCACAGCATTCTCCACAATATCAGTAACCATCTTTAAGACAACGTCACGCATGTTGTCTCCGTCAAGAACTTTTCTTCTTTCTGCGTAAATGACTTCACGCTGTTCGTTCATGACCTCATCGTATTTTAAAAGATTCTCACGGATACCATAGTTGTTGGTCTCGATCTTCATCTGAGCTTTTTCAATGGCATTGGAAAGCATCTTATGCTCAATCTGCTCGCCTTCCGGTACACCAAGTGCATTAAACATGCCTACTAAACGTTCAGAACCAAACAGACGCATTAAATCATCTTCCAGAGAGATATAGAACCTGGACTCACCCGGATCTCCCTGACGGCCGGAACGACCACGCAGCTGATTATCAATACGGCGTGACTCATGACGCTCTGTACCGATGATCTTAAGACCTCCGGCAGCTTTGGATTCATCATCAAGCTTAATATCCGTACCACGGCCTGCCATGTTGGTGGCAATGGTAACTGCTTTATGCACACCTGCGTCAGCAACGATCTCAGCCTCAAGCTCATGGTACTTTGCATTTAAGACTTTATGAGGAATACCTCTGCGTTTTAACATACCGCTTAACATCTCAGATGTATCAATGGTTATGGTACCAACCAGTACTGGCTGACCCTTTTCATAAGCAGCTGCCACTTCGTCGCATACTGCTTCAAATTTTTCCTTCTTAGTCTTATAAACCGCATCTTCCTGGTCAATACGGGCGATGTCACGGTTTGTGGGGATTGAAATGGCATCCATTCCATAGGTATTCCTGAATTCCTTCTCCTCTGTAAGAGCAGTACCCGTCATACCCGCTTTTTTGTTGTATTTATTGAAGAAGTTCTGGAATGTGATGGTCGCAAGAGTTTTGCTCTCTCTGCGGACATTCACATGCTCTTTCGCTTCAATTGCCTGGTGAAGACCATCGGAATACCGTCTGCCCGGCATAATACGTCCTGTAAATTCATCTACAATGAGAACCTCATCGTCTTTTACCACATAGTCCTTATCCCGAAACATCAGATAATTGGCACGGAGAGCCAGAATGATGTTATGCTGGATCTCTAAGTTCTGTGGGTCTGACAGGTTCTCGATGTGGAAGAACTGCTCTACTTTTTCCACACCCTGCTCTGTTAAGTTGACAACCTTGTCCTTCTCATCCACAATAAAATCACCGGACTCAGTGATTTCTTCTCCCATAATGGCACCCATCTTGGAAAACTCGCCGGAAGCTTCGCCCTTTTCTAACTGGCGTGCAAGAATATCGCAGACTTCATAGAGCTTTGTGGATTTGCCGCTCTGTCCGGAAATGATAAGAGGTGTTCTGGCCTCATCAATTAAAACAGAGTCAACCTCATCAATAATACAGAAATCTAAATTTCTTAAAACCATCTGTTCTTTATAGATGGCCATGTTATCTCTTAAATAATCAAAACCAAGCTCATTGTTGGTTACATAGGTAATATCACAGTTATAAGCATCACGTCTCTCATCTGAGCTCATATCGTTTAGTACAACGCCTACTGTCATTCCTAGAAACTCATGGATTCTTCCCATCCACTCCGCATCACGCTTTGCCAGATAGTCGTTAACGGTTACAATCTGTACACCGTTCCCTGCCAGAGCATTTAAATAAGCCGGACATGTGGATACCAGAGTTTTTCCTTCACCAGTTCTCATCTCCGCGATACGACCCTGGTGTAAAACTACACCACCGATTAACTGCACACGGAAATGTTCCATATTAAGAACTCGCCTGCCTGCTTCTCTTACAGTTGCGAACGCTTCAGGCAAGATATCATCAAGAGTTTCCCCTGCTGCCAGTCTTTCCTTAAAAAGCTTCGTGTTGTTTTTTAATTCCTCATCCGTAAGTGCAACCATGGTCGGGCGCAGAGATTCTATTTTATCCGCAATGGGATTAATGATTTTCAATTCTCTTTCACTATGAGTTCCAAATATTTTTTGAACCAAGTTCATGATTTATTCTCCTACTCTATCTTTCAATATACACCGTACAATCCTGTATATTGTAGCACTAACCTGCCTTTAATTCAACGAATTCATAAAAAATTAACATTCTGGTAATAATCTGACCTTATATTACCAGGTACTTCCATTTTCTTCGGCAACCTCCAGCAAATTTAAGTTAAAATTATGGTTAACCTGACACATTGCACAAAAAATTTGTTCGATTCCCGACTTTTCCACATTATCCACATTGGATTGTGTATTTTTCCCCCATTTTTATCCCCACCTCCAACCCTCGAATTTGCGAAAAAAATCACTTATACACCGAGTTATCCACATTATCCACATTTATTCTCCACATAATCCCAGCATTCCCATCACAATGACAAATACGTTAATTTTTGTATACTTGTCATAAAATTTTCTTTTTCGACGAAAAAATCCATTTTTCCCTTGACTTTTTTTTAACCTGATCTATAGTTTTTCAATAAATTGATAAAATATAAGAAGAGTCTTTTTACAAAATCTTTTCTTAAATTATCTTAATACTTTACAACATAATTGAATTATTCTAATAAATATGCTATACTATTCCTATCTCAAGAAAAAGGAGCTGATGACTTATGCGTTTTACAATTACAGGAAGAAATATTGAGGTGACAGCAGGGTTACGGGAGGCAGTTGAGGACAAGCTTGGTAAACTGGACCGTTTTTTCGCACCTGCTACAGAGGCAACAGTAAGACTCAGCGTGCAGAAAGATATTCAGAAAATTGAAGTTACTATTCCAGTGAAAGGACATATAATTCGAGCTGAAGAATCAAGTAATGATATGTACGTTTCCATTGATCTGGTAGAAGAGATCCTGGAACGCCAGTTGAAAAAATATAAAAACAAGTTAATCGACAAAAAATTAAACGCTCCCTCCTTTTCAACAGCATTTTTGGAAGATGAAAGTGCAGTCGATGACGATGTGGAAATTGTCAAAACAAAGAAGTTTGCTGTAAAACCCATGGATCCGGAAGAAGCCTGTGTACAGATGGAGCTTCTTGGACACAGCTTCTACGTATTCCTCAATGGAGATACCGACGAAGTAAATGTGGTGTATAGAAGAAAAGGCGGCACTTACGGATTGATTGAGCCGGAATTACTATAAATAAAGTCAGTTAAGGGTGGAAACCACAATCGGTTTCCACCCTTATTTTTTTTTTGCCCGACATATCAATTCACTCTGACTTCATTTCACAACATATTACTTGAACTTTTTAAACATCAAAGGTATCCTTAATGTGGCTTCTTATACTATTTGATACTGAGGTACTGATCTTGATTAATATTGCGGCATGTGATGATGATGACAAAATGATACTGGAGTTAAAAAACAGGATATCCGATTATATGAATGAGACTGGCCATAAAGCTGAGATTCATACATTTTTCTGTGCTGAGGACCTGCTTAAAAGTGAAGAATCCTTTGATATTATTTTTCTGGATATACAGATGGGCAATATGACTGGTTTGGAAGCGGCAAAACAAATCAGGAAGTCTGGTTTGGAAAGCTACCTTATATTTGTTACAGTCCTTAAAGAATATGTCTATGATGCCTTTACCGTAGAAGCTTCCGATTATCTGTTAAAGCCTTTAGACAGTCAGCGCTTTCAATCCACAATGGCCCGGGTTCTACAACATGTCCGGGATAAAAAAGCAGCCGTTTTAACCATTCAGAAAGGAGCCTGGTGTAAATCAATACCATTTACGGATATTTTATACTGCGAAGCGATTAACAGAAAAATCTTCGTTCACACGAAGCATGAAATTATCGACTACTATTATAAGATTAACTCATTGGCAAAACAGCTGGAACCGGATTTCTTCTGCTGTCATCGCAGCTATCTTGTTAATCTTAAGGCCGTCTGCGGATATGAAAATGGCCAGGCGAAACTGGTTAACGGGAATAACATACCCGTTTCAAGGCTTCGCGTGCAGGCGTTCATGGAAGCAATGTTAAATTATATGAAGAAAGGGGACAGATAGATGCCATTTACGGAACTGTTCAACAGGTGGTACGATTTTATTTACTTTTTTTGCTTTTTAAATGCCTGTCTGGCCTGTATGGAAGTCTGGTTTTTCAGCAGATTTTCAAACCAGAAAGTAAAATGGTATTCTTTTGCCTCTTACATTCTGATCTTATACCTGTTGTCTTCCATTGAGATATTCATCCGGGCTCCATTTCCTCTGTCTACCCTTATGGAACTGGGAACATTTTTTTTATTCGGCTGGCTGGTTTTAAAATGTGCTCCGGCAATGTCCGCTACTGCAGCCATACTTGCCATCTGCATCATGCAAGTTGTTAACGGCATAGTTCAGTCATTGTTAAGCATCATCTTAAAAGTCCTGTTTCCCTATACAATGGTTCTTACAACTATAAGCGGTCTGTTTGTCATGATAATTGTATTTTTCTCCTATCGGCTTGTCCTGACATGGCTGCAAGACAGAAAAGTTCCCATGCAGCGTTATATTCTGATTCTGATGCTGCCAATCCTCTTTGTGCTTCTGGTCATGCAGCATGTTTTTGCAGTATACGGAAACACGGTTACCGTCAGTACAGATGGAACCAGAATTTCTCCTGATGTAAATGACTGGACCATGCTGGTCATTCAGATAGCAGCCTATTTTTGCCTGTTTGCAGTTCTTTTTGCTTATAAAGAATTATTGGAAGGTTTCGCATTTCAGATGCGCAATAAGCTTCTGGAACAGCAGGTAATTGCTCAGGCTGACTCGGTCCATGAAATGCAGATGCGATATGAAATGACAAGAACGTTCCGTCATGACTTAAATGGTCACTGGACCGTTCTTGGAGGCTTTTTAAAAACAGGAGAAACAGAAAAGGCTATGGATTATCTTGAGAAACTGACCACTCTATCCGACCAGCTTACCTTTCCATGCCAGACAGGAAATGATGTATTAAATATCCTGTTAACAAATAAATTGGGAATTGCACACCAAAAGGGAATTGATGTTGACTGCACCGTAAAAATACCTGACAACTGTATTATCGATGATATGGATTTGTGTATCCTATTCTCCAATGCTGTGGATAATGCTGTAAAGGCCTGTATTGCGGGAAATCAAACCAGGCCATTTCTATCTCTTAAAACAGTCCAGAAAGGCGAATTTCTTATGATTGACATCAAAAACAGCCGTTCTGACGTTTTTTTTCCAGTCGGCGGAACCGGCATCGGACTTCAAAGTATAAAAGCTGTTGTTGAAAAATACCATGGCAGAGTCCATATTGAAAAAACTCCTGAAACCTTTCGTTTAAATGTACTTTTCCTCATTCCACAACACTCAGACGACATCTCAATGCATCGCTCTTGAAACTCATCGCTATCCTTTATATATTCATAGTATCTTGAGCAAAAAGGAGGCATTACGATGAATATCAACAATATAGGGACATATCCAGCCCAATCCCCAGCCCAAACAGACCCGGTTTCCCAGTCAGAACAGGGCAGCAACAGCGATATGGAACAGCAGATAAAAACCCTGGATAAGGAAAAGGGGAAGCTGGAAGGGCAGCTGGATAAAGAAAGAAATCCTTTCGCGCTGCAGCAAAGTGAAAAATACAAAGAGCTGGAAAAAAGAATTAAGGAATTAGACAAGCAGATACAGCAATTGAAAGCAGAGGCATCCTCCGCTCAGAAAAAAGCAGGGATCCAAAACAAGGAAGCAGTTTCTTCCAGAAATCCTTTTGATACCTATGAATCAGAAAAACAGGGATTTAACGATTAGCAAAAATCCTCCGGTTAAGGGAATGCATACCCTTATCGGAGGATTTATTTTAATCAGTTTTTATTTTCCGTATCTAGTCAGATAACGTTCTACACTTGTAATTGCATTGGCTCCGTCTGAAACTGCCGTGGATACCTGTCTTAACTGTTTGGTCCGGACATCACCTGCCGCAAAAATACCGGGAATATTGGTCTCGCAGTCCTCTCCTGCCTTAATGTAACCATGATCCATTTCCACAAGGTTATCAAAGGCTTCGCTCTGTGGATTAATTCCCACTGCAATAAACACACCGTCAACGGAAAGTCTGCTTGTTTCTTCCGTTTTGGAATTCTTTATGGTAAGAGACTCAACCTGGTCTCCGCCTTCTATTTCTTCGACTACTGTATCCCAGATGATTTCAACATTCTCCTGATTAAATAATTGTGTCTGCAGTGTCTTTGCTCCACGTAATTCATCTCTTCTGTGAATTAAGTACACCTTCTTGCACATTCTGGAAAGGAATATGGCGTCTTCGATTGCCACATCGCCTCCGCCTACAACGGCGGCTACCTTGTTTCGGAAAAATGCTCCGTCACAAGTTGCACAATAGGAAACACCCATTCCGGTCAGTTCTTTCTCTCCAACGACGCTGAGTTTTCTGTACAGAGCTCCTGTTGAGATAATGACTGATTTTGTCACATAGGACTTTTCCTGACCTACAACGGTAAATTCTCCGTCTGCTGCCTCAATACGAAGCACTTCGTCTGTAACAAAATCTGCTCCCAGTTTTTCTGCATGATCCCGAAATTTCATACCCAGGTCAAATCCGTTAATTCCGGGAAGCCCCGGATAATTATCGACTTCGTAGGTATTGAGAATCTGGCCGCCACTGGCGACTTCTTTTTCAATCACTACCATCTTTAGTTCAGCTCTTTTTCCATATACTGCAGCAGTAAGACCTGCCGGACCTGACCCTATAATCACAACGTCATAAATCTCATTCATTTTATCTACCTGCTTTCTTTATTTTGTATTACAGATTCTTTTGTAATCATTATATCTCACCCATCTTTTTGTATGCAATGCCCTCGTTGCATTTTAAAGCAGAATTTGTTAAAATAATAGCATCACATAACGACAGAAAGGGTGGTTTTATGTCTAGAAAAACAGTACTTGTAACTGGCGCTTCCCGTGGAATCGGAAAGGCCATTGCTGTCAAATTTGCAAAAAAAGGATACAATGTGGTCATTAACTGTCTTCATAATGAAGACCGCCTTTTGCAGACCAGGAAGGAACTGGAGTCCTATCAGATCTCCTGCCTTTCCTATATGGGTGATATGGGAGATATGAATCAATGCCAGGAACTCTTCCAGATGATAAAAAAACAGTTTGGTTCTCTGGATGTACTGGTTAATAATGCAGGGATCTCCTACATCGGACTCCTTCAGGATATGACGACAGAAGCCTGGGACCGAATGATACGGACCAATTTAACCTCTGCCTTTCATTGTTCCAAGCTGGCAATTCCGGGAATGCTGGAACGCAAGCAGGGCAAAATCATAAACATCTCCTCTATCTGGGGTGTCTCGGGTGCATCCTGTGAAGTAGCCTATTCCGCCACCAAGGGTGGGATTAATGCATTCACCAAAGCTCTTGCCAAAGAGCTGGCCCCAAGTAATATCCAGGTCAATGCAGTGGCATGCGGAGCCATCGATACGGAGATGAATCAGTTTTTAAGTGAAGATGAATTAATCGCTCTCATTGATGAGATTCCAGCCGGAAGACTGGGAAATGCGGAAGAGGTGGCAGATCTTGTCTATCACCTGGGTTATAAAAACTCCTATCTAACCGGTCAGATCATCGGTCTTGACGGAGGATTTATTTAAAAAGCTCTCCACATTCTGATTCATGATTGACGCGGTGCGGTGAAGAATTTTAAGATCTTCTTCGGGAATGTCTCTGTGAAGTTCTTCCACAAATTCCTTCCTGCACCGTCTGATCCGTTCCACAATTTTCTCGCTTTTCTCCGTAAGCCGGAGGCGGACCAGCCTTCTGTCATTTTTATCTCTGTCTGCTGTTAAATATCCTTTCTCACTGAGAGAATCTACAGATCTTGCGATCAGGCCCTTGGAGATATTTCTATACTGCGCAATCTCCGAAGCACTCTTCAATCCCTCACTATTTGCCAGAAACATCATAACTACTATCTCATTAGGAGTGAAACCATATTCTGATACAGACTGGCTGCAGAGCTTCTGGTATACCTTATCGATTTTTACAAAACATGCCAGACAGCACTCTTCTTCCTGTCTCATTTTTTCTCCTGGCATACTGGTTATAGACTCATTCATAACAACACCCTTACTAAATCATATGAGAAAATTTCCGCACTGTATACTATGGCAGCTATTACAACGCTTTTAATAGTTCATTATTGAACCGTTTACTTTTGAAGTATATCTCATAGAAAAGCACCTGTCAACCCCGTATAGAAAAAACCCGGAAAAAGAAATCCTTTTCCGGGTAATAATTTTTTATGCTTCTGGCTTTTCAACCTGTGCAATCTGTGACTTCTGCATAGGAATTCTGCAGTTTTTATTATTGCCGAATTCAACGATAACGGTATCATCTGTCATATCGATAATAACTCCATAAAATCCGCTGCTGGTTAATATACTGTCACCGACTGCAATACTGGAGAACATCTCCTGCTGTCTTTTTTTCTCTTTCTTCTGTGGTCTGATCGCAATAAAATACATGAAGCCAAAGATTACTGCAATGTAAATTACCCAGAAACCCATGCCCATCGTACCGCCTGTTGCTAATAACATAACCGTTTCCTCCTTAAATATCGATCTGCCGTCTGCCTGTCCTAAAAGGGGGCCTTATGCCTGGGAACCACCGGCCATCATGCCGGACAGTTTCCTCTCCTTATACTCTCCATAACGGTGATTCTCGATTGCTTCGCGAATCTCTTCCATCATTGTATTATAAAAATATAGATTATGCAAGACACATAATCTCATGCCAAGCATTTCTTTTGCTTTTAATAAATGCCTGATGTAAGCTCTGCTGTAGGAACGGCAGGTGGGGCACTGGCACCCTTCTTCAATCGGCTTATGATCCAGTTCAAATTTGGAATTAAATAAATTTAATTTTCCATGGTTTGTATAAACGTGACCGTGACGGCCATTTCTTGACGGATAAACACAGTCAAAGAAATCCACGCCCCGATCCACAGCCTCCAGGATATTAGCCGGAGTTCCGACTCCCATCAGGTAAGTTGGCTTATTCTCAGGCAGATAAGGCACCGTCTCATCAAGAATCCGGTACATCTCCGAGTGACTCTCTCCTACTGCTAGACCGCCCAGAGCATATCCATCAAGATCCATGGCAGATATGGTTTTGGCATGGGCTATTCTGATATCTTCAAACGTTCCGCCCTGATTAATACCAAAGAGCAGCTGATCTTTATTAATGGTATCAGGCAGCTCATTTAACTTTGCCATCTCTCTCCTGCACCTCTCCAGCCATCTGGTGGTACGGTCCACACTGTTTTGCATATATTCCCTGGTAGCCGGATGAGGAGGGCATTCATCGAATGCCATAGCGATGGTAGATGCCAGATTGGACTGGATCTGCATGCTCTCTTCCGGACCCATAAAGATCTTGTGTCCATCAATATGGGACTGGAAGTACACACCCTCTTCCTTAATCTTTCTAAGACCAGTCAGAGAAAACACCTGAAAGCCGCCAGAGTCTGTAAGAATGGGGCGGTCCCAGTTCATAAACTGGTGAAGACCGCCAAACTCCTTAATTAACCGGTCGCCTGTACGTACATGAAGATGATAGGTATTGGAAAGCTCCACCTGGGTTTTAATTTCCCTCAGATCATCGGTGGACACAGCGCCTTTAATGGCTGCTACCGTTCCCACATTCATAAACACCGGCGTCTGGATTGTTCCATGCACCGTAGTCACTTCCGCCCGTTTTGCACGTCCGTCTTTTGCAATGATTTTATAGTTCATTTACAATTCCTTACTTTTATTTTTTGCTTTTTTTCACAGTTGCTTTCACACCAGAATTCTTTTTCCCCTTATTCACCGTCATAATATACCAAAGGGATCCTGTGATGCATACGGAAGAATAGGTACCGCATACAATACCCACCATAAGTGGAAGGGCAAACTCCCGAATGGAGGAAACTCCCATAATAAACAGAACAAATACCATGATAAATGTGGTAAGAGAGGTATTAATACTTCTGGTAAATGTCTGAGTGATACTTAAGTTAACGATCTCAGCAAGCTCCAGCTTACTCTGAGTCTTTAAGTTTTCACGGATACGGTCAAAAATAACAATGGTGGCATTGATGGAATAACCTACAATCGTAAGCATGCAGGCAATAAATGTTGAGCCTACAGACCATTTTAAGATTGCATAAAAAGCAAGTACAACCAACACATCATGAACCAGTGCCAGTACCGCACTGCTTGCAAACCGAATATCCTTAAACCGGAACCAGATATACAGAAGCATACAGATGGTAGCTATAATAACAGCCACAATTGCATCACGCTTCATTTCCTGGCTGATTGCTCCGGAGATGCTCTCTGCAGTGATCTTTTCTGATTCTACTCCAAAATGCTCTACCATGGATTTATTCAAAGCTTCTCTTTCATCCACAGTTAATGTTCTTGTTTTAATAATAACTTCGTTTGAACCTGCTACCTTCTGAGTCTGTACATCGGCATCTTTGGTAATCTGCTCAACCACCGGAACCACATCAGAAGAGATCTTTTCCAGAGTCATGTCTTCATTAAATGTCACATTTGTAGAAGTACCGCCTTTAAACTCCATGCTGTAATTTAAAATACTTCCGGTCTGGGACCGATTCACTCCAAGCCATGCAAGACCTATAACAATAACAATGAGTGAGGCAGAAAACCAGATCATACGCTTTGAAACAAAATCGATGGACTTTTTATCCTTTTTGATACCATACATTTTTTCATTTTCAAATCCCAGTTTAAACAGACTGTTTAATACGAACTTTGTCACAAACAGTGCAGTTATCATGGAAAGTACGATACCGATGGCAAGCGTGGAAGCAAAGCCTTTTACTGTACCAGATCCTCTCCAGAACAGCACAGCTGCTGCAATTAATGTTGTAACATTTCCATCGATGATCGCAGACAACGCTTTATGAAAGCCAGCCTCGATGGCACTTTTTACATTTTTTCCATATCCAATCTCTTCTTTGATACGGGTAAAGATAATTACGTTTGCATCCACCGCCATGCCAATGGACAGAATAATACCTGCAATTCCAGGAAGAGTAAGAGTCACCTCAAACGCCTCTAACAAAATTAAGATCACACCTACATAAATAGACAGTGCGATTACAGAAGCAACTCCCGGAAGCAAATAGACAAGAATCATAAATACAGCCACAATGGCAAATCCGATTACACCCGCTTTTAAGCTGGTATCGACCGCTTCCTGTCCCAGTTTTGCACCCACTACATTGGAACGTAATTCTTCCAGTTCGAGAGAAAGAGATCCAATGCGAATGGTAGAAGCCAGTGTTTCCGCTTCTTCATAAGAGCTCATTCCGCTGATCTGGCACTGACCCTGGGTAATTGGTTCCTGAACAACGGGGTTTGAGTACATCTTTCCGTCATAGATAATCGCAATTCGTTTTCCAACGTTAGCAGTGGTTACATCACCAAATACCTTTTTTCCGTCATCAGTAAACGTTAAATCCACCATATATTGCTTGATGCCGTTATTTTCAGTAATTACAGGTTTTGCAGTAGACACCTGATTACCATTTAAAATAACTTTTCCGGCTTCATCTGTAAATGTTAAGGAACCAGGTTTTCCAAGTTCTTCAAGAATTGCATTGGCATCTGAAACGCCTGGGATATCAACGTTAATACGGTTGTCACCCTCCTGATATACCTCTGCCTCAGTGCTGTAGTTTTGAACTCTCTGCTGCAGTTTGTAGATGGTATCCTTCATGTCCTCTTCACTTGGTTTTTCTTCTTTTGCCTGATAGGTAATGCTGACGCCCCCCGCCAGATCAAGTCCAAGCTTAATGTCACCCATGGTAGTATATCCAAAATAACCGAATAACCCAACCATCACCAGTGCAAAAATCAGCCCTAACAGGCCCTTGCCTTTGTTACTTTTCATGACTTTTCTCCTTCACTTTTGGAATAAAACAAGTTTAAGTCTGAAAGCTGGAACTTTCAGTCTTATTCTTCAGCCAATGCTGCCTTAATCATGATCGCACACTCAATCCGTTTCTTCTGCATCTCGCAGCCGGTATCATACGCATCCGTAATGCTTCCATGAAAATTATAGGAGTTAGCTGCACAGCCCCCGCTGCAATAAAACCTTGCGTAGCAATCCCGGCATTTGTCTTTTGCATAAACGTTGCAAAGTTTAAATTCATCGCGGATCTGCGTGTTTGTCACACCTGTATCTACATTGCCCAGAAGAAATTCCTCTTCTCCGACAAATTGGTGGCATGGATAGAAATCACCCCATGGCGTAACCGCCAGATACTCGGTTCCTGAACCGCAGCCAGACAATCTCTTAGCCACACAGGGTCCCTGAGTCAGATCAATATTAAAGTGGAAGAAATTAAATCCTCTTCCTTCCTTCTGTCTCTTAATATACTCAACAGCCAGCTTATCATACTCCTCTAAAATAGCCGGAATATCCTCCTGTCTGATGGAATAATCCTCTTCATCCTGAGCCACAACCGGTTCAATGGACATGCTCTCGAACCCAAGATCCGCAAACTCCAGAACATCTTTTGAGAAATCCATATTATTCCGTGTAAACGTACCCCGGATATAATAATCCTTTTCCCCTCTCAGTTTTGCAAATTTCTGAAATTTAGGAACAATCAGCTCATAGCTTCCCTTCCCATTCCGGAATGGCCGCATCTGGTCATTAACATCCTTCCGTCCATCAAGACTTAACACCACATTGCTCATTTCCCGATTACAGTATTCCATAATCTCATCATTTAAAAGCACGCCGTTAGTAGTCATGGTAAAACGAAAGTTCTTATTATATTCTTTCTCTTTTGAGCGCCCGTATTCAACAAGTTGTTTTACAACGTCCCAGTTCATCAGCGGTTCGCCGCCAAAAAAGTCCACTTCCAGATTTTTACGGTTGCCGGAATTGGCAATCAGAAAATCCAGTGCCTTCTTACCAACCTCAAACGACATCAGTGCACGGCGTCCATGATACTCCCCTTCTTCCGCAAAGCAGTACTTGCATGCAAGGTTGCAGTCATGAGCAATATGTAAGCAAAGAGCCTTTACAACGGTCTTTCTCTTTTTAAAATCAACCACATAATCATGGTAAATATCCTTGGTAAACAGTTCCCCTTCATCAATCAGAAACTGAATTTCTTCCAGAGCCTCTCTCACCTCAGCCTCTTCATAGGTACTTAAAAGCTCCAAAAGCACTTTCTCTTCCGCTTCCTTTGGAAGCGCCGCGGCCTTTTCCATATCCGGCACCAGCGGTGCTGCAATCTTTACAGCATCATACATAACCGGATCAACCGAATGAACAGACCCGCTGTTGACATCCATAATAATATGGAAGCCATTATTAATATATTGATGGATCACTTGTATTCTCCTTAATTAAGATTTAAACCCGTAATCATATTTAGCAGACAAGCGAAGCAACCCCTACCGTCTAACGACCGCAGGGGCATGTGCTTATCTGCCTTATGGCTGTACTATACAGTTTTATACTAGCGATTGCTGTTCTCGCAGCTCTGGTTACCTACTGTACAGGATGTTTTACAAGCTGACTGACAGGAAGTCTGGCACTCACCGCAGCCGCCTTTTTTCATAGATTCTTTTAATGTACTGGAACTTAATGTTTTTACGTGTTTCATAAACTTACACCTCCTGTATTTGCCTAATTCTTTGAGATTATACCACATGTTTTTAACCAGTGCAAGATGAATTGCCCCCTCAGGGAGGAGCTGAAACATTTTTTTCAACCGCCAATATATTCGAATATCCTCCCTGATGGACGAATATACTGAACCAGAAGACAAGACATAAGGAGAAAAAACATGGAAAAATCAAAGCTTCAGGTCACACTTAGAAATCTGCTTGTCACCTACATATTGACCGGAGTCCTGCTGGTGATCCTGGCCTTAGCGCTTTATAGATTCCGGCTGAAGGAAGGTCAGATCCGGCTGGGTGTCAATGCAGTTTACGTTATCACCTGTCTCTTTGGAGGGATTCTCATGGGGAAGAGCATAAAGCAGAGGAGATTCTTCTGGGGCCTGTTACTGGGTCTTTTGTATTTCCTTGTGCTGCTGGCAGTTTCCTTTATGCTGAACAGAGGGATTAACGGGTCGATGAATCAGATACTGACTACCATGGCGATCTGCGCAGCTAGTGGGACTGCGGGGGGGATGCTTAGTTAGTGGGGAAGACGGGTTTAGAGATGGAGGATAATGGGGGGCTGGCGGAAAATGAGGAGTCCGGTCCCCTGATACGCTCATGGTTTCGGGCGGGATAGGTGTAAGGGAGAGAAAGCACAAAAATAAGGACACCGGCACCATTCGTCGGGTTTTCTTGATGAAAACCCGACTCAGGGCGCCTAAAAAACGGACTTTGTGAGTCCGTTTTTTGTCCTCATTTTTGCACTTCCTCTCCCTTACACCTATCGACACCCTCCACAAATCGCTGTATCCGGGGACCGGACTCCTCATTTTCTGTTCAACATTGATTCTCCATCTGGGAAAAAGCGTCGCAGACCAGATGAGATAATAAGCACCTGTACTTCGTTAGGATTGAAGACGTGGAGGAGTTTTTTTACAGTGGGGGTTTCTGCGGAGTCGAGGGAAACGGGACAGGCCAAGAGGGGCGGAGGCGGTTTGGAGGCGGGGTTAGAACTTCTTAGGCCGGAGAGGTGCAAAAAACATGGGCAGAAATTGGCTTCAGAGCCAATTTCTGAGGAAACCCTGAGCGCGAATTTCTTTCAGAAATTCGGGTGAAGTGTTTCCGATCCCATGTTTTTTGTGCCTGTCCGGTCTTAGAAGTTCTCCCGCCGAAACTCCGGCTCAGCCCCTCTTGGTCTGTCCTGTTTCTTCAACCCCCAGATACATCCTCACTTTATCAATTCGATTCTTATCCAGGGATTCTACTACCAGCCTGATATCATTGCAAACTACTTCTTCTCCCTGCTCGGGTAGACGGTCTAAGAGTCCGATGATTAATCCGGCTATGGAATCGTAGTCCTCTGATTCCAGTTCAAGATTAAGTCTGTCGTTTAGGTCGTCAAGTTTCATGGAGCCTTCCACAAGATATTCCTGGGGGGCCACTTCTACCAGCTCGTTCTCTTCGTCTTCATCGTATTCGTCTCTGATCTCTCCTACAATCTCCTCCAGTAAATCCTCCAGAGTGATCATGCCGGCTGTCGCACCGTACTCGTCCAGTACGATAACCACATTGTTGCAGGTCTGGCGCATCTCTATCATGAGTTCAGCTGTTTTTTTGTACTCATATGTATAGAGGGGCTCTCTTAGGAAATTACGGATATTGAAATCCGTACTGTTGTCGGTTAAAAGAAGGTCTTTCATGTTGATGATTCCAATTACATTGTCATTGGTCTCTTCGTACACAGGAATTCTGGTGTACATCTCTTCACGGAAAATATCGATCAGTTCTTCGTATGTGGCATTTACGTCTACTAAAGTCATATCAATACGGGGTATCATGATGTCCCTGGCTACGGAATCACCGAAATCAAATACATTGTTAATCATCTTTCTTTCTTCTGATTCAATTACACCCTCTTCATGGCTTACATCTACGATGGTTCTCAGTTCATCTTCTGTAATGGAATCCTGCTTTTTGTTGGGGTTCACGTGAATGAAACGCAAAAAGCTGGAGGACAGGATGTGTACTACGTAGATGACTGGTGTCATGATTGTCATAAATGCGTAGATGATTTTTGCATATTTTAAAGCAATCGTTTCGGAATATAAGGTTGAAATGGTTTTAGGGGAAATTTCACCAAAAACCAATATTACAAGGGTCAGAATGCCGGTTCCAATGCTGATCGCCTTATTTCCCCATATACTCATGACAAGTGTGGTGGACAAAGAAGAGGCGGTTAAATTTGCCACATTGTTTCCAACGAGAATTGCGCTGAGCATCTTGCCCTGGTTTTCCAGTATCTTTGTAAGCGTGATGGCATTCTTGTTGCCTGCTTCTGCCAGAGTTCTGACCCTGATCCGGTTCACCGTCGTAAGTGCTGTCTCAGCGGATGAGAAAAATGCTGATAATGAAACTAATAAAATTAACATAAGCAACTGTATATAGTCACTCGAATCCAAAAAAATCAACTCCTGTTTTTTATATTTTATGAATGATTGTACAATAGAAAAACGGCTGTGTCAAGAAGACAGCCGTTTTTTTTGGTTTAGCGCTCTTTGAATGCACGTATTGTTTCAATGATGACAATGAGGCCGGCGCCCAGAAAGATGAAGAAATCGCCCAGGTTAAAGACCACTTTTTTCAGTTTTCCGTACTGAATGCTGAAATAATCTACGACGTAATGGCGGACCAGACGGTCGTATAAATTGCTGATTGCGCCTCCGAGGGCGATGGAAAAGGCCAGCTTTTCTGCTGTTTTTCCTTTGCTTTTTAAGAGACATGCCAGCATTCCTCCGATGAAGGAGGCAACTGCCAGGGGAATCATGGAGACAAGTTCCGGGTGGTCTTTTAAATAGCCAAAGGAAAAGCCGGGATTGTGATTCTTGTATAGAAGGATCTTACCGCCGCTTTTCTGTAATTCTTTGGGGAAGTCTGATTCGTTTTGCTGTTCTATGGCCTGCTTGATGAATAAGTCGAGAGCCGCAAGGATACCTATGATACCGATATAAAGCATGTTTCACTCTCCTTTCTTCTATCCTCTCATCTGGATGAGAGGGCCTCCGTTTTTATCTAAGTAAGCTCTGGTGATGATGACGGAACCGATGTTGGGGTCTTTGGGAATCTCATACATGATGTCCAGCATGAAGCTCTCTATGATGGCACGGAGGGCTCTTGCACCGGTCTTTTTTTCCAGTGCCTCTTCTGCAATCCATTCCAGAGCTTCGTCTTCAAATACCAGTTTTACTTCGTCCAGCTCCAAAAGCTTCTGGTACTGTTTTAATATGGCATTCCTTGGCTCGTTTAATACCCGGACTAATAGTTCTTTGGTTAAGGTTTCCAGGGTGACCGTGATGGGGAGTCGTCCGAGAAACTCGGGTATCATACCGAATTTTTTTAGGTCTTCGTTGGTTACACGGGAGAGTATGTTGGCATCCTTGTCGTACTTGTCTTTTAATTCGGAGGAAAATCCTATGGAGGTCTTTTCTTTGAGACGCTCTTTGATAATATCTTCCAGATCAGGGAAGGCACCGCCGCAGATGAACAGAATGTTCTCGGTGCGTACGGTTGTCATGGGAGTCATGGCATTCTTCTGGTTCGCGCCTACAGGTACTTCCACAGTGCTCCCTTCCAGTAGCTTTAATAGTTCCTGCTGGACGGATTCACCGCTTACATCTCTGCTGCTGGTATTCTTCTTTTTTGCAATTTTGTCAATTTCATCGATGAAGATGATTCCACGTTCTGCTCGCTCTACATCGTTATCTGCAGCAGATAGAAGTTTTGAAACTACGCTTTCAATGTCATCACCGATGTAACCGGCCTCTGTTAAGGAGGTGGCATCAGCGATTGCAAGGGGGACATCTAAGAGTCTGGCCAGTGTCTTTACCAGATAGGTCTTGCCGCTGCCGGTTGGTCCGATCATCAGAATGTTGGATTTCTCGATTTGAACGGCATCTTCGTCATTTTGAACTGTGTCTGCAAGGTATACACGCTTATAGTGATTGTAGACCGCTACGGATATGGCTTTTTTCGCCTGCTCCTGGCCGATGATGTATTCGTCAAGCTTCTGACGGACGGTATGGGGAGCTGGGATGTCTTTTCGCTCCAGCTGCTTTTTGGGCTCTTTGTCAGATCTCTTTTTGATTTTTTGTTTTTTGGGGATCTCCAGATCTTTGTTTAAGCTTCCAAGATCGTTGAGGTTTAAGTTCATGTAGGGCATGCCGGGGAGCTTGCTTAGGTCAAGACCTCCCTGAGTGACGGAATCAAAGGCTTTCTGCATACAGTCGTGGCATAGGTTCATGCCTCCTGGCATGGATACCATGGAACCTGCCTTGCTTTCCGGTCTGCGGCATACGTAACATATTTTTTCGTATTCTGATTCGTCTTCTTTTTTTTCTTTATCAATATCAGAGTTTTGGATCTTATTGTCTTCCATCTTCTCCTCCAGAAAATCTTTATCGTTCAAAGTATAATCTCCTTTTGTCTGTAATTCTATACTGTATATCAGATTATTATAAAGCATTTAAAAGAGTCGTACAAGAGGAGACAGACAGTTTAGAGTTTTTTAATGAAATGAAAAAGCTCCCGGAATTCCTCTGAGGATTCCGGGAGTTGATTTTTTATTTGTTATTGCTGATTGGCGTCCGCTGGTTTTTTGCCAAGGGTGATGTCAACGTTACGCTCTACATACTGGCCGTTTTCAAGAGACTGTACAGTCAGAGATACTTTTGTTCCTCCTGCATAGTATTTAAGCATGCTTGTTAAGTCATCATAGGTTTTAATTCCCTGTCCGTCGAATTTGGTGATAATGTCTTTTTCACGAAGATCAGACTGGGAAGCTGCTCCGCCTTCTACAATTTTGTAGATAAACACGCCCTGAGGCATACCCAGCTGCTGGCTGGTGGTGGAATCAATGTTCTTGCACTGGATTCCTAAATAGCCCTGATCATTGTCTGCAACCTGAGTTCTGGTCTTCTTGGTTATTAAACCGTCTATGATTGTCTGGGCTTTGGAGATGGGAATGGCGTATCCCATACCTTCTACTTCTGTAGAGGAATATTTAGCTGAGTTAATGCCGATTACTTCTCCCTGCATATTTAAAAGTGCACCGCCGCTGTTACCTGGGTTAATGGCTGCATCGGTCTGAAGCAGATCACGGTTTGTTCCGTCTTCTGTCTGTACAGCACGGTCAAGTGCACTGATATAACCTACGGTTACGGACTGGCCGTATCCAAGTGCATTACCGATGGCAATAACGCCCTGACCTACTTTTAATGTTTCGGATTTTCCAAGTGAGGCAATGGCTATTTTGGATAATGTGTCAGAGGAGATATTTTTTAATGGAACTGCTATCACTGCTAAGTCACTGTCTGCATCGGTTCCTTTAATGGCTGCATCTACAGCTGTCTGGTCAATAAAGGTAACTTTTAACTCCTTGGCTCCCTGAACCACATGGTTGTTGGTAACAATTAAAAGCTCATCGTCGTTTTTGCCAACAACAATTCCGGAACCGCTTCCTTCTCCTTCCTGCTGCATGGGGCCAAACCATGTCTGGCTTTCATAGACCACCTTGCTTGTAATGGCAACTACCGATGGCATTGCTTTGTCAACGATAGGAGAAACGTCATTGATTGTGGAAATACTGGATGTATTGGAAGCTGGAAGTGAGTCGCCTGCTGGTGTTGTGGGAAGGGTTTCCGCACGGCTTATTTCTACTGATTTATTTTGAGCATAGGAGCCTGCTGCCCAGTTGATTCCCACAATGGTGCTGCCGGCAACGATTCCAAAGACCAGAGCACTTCCAACAACTGCTGCTGTCTTTTTTCCGAAATTGCCTTTTTTTCGCTTCTTTCCTTCTTCCTCATAAGGGGTCTGGTCCGGTGTTCTCTGATAACGGTATTCCTGATAATGGGGAATGGTGTTCTGAGACTGTTCCTTTTCCGGTTCGGGATCTCTCATTATAAAATTGGTTGTTACGGTTTCTTCTTTATTGGCTTCCGGGTTTACCCTGCCTGTTTCAATATTGTCATTTTCGTCATACATAACATCAATCTCCTTTCATGTATGTTTGTTATCTCATCTGATAAACAAAGTCTACCAATGAAATGTGACCATTCTGTGATAAATCTATATTGAATATGTGAATTGAAAAAATCCCTGCAAAAAGAGCGTTTTGTAAAGCGCTGTGTGCAGGGATTTTGTGTTAAATTTTAAATTTAATTGACTGGAGGTGCAGGAACTACAACTGTATCCGTATTGCCTCCCGGAGCTGCTGCTGCAGTGGTGGGAGACGTACCGGACTGCTGTTTCGTAGGAGTTTCACCAGGACCTGTCGTCGTCGTTTCCTCAGGAACAGATGCCTTGGTTGTCTCGCTGGTTCCAGGTCCTGCCGATGCAGTAGTTGTCTCAGTGGTTCCTGAGGTGGTTGGTTTTGTTTCTCCTGGTTTTCCAGTGCCTTTGGTGGTTTCTGAAGGCTTGGTTTCTTTTGTGGGGCCTGTGACATTTTCAGAGCTTTCAGTAGTCTTTACAGGGTTTCCGAATTCGTCAGTGGCATCCACAGTTTCCTCTTTGCTGGTCTCTTCTGCCTCTGTACTCTTCGTCTCCTTTACCGCCGGTTTGGTTTTGTCTCCGCCATCATATCCCTTGTCCGTGGGCACATGATCCACGCTTGTTCCCTGCTTATACATGCCGGAATCAGCCGCAATCTTGGCACTGATCTTTTTCACCATATCGGAGGGCTCATAGCTGTCCTTGTCGAAAAGGAATTTATGCAGCTGTGCTACGTTTGTTTCCAACGTCTGAGGAATTACACAGTCACCTTTTTTACCTATGTCCATGTCGCCGCGGGCATATGGGAAGCCGCCTGTTTCACCAATGTGATACTTACCAATATCTAATAACAGTTCAGTAAAATCACTGAATGTTAAATTAGAGCCAATCTGGTCAACTTCCATAAGAAGAATTCTGTTAAGCAGTCCCAGATCCGCTTTCTTTGCCTTTTCAAAGGATTTCTGAATTACAAGGCGCTGACGCTCTGTTCTTGCAAAGTCTGTATCCATCTTTCTGAGTCTGGCGTAGGCAACAGCCTGAACACCATCTAAATGATTGAGACCAGCTGATTTTAAATGAACGGATGGGACTCCGGTTTTCTCAACAGTCTCTGTAATAAAGGAGTTAATATAACGGAATTCTGCCTTGCTGATATCGATATCCACACCGTCCAGCATGTTAATTCCATCTGCCACAGACTTCCAGTTGAAGGTCACATACTCTGTGACATCTAAATCTAAGTTTCTGTTAATTGCTGCAAGTGCCTGGGCAGCACCGCCGTTTGCATAGGCTGCATTAATTTTATTATAAGTATTTCCTTCATTGATGTTTAAATATGTATCACGGAAAATAGATACAATTTTTATTTCTCCAGTACCTCTGTTTATATTACAAAGCATAATAACATCGGCATTGGTACCTTTATTAACATTACCATCCCGGCTGTCAACACCAAATACTGCTATGGTCCGATATCCGGTCATATGCTTCTTCTGTTCTGGAGACATTACTTCGTTGCGTACCTGATTTGCATTAAAATTATCGGGCTTCTGGATCGAACCCATGAGCCTCGCCACATATGCATAGGAGAAAATAAGTGCGAGAGTAAATATTTCTGCAACTGCAAGGATTATGAATTTACGGATCCGTCTCTTTTTTTCTGTATGAGCAGCTAACCGGCTGGCTGCAGCGGCCTTCTCCTGAGGAGAAATTCTTGGCTGTTGTCTGGAAGCACCGTCTCCGATCACGATCTGATCTCTTGCGGGAGTTCTCCCTTCCTCTTTCGCGGCCCGGGTTCTGCGGTTTTCCTGTTCCATGGACGTTCTGGCTCTGTTTTCATCCGGCTGCCTTGCGCCTGTCCTTTGGGGTCTGGCAGCGTCTTCCGGCTGTCTGCGTGTTGTGCCTGCCGATGCCTGCTGTCTGCCTGCTGATGATTGTCCCTTAAACATGGGCTGCCCGCTGCTGCTGGCAGAATCTGGCTTCGAATCAGAACCGCGTCTTTCTTTTCTTGTGCTTTCACGGTTTAATTCATCATCAAAATCATTTCTCATTTACTTATCCTCATCCTAATTGTGTCGTATCCGATATCAGTACGCATTTTTATTAATAAACCCTTTGAACATAGTTAGGAACAGGATCTTAATATCAAATCCCAGTGTCCAGTTTTCAATATAATAAAGATCATGTTCAATCCGTTTTGTAATGGAAGTGTCTCCCCGAAGCCCGTTTACCTGAGCCCAGCCTGTGATTCCGGGGCGTACCTGATGCTTAATCATGTACCTTGGGATTTCCTCTTTAAATTTTTCTACAAAAAGAGGCCGTTCGGGTCTTGGACCCACCAGACTCATATCTCCCCTTAACACATTAAGAAACTGCGGCATCTCATCGATACTGGTCTTTCTGATAAAACGCCCCACCGGGGTAACTCTGGAATCGTGTTTTGTTGTCCACTTCATCTTTTCTTCTGAAGGAGCCTGTACCACCATGGACCGGAATTTGAACATATGAAATGACCGGTTGTGAAGCCCGACTCTCTCCTGCTTATAGATAAGAGGACCGGGAGCAGTAAGCTTGATTAATATGGCAGTAAGAAGCATAATCGGCGAAAACACCAAAAGAGCAAAGGCTGCCCCGAATATGTCTACCGCCCGTTTTAACATGGCGTTTACCGGGTCAGTCAGCGGCACACGCCGGATATTGACCACAGGAAGCCCCTGGAGGTCTTCGATGTAAGGCCTTGTGGGTATCATATTATTATAATCAGGTATAAATTTGGTGTGAACTCCTGATTTCTCACAGGAAGCCACAATCCGCTCTAAATCTGCATATTCGCTGATGCTTAGGGTGATCGCAATTTCGTCAAGGGAATTGAGGGCAAGTATCTCATCTAAGTCACTTACCTTTCCTATGACATGGATTCCTTTAAACTCATAACCCCATTCTTTCTTATTGTCAAGAATTCCTTTGATCTGATAACCCCATTCAGGATTCAAACGCACCCGTTCAATAAAACCTTCCGCTGCGCGGCTGTACCCAATCAAAAGGATATGCTTCTGATTATATCCTTTGGTACGCATGGAATGAAGGGCCATACGGATTAAATTTCGCTCCGCTGTCTCCAATATGACATTGGCAGCAAAGAAATAGAATACCATTCTGGTTGAAAACTCACTGAAATACGGGTTTTTCTTAACCAAGAACAGACTGAGGGTAAAAAGCAGAAGCCCCAGCAGATTGGCTTTTAAGATATTGGTGAACTCATATAGCCTTTCCTGAACCCGCTTCGGTGCATACAGCTGGAAAATGCCGTAAAGGAGCAGATAAGTCGGCAAAATCAGGAGAAGCGCCGCAAAATAGTACTGTGGTGGCAGAACCTGCTTATTGGGGCTGAATAACCAGTTGCCCAGTAAAAGGAGCAGCCAGGCAATCACATAAGACAGAATTATGACCAGTCCATCTAATACTACATGAAACCCATTAAATTTTTTTTGATTATCTTTAATCATAGCAGCAAAACCTTCCTACTTGCATGACTCCATACTCTTCCATGATAATTTCCCGTTTATTATACATGATATGTCAATATGATGCCATTAAAATATTCTTAAATTGACCTGTCAATTTTTAGTTTCCTTTTCATAAATTCCCAAACATAGAGAAATGTTCCCAAAATCAGTTCTCCCTCAATTCTTATATAATTACCAAGGCGGGACATTTGAAACCTGACTTTCTTTGTTTTTTTCAAAGTTTTCAGCCCTTCCTTCACTCCTTCCATATAATCAGAAGCGAAGCCAATCCGATGGAAAAACATATATTTTACTGCCATTCCGGCGAGAATGGGAAGAAAGTTAAGGATTAACTGGAGCAGAGGCATATTTTTATAATTCAGATAAAGATTGTTTCTTGCAGCCAGCTTTACTTTAAAGGAATTGTATTTGGAACCGCTGGTTCCGCTCCCCACATGGTAAACCACAGCTTTGGGGCAATACCAGTTTTCGTAGCCGCAGATCTTCGCCCGGTATCCCACATCAATATCCTCCAGATATGCGAAATGGTCCTCATCAAAGCCTCCGATCTTATCAAAAACTTCTCTCCGGTAAATGGCTGCGCCGGCACAGGCAGAAAATACACGGCAGGCTTTATGATACCCGCTGCTTTTTTGTCCCACCCCCCGTTGATAGGCCCAGCCCAATACGCTGTACATATCTCCAGCATCATCCATCAGATCTTTATGGTAAAGCTGAATCATCTTACTGCTGACGGAGAATATCTTAGGGGAACCCTCGATGGCGTTTACCATCTCTTTTACGTAATCCGGCCGAGGTTCCGTATCATTGTTTAGCAGTATGACATAGGGGGTCACGGATTCCCGGATTCCGATATTGACGGCACCGGAAAATCCCGTGTTCTCTTCTAAAAATATAGAGGGAATCTGATGGTCTTCCAGCCATTTTACACTGCCATCAGTGGAACCGTTATCCACCACAAGAAGCTCAAAGTTCTGATCACTTTGAGCTCTTAAGGCCTTAAAACAGGGTTCCATAAATTTTAATCCGTTATAATTGGGAATAATGATTGTTACTTTCTTTTGCATCTTAAACCTCTAACTGATAGGGTTCCCCTATTTTTTCTTTCTTTAAATCCCTCAGTGCAAAATTGGATTTGCGAAGAGTTAAATTGGGGTTATAATAGGGATCACCGTCCCGTAAAATATCCGGCCATTTATCTGAAAATTTCTTAATTTCCCGATTGAAGCGTTCCACCTTTTCTGGTGTGTCCTCCAGTCCTCTGGACTTTGACTCATAATGGTAGAACAGGGCATAGGGCGCGTAAACAACCAGTTTATTTAAGGAACGAATCTTCATGCAGTAATCAATGTCATTAAATGCAACCGCCAGATCTTCGGAAAATCCACCTGCCTGATCGAACAGGGACCGCTTGCTCATCATACAGGCAGCGGTAACCGCACTGTAATTTCTTGCGCACATGGCCTGATTGAAATAACTGCTCTCCGCCTTATGAAGACCAATAAAGGTATGGCCTGCGATTCCGCCGAAACCAACTACGACTCCGGCATGCTGAATGGTATCATCGGAATACAGAAGCCGTACTCCTGTAATTCCTACATCTTCTCTCTGGCAGTATCCTAACATCTCTTCAATACTCTCGGGATTGATCAGTTCCGTATCGTTATTTAAGAACAAAAGGTACTCTCCCTTTGCAAACGTAACACCAAAATTATTAATGGCAGAATAATTAAATTCTCTTTCCCATGTTACAACATGAACAAATTCAAATTCTTTCTGAATCTTCTCATAGTAGGCAAATGTTGCCGGATCCGCGCTGTTATTTTCCACTACAATGAATTCCAGATTCTTATAAGTTGATTTTTCAATCAGGGAACGCATGCATAAATCCAGGTCTGCACTGTGGTCCTTGTTTGGAATAATCACAGATACCAGAGGATCTCCCGTAATTTCAAATGTAGTGTGGTAGATGCCGTAGTCTATGCCCTTTTCAACGGACTTCACAGGAATTCCCAACCGGTCATAATGGGCTTTCACAGCTCTGGCGCCGGCTTCAAATGCATAGAGTTTGCTTTCCGGATTACTTGCTGTTGAATCCTGATGGCACCGCCAGTGGTAAAGTGCTTTTGGAATATGACAGATTTTCCTTGCCTTCTCCGTACACCGTAAAATAAAATCATAATCCTGGGCTCCGTCAAACTCTTCCTTAAATAATCCCACTTCCAGAAGCAGTTCATGGTTTACCACAAACAAATGGCAGATATAGTTGACACTGGTTAATAAATCCGGATTGAAGTCAGGTTTGAAATGGGGCTCAAACAATTCCCCTCCATCGATATCAAGCTTATCTTCATCGGTATAAACCACATCAATCTCAGGATCCTGATTAATGGCCTTTACACATTCAAACAGTGCATCAGGCGCCAGAGTATCGTCATGATCTGCAAGAACAATGAAATCACCGGTAGCCATCTCAATAGCAGCATTGGTATTGCCGGAAATGCCCTTGTTTTCTCCCAGTATCACATAACGGAATCTTTCATCCTTTATGGCGTAGCGCTTTAATACCCGCTCCACACCTTCTCCCTTTGGACTTCCGTCAGCCACACAAACCTCCCAGTTTGTGTAGGTCTGGGCAAGAAGGGAATCAAGCATTGCAGAAAGGAAACGTTCTGGTGTTTTGTAAGCAGGTATGACAACGGAAAGTCTTGGCATATAGTCAAATACGGTCTCTTTCTGCTGTGCCAGCTCTTCCTCCGTTGTTTTTGTAAGGGATACCCATTCCGGATAATCGTAATCGCTGTCAATGCCCTGAAGTTTATGTCTGGATTTGATGACAAAGGCCTTAAGTCCGTTTTCTGCAAGAAAATCCATGGCAGACTGCAGGGTCTGCTTATTCATCATACTCTTTAATTTTGCTGACTTTTTGTGGGAAGAGCTGTTCTGCTTTTCAATAATATCTGCATTCAGCTTTACCGCCACTGATTTGTTTTCACATTTAATCACCAGAGTCCGGTCTTTTTTACTGTCCCTGACATATGGAATCCGAATGTCAAATCCAAGATCTTTCTCAACCGTCTTCTTAAAATAAATCTGGCTTACATCGTCTCTGCGTACCGGTACGTATTTGAATTCCACAGGGGTATCCTGCTCGTCAAGCACCTGGAACTGTACCTCTTCCTGTGGAGTTCTTCCGATCACCCAGCCGTTTAATACGATGGAATTGTCCCGGATCCTCATAACATCTATCTTATATTTCATCTCTGATTCCCATCCTCCATGGAGGCTGCCATAAGAAGCAGATCCTCATCTGTATCTTCCTTTGCACCGCAGGTAAAATTAATCCGCTCTTCTTCAATCACAAGAGGACGTTTCATAATGCGGGCATTGATGGAAAGAATATACTCCCCTACAAGACCGATAAAAAATATCTGAACGGATCCTAAAAAGCACATACCAATGAGGAGAGGTGCCATTCCAGCAGGGAAACGATCCCAGTAAATCAGCTTTAAAATCAGATAAATCAGGGCAACCATCATGCTGGCGAAGGAGCAGATACTTCCGAAAATCGTTGCCACACGAAGTCCGACCTTGGTGTAGGAAGTAATGCTTAACATGGCTGCATCATAGAGCTTAAAAAAATCATTGCTGGTTTTTCCTGCCCGCCGTTTGGGCTGCTCATAAGGAATCTCTTTTCTTTTGAAGCCAAGTTCTGCCACGATTCCCCGAAGAAACGGAGTGGGATCATCAAGCTGTCTTAAAACGCTAATAAATGTCTTATCATAAAGTCCAAATCCGGTAAAATGTTCGATCTGCTCCACATCGGACAGTTTTTTAATCATCTTATAGTAACAGCTTCTCAGCCAGTACATGATCTTACTTTCTTTGCTGGACTTTTTAATTCCGATTACGATTTTATAGCCGTCTTCCCATTCTTTTACGTATCTGGGGATCATCTCCACCGGGTCCTGAAAATCTGCCGCCATCAAAATCGTACAGTCGCCGTCCGACTGAAGCATGGCATAATATGGGGAGTTGAACTGTCCAAAATTTTTCGCATTAAAGATTCCCTTTACCCCCTGGTCCTTTGAGCACAAATTACGGATGATCTCCCTGGTTCTGTCCGCGGAATCATTATCAATAAAAATCAGTTCATAACGGTATTTGTTCAATTCCCTTTTAAAAACGCCTGATATGGCCTGATACATGGCTTCTACGTTTTCTTCCTCATTATAACAGGGAACTACAATGCTTATTGTTTTCATCTGTTCACTTCCCATCTGTCTTAACCATCACTTTTATTAAATCTGCAGGTTTTTCTTTCATCATCTGGAGCGCAGTCTCCACTTCATCCAGTCCATGCAGGTGATGGGTCACCAGCTTCTGGGGATTAATTCTGCCGTACTGTATCATCTTTAAAAGGCGTTCAATCCGGATTCTTCCGCCTTTTGCCAGTTCTGTATGAATGGTTTTTCCAGCCATACCCCTGCCCCCCGAAAATTTAGGGAAAGCAAGACTTCCCGTACCGCCGAAATAATTTACATTGGAAATGGTTCCAATTCCATATCTGGCCATATCAACAGCCTGGGTAAATACCTCATCACCGCCTCCGCAGATGATAACGCCATCAGCGCCCAGACCGCCGGTCCGTTCCATCACCTGATCAACGATATTGCCGTTTTTATAGCTTAAAACCTCTGTCGCCCCATATTCCAGGGCAAGGCTGGTACAGACAGGTCTTGTTCCCACTGCAATGATCCGGGCTGCCCCCAAATGTCTGGCGCCCTCAATGGCCATCAGACCGATGGGACCAATTCCCATAACCACTACCGTATCGCCAAACTGAATATCTGCGTATTCCGCTCCTGTAAAGCCGGTAGTCACAACGTCCACACACATCAGAGCCTGTTCCAGAGTAACTCCCTCAGGAATCTTTGCCAGTGTGGTATCCGCATCTGGTATGAGAAAACGTTCCGCAAATACGCCGGGAATGGATCTTCCCAGCTGATGACCGGAAAACGGAGCAGAGGCATGCTTATAATTTCCTTCCTGAATGCCCATGGCTCTCCAGTCGGGTGTTATGGCAGGAACTGCAACAATTTCTCCAGGCTTAAAATCTTTTACCAGATCTCCGGTTTCTAAAATCTCCGCCACACATTCATGTCCCAAAATGAGATTCGGAGCTTTTCTTGAACCTCCGCCGTAAACGGTATGAACGTCTGAGGAGCAGGGTGTCACAGCAACAGGTCGAAGAATCGCCCCATAAGGCGTAAGCTCCGGCTCCGGCGCATCATGCCAGCCCACTACTCCCGGTTCAACTAAAACAAATGCTTTCATACTTTTTTCTTATATCCTTTCCAAATGATTGGATTTCAACGCTAAAATCTCCACATTCCGTCCAAATTTTTCCACAATGGATTTAGCGATCTCTTCTGTATAGCCTGGTGCCACGATTAAAATGGCATCTACCGGATCCGTAAGGAAATGATCCGGTGCGACGATAGGCAAATGGGAAGCAGGTGCAAACCGTCCCTGTTTAAAGGATGCTGAATCGATAATATATCTGGCGAAATTCCCGATTACCGTTGTGGATGCCAGGGTAAATCCCTGATGACTGGCTCCCCAGATCCCAAGGCTTTTTCCTTCTGACTCTAATTCATCAACCAGACGTTTCAGTTCCTCATCGATGACCACCCGGCTTTTAAGCAGACTGGAGACATCCAGTCTGTCGGGATTTTTCCTTCCCGCGTTCTCGTTTACAGTCTTTTTCTTTCTGACAATCACGGACAGGGTGTCCCGGTTAACCATCTCCTCTTCAAGCACTTCGAAACCGGCCTGATCTGCTGCAAAACGAAGCGTGTCAAAGGTATAATAAGCGATATGATCCCGGATCAGTTCGTAGTAGCCATCGTATTCCAGAATATATTCAAGGCTGGGCACGGTAATCAGTCCCACGCCATCCTCTGTTAAATTATCTGCAATGCAGCAAAGCATCCCCACCGGATCCGGCTGATGTTCCAGATAGTTAAAGGACAAAAATCCATCATACGGGCCACTGGTACTTCCATCGGGAGACATAAGGATCTCTCCCACCCCTGCAAACTGCTTCCAGACGTTCAGTCCTTTTTCTTTCCCAAGTGAAACCAGGCTCTCCCTGTGCTCAATCCCGCATGCAGTAACGGGAAACCGGGAAAGAACAGAAAGAAATTCTCCCTGACCGCAGCCAGCCTCAATTAACTTCTTTCCTTCCAGGTGGCAGAAATCAATAAAATGCCGGTACTGGCGTTTTCTTAGTTCCACCATAGTGGTGCTGAATCCGCCTGACCGGATAACGTCCTTATAATATGGTACAGGCTCACAATCAAACTGAACCAGACCGCAGCAGCTGCACTGATGCAGATTTAAACTGATTCCTGTGTCTTCTGCCAGATCTTCCATACCCGGGATATCCTGTGCTGAAGCCGGCATGTGATCCAGGGTCATCAAAGGCTGCCCATTAAGCTCCTGTCCGCATACAATACAAATCCTATCTCTCATACCACAAAATTTCCTCCATGTCAATCCCTTTTAATAGCCGCAGGTCTTTTTCACTCCCTCAGTAAAGCTTACAAGAGGGGAAAATCCCGTGTCTTTCTCCAGCTTACTGATGTCCGGAATCAGATTTGCAAGTCCCTCTGCATTGGGACGTCTTCTTCCGTAGCTGTAGCTGCCATGAAATCCCATGGTTTCATACATCTGCCGTATGTATTCCCGCAAGGGCTTTGTTTCCCGTTCCGGCGCTGCTACATTATAAATTCCGGAAACCGATTCTTTTTCCTGTTCCATTAAAAGTATCAGCGCCCGGACGCAATCCTCCAGATATAAAAAATTCCACATTTGGGTGCATTCCCCTAGAGAAATGTATTCTCCTCTACCAAATGCTCTTAAACAGCTTTCCACCAGAGACCAGGGATGATCTCCCGGTCCATACACGCTGAAAATTCGCGCATGGATATACTCCATGGATGATATCCCTTCCTGCTGCCACTGGTTCGTCTTTTCTGTTGCCTGTTTTAAAAAGTCCAGCTTTGCCTTTCCATATTCAGAAACCGGGCTGCAGTCAGTTTCCTCAGAAAGGGGGCCTTTGTGAATTCCGTATTCTGCCTGGGAACCGCTAAAGAGAAAACGGCTGCAGCCTAAACGTCTGGCTCCCTCTAATGCCTTTAAAGCATCCACCACATTCTTCTGCTGGACTTCCCGTTTCATCCGGTTCTCACTTCCGGATCCATCCCAGCCAAAATGGTAAAAAGCCTGACAAGGTCCAACAATCACCTGATCCAGTGTATCTAGCTCACCAAGTTCCCGTTCTATTATTACCAGACCGTCTTGATTTGACGGAAGATGTCTTAAATTCCCCGAACCGGGGCGAACCACCGCATATACCCTGCTGCCCTGTTTTAAAAGGCAGTCCGCCACAGCTCTTCCCAGGAAGCTGGTCGCTCCTGTTACAACAACGTTCACCTTATTTCCTCCCTGTATAAAAATCTAGTCCCTGATCCGGGGAATAATCATATTCCGATCCATCTCTTCCTCAGAAAGGAACGGGGACAAATCCTCTAAGGGAGGAGAAACCATGGTTCCATCGGGAAGCCGCTTTGCCGCTGATTTGGGTTCAAAATTTTGATCTCTGCTGACAAATACTTCGCAAATCACCGGACCGTTTACAGACAGGGTGCGAAGGAGCGCCTGGTCAATCTCACCGTTGTGGCGGGCTCTGACATAGGGATAACCGTATGCAGCAGAAAGTTTCTCCATATCGGGGAAGCTTAAATCTCTGCTGTCATCTCCGATTCCTACAAGGGGTTCTCCAAAATAATTCTTCTGGGTCTGGCGAATGGAATGATAACCGCCGTTATTAATAACGAATATCTTAATGGGAAGGCGATGATGTATAATGGTCTGCAGCTCCTGCAGATTCATCTGGATACTTCCGTCTCCTGTCACCAGAATGATGTCTTCTCCCGGATCTGCCTTGGAAATACCGATGGCTGCAGGCAGATCATATCCCATAGAGGCCACAGCAGAATTGGAAATAAAGCGCTGGCCCGGTTTTATCACATAAGCATGACCGCCTACCACACAGGCTGATCCATTGCCAACCACGGTAATCCTGTTTTCAGGAAGACGGGAGCTCAGTTCATATATAAATGCATAAATGTTTACTTCCTTGTGGTCATCCTGGCTGTAATGCTTTGGAAGAACCACTGGATAGGTCTCTTTCCACATGCGGCATGTCTCATTCCAGGTAAGGGATTCAATTCCTGTTCCGCCTTTAAAGAGAGGATCTTCCCTGGTTGCCATAAATTCATGATCCAAAAGATCTTCCATCACTGCCAGCAGATCTTTCACATCTGCATGAATCCGCATATCGGAATGTACAGATGGTTTTTTTAACTCCTCGTGATCAATATCATTCACAATCACATAAGCCTCTCTGGCCCAGGTTGCAAAATTATATCCAACCTGACGGATACTTAAACGGCTGGCCAGGGAAAGCACCAGATCACTGTTTTGAATGGCGAAATTACCGGGACGGTCTCCCATTCCACCACCTCTTCCGGTATAAAGAGGGTGGGCATCGTAGATGCAGTCCTGGCTGTTCCAGCCGGTTACAACAGGAACGCCCAGCTTCTCTGCAACACGCATAAAGGCATCATGAGCCTGTCCGATGCGGATACCATTCCCTGCATTAATCACAGGGCGGGCGGCAGCTTTCATCTTTAAAAGGACCTCACGTACTGCTTTCTTATCCGGCTTTGGGGGCAGTATCTGACGTTTTTCTCCAAAACCGCTCTCGTCCTCAGTTATCCTGGCATCATTGGCAGAAACCCATCCGTCTCCCCCATTTTCATAATCTTCCGGGTCAAAGCCAATGAGATCGTCAATTTCTGCGTAAGCACCCTGCACATTCAAAGGGATGTCTAACCAGGCAGGTCCCGGACGGCCAGAATACGCAAGATAAACTGCTTTTTCCAGACAGTATCGGATTCGCATGGGATCAATCACCATCTCGCTGTATTTGGTCATGCAGTCAACTGCTTTTGTAATGTCAAATTCCTGATCTCCCATGGCACGGATTCCTACGCCGGACCATCTGGCGGTGGTATCGTAGCGAACCTGCCCTGACAGAATCAGCATGGGAATGGAATCCAGCCAGCCGCCTAAAACTCCGGTTATGGCGTTGGTACCCCCCGGGCCTGTGGTCACACAGACAGCGGCTATCTGACCCTTGATTCTGGCGTAGGATTCGGCAGCAATGGCGCATGCCTGCTCATGATGATTATAGAGACAGGTAAGCCCTTCCTGATGTCCCAATGCATCGTTTAAATGCATGGCACCTCCTCCTGTTACCGTAAACACCTGGGAGATCCCAAGCTCCACCAGCCTCTGGGCTATATAATTGGATATTTTCATTCTCATGTTATTTTCTCCTTTATTAAGGAATGGTAATTATCTGTCTGTGATTATACCACACCGTACTTTATTTTCCTATTAAAGTTTTCTTACTTTCTAAAAGCTTCCATTTTTCCAAAAAACATGCTTTCTTTGGCAACTTTACCAGTTATGTAACCTTTGTTTGCCCGCTCAGCCTTCTATTACAGGCAACTGCCGGTACTCTCTTGGTTACAGCGTTTTGGCGCATTAAGGGTAACCCCTGCCTGTCAACAACTTTTCTCCTGTTCTGTTAGCTCCTTCCATATCTGCCATCAAACCACACTTTCTTTGTTCCTTTCATTTACGTTATAATCGCAGAGTAATGCAACTATGGATTTTCGGCCACGATAAAACTTACTGCAAAAAAGGAGAGAACATATTTATGAAAAAGCAAATTAAATTGATGGCTGTATTATCCGCTGCCGGTATTTTAACTGCAGCTGCCCCACAGATGGGCATCTTAAACACAGCCTCTACTGTCTATGCCAAAGCAACTGGCTGGGTAGAAGAAAACGGTACATGGAAATTCTATGAGGAGGGTGATTACTACGCCACTGATTCCTGGAAGAAGTACGGAGAAGACTGGTATTACTTAAATGAGGATGGCGAAATCGCTGTCGGTCAGAAAGTTGATGAGTACTATGTAGACGAGAGCGGAAAGAGAGTATCCAATTACTGGGTATCTGTTACCAATGACAGCTACTGGGACTCCCCTGATTCACCGGAAAATTACTGGCATTATTACGGAAAAGACGGAAAAGAAGTCGTTTCCAAATGGCAGAAGATCAATGACAACTGGTATTATTTTGACGAACAGGGTCAGATGCTTACTGGCAAGGTAGAAATCGCTGGTTCTACTTATTACCTGGGTAACGAAAATGACGGCGCACAGAAAACAGGCTGGTTTGAGCTTGAAAGTGCGACAGAAGATTCCGACCATACAAATGCTTGGTACTATTTTGACAAAGACGGCGTTATGGTTAAAGATCAGGTAGATAAAAAAATTAACGGTTCTTACTTCACCTTTGTAAATGGCGAAATGCAGACCGGCTGGTACAAACTTCCTGTAACAGCAACTCCTTCAGAAGCGGCCGAAAATACTGACAACAAGACTTCCGCAGCAGGCTATCAGTACTATGATGAGAGCGGTGCAAGAGTCGATGGCTGGAGAGAAATCGAAGGCATCGAGGGCATCAGCGCAGAAGGCGAACAGCACTGGTTCTTCTTTAAAAACGGTGCTCCTTACTTTGCGAAAAAGGGTATTGAATTATTCACTGTAAACTCCCAGAAATATGGATTTAATACAAAAGGTGAAATGCAGACCGGTCTTAAGGTTGTTAATCTGGAAGACGGAAATACTGCAAACTTCTATTTCGCAGACAACGGCGTGATCAACACTGGAAAACAGTCCATTACGAATGAAGATTCAGGCGACAATCAGATCTGGTACTTTGTAACTTCCGGAAGCAAGAAAGGTCAGGGCTTCCACGGTATTCTTGACGATACACTTTATGAGTATGGTTTAAGAAAACAGGCTGATGCGGATTTAAGAGTTGAGGCATTCACACTTAACGGCAAAAACTATCTGGTGAATACCAACGGTGTTCTTCAGAAAGCTTCCTCCACATCTAAATCCACAGCAAAACCAGAGCTTGGCGCAGGCTTCAGAGATTTCAAAGACACCAATGAAAAAGTTTATGTTGTTGATGTAAATGGTATTATTCAGTAAATAGAACACCTTTATAAATGAAACATCCGTTCAATTGCCAAAAAGCCCGCAGCGTAACAGCTGCGGGCTTTTATTTGTTTTTAACAATTATAAGAGTTGTAACTATACAAAATGCCTAAATAGTAATTTTTTTATCGATATTCCTGTTTTTGCGTTATATTTTTGTCGATTTAACGTTATATATATAGGAGTAGATTGTTTATCAATCTATAAAAAAAGGAGGAGACCAATGAGAGAACTGTCCGTGTACTATTGTTCCAAATGCGGGTATTATGGTTATTATCAGCTGGAGAGGAATGCGGTATGCCCAAAGTGCAAGGTGGACATGCTTGCTTTGTCCATCAGCTATCAGGCTTTCATGGATTTGTCCTGTGAAGAAAGGGACGAATTGCTTTCCTCTCAAATCATTGCTTCATCGTCTCCCTATGTAAAGCGCATTCTTGTGCCTCACAAAGTGAATAATAACCGGGAAATCATTGCCCGAATGGGAGACCGCATCACCGAACTGGAGATTGAAAATGAAAAACTGAATAAAACCATTGAATGGATGCACCAGACAATTTGGGAAATGGTACGTAAAAACAAAGGATTAAATATAAATGATCAGGATGAATCCCATAAGGGGATTGATCCCTGACAGGGACATTCCGGGAGTGCCCCCCTGCACTCCTTAGCCATCCCCCTGTCAGGCGATTTTGTCAGTACTTATGTAACGTCCGATCAATCTGTTCAGCGTCTGATTCAACCTTTCAATCACTTTATGGAGTCTCGAATTTTCTTCCATCAGCTTCTCATTCTCCATCTCTACAATCCGCAGTTTCTCAGCATCTGTCATAAAGATACCCCCTCCTTCTTCTGCTTTTCTTGTAATCAATATAAGTCCTTTCTAAGTGTTTGAAAAGTGAATTTTATCGCATTATTCGACATTTTTTACTATATTTTAGCCAATTTAATCTTTTAATCTATGATCTTTTTAAAAGAAGTACTACATATGCCCTGTCCATATTAGTCTGGCACTAGATATGCGATTGCCATCAATCTTATATTGTCGACATAATTGATATTAATTATAAAGGTTTTTCCGATAATTTTTTAATTTATCACACGCTCTTTTGATCTCGTCAGATTTTTCACATATATAATGCTATATATCTATTTATTGATAGTCCAACTTCAATAAGCCGGCACTAAGTCCGGCTGAAAAAAAGAGTTCTATTTTTCTGTACTATTATACTCACGAGTTTTTAAGCCTCGTCATGAGAAGAGGGAGCTTAAGCTCGTCTAGCACTTCGTTAATATAAAACAGCACTGGAATCGTTCCATCCGTCTTTCTGTCACCGGAAAGGAACCAGCAGACAACTGCATCATTGGGAAGAGATGCAGACAACGCGTATCCCGCTTTTTTAAGCAGATGCTGTATTTCATCAATTCCAAGTCCAAGAGAAATGGCAATCGCCAGCAATGTCTCCTTCGACGGCTGTTTATAGCGCTTAATGTATTGCAGCATCCGTTCACTGACGTTGGCCGCGTCACAGATGGACTTGCACCTTCCTCTCCTGCCATTTAACAATTGTCTGAAATACCCGCTGAAATCATGATCACTGCTTAGTGAAAGACCTGCCTTATTAGCCAGAAGCTCGGTTTCCTCTGCTGTTAAATGAAATATCTCTGCGCAAGAGGCGATCAACTGTATCTTGGACTGCCTCGTCTGAGTGCTGCATGGGTGATTTTTCCACCAGGAAACGGCCTGTTTATTAACTCCCAGTTTCTGATAGACCTCCTCGAGCAGCCTTAAATCATTTGTTTTCTTATAGTCTTTGGCCAGATTATTTAATGCAGTGTAGAAGCTTTCTTCCAGTATTACGCCATGATCATCCAGCCATTGTTTAGTTTTTTCATAATCCATTTCATTCCCCCGCCTTCCTGAAACCGCTATTTTGTGTGGTTTTTTGTACAAAAAGAAGCCAGCTGATTTGTGACTATCAGCTGGCTACATTATATCTGCATTTTTTTAATTGGAGGGGGGATATCCCTAAGATGCGAAAAACCGCCCTAACTGGTAAATCAGTGGGGTTAAACGGTTTATCACAGGTTATCAGAAACTACCTTAACCCTGATAACCGTCGTAATCAACCGTGCCGATACAGGTTAGGTTTAAGGTGTTTTTTAACAGGTCTCCTGGAGAGATGAAGTATTCATACATATCCTCTAACTTTTGTAAATAAGGTACTGCATCATTGTTACCGCCGTCTATTCCATTGGCAAAAGTCTTTACAAATTGAATGCAAAAACGGGTTACTTCTATAATAAGGTCATCCGACAGTTCATAAGAGGCCGAAAGCTCCGTTTCATTCTGGTTGTTACTAAGCGCTTCATATAGCTGGTCAATTGCCTCATCCACATTTTCGTCGGATACGGGGCTGTTTTCCACATCTGCCTGAAATATTCGGTTGTTATAGCTGGAAGGATCCTTTTGTATGATTTCAATAATCCGGTCAAGCAGGGGAAACCCTGGAGTGCCCTTTAATTGAATCTCATACGCATCTCCTGCTTCCTTATAACAATGATAAGCAAACTGGGAGCACATCATTGCTTCTCTGCCCTTGTATATTAAGGCATCTTCCAGTTCCATTAAGATACCCATGGAAAGCTTCACAATCCTTGTTACAAGGCCTTGAAGCCCTGTATCACCCAGTATGTTGTTGGTGATACAATAAAGACCGATAAACGGAAGCTGGGCATGTGCATAGGGCAGCTTCTCACTGACATAGCGGGCTGCAATATCTATGACTGGCTGGCAATTGTTATTTCCTGGATTTAACCGCATCACATAGGCGGTTCTTGCTGTTCTGGTAAGGATGGTGTCCTCGAGTGCATTGGGGGGCGTTTCCTCAATCACGGTTCCTACAGGCTTGTCCGGTCCGCAGCTTAAGGCGGTATGGCTTACTTCTGATCTGGTAACCCAGGCAATAATTTGGGATATCTTTTCGTTATTCGGCTCCAGTAAAAGGATATCTCCTGCCTTTAGTTCACTTACTTTGACTTTTTCACCCATCGTATTTTCCTCCTGAATTAATTAAAATATTGTTTCAGTTCTTTTACTTTATTCCGACTGACCAGTATTACATCGGAAATGTCCTTAAAATACATATCATAGGTATAATTAATCCGTGGCCGGAACCTGTCTGCTCTGGATAAATTAGCCAGATAGCATTTATGAGTGCGGAAAAATGAATTCTTTTTCAGCTTTTCCTCATAAAAATTCAGAGTTTTATTTCCACGGAATACGTGATCCCTGGTATGTATCATACAACCCCCTTGTAACGCTTCTATATAAAATATATCAGACGCCGGAATCAGAACAATGTCTTCCTCGTTGAACCCGCAGATCATATCTAAATTATAATCATACTGTCCGCTGATCTCCTGGTATACATTTTGTCCGGCTGTGGTACTCTTTAATTTATTCAGGCACTTGTAAAACCGTTCTTCTGTGTAGGGCTTTAATAAATAATCCACCGCATTTAATTCAAATGCCTTTGCTGCATAACCATTATACGCAGTTACAAAACAGATTTTAGTTTGGGGATAAAGGCTGCTGATCTGCTCAGCGATATACATTCCGTTAATTCCCGGCATATCAATATCCAGAAACAACAGGTCGCATGGGTTTTTTAGTAAATACGCCAGCCCCTCTCTGGAATCAGAAAAAGCCGCTGCCAAAGAAAATTCCTCTTTTTTCTTCAGTATATCCGTAAGATATTCAATTGAATTCTTTTCATCATCAATGACTACAACCTGCATACTTGCATATTACCCCCTCTTTGGTATCTGAAAACTGATCTTTGTTCCAATTAACCACTGGCTTTCAATGACCAGCTGGCTTTGAAAACAGATATTAAGCCGGTAATTGATATTGCTGATTCCAACTCCTCTTTTCGAAGCATCACTCCTGCCAACGTTTTCAAGAATTTCGGGTCTGATTCCTCTTCCGTTATCCTCTACACTGATCAGCAGCATCTCCCCTTTTTGCATAACCGTGATACGGATATTCAGCTCACCCGAACTATATCCATGCTTGATGCAATTCTCCACAAGCGGCTGAAGGGTAAGAGGGAGAATCTTGTTTGTGAGAAGCTCATCAGGTGCATCGATGGTAAGCTTTAAGGCACCATTCATTCTCACATTTTCCAGTTCCACATAAGCATTTACCAGATCCAGTTCCTCCCGTAACTGATACAGAGTATAAGTTCTGTAATCAAACCGGTATTTTACTCTCAAAAAATCAGACAGACACATGAGCATATTTTTTGCTGTCTTCCCATTGGTGTCCATAAGATAGTAGATGTTATGAAGAATGTTAAACAGAAAATGAGGGGAAATCTGGGCCTGTAAAGAGGCAATCTCCATTTCATGGGCCAGTTCGGACTGGCGGAAGGTATCTTCCACATTGACTGCCAGAACATATCCCTGACTGAGAAGAAAAAAAAGCACTCCGAAATAGTAGAAATTAAAATCGCTTAAATATTTTACTTCAATATTGTGCTGGATATCCACAAGCTGCAGGGCACAAGACATCACATATACACAAAAGCCCAGCAAAACCGGTCCGGCATTGGGCTTTTTCAGCTGGAACGCTCTGGAAATCTTCAAAAAATAACAAAACGCATTAATAAACAGAATCGGTATAAATACCATATTGTCGTACAAAGCAGGCATGACTGGCAGACAAATAAGAATTGCAGCATAGAAAAAATCCATAATCTTTAAAAAGCGGATCGGATGAGTTGTTCCCAGCTCCGGATACATGCTCCACAGAAAGAACTGAATGGATGTAATCTGAACCATAAAGGACACATACTCTATTTTCAGAACTGCATCGATGGAGAGGAATGATAAAATACTGACCAGACTCTCGCCATCTATAATAGACGCAGAAACCAGCACAGAGATACAAAAAATCCACAGAGATACAGACTGTGCTTTTTTATTCAAACACCAGTTGAAAACATACAGATAGCACGCCATTCCAGCGAGAATACCAATAAATCCAATATTTTTCATCAGATTGAGAAGATGGAACCGGAACAGAGGCGCCTGTTTTCCAAAATAGACGGGAAGTACGATTCCCCCATTATTACAATGAAAATTAGATACTTTAAGTCTGATCACAACATCTTTTTGATCTGTATGAAAGTACACAAACTGCGGGGCCCAGCTTGGAATTTCTTTATTCTTATCTGCACCGATTCTTCCGTTTTCTATAATCTTTTTATTATTTATGTAAAGCTGGTAAGCACTGGAAACATAGTTAAGCTTCATGCAGTAATCACCGGGCAATGGAACGCTTACACGGAGTTCATATATACCGACGCCGTGCTTAGCCAGCTTCTTTCCATTCATTACTTTTCCCCGCCAGCTTCCCGGAACGTCCAGGCTGCCTGCTGTCTGGGGGACGGTATCCTCTAATGTATCTTCATAAAACTTCCATGTACCATTTAACTGAACTGCCTTATCTTCCACATTTTTATCCGACAGGTCCAAAAATCCATCGGATATGGGATAGGAAACATATTGATTCCGGATACTTACCAGCCCTGATATCAAACATACTGACAAAATTAAAAATAACAGGGCTCTTCTGTTCTTCTTGTGTTTTTCTTTCATTATATTTTAATTTTTCCCCCGAACCCGATACCCCTCATGTTTCAAATACCATGCATTTTTGTTTATTTTACTATTTCTGGAAAAATATAGCAATATAAATATTTTACCACTTTGTAAATGAAAGGAAAGAGAGCCGACGGACAAGTTTCTTGCCGCATACTCTCTTTCCTTTTCGTATCTGAAGAATCTTATATGCTATTACAGTGCAAATGGGTTAATGAAGATTTTATCCTTCTGTTTTAAGAAATACGTTCCCCATCCGATCCCACACGATGCCCATCCGGAGTTGTGGCGTCCTTAAGCATGGAACCTTTTGTTTCGTCTGCTGCTTCACTGAAATAATACCATTTTCCTTCAATCAGATTCCAGCCGGTATACATATAGCCTTTCTTTCCGTCACTGACCGGATTTAAATAATACTTATTACCTTTGTACTCAAACCAACCAGTTACCATATAACCTTTTTCATCAAAAAAATACCAGTCGTTTGATCCCTTCCAGTCGGTGTACACCCACCTGTTTGCCGGGCTGTTTCCATCTTTTCCAGTAAACCTCCAGCCATTTTGGTCCGATTGCCAGTTCCCGGGGTAATAATGGTCATCGTCCCCACCTTTTCGCATGCCAGGCTCTGTAATGTCTCTGTCATCATCGTCATCACTGCCATCTCTCGGCGGTTCTTTCACTCTGACTGTAAACTCATCTGTAAACTCTTTTTCATTTCCATACCGGTCGGCTGCGTAATAAATAACCTTAACCGTTCGTGTTCCTGTTCTGGTAAGATTATATTCCAGATCATACTGACCCTCTGACAAAACTGTTTTTTTGACTGCATTTGAGGGACTGGCTTTCTGATATTCGGTTACCTCAAGCCCCTGTGTATCTAAATCCTCTCCCAGTGTATAGCTGACTTTATCCGGTCTTTTCGTCACTTTGATCCGAATGGTATAATACTCCTGTTCTTCCTCTTCTTCCAGAACTGTTAAATGAATGGTTACTTCCAGAGAAATTCCATCGGGATTAGCAACGTTGTCTGGCAGTACTACGGTTCCGTCTACGGTAAAGGTTTGTTCTTCACTGATGAGCGGATCATAGGAGCTGGAATCCAAATCCCAGATTACATCCGCCTGGACGTTTCCGGCATCGGTTCCCAGCGTAACTCTGGATGGAATTCCCAGGGCAGTAACTGTTTTGGCAGTTCCGTTCGTAATTCCTTTTATGGAAGGCAGTGGATAAACTTTTTCCAGGATTTTATCATTCAGTGACTCTGCATCGACTGTTACTTCGACTGTAATATCCAGCGATACACCATTAGGGTTAATCACCTTGGCGGGAAGAGCCACGGTTCCTTCTACCTCGAAGGTCTGGGCTGTTTTCAGGTCTGGATCATAGGAGCTGGCTGCCACCTTCCAGGTTACATTGGCGGAAACGGTTCCGTTATCCGTCTCAAGGTCCACAGTTACAGGCAGGCCAAGTGCCGTGGCTGTTTTTGCTGTACCGTTTGGAATTCCTGTTACAGGGGACAACGGTGAAATACTTTCCAGAACCTTATCCACCAGCACTTCTGCTTTTACAGTTACATTAATTGTTACATCCAGCGATAAACCGTCAGGATTATAGACTCCCGAGGGCAATGTCACGGTTCCTTCCACAACAAAGGTCTGCTCTGTTTTCTCATTTGGATCATAAGAGCTTGCTTCTACATCCCAGATTACATCCGCGGGTACATTACCTGTATAAGTAGAAATATCTAAATGTCCAGGCAGCCCAAGCGCAGAAGCTGTTTTTGCTGTACCATTGGCAATTCCCGTCACAGGATCAGGGGAAGGAATTGACATGACAGGATTTTCGGTTGCTATAAAGATTATGGTATAAGTTTCGGTGGAATCTGCAATTCCATCATTCGCTTTAAATACCAAGGTATGCGAACCTGTGGTGGTGGGCTTATAAGAAAAGATATTGTCTGCTGTCTCTTCCGGTCCACCATCAATCTTTACCTTGTAGGTCAGAGGATCATTGTCTGCATCCTGAAACAGATCCATTAAGGTCACATTAATTGTAGTGTTGACAGGGTTTTCCCATGTAGACGTTTCTTCTAATCCGCTCTTTCTTACAGGAGCAGTATTCGGTGCTTTCACATTAAGAGTTACGGTGTAGATCTCTGTTGAATCACTAATTCCGTCATTGGCGTTGAATACGAGTGTATAAGTTCCAACTGATGGCGGTGTAAAGGTATAGCTCTCATCAGCTGCCATTTCGGCTCCATCATTTACTTTTACTTTATAGCTGAGAGCATCCATGTTCTCGTCTTCAAATATAGTACTTAAATTAAGCGTATATGTGTTATTGACTTGAATATTTTGGGACTGAACAGCTCCCACTCCGTTTTTCCTCACTGGTATTGTATTAACCGCGGAAAGTTCCAGCGTATAGGTATCTGTGGAATCTGCTTTTCCATCATTGGCTCTAAATACCAGTGTATCCGTTCCTATTACGGCGGGAGTGTAGGAATAGCTCTCATCAGCGGCCACTTCCGTTCCTCCGTTTATCTTTACCTTATAGGTTAAATTATCATTGTCAATATCCTCAAATATTGTATTCAGGCTAATTGGGTATGCTTTTTTAACTGGGACGCTGCCTGTTACGCTTGCATTTACGCTGGTCTTTCTTGAGGGTGGCGTATTTAGTGCTTCCACATTCAGGGTCACGGTGTAGGTATCTGTTGAGACATCGTTTCCGTCAGTGGCTCTAAATACCAGCATATATGTTCCCGGTGCCGCCGGTGTGTAGGAATAGCTGTTGCTTGTTGTCTGCTCTGCTTCCTCGTTTACTTTTACTATATAAGCCAGAGCATCCTCATCCGCGTCTTCGAAGATTGTATTTAAATCAAGAGTGAAGTCCGTACCGGCTGTCATGTTTATTGAAGTGGAAGCTTCTATACCACCGATTCTGGATGGAGCCGCATTAACAGCTGTGAGTGTCACCGTATAAGTGTCTGTAGAATCCACAGTACCGTCATTAGCCATAAATACAAAAGTATAGTCACCTGCAGTTGACAAAGGATAAGAATACTTCTCTGCTGCGGTCACGAATGACCCGTCGTTTACTTTTACCTTGTATGTCAGAGAGTCGGTGTCTGGATCCTCAAAGATTGTGCTTAAATCCAGGGTATACGAGGTTTTAACCGACAGACTGCCTGATACAGATGCTCCCACACCGCTTTTCCTGACGGGAACATCGTTTACGCTTTGTATATAAACCGTTGTGTAGACCGGTTCCGAATTATTTGTATTATCCGTTGCTGATATTTTTACTGTTCTTGGGTTTGTATCTGGTTTTACAGGATTTGTATTGCTGTACCTTATTGCTTTTATTAAAGCTGCAACACTGCTATCACTGGCATTGGCATTGAGCAAAACAGAAAGACTCATTGCTGCGCTGTTTACAGAATAGGAACCGATTGTTGTTCCTCCATATAAAACATTGCTTCCAGACAGCGTAATACCACCTGTCTGGGAAAGCTCCAGCACGTCTTCTGTGGCAACTCCATTACCAGTAATAGAGGCAGTGACAGAACCGCCGTCATAGGTTCTGCCAAAATCGGAATCTACCTTCACGGTAACATCGCTGTCTTGATCCAGAGATACTGCAGATCCTCCTTCTGTAAATGACACTGTATTGCTATCCAAATTCGAAATAACCGGAGGTGCAGCTGCAGACGCAAGCGTTACACTTAAACCATCAAAATCAACATAATCATTCTCATCGTTTGGATCTGTGGATGCATTTAAGATTACCCGGATCATTTTTGTGTGTGAAGTCACATACAGATTGTCAAATAATACAGTTTCCCATTCTCCGACCTTAGATTGAGCTGTTGCAGATAAACTATTAATCGGCATACCCGTTCCTGTGGTATTATCATACAATTCAATGGTTAACTTCCCTATATCACTGGAGAGTTGCTTATAAATCTGACAAGATGCTGACAAATTGTAATAGCCAGGACTAGTGAGTATATAATCTTTATAAATAGCACCTTTACTATTATCTCCAGGGGGGGGATAATAAGAACAATACTCAATAATGTTTTCACTGCCATCTGAATCCATTGGCGAACTAGATCCAGCGTAATTTTGCAGATTATACTGATACCAGCTCCTAATCGGATTTCCACTCGTCTCAAAAAGACCACTTCGTCCATCAATCCTGTCTCCAATTCCACCCCAGCCATTAATTGACTTAGCGTCCTGGTCATCTTCACTTAAAATCTGCCCTGTCTCTGCATATACGCTCACTGGAATTGCAGACATTAGTACTGCTGCAATAAGAACGCTGCTCAAAAAACGCTTTTTTTTCTTTAAAACCATTCCATCACTCTCTCCGCTATGCTTCCCAGAGACATAAAGAGGGAAAACTTCTCACTGTTTATGCCGCTGAGAGATTTTATTTATTTAAATCATATGTTTTTATTTATATTAAAAACATAAGTTCTGTTGTCAACTCCTGTTTTTGATGTAACAACAAGATTGATCGGATTCATGCCATTACTCAGGGGAATTGGCTGACTGCTGTTATATACAGTGCCATTTAAGGTAATCACACAAACCGCCTCCGGATCTTCTGTGGTTGGAGTAACTGCAGTACTGACAAGCGTACTGGTGCTCAGATTATAACTATACGTTGTCTTTACAAATCCTGAAAAACGAATACCAGCTAATTTTACAGAAGACAGATACGGACTGCTTGCCCTTGTAACAGCAACCTGGTATGTCACTATATTGCCGCCCGCTGAAATCACCTTAATTTCAACTCCATTTGATCCTGTATTCACCCCAACAGAGGCTTTCCCGTCTACCAAAGTCTGCTCGTTCACGGTAACGGTTGCCGTAGTATTTGAAGCAACCGGGATCACTGTAATTTGATCTGAATCAAATCCGACATTTGCAGTATAGGACAAGGTATCAGAATGAAACACAGGTGTCAGCGTAACTGTACTCCCATTCTTATCCTTTATTGCAAGAGAAGTCAGAACGGCTACATCTGTTTCTATCAGTTCCAGTTCCATGACAGACGCGGCGGATTTATTGACCTGTAATCCCCCCTCACCAGGGACCCATAGTTTGAAATATCTGGCACATACCGGTCTTAACAAGACACGCGTACATATATTGTCTGTATTGCCAGTTACAGAATCCACTATAGTCCAATTGGTTCCATCTAAACTGCTCTCCAGCCGAAATGAGGTCATACAATAATTTTCTGGCCAGCCAGCGTTACTTCCTATGCTGTTTACTGTCCACTGTCCCACCCAGCAGGACTTTTTCAAATCAACACACAGCCACCCGGGCAGCGCAGCGCACAGCCATCTGGAGGTGGGGTCACTGACTATTCCGTTTACAGCTCTGCCAGGCGCATAAGGATCGACATAACTGCTTGCAGTTATATCTCCATTCAAAGCCAAATTTATACCCATATTTATCTCATCAATCCTTTCCAGTAAATTGAAATACGGTTATTCATCAATATCAGAATTGAACTAATTCCGATTAGGGAATATGCCATCTGTCACAATGACGTAACGGATATTGGGGTGGGGTTCAAATCCTCTTAGATTAGGAACACGAAATGTAGTGGAACCATTTCCCCCAAACTTACATCCAATTACAGCAAATAGAAGCTGATACTCCTGAATCTGGTATTCCTGCCCATCACAGTATAATGTATACACAGGGGTAAATGTATAAGGCACAGGAATGATTTCACCTATTAAAAATTCATCCATGCATTTTCTCTCCTTTCCATCCATGAATTATAGCTGCTGAAAATTAAGATCTCATGGGGTACATCCCCATAACCGCTATGTAATACCTCATCTGGTTGGTGGTTGCAAGAGGATTTGCATTTCTTAAATCGGGTAATTTAAACTCAGTGGCTCCATTGCCTCCAAAAGTAGTCCCTATCAGAGAATATAATGCCTGATTTGGCATGATCTGCATTGTTCTTCCATCACACAGAGCCCAGCCCCTGGGTTCAAAATCATAAGCAAATAGCTGAATCTGACCAATATAAGGGTCCATAATAATTTCCTCCTTACTCTCATTGTTTTAAATAGTGCGGATAGGCCCAAACTCTGCTGGTTGGGCAGTCTTTTAGCGCTATATCTTACTGTAGATATCTTATCATAACGCATAAGGGGAACTGAAAACCCGAAATAAATTTTGACTTTTTATTTTAGAACATATTATTATAAAAAATAGGAGTGACTGGTATACTGTAAGTGTCAAATAAGTTGGTGTATAGAAAAATAGGCAGCCTCTGTTTATAAGTGAAGGCTGTCTGTTAACAGCAAAGTTTTTGAATCATCGGATCCCATGGCATATATTCTTCCAGATATTCTGGATATTCAAGAAATGAAGTTCCGGGAATATCGCTGAGAATGAACTTTATGTACTTCCATGGATTTAATCCATTGGCTTTGGCTGTTTCAATTAAAGTATAGATACCCACACTTGCTTCTGCTCCTTTGGGACTTCCTGAAAACAGGCATTTCTTCCGCTTATGTGCTATAGAACATATATCCATGCTCAAGAATGCAAAACATCTGCAAAGGAAAAGGCGAAACAAGTAGCGGATAAACTTCGCGAGATGAAATTAACTTCGGCAGCTAAAAAGTAAGCGCTTAATAAAACAGTGCCTTATATAATGATTAAGATCCATGTCATAATT
>NZ_DALYXB010000024.1:0-44999 GCF_031982545.1 Lacrimispora sp.
GGCCCAGTATTGCCAGTAGGCCCGGTGTCGCCGGTAGGCCCAGTATCGCCGGTAGGCCCGGCGTTCCCAGTCGGCCCAGTGTCACCGGCAGGTCCAGTAGGTCCAGTGTCGCCGGTAGGCCCAGTCGGCCCGGTGTCACCGGTAGAACCAGTATCGCCGGTAGGTCCGGTATCGCCAGTGGGCCCAGTCGGTCCAGTCGGCCCAGTCGGCCCGGCTGTAGTATCGTCATCCTGAACAATTACCATAGTTGATTTTATGGGAACAATTGCAGATAAATATACAATATTGGTACTCGCGTTGACAAGAGACGCCGTCACTGGCGTAGATGTGATTTCCAATATACCTGAACCCACAACTTCCCCGGTCTTTATTGGTGAATTTCCTTTGATATAATCGCCCTGTGAGGATGCTAATGCAAATACAACTCCGTTTGTAGAAGAGGAGGATTGTGTTGATATCAGCCAGTTAAATACATATCTTCCAGGTTCAAAGAAGGTAATAACGCCGGTTACAGGGTTATAACTAATATTACCAGATAGAAATGAAATTGTATCAAAGATAACCGTTTCTGATACAGCTATTGTTCCTAATATATTTCGATCCAGTTGTAAAGCGATATTGCTCATTTTACACCTCTTATTCTTTTACAGAATTACTATCTATTCTGATAAGCACAATTGTTCTTTACAAAAGTACTTATTATATTAATATGCAGACATATTAATTCTTGTATATATATAGTAGAGGCATGGATTGACTGTTATATAAGAAAAGGTTGGCAAATGGACCATTTTGGGTTGTATTATTTCAATAGCTGGCTGTTTTATGGTAGGTTGGGGAGATTTTCAGACGAGCTACAGAGCCTTATTCGGTGATTTTTTAGTTCTTTTGGCAGCTGCAATTATTTGTATGTATTATGAGTATTTTAGGAGAACCAGTTGTAACCTGTATTCTGGCCTATTTCATTTTAAAAGAGGCAATTAAAGTTTAGCAGGGGGGCCGGTATTGTCGCTGTAATTACAGGTTTACTGGTGTTTTTTCTACCTGCAAAAGAAGCGGTGGAAAGCGGAAAAACTACGAATTTTTCCGCAAATGAATCTATAAAAGGAGATATAAAATGGATAAGATTAATTTAGAAGAAAAATTTCAGCTCTTTCACGAATATTGGAGTCCCAGGATTATCGGAGAATTAAACGAATCATACGTAAAAATTGCTAAATTTAAGGGGGAATTCACCTGGCATACCCATGACAACGAAGATGAGATGTTCTATGTGGTAAAAGGCGTACTGACAGTAAAATTCAGAGATAAGGATGTATGCCTGAAGGAGGGAGAAACAATTATTATCCCAAAAGGAGTAGAGCATATGCCTGTTGCGGAGAATGAAGCTCATGTGCTTTTAATTGAACCTAAAAGTACATTAAACACTGGCAACGTTAGAAACAGTCGGACTGTTGAAGACCTGGAGAGAATTTAATAAATACCCTCATTTTTTCCTTAAAAACAAAAGGCAGATTCTGTAGAAGCTGCCTTTTAAAATTATCTTTTGCTCATAATAACGCCAATAACAGGTGGCGAATGAGAGGTTCGGCTTATCATATTATTACTGTGCACTTATGGTATCTGCAATGGACATATCGCAAATGCGTTTTACTGGACCTCGTACAGCCAGGATAACGGATAATAAGACAATTGTTATGATAATGGACATTTGTATAAATGGGACATTCCACTGTTCGCCCCAGTGAGAAGTTACCAGCTTTGCGTACAGGAACTTATTCAGCATTAACCCGAAAACACTGCCGAAGATACATCCCGTAATTGCATAGGCAGAGGCTTCGGCAACAATCATATTTATCAGCTGGCGGTTACTCAGGCCGATTGCACGAAATGCTCCATACTGCTTCATACGGGAGGAGACACTCATGGCAATGCTATTTACAATATTGAATATGGTAATTAAAGCAATCAAAGCCATAAAGCCATAAATAAACAATCCAAAAGAGTAATACGAACCAATTACGCTGCGATTGCCGGAGCGTACATCAGAAAAGGTGACATCCATACCAACTGTTCTATGAATTTCATCAACATCAGCATCCGTTGCGTTCTTAGATAACTTCAAATCGATAATTGTATAATCCATTTCGCCGGTCAGCTGCCGAAAGGTATTTTCAGAACAGATTATTGTTCCAGCGTCAGGTGCGTTGTTAAAGGGGCTGGAAGAAAGAGATCCGACTATTTTTATATCCGACGTTTGCCCCCCAATGTGCAGAGTAGCCGTATCTCCGGTTTTTATGATATTTTGCGGTCTAAAAACAATCAGTCCGGTATTGCTTTTCTGTTGGACGGAATCGAAAGATCCATCCAGTAAATAATTCTTAGCCCATCTGAATTGGTTTTCCTCATAAGAAATTAAATCCACCTTTTTTTCCTGACCATTCACCGTAACCGGTACGTTATAGGCAAACATTCGCCCGTATACCTGCTTAACCGCCGGATTTTTCTTGAGTTTTTTCAATAAGCCACTACGAATCGAACAGGTATTATCCGTGCTGACAATGGATAAATCCGGAGTCCATGGCTTCAAGGGAGTAAGGGAATGCTGCATAAAATCTATTGTGACCGAAAACGCTAAAAAAAGAGTAATGCTTAGTGAAAAGGAAGCTACCATCAAAATAAAATTCTTTTTACTGGCTTTCGCATGATGGAAACCAAGAGCAGTATCAATTTTAAATAGTGTTGTATTTGCAGCTTTGCGCACAGGCTGCAGAGAATTTGCATTTCCGGATACGGCTGCCAGTGGCGAAACCCTGGCAGCTCTTTTGGCTGGTGAACGAGCCGCCAGCAGAACCGTCAGGATTCCTACACAGATACCGGCCATGATACTGGGCAGGCTTATTCCGAATGCAGGCATTTCGGCAAAGTATTCCGGACTGAGAAAACGTAGTAAGGCGCACAAGATCCAAATGATAACGACTCCCGAAGAAATGCCTGACGGTATTGCAAACTTACACCAGCCAAGGGCTTCCCTCCGGACGAATCTCATCAACTGCTTTGGTGTGGCACCGATACAGCGCATCATTCCAAAAAATTCCGTGCGCTGTGCCACATTGCTGTTTAGGCTGCTTGCAATCATCATAATGCCTGCCAGCAAAACTAATAGAAATAAAACAGAAGCTGAACGATAGATTTGCATCATAAAAGAATTTCCGCTTTGACCAAGTAAGCCCAGCAGCTTCGTATTTTCCGAAACCTGTTCGTCCGAAAGTCCCAGTTGAGACTTCATATCGGCGATTGTACTTCGTATATTGCTATGAGTAGAAAACTGTACAAAAAAGATGCTGTTATACTCGGCGGGTTGACCATTTAAGACTCCAGGATATAAGGAGCGAAACGCCTGGGTAGTCAGGCAAACTGCGTAGGAGTCTTCTTTCATTGTTTTTGCAGCATTTTTAGTAAATCCAGAGATCGTGAATTCATAGCTGGTACCATCAGGCCCATTGACTGAAATGGAATCTCCGATTTGCAAGCCAAGCATTGTCTTTGCGTTTTCGGTAACCATGGCCTCATGGTCATCTTGTGGAAACGCTCCGTCCCGAATGTCCTGAGTTTGCATTTTAGTAATCCAGTCTTTATCACTTCCCGCTATAATCACGTTTTTTCCCGCTACAGTATAGCCTTGTTCTCCCCTGAAATTTAGGACACCATACCAGGAAGATGCAGTTACATCCGGTCGTGCAGAAATCAGGGCGGCTTGTTCTTCATTCACGTTTCGGATCATCACATGCCAATTACCGTCCTCGATACGGGCCTGCATGATCTGGCTGCGTATAAACATGTCAGCCATACCAAAAATAGTTGTGACTAGAAACACCGCTAAGACAATGCAGAATACAGACATTCTGTTCTGCCTTTTATGGACTTTGGCTGAAATGGGAACAAGGTCAAGATAACTTTTCATTCTCTTTGCCTCCCAAATCCGTCAGAACTCCATCTGAAACCCGCAGCACGCGGTCTACTGAGGTGGTCAGATGATTGTTATGTGTAATCATCAGAATCGTTTGCTGATAAAGGCGGGATGCCCTGACCAGTAAATCAATTACATCCTGACTGTTTTTGCTGTCCAGATTTCCGGTGGGTTCATCCGCCAGGATCAGTTTGGGCCTAGTGATCAGTGCCCGTCCAATGGCAACACGCTGCTGCTGCCCGCCGGATAATTGGCCAGGCAGATGATGGCGGCGTTCTAAAAGCCCTAAGACTTCTAAAATTTCATTTACAGCCGATTGATCGGGTTTTCTGTAATCCAGAAGAATGGGAAGCATAATATTTTGCTCCACAGTCAATTCTGCAACAAGCTGGAACGACTGAAATACAAAGCCGATATTGCGCCGCCTGAAAATGGTACGCTGTTCTTCTTTCATTGAGAATAAATCATTTCCGTCCATATAGATATTCCCGGCAGTAGGGGTATCCAGGGCTCCAATACAATTAAGCAGCGTACTTTTACCGGAACCTGATTCTCCAACTACTGCAGCAAATTCTCCCTGTGCTAATGTAAAAGAGACATCTTTCAGGGCATTTACCTGATTTTCACCGTTTCCGTAGGTTTTTGACAAATGCCGTACTTTTAAAATCTCCATATTATTAGTACCTCCTTTCTGAAGAGAATAACAGGTACATCTTACAATCGGGTGAATAACAGCTTACAGTTACGTAAGGAAGGAAAGCGTAAAAGCTGTCCCTTCCTGCAGTGCGCTTTGAACGGAGATGATGCCCCCCTGACCCTCAACAATGGCTTTTGCCAGTGACAGGCCCAGACCGATTCCCTGGGTATCCAGAGATTTTCTGCTGCGGTAAAAACGTTTAAATACGTGATGCAAATCTTCCGGTGCAATACCGGAGCCATTATCTGTAATCATGATGCGCAGCATGGCAGGGGTCCGCTTCCATGTAACGTGGATTTTTTCTCCCGAATCGGTATGATCCAAAGCATTTTTAACTATATTTCCAATCGCTTCGCAGGTCCACTGCTTATCGCAAATGAGGGTTTCTTCCGGTAATTCCTCAACGATAATTTCTTTTCCCTCACGGGCTGCCCTCGTTGTCAGTTCACTGGCAGCCTGGGCAATTAATTCCGATAAACAACAGCTTTCTTTTTCAAAAACAATACTGCCGGCGTCCAATCGGGTTATTTTCAGCATGACTTGAATCAGTTGTTCCATACGCTTTAGCGCTAATTCTGTTTTTTGGGAGTATTCTATTACGGTTTGAACCTGTTCCGGTTCCTCAGAAATGATTTCATGATACATAGTAAGAGCCGCAAGTGGTGTTTTCAGCTGATGTGAGATGTCTGATATAGTACTTTTTAAAAAATCTTTTGCTTTCTTCTCAGCTTCGTTTTTTGACTGCAGGATTATAGCAAGCTGATCTACACAGGCAAAGAGACGATATATGGTTCCTTCTTTCATTAGCGGCATGTGGTAAGAAAAATCGCCTTCTGTAAAATTGGTAATTACCTTTGCTGCCTGCAGATAGAGTTGCTCTCTTTTCCATAAAAAAATAAATGATCCAGCCAAAAGCAAAGAGGATAGAATCACGCTAAAAAGCAGCATACAGTATATGGAAATCTTATGAAACTCATCAATAAAGGGAAGAAATCTGATTGCGGTATGGTTTGTTACACCTATATTAGCAAGCAGAGTTGCTCCTTCCTGGCTGCTTGTTGTACTGGTAATGGCTTTGGCAATTACATCTTTTGAAACACCCTGTTGGAAAAGAGAGGTGACAACGGCATTGTCGTGAGATAGAAACAGACCATGCATGGCTTTTACCTGAACAGCATTCAAACCAATGACAGAAAGAAAAATCAGCAAAACGAGAGCTAAAATAAAGGCGGTATAATGTTTGATTTGCTTATCTTGAAAAAGGTTCATACAGACACCTCATTCCACTGATAGCCAAAACCCCGGATGGTGATTAAATGCTCCGGATGGGAAGGATCAGCTTCAATTTTTTCACGGAGCCGGCGAACGTAAACAGAAAGAGTATTATCGTCCACAAAGTCGCCTGTATTGTCCCACAGTTCATTTAAAATTTGATTGCGGGTAATGACTCGGTTAGAATTTCTTATTAATAAGCAGATAAGACGGTATTCTGCGCTGGTTAAATCCAGAGCTTTTTCATTTAACAGCACCCTGCTTCCTAAAAGATCAATCCAAATATCACCACATTCTATTACAGTAAGGTTATTTTCACTGGATTTTCCCGCGCGGCGCAGTAAGGCACGAATCCGGGAACAAAGCTCACCCAGTTTAAACGGTTTTGTTACATAGTCATCGCCGCCGCTGTCCAGCCCACGAATGACATTTACCTCTTCATCGGAAGCTGTTAAAAATAGAATCGGAATCTGATATCCCTGTTTTCTAACTTTTTCACATACTTCAAAACCCGTTCCATCCGGTAATGTCACATCAAGAATTAGTAAGTCAAATTGATGGATTTTGGGTAAACAGCCTATGGCGCCTTCTACGGTACGGACAAGTTCAACATCAAAGCCATTGCGCTTTAATGAATATTTCAATCCATCTACTAAACTGATATCATCTTCTAAAAGTAAAATCCGATCGCTCATCATACCTCCTCCTTTTGCTTCTGGGTTGGATTTAAGAAATATAATTGGATTCCATATCTTTGATTTTTTCATAAAGCATATCATTTACGGGAACAGAAAGACCGTGTTTAGCGGCAAGTCTGCGTACTGTACCTGAAAACATCTCTACTTCCGATGGTCTGTGGGCGATCCCATCCTGACGCATGGATGGAACTCCCTCAGGTGAAAGGGTTTTTAAGAGTTCTATGTAAGCTTCCAGGTCGCCTTCTGTCAGGGTAATGCCTTCTTTTTGTGCAAGCAATATTACTTCTCTCATAGCTCCGACTAATGTATCGTATCGGGTACCTGGAGTAAGCGCCTGGGAATAATTGACCTCATATGCCATACAGGTCTGATTGATTCCAACATTTAACATGAATTTACCCCAGAGCCTTTTTGAAAAATCGCTCTCGGTACGATAGGAGATTCTGGCGGAATCAAAATATCTGGTTAAGGCATTGAGCCGATTTTCCTGCCCCTTTATTCTGGTGCCAAGACACAATTCTCCGGATCTGGTATAGCTTAAATCGGTACCGAACTTCATGGCATCCATTCCCTGGGCAATACAATAGAGTACTTTTTCATCTCCATAGCGTCTGCCTGCGATCGCTTCGCTGTCAATCCCGTTCATAACGGAGATTATGGTGGTATCAGGACCCACTGAGGAAGCCATTATATCCAGTGCTGATGGCAGTGCGTTGTATTTAACGGCTATAATTATTAAATCTGCAGGACATGCATGTTCAGGCGCTTTCATGGGAAAAGACCAGGGGGTTCCATTTATTGTAAAAGTCATTTTCTGATAGCGCCCGATTCGTTTCTGGTCAGCAAGAAAATAGACGGAATCAGGTCCAAATGCAGAGTTGATCTGGCTTGCGTATAACATACCCAGTGCACCCATTCCTATGACGGCAGTCTTTTTTATTTCTTTGTTCATGTTGTCCCTCCCTGGAATTAAATTACCAAAATATAAGTTATAAAATTAATCTTATCATAGATGTCTTGCTTTTGAAATATGAAGATCCATTATCTGGCAATCCAAAAGCAGGATTACTTCCTGACAAATGAATAAAAAATCACAACTCTGCTGTTTTCTGAAGCGTTAACTGAAACAAATCATTGTCTACGATATCTTCTATATTTAAAATATCTGATATTTCCATAATTCCCTTTTTTAATGTGGGATCTGCCATTCGCTTTGCTGATTCAGCAGCAATCAGTCCGGTAAATCTTCCTTCGTCATGTCCCCAAGCATACAGGCTTTTTTTACCGGACTGAATAGAAACGATAAAAATATCTGAACCAATTTTAGGATTTCTAAGCAATCGTTCTGCCATATTATATATTTTTTTATATTTTAACAATCTGAGAAGTCCAAGTTTATTTGCCCAATACAGGAATACAGTGATAATAGACTGATAGAACCCCAGATAAGTGGTAAATATCTTATCTTTATATTTATTATTTAACATGTGCTGGTCCACAAAGTTGAAATTAAACGTATAAAACCGCTTCTGCATGCTCTCCACTTTATTTTTTTTAGTAAATGGTCTCATAGATCCGTGTATGTTATGATTGTAGTTTCTGGTGAAATTATCGAGAGTCCATTTTATGGCAGCATCTCCGTGTTTTTCGCCCATCCCTAAAATAAGCTGTAAATCAATATTTTTTTCTGTAGGATACATTTGTACAAATTTTTCTGCCAGAAGATTTGTAAGTCCAGGAGCAAGACCAATGCCCAGCAAAATTTTGCTTGTACTCTTAAGTTTAAGTTTACGAATCTTGTCAATATATTCTGAATTTGCAGTGACATCCATATAATCAATTCCGTTTTTATCACAATATTCTACCAGCAGGGTATTTTCCTGATCGACACAAACAATAACCCAGCCTACATTCTGTAACAGTGCAAAATCAATGTGAAGAATATCCATTACGCAGATTTCTGCTTTTAGTTGTTCTTTTTGAATGAACCTTTTCATTTTCTCTTCATTTCGTCCTGCCAGGATCAAACTGTAGTTTTTCAGTTCTTTCGTAATAGACTGGCCTACCTTACCATGCCCGCCAATAATCATGATTTTACGATCTGGGTTCATTTTCGTTCTCCTCTTTCGGATTATGAGTGATTTTGTATTAAACCTATAGCATGTTCTAAAAATCCTTTCATAATTGCCAGATTTTCACTGGATGTACCATTAAGAAAATCAAAAAGTGATCGATCATTATCATTATGATATTTTTCATGAGCCCTGTAGGCAGCATTTCCCTTCTCCGTCAAATAAAGTAAATAGCGTTTTTTATCTTCCGGATCATCTCTTTTGACGATTAAATCTCTCTCTGATAATTTCTGTAATGTTTTATGAACAACCGGTCTTGTTATACCATATTTTCGCGCAAGCTCAGCACTGTGAATCCCCGGATAATCTCCAATTGTTTTAATCATGTGAATTTCTCCACGATGAAATGTCATATCCTCACTTCCGAAATTGAGAATATTCGTTTTAGAATTTGAAATACTTTCCGTTAATTCAATAAATGAATTGATTACATCTTTTGAATTCACAGATTCATTCTTTTCCTCTTTTCTGTAAACGTAACCCTCAAACATAGCAACCCTCACCCTGTCTATTGGAGTAAGACCACATGTTTGTAATGCTATTTCTATATCCTGAGCGCCAGGAGGTAAGGGGATGCCATCCATAAACCCTGACAGCCAGCTTAACATATTTGCAGGAACAGCATCTTTTTCATCTGCAAACTGCCCTATAATAAACAAATAACCTCCATTTTCTAACGAGTCAGACACTTTCTTCATAAAATCAGTCAGATCGCCCTCAACAAAGTTCAGAACGCCTGAGGCAATAATCATATTATAAAGTCCGCCTAAAGGGTCATTATTGAAATCACCTGAAATCACCTGAACCTTTTGCTGTACCCCATATTTCCCCACAATCTCCCTTGTAACTTTAGAAACATCCGGCGTTTCCATAACCGTTGCCTTACTGTTTGGGAAATGTTTTATCAGTTCAACATCCAGAATGCCTGCTCCGCCTCCCAGATCCAGAATGTTGAGACACTCATTATTATCAGGAAACAGCTTGTTTACTTCATTTATAAATGCCTGTACACGTCCGGAGTACATTTCCGGAATAGACAAACGGGCAAGTTCAGAAAAATCATAAGTCTCATTATTTACGGAAGATACTGACTTTATCTTTTCTTCCAGTTGTCCAAGAGAGGTCATCTTTTCCCGAAATAGGAGCGTATCACCAAGAAACACCTTGCTGTTGCGTGATAAAAAATTTCTTGTTTCTAATGTATTTCTAAAATATTCTTCCTGCTTATTCACCAAACCACAGGAGACCAGTGATAACAGCATGAGTTCCATTTGATGTTTGTCACAATTAATTGATTCTGCCACAGTTTGTGCAGTTTGAGGTGTATCAAGATAGGAAAAAATATTCAAACGTATTGCAGCAAAAAGCAACTGAGCCTCCTGGTAATTGTGCATGACTTTATAATAACGCTTTGGACTGTTTTCTACTTCAAACATAAATCACTTCTCCTTTATTATAATAATTATTCTTACTATTGTTATCCTAGCATACATGTAGTTTGTTTGTCAATGAAACATTATTGGTTTGCACAGGAAAAGCCCACCATCAGCGGTAATGCAATTGGTGGGCTTAAAGCAGGAGTGTCTTGAAGTGTTATATTACATACTTAATGGATGAATTCGTCCCATAAGATTTTCCGTGCAGGCCAATTTTCCATCTAAGGTTATTACGACAGCACCCAAATCTTTCATATTGTTCATTTTACGAATGATTGACACTGCATCCAGTCCAAATAATTCTGTGGTATAAATATCACAGTCCAGGGACCGGTTGGCGACCACAGTCAGAGAAGCAATATTGCTTTCCATAGGATAGCCGGTTTTGCTGTTAAAAATATGATGGTATTTACTGCCTTCCTTTTCAAGAACTCTTTCGTAAATTCCTGATGTTACAACCGACTGATTCCTTATTTTAACCAGTGCAGCCGCATTTCCTCTGGGCAAAAACGGGTTCTGGATTCCCACATTCCAGTCACTGCCATCGGAGGGGGAGTCTCCATGCACCAGCACATTGCCGCCCATATCTACCATAGCCGAGACCGCACCATGATCTTTAAAAAACTCCATGACTTTATCTGCGAAATAGCCCTTGGCAATGGCTCCCAGGTCTATTTCCATCCCTTTTTTTTGAAGTAAGACGGTTTTGTTCTCCTCATTAAGCTGTATTAATTCAGGATTTAAAAGCTCCAGCACTTTTTCTATGGACTCTTTATCCGGCACATGTGTTTCGGTAAAACCGATTCTCCATAGCTTTATTAACGGTCCGATTGCTATGTTTAAAAATGAATTTTCATTCAGACTATGCTTTTTTCCCGTTTTTATCAGTTCATACAGCTCCTCATCCACCTTTTGGGGAGCGGTACCAGCCATATTTTTAATCATCGCAAGCTGGGAATGATCACTGTTGGCACTAAAGATCTCATTATAACGGATCAGCATTTCTTCCGCCTTATTTGCCAGCATTTCAGTTTCTTCTCCCTTAATAGAAAGGGATATTTTTGTTCCCATAAGATATATAATCTTTGTATACTCTGTCATTTCATTCTCCCAGATCGGAATTGTTCTGCCCATGAATCAAAAAGGTATTTATCAGGTCATGATCAATGTTGGATAGTTTTCTTTCATTGTGGTATGCTATGAAGTAGTCTAAGCTCAGTTCGTCTATGGGTATCTGATAGAGATTGTATTCCGACGGACTTTCCTTCACATAGACGCTTTCGGGAATAAAGGTGATTCCTAAATTACCTGTGGCAAGCTTCCGAATCGTATTGATTTCTGTGCTCTCCATAATTATGTTGGGTTCAACCTTATAAAGGTTTAGCAATTGATCAATCTGTTTTCTTATGGCGGAACCTTTTGAGGTGAGAACCAGCTTCTGGCATAAGATTTTACTCATGTCGATGCTGCCTTCTGGGATGACGGCTGTATCTTCCTGATACAGATCACTGCAGCGCGGAATCACAGCCCGGTATCTGTGTCTGCCCCAGCTGACAGAATTTAAGTTGGGTGAAATATTTCTTGAATTTTGCCCGATCCAGAAATCCAGTTCATTGTTTTGAATCAGCTTCTCATTTTTTTCTGGAAAGTCCTCTGCTAACTCGATTCTGCAGTCTGGATGCAGGGTAAGAAAATCTGGCAGAAAAAGAGGCAGAAGATAGGTGCCAAGGCTGGTAAGAATCCCTATTTTGATCACTGTTTTGTCAATATCTGACACATCGGATATTTCCCTTAACAGCTTTGCATAATTATTTTCTAATGAGGTCAGATATTGATAATAGATCTTTCCCTGTTCGGTTAACCGATAAGGCAGCTTATTCCGGGTGATCAGTTCGCAGTTTAATTCATTTTCCACTCGCTTAATCACCTGCGTCAGATAAGGTTGAGAAATATAAAGGGATTTAGCAGCCTTGCCATAGTTACTGTATTTTAAAATGGCATCGATATAATACAGAATATCCTGAGAAGAGATTTTCGACATTTTATTCCTTTCTTTGAGAAATAATTTGCTATTTTGCTATTATTTTTGATTATAACAAATTTGTTATCAAACTTCAATAAATAACTATTAGATAATATAGATACGATGTGTTAAAATTATGTCAAACACATAATTACAACTGTGAGAACTTAATGGATAGGAAGGAGATTACTATGAAATATTTAGCAATCGTAGGCACGAATTCAGATGTGTCAACTAATCGCATGCTGCTTCAATTTATGCAAAAACATTTTTCCAGTGAGGCAGAGATTGAATTATATGAAATTAAAGATTTACCAGCCTTTATGGAACCAGAGGATTCTGAAGTTCCAGAAAAGGTAGAGGAAATGTCCAATAAAATTTTAAATGCAGACGGCGTTATTATAGCAACTCCGGAGTATGATCATGCCATACCAGCCGTATTAAAGAGTGCTCTTGAATGGATCAGCTATACAAGTCAGGCGCTTACGGATAAGCCTGTTTTAATTGTAGGGGCATCCCATGGTACACTTGGTTCATCCCGTGCACAGGCCCACTTAAGACAGATTCTTGATTCCCCTGAGCTGGCAGCCAGAATTATGCCAAGCAGTGAGTTCCTGTTAGGAAAATCACAAGCCGCATTTGATAATGCCGGAGATCTCATCTATCCGGACAAGTTAACGGAGCTTGATGAAATTTTCAGGGAATTTGTTCTGTATACGGATATCACGACGAAACTTTTGGCAGAAAAGGTTCAGAAGAAAAACGCAAAAAAATTCACTTGGCAAGAGTAGGAGGATTCATATCAATGAAATTTATAGCAATTGTTGGAACGAATGCAAAAAAATCATATAATCGTAAACTCCTTCAGTTTATGAAAAAACATTTTGAATCAAAAGCAGAGATTGAAGTACTTGATATCACAGATGTTCCCATGTTTAATCAGTCTGATAACCAGTCCTACGGTGATGTGATCCAGATGTTCAATAATAAGATCACAGAGTGTGACGGTGTTATTATGGCTACTCCTGAATACAATCATTCCATTCCGTCCGGACTTAAAAGTCTGATCGAGTGGCTGAGCTTTGATCTCCATCCACTTGCAGGCAAGCCGGTAATGATCGTTGGCGCCTCTTTAGGAACACAGGGATCTTCTCGTGCACAGCTCCATCTTCGCCAGATCCTGGATGCACCGGGTGTGGATGCAAATGTAATGCCAGGTTATGAGTTTTTACTGGGAAATGCAAGCAAGGCATTTAATGAAGCAGGTGATCTGGTTAATGAAGGAACGATTGATTTCCTGGATATCTGTTTCCTTCGCTTTATGCGTTTTGCCACCATCTCAAATCAGCTTAATGAGGAAGAGGATTTTTCCTTTACTCCTGGCGAATATGAAGTAAACGCAATCGGTCACAGCGGAAATCTTCCAATGAAGGTGTCCTTCAGCGAAAAACGAATTGAAAGCATTAATATAGATACCAAAGGCGAAACCGAAGGAATCGCAGATGTAGTATTTGTAAGAATACCGGATAAAATTATTGAAGGACAGACTCTGAATGTGGATGCACTCTCTGGTGCATCTGAAACCAGCAACGGTGTAATCGATGGTGTTGCAAAAGCAGTGAAGCTTGCCGGAGTCAACCCTGATATACTTAAGAGACGTCCAAAACCTGCCAGCAGCCGGAACAGACAAGATGAAGAGTATACTTGTGATGTGGTAGTTGTTGGCGGAGGCGGCGCCGGACTCAGTGCGGCTGGCACTGCATTACAGAATGGCTCCAGTGTAATTGTACTTGAAAAATATCCGGCAGTAGGCGGAAACACCATACGTTCCGGTGGTCCGGTTAATGCGGCTGATCCTGAGTGGCAGAGAGAGTTTGATGAAAATCCGGGAGAAAGACATACCATCGAGTCATTGTTAGCGACCGATGAGAGCCAGATCCATCCGGAATATTTAGACGATTTCCATGCACTGAAAGAAGAGTTTTCCAAATACCAGGAAAAATTCGGTACTGGAAAAGGTCATTTATTTGATTCTCCTCTTCTTCACAGAATGCAGACCTATTTTGGCGGAAAACGTACCGACTTAAACGGCAACACCATTTACGGGCAGTACGACCTGGTAAAAATCCTTACTGACAGAGCATTAGAGAGTGTAAAATGGCTGGAAGAGATCGGCGTTGAGTATGATAAGAGCGTTGTATTTGCTCCAGTTGGAGCTCTTTGGCGCCGTGGCCATAAGCCAGTGAAAAGCTATGGTACCGCATTTATCCTTTCCCTCACAAAATATGTGGAGGAGCACTCAGGAAAGATTATCACAGACAGTCCTGTAAAAGAATTTATTTTGGAAAATGGCGAGATTGCAGGAGTGATAGCAACTGGTGTCAATGGCCAGAAGATTACAGTCCATGCCAAGGCAGTAGTACTTGCAAGCGGTGGTTTTGGTGCCAATACAAAGATGTTAAAGGAATATAATACCTATTGGAGTGCCATCGATGACAATATAAGAACCACCAATTCCTTTGCTATGACTGGTGATGGAATCCAGCTTGGTAAATCAGTAGGAGCAGCACTGACAGGAATGGGATTTACCCAGATGATGCCTGTTGCCGATCCGGATACAGGTGAGCTGTTTAGTGGAATTCAGGTACCACCGGAAAACTTTGTAATCGTTAATAAAAACGGCAGACGTTTCGTAAATGAGTTCTCAGGCAGAGATGTATTAACAAAAGCGGCTATCGATCAGGGCGGTTTATTCTATCTGATTGCAGATGATGAGATTAAGAAAACAGCTGCCAATACAAGCCAGGAGAAATTAGACCGTCAGGTAGAAGCAGGTACCTTATTCAGAGCCGATACCATCGAAGAACTGGCAGTAAAAGTCGGTATGGATCCTGAAGTTCTTAAGGAAACCATTGTAAAATATAATTCTTATGTAGATGCAGGCTTTGATCCGGAGTTCCATAAGGATACATTCAGCCTGAAAGTGGAGAAGGCACCGTTCTATGCAACTCCAAGAAAGCCAGCTGTTCATCACACCATGGGCGGTCTTAAGATCGACACCAATACTCATGTATTGGATGAAAATGGCCAGCCAATTAAACATCTTTATGCTGCCGGCGAAGTTGCCGGAGGTATTCATGCAGGAAACCGTCTTGGCGGCAACGCATTAACAGATATCTTTACCTTTGGACGAATTGCAGGTAAGACTGCAGTCGATGAAATGAAATAATAATAAGGGCGTATAGACCCAGAGCCGATGGCATGCATAAGTAATTATGCGGTTATCGGCTCTTTCTTTTTATAACTGTATATAATTGGTTACTAAAATTAAAACATAATTGTTGAAATTTAACAAAAAGTAACGAATTTCTCTCAATCCCTATATTATTTCTAATTTGTGCCGATACAAATAAAAGAAAAAGCAGAGGAGTGGGAGTATGAAATCAACAATAAAAAAGATTGTTATCATTGTTTTAGCAGTATTTGCTGCATTGTTAATTGGTGGATACTTACTAATATCCAGCGCCTTGAAAAGAGAGAAAGTCCAGCCTATGGATTTTACACAAAATATGGATTTAAAGAAACCAGACCCGGTAAAAGACCAGCCTTCGGTTTTATTTTTGGGAAACAGTATGACGTATACCAATGACCTGCCGTCTGTATTTACTCAGTTAAGCCAAAGCGGTGGATTTATGGCTGATGTATATGAACTGACAGAAGGTTCCTATCGTCTGGAATATTTTGCTGACCGGGAGGATGAAGTTGGAAGCCAGGTATACGATGCTCTGGAAAATTACACATGGGATTATGTGATTTTACAGGAGCAAAGCGGTATTGCCACCATGGGAGAAGAAACCATGTATTCAGCAGCCAGAACCCTTGATTCCCTGATCCGCCAGGCACAGGGAGAGCCGGTATTTTTCATGACATGGGCTTTTAAAGAAGGGATCTCAATCGATCTTCTGGCAGGGCTTAAATATAGGGAGTCCAGAGATGAGATGCAGACAGAAATAGCCAGCCATTATATCAATATCGCAAAAGAGCTGGATGCCATGCTGGCTCCTGCTGGTATCGCTTTTATGAGATGTTCATCCCAGTTTCCGGAGGTCGAGTTATGGGATGAGGATGAAAACCATCCGTCACCAGCAGGCACTTATCTTTCTGCCTGTGTTTTATATAAAGTTCTTTATGATCAGTCACCGGAGGGGCTTCCATACTTTGGGGATTTAGATGAGCAGACAGCTGGAAAATTACAGCTGATTGCAGCTGGTATCAAATAGCATTCGTTTTTTGCTATTATAGATAAATTATGAAATTGGAGAGAATTAGTATGAAAAGCAAATGGAATGTTACAGTAAACGGAGTGAATCATGAGATTGCATTTAAACCGGGAGCTTTTAAAGCGAAGGCAGTTGTTGACGGTGCTTCAACCCCAATTAAGAACAAAAGCCTGTTTATTCGTCTGTTTGATGTTCCCCTTGATCTTGACGGAACCACAGTTCATCTGACTGCAATAGGCAGAAAAGTTGACCTGGCTGTGGATGGAGTTTATTTAAACTCAAAAGCACCTTACGTTCCTTTCGAAAATATACCGAAATGGACTTACATTTTGTCTGCAATCCTGTCATTAGGTGGCTGGGCATTTTGCGGATTAATCGGGTTGTGTCTTGGTCTGTTGTCAAGCACCCTGATTATCAGCAGATCTGTTACACCACAAAAAAAGAATCTGGCCGTATTTTCCATCTGTGTTACAGGTGTCTGTTTGTTGCTTGATTTGATCATTTTATTTGGAGTCGCAATGATGACCATGTAAAAAGGCGCGTCTGGTTTTCCAGACGCGTTTTCTTTCATTTAATTTGGAAAACAGGCAGCATGCTCGGTTTCATAATATTCTGTGAGAATATCCAAAAATGCTTTGGCGTATTTGGGCAGATACCGGTTTTTCTGATAAGCTGCAATCAGTGTATTATCGTTTCTGGTTTTTCCCACGGAAAGACAGACAGAAGAGGAAGGTTCTCTGTTTCTTAAATAGTGATAATAACTTTCCGGTGCGAAGGCAGCACCCAGCCCCTCCATGGCAAGACGGATGGACATTTCGCTGTTACGGGTATGAAGCAGGATTTCTGGTTCCATTTCATATTCTTCAAAGAGCTTTAATGCGATTCCTCCCGTATTCTGATCAGGATAAAGAAGAATAAAGGATTCCCCGGACAGAAGGCTTAAATCAATCCACGGATATTGAAAGCCTTCTTTTTTGATTGCTTTTTTTGCCAGTGGATTCTCTGCAGATAACACAAGAATCATTTCCTCTTTCCCAATAATCTGATAATCCAGATCAGTAGGAAACTCATGCACATTATAAAAGGTTAAGTCCACCGTATGATCCCTTAAGGTGTGTTCGGCTACAAAATTGACTTCCTCCATCATATTGACGGTGACATTTGGATAAAGCCTGTGAAATCTCATCAGTGTGGGACCAATCAGACTGTTGCCAAGCATGATGGGGAGAGCGATGTTTAGACGGCCGTGGTTATGGTGCATAATATCATCAAATTCAATATTCCATTCCAATCCGTATTCCACTATTTTTTCTGCATAATGAATGTAACGCTCTCCGATATAAGTGGGATAATAACCGCTTCCGACCCGGTCAAATAAACGGGTTCCAAGCTGCTGCTCTAAATTTTTTAAATACTTGCTTAAGGACGGCTGGGAAATAAAAAGCGTTTCCGCAGCTTTGCTGATGCTTTTATTTCTGGAAATTGCAAGAATGTATCGGGCTTCTTTTAAATCCATGGCTGATTTCTCCTTTTTCTTGGTTGCCTATAGCTTTACTGCATAGAAAATATAGATTATATGTATTTGACGTACAGTATATCATAAATTATAATAAATGTATAGATATAAATTAATTGTACTTATAAGTAGTTATAAGAAACAGCAACGTTTGGAGTGCTGAAAGCATGGAGAGGTTAAAATGAAGAAACGCAGTGCATTTGTAATGATAATTCCCGGGCTGGTAATTCTGGCAGTATGTCTGTTCCTTCCGCTTTTGAGAGTATTGATTCCATCTCTTCATACAGGAGAATATCCCTTAAGCGCATATGTGTCATTTTTCCAGGATGAATATTATCGGAAAATCTTTGTAAGAACGGTAAAGGTTGCGTGCTTAACCACCGGATTTTGCATGGTACTTGGAGTTCCCACCGCATATTTTATCAGCCGGTGCGGGAAGAAATGGAGAGGGATCCTCTTGTCTGTTTCCATATTTCCCATGATGACCAATTCTGTAATCCGAAGCTTTGCCTGGATTAATATTTTAGGGAGCAACGGTCTGATTAACCGGATACTGGTTACAGCGGGAATTGTGGAAAAACCCCTTAAGCTGCTTTATACGGACTTTGCCATTATTATTGGTTCGGTTTATTTATTTCTTCCCCTTATGATCGTTACTGTGGCTGGTGTCATGGAAAATATTGGTGATGATATGATGGAGGCGGCTATAAGTCTTGGAGCAAACAGAATCCGTGCTTTTATGAAGGTGATTTTCCCCATGAGCCTGCCGGGCATCATTGTGGGCGGGATTTTAGTATTTACAGGAACCCTGACCGCTTATACCACTCCCCAGCTGTTGGGTGGAAATAAAAACATGGTTCTTTCCACGTTTATTTACCAGAGAGCCATGAGTGTGGGAGACTGGGATGGCGCAGCCGTTATTTCCCTGATCATGATTGTTGTAACACTTGCTGTAATCAAAGGATTCAATTCACTGGCAGCAAGACTGGACAAGAGAGGAGGAGACCATGCGTAAAAATAAGATGCTGACTGTTTTTGCCGTTCTCGTATTTGGTTTTTTAATGTTGCCGCTGATTATTATTACAGTTACCGCTTTTGGCAAGGGCAGTGCAATCACCTTTCCCATAGAATCCTTTTCTGTGAAATGGTTTGTAAAGGTATTTACCACAAAATCCTTCCGTATCTCATTTTTAACCAGTCTTGAGATTGCCATGCTGGCTACCGTCATTGCCCTGCTGGTGGGAATACCAGCAGCCTATGCTCTGGCCAGATCCGGATTAAAGGGTAAAAATCTGATCAAATCCGTTTTTCTTTCCCCTACCATAGTACCGGGAATCGTAATCGGTTTTGTCCTTTATCAGTTCCTGGTTTTAACTTTGAGAGTGCCAGTATTTATGGGATTATTAGCCGGACATTTTATGGTAACCCTGCCCTATGTGATCCGGGTGGTGGGTTCCAGCCTTGAGCAGTTTGATTTTTCCACAGAGGAAGCAGCATGGAGTTTAGGCTGCGGAAAACTCCGTGCATTTTTCCGGGTTGTGCTTCCTAATATTACCTCCGGAATCTCTGCTGCATTCATGCTGGCATTTATCAATTCCTTTAATAACATACCGGTATCCATGTTTCTTTCCGGTCCGGGAGTATCCACCTTTCCGGCGACTTTGATGAATTATATTGAATATAATTATGACCCTACGGTGTCGGCAGTATCCGTATTATTGATGGCGGTTACAGTTCTTATGATGGTAATTGTAGATAAAACACTGGGAATAGCCGCCCTGGCGAAATAGGAGGAATGTGATATGGCATATATGACACTGAAGGATATTGATGTCCGTTATGATAAGAAAAAACAGGTGTTAAAAGGATTAAATCTGGAAGTAAAGGAAGGGGAGCTGGTGTCATTATTAGGCCCCAGCGGGTGTGGGAAAACCACCACTCTTCGTGTTGTAGCTGGATTTATAGAGCCTGAGAACGGAGTATTTTCCCTTGACGGGGAAGACTTAACAAAGGTTCCGGTTCATAAAAGGAACTTTGGTATTGTGTTCCAGAGCTATGCACTGTTCCCTCATCTGAATGTTTATGATAACGTTGCTTTTGGTTTAAAAATGAGAAAGCTTGATAAACAGCAGATTGATCAGAAGGTTAAAAAAATTTTGGAAGTCTGCGGTCTTTCAGAATTTGAAAAACGTTTTCCCCAGCAGATGTCAGGCGGGCAGAGACAGAGAGTTGCCCTTGCAAGAGCCCTGGTAATTGAGCCAAAGCTTTTACTCCTTGACGAGCCCCTTAGCAATTTAGATGCAAAGCTCCGGATCAACATGCGTATGGAGATTAAGCGGATTCAGAAAAAACTTGGGATTACCACCTTATTTGTTACCCATGACCAGGAAGAATGTTTCTCCATCTCTGATAAGGTAGCGGTTATGAATCAGGGAGTGATTGAGCAGTTTGATACCCCGGAGAACATATATCAGAGACCGGAAACAGAATTTGTCGCCAGATTTATCGGTTTTGAAAATTTCCTTACGTTAAATAAAGAAGGGAATGTATATAAAACCCAGGCTGGTACAGTATTTACAGTAGAGTCTGACAGAAACGGCGATTCTCTGGCAGGTACAATCAGGCCGGAAGATATTAGAATTGCAGGCGAGTCGGAAGACCGGAATATTCTTACTGGAACAGTAGGCGTCCGGACATTTTTGGGAAAAAGCTATCAGTATGAAGTGCTGACAGCGGAAGGCAAGTTCCTGGTAAGCAGACCGGCAGAAGAGGTTTATGAAGAGGGCAGTACCATCCGTCTGTATCTTCCTGAGTCAAAGCTCATTCTTGTAAATAAGTAACAACGGCAATAAAGCCGGCAAATGATAAAAAGAGAGGATTAAAATTATGAAAAAAGTATTGGCATTATCTTTATGTGCAGCCATCGCACTGTCAGGCTGCGGCGCTGCTAAGAGTACAGGAGAAAGCACGACTGCAGGAACAGGCACCACTGCAGAGCAGGGCACTGCCCCAGAAAAAAGTGCAGCTGGCGGAGAAAAGAAACTGGTATTATCCACTTACGGATTAAGCGAAGATATTTCGGAAGAAGAAGTATACAAACCTTTTGAAGACCAGTTTGGCTGCAAAATTGTAACAGAGACAGGAAGCACCAATGAGCGTTATACAAAGCTGTCTGCAGATTCTCAGAGCACCATTGATGTAATCGAGTTATCCCAGGCAATGACTGCTAAGGGAATCGAAGAGGGATTATTTGAGACCTTAGATTTATCTAAGATTGAAAACAGCAAGAACTTAATCGTGTCCGCAAAAAACATGGCAGATGCCGGACAGGGTGTTGCCTATACCATTAACAGCATTGGCATTATGTATGATCCAAAAGCGGTTGGATTTGAAATCAACAGCTTTGATGATCTTTGGAAAGCGGAATTAGAAGGAAGCGTTGCAATTCCGGATATCACCACTACCTTCGGTCCTGCTATGGTTTATATGGCAAGCAATCATGCAGGCGTTGATGTTACGACTGATAAGGGAGAGGCTGCTTTTAAGGCACTGGAAGAATTAAAGCCTAACCTGGTTAAGACCTATGCAAAATCTTCTGACTTAATCAATATGTTTACCTCTGGTGAGATCAAAGCTGCTATCGTAGGAGATTTCGGCGTTCCTACCATTAAAGAAGCCAATCCGGATTTAGTGTATGTTACCCCTGATGTGACCTATGCAAACTTCAATACCATCAGTATTACCAAAAACTGCAAGGACAAAGAACTGGCTTATGCATATATCAATTACCGCTTAAGCAAGGAACTTCAGGACAAAACAAGCAAGGCACTCAATGAAGCACCAACCAACAATCAGGTAACGGTTGAAGAAGAAAATGCAAAAAATATGACATACGGGAAAGCTGCTGAAAATGCAAAGGTTCTTGATTATTCCTTTGTAAACCCACTTTTAAAAGACTGGATTGACCAGTGGAACCGTATTATTAACAGCTAAGGAATGAGAATATGAAGGTTGACTTACTGATTCAGAATGGATGGGTCTACCGGACATACAGGCAGTGTTTTGAAAAAGCGGACATTGCAGTAGTGGGGGAAAAGTTTTATGACGTTTCCCCTGCTTCCTGTTATGAGGCGGACCATGTGGTAGATGCAAAGGAAAACTATATCATACCGGGACTGATTGATATCCATATGCATATGGAGAGTTCCATGATCGGACCAGCGGAATTTTCCAGAGCGGTTCTTCCCTGGGGAGTCACGACGGTAGTCGCAGATCCTCATGAGATAGCCAATGTATTTGGAATGGAAGGTATCAGCCGGTTCATGGAAGTAAAAACGGATCTTGATATCTATTATGCCATCCCCTCCAGTGTTCCAGCAGCAGGTGAAGCGTATGAGACTACCGGCGGTGTAATGGGAGAAGAAGAGGTTTTAAAGCTGTTAGAAGACGGCCGGGTCATCTGCCTGGGAGAAGTGATGAATCACAGGGATTTAGTTTCCCAGGAAGATACAAAAATAAAACGCCTGATTAAATTATGCCAGACAGCCAGCCGGGATATTAAGATTGAAGGTCATTGCCCATCTCTTACAGGAAGGGATCTGGCAGCATTTATAAGAGGCGGAGTGGATGCAGATCATACCCAGCAGACGCCGGAGTCTGTCCTGGAAAAAACGGATATGGGCATGTTTCTGGAACTTCAGGCAAAATCCTTAACCAATGATGTGGTATCTGCGGTTGTGTCCCATGAGCTTTATGAAAATGTGGCACTTGTGACAGATGATGTCATGCCGGATCATCTGGTAACCGGACATTTAAACCGGATTCTTCGTCTGGCAGTGGAACAGGGAATGCCTGCAGAGAAGGCTGTTTATTGCAGTACTCTGACTCCAGCCAGAAGAATGGGATTAAACGATCGGGGAATGATAGCACCCGGGAAACTGGCTGATTTTATTATTTTAGAAGATCTGATCCATTTCAATCCTCTGGCAGTTTATAAAAAGGGAAAGCTTTATGAGACCCCTTCTAAAGAAGAAAAGACCAGATATCCCGATGAGTTCTACCAGTCTGTAAAATGCAGAATTGCCTTAGAATCAGACTTTAAACTAAACCGTTGTAAAATAAAGGACGGAGAGGCAGTTGTGTCAGTCATGCAGGTACAGGAGTATGGAACCAGAGTCTGCCATATAAAACGCAGGATTGCAGTAAAAGACCACTGCCTTTGCTGGCAGGACGCAGGGCTGTGCCTTGCTGTGGTTTATGAAAGATACGGCAAAAACGGCAATGTCTCCTACGGTCTGGTAGAGAATGGATTAAAACTTCCAGGCGCTGTGGCAACCACCTGGAGTCATGACAGCCACAACCTTCTGGTTCTTGGAAATTCACCAAAGGATATGCTTCTGGCCCAGAACCGCGTGGTTCACATGCAGGGAGGCTACGTAACAGCCAGAGAGGGAGAGATAACCGCTTTTGTAAATCTTCCTGTAGGCGGAATCCTTTCTGATGAGGGGCTTTATAAGCTTTCCAAAAGCCTGGGAGAAGTTCGCCGGGAGATTGAAGATATGGGATATCAAAACAGCAATGTGATCATGTCCATTTCAACCTTAACTCTGTTGGTTTCTCCGGAGTTAAAGCTCAGTGACAAGGGATTGTTTGATACGAAAGACAGGCAGGGAATTTCCCTGGTGGAAAAATACGAGTATGAAAAAGGAAAAGGTTGAAAAGTGTGAGAACGGTAATTGTAAATGCTACAGTAGTAACCATGAATCAAAAAGGGGAAATCTATAATCCGGGTTTTGTGATGTTTGAAGATGACGTGATCACAATGACAGGAGAAATGAAGGACTTAAAGGGAGATGCCGGCCTGGCGGATGTAACACTGCTGGATGCCAGAAACGCAATCGTAATGCCCGGCATGATAAATCTTCATACCCACATGGGAATGATTCCGTTCCGGGGTCTTGGAGATGACTGTAAGGACCGTCTCCGGGTCTTTCTGATTCCCATGGAGCAAAAATCCATGGATGAAGAACTGGTGTATCTCTCTACCCGCTATGCAGCCGCAGAAATGCTTCTTTCCGGTGTCACCACGGTAATGGATATGTATTATTACGAAGAAGAGGCTGCAAAAGCCATGGATGAGATTGGACTCAGAGCAATCGCCGGGCAGACCGTTATGGATGAGGGAGCCTGTGATTTTAAGGATCCGGGGGAAGCCATTGCCTACGGGGAGAATTTAATTAAGAAATATAAAAACCACCCAAGAATTACCGCCTGCATCGCGCCCCACGGCACCACCACCTGTTCTCCCGATCTATTAAAAGAGGCGTACAGAATTGATTCTTCCTATGGAGTTCCCTTCACCCTTCATACGGCGGAAATGGATTATGAGATGGAATATTTTGAAAAAGAGAAAAACATGACACCAGTCAGTTTTTTAAACAGCATTGGAGTACTTGGAAAAGAAACACTGGCTGCACATTGCATTCATATGACAGAAGAGGATTTAGATCTTCTAAAAGAAAACCACGCGTCCGTTGCCCACTGTATCGGGTCCAATACAAAAGCTGCCAAGGGAGTTGCTCCGGTGAGCGGTATGAATCAGAGAGGGATTGCAGTTGGTCTTGGAACAGACGGACCCGCAAGCGGAAATACGCTGGATATACTGACCCAGATGAAACTGTGTGCAGATTTTCATAAAAATGAGACAAAGGACAGAAGCGCATTTCCTGCAAAAGACATTGTTGAGATGGCAACCATAAAGGGAGCAAAAGCCCTGGGGCTTGATGGCATAACCGGATCTCTGGAACCGGGAAAGCAGGCAGATCTGGTAGTGATAGAGACGGATTCTGCCAATATGTTTCCTGTCTATGATCCCTATTCGGCCCTTGTTTACAGCGCCAATCCGTCCAATGTAGATTCTGTTTATGTGGCCGGAGAATGTCTGGTTGAAGGAAAACGATTGAAAAAAAGCAACATGGAAGAGATTCGAAAATGCCTTTTAAACAAAATGAAACAGACGGATTTTGGAAAATATATGGAGCTTAACCGGGATTTGGATCTGTAAATATAAGGCGGCTGGTATCAGATTTTAAGATCCGGCAACAATATAAAAAGAGGATATAAGTATTTGACAACTATTTGCCCCTGTGGTAAACTATATCAGTATGAATGCGCGCCGGTACCCGGTATTTCGGACACTCCATCCATTGCTTGGTACAAGGTGAGAATCTTAAATTTAAGGAGGAAATCAACATGATTTCAAAGGAAAAGAAAGCAGCTATTATTTCTGAATATGGCAGAAAGCCTGGCGATACAGGTTCACCGGAAGTTCAGATCGCAATTCTGACAGAGAGAATCACAGAGTTAACAGGTCATCTTCAGCAGAATCCAAAGGATCATCATTCCAGAAGAGGTCTTCTGATGATGGTTGGACAGAGAAGAGGTCTTCTTGATTACTTAAAGAAAACCGATCTTGAAGGATATCGTACTTTAATTGAGAAGTTAGGAATCAGAAAATAATAACCATTTAGGGTGGAGAACTTCTCCACCCTATCTGTCTATTAAGAAAAGAATGTTAAAAGTAGAAGTATCCCCCGAGACCGCTGATGTACGCGTAAAAATAAGGCCTGAAACACGGAATTTTTTACGCGCAGATCAGTAGTTTCGGCATCTTCTACTGTTTAATATAAATTTATTTTTAAGGAGATACCAGTATGTATAAGAGTTTCAGTATGGAGCTTGCAGGCAGAACACTGACCGTTGAAGTGGGCAGAGTTGCCAAGCAGGCAAGTGGTGCAGCATTGATGCACTATGGAGATACCGTTGTATTAGCAACTGCAACTGCATCCGATAAGCCCAGAGACGGAATTGATTTCTTCCCTCTGAGTGTAGAATACGAAGAAAAATTATATGCAGTCGGAAAGATTCCGGGAGGCTTTAACAAGAGAGAAGGAAAAGCATCTGAGAATTCGGTTTTAACTTCACGTGTCATTGACCGTCCCATGAGACCGCTGTTCCCTAAGGATTACCGCAATGATGTAACTCTTGATAATATCGTTATGTCAGTTGATCAGGACTGTTCTCCGGAATTAACCGCCATGATCGGTTCCGCCATTGCAACCAGCATCTCTGATATTCCATTTGACGGCCCATGTTCTTCCACTCAGGTAGGACTTGTTGACGGAGAATTAGTGATCAATCCTACTCAGGCACAGAAACAGGTTTCTGATATGGCTCTTACCGTTGCTTCCACCAGAGATAAAGTAATTATGATTGAAGCCGGAGCCAACGAAGTTGCGGAAGATGTTATGGTTCAGGCAATTTTTAAAGCTCATGAGGTAAACCAGGAGATTATTAAGTTTATCGATACCATTGTTGCTGAGTGCGGAAAAGCAAAGCATGAATATACCAGCTGTGCAGTACCGGAAGAATTATTTGCAGCGATCAAAGAGATCGTAACTCCGGAAGAGATGGAAGTTGCCGTCTTTACAGATGAGAAGCAGATAAGAGAAGAGAACATTCGTAATATCACCAAGAAGTTAGAAGAGGCTTTTGCTGAAAAAGAAGAGTGGCTGGCTGTACTTTCAGAGGCTATTTATCAGTATCAGAAGAAGACTGTCCGCAAGATGATCTTAAAGGATCACAAGCGTCCGGATGGCCGTGCCATGAATCAGATCCGTCATCTGGCAGCAGAGATCGATATGCTTCCAAGAGTGCACGGTTCTGCTATGTTCACCCGTGGACAGACTCAGATTTTAAATATCTGTACTCTGGCTCCATTATCTGAAAGCCAGAGACTGGACGGCATCGATGATATGGAAACTTCCAAGAGATATATGCACCACTATAATTTCCCGTCCTTCTCTGTAGGAGAGACAAGACCTTCCAGAGGACCGGGACGCCGCGAGATCGGTCATGGCGCGCTGGCAGAAAGAGCCCTTGTTCCGGTTCTTCCGTCAGAAGCGGAATTCCCATATGCAATCCGTACCGTTTCCGAGACTATGGAATCCAATGGTTCCACATCTCAGGCCAGCATCTGTTCTTCCTCCATGTCCTTAATGGCAGCAGGTGTACCCATTAAGTCAGCAGTAGCAGGAATTTCCTGTGGTCTGGTTACTGGAGATACAGATGATGATTATGTGGTTTTAACTGATATTCAGGGTCTGGAAGATTTCTTTGGAGATATGGACTTTAAGGTAGGTGGTACCCATAAGGGAATCACTGCCATTCAGATGGATATTAAGATTCACGGTTTAACAAGACCGATTATTGAAGAAGCAATCCGCACCACAAGGGAAGCCAGACTTTACATTCTTGATGAGGTTATGGCAAAAGCCATTTCAGAGCCTCGTAAGGAAGTAGGAAAATATGCTCCTAAGATTGACCAGATTTCCATTGATCCTCAGAAGATCGGTGATGTAGTGGGCAAGCAGGGCAAGGTAATCAACAAGATTATCGAAGAAACCGGCGTGAAGATCGATATTTCTGATGATGGAAGTGTTTCTGTATGCGGAACTGATCAGGCGATGATCGACCGTGCAAAACAGATTATTAAGAGCATCGTAACTGAGATTGAAGCAGGACAGATCTTTACTGGTAAAGTAGTAAGAGTTATGAATTTCGGTGCCTTTGTAGAGCTTGCTCCTAACAAAGACGGTATGATTCATATTTCCAAGCTTTCCGATAAGAGAGTTGCCAAGGTCGAAGATGTGGTAAACATTGGAGATATGGTTACTGTAAAAGTTATGGAAGTAGATAAGATGGGCAGAATCAACTTAAGCATGAAGCCAGGCGATTTAACTGCAAAAGCAGAAGAGCCAAAGGAAGCAAAAGAAGAAACTGTAACAGAATAAAAGCCGTTTAACAGAGCAGGCAGCAGACAGTATTCAACTGTCTGCTGCCTGTTATTAATTCTCCGGAAATTCCTGAAAGAGAAGATGAAAGTTACTGTGGCGGTTTAAAGAATTGGTGCCCTGGCTGATGAATTCCCAGGTATCTCTGTAATCGCCGGGAACAGTAAAATCATTATCGGAAAGTAACGAGAGGAAGGCGGAAGGGTTTGAAGAGTAACGGTCTGCAAAGGTATCAGCATAATTGACTTTTTCTTCATTAGTCAGATTTTTTTCGCTGTTATGAAATATATGCTCCAGATTTCTGGAGAAGTAATAGATAGAGTAGGGGATGGTGCCAATTTTTCCAGTTAGGGACAGCCGGGATAATATCTGTGATTTTCTTACATTGCGGTTATTCACAGTTTCCGGAGAACGGGTTTCAATGTGATCGTTAAAATACAGAATTTCCGCCTGATCTGCGTAAACCACTTGATCCTCCTTGATAAATGCGCCATCCATATCAACCAGATGTATTACTTTTAATATATCTTTTTTGCCGAATCCATAACGTTTTCGTTCTATATCAATGTGCTGATTCACTGTTTTTACTGCATTTTGTGCATTTACCGACCAGTTACTGGTCAGATCCCCATGTACAATATGAAACCTGACGTCTTCCTTCTGAAAAATCTTCTTCAAAACAGGGCTTAAGGTTTCTTCGTCTGTGGGTCCTTCTGCAATAAAAAGAATGACTTTTTTAGTCCTGTTTATCATGGGAAACCGCCTTTCCGGCACGCCGGAATGCGCGTCCAATCTCTACACTGTCTGTTTCTTCATAAATCTCCTCAGGCTGTCCCCCAAGTGTGATACTGCGCAAATACATGTCCCGCAGGTTATTGTTGCTTTTTACATTCTGAAGCCGGATATACCGGTTGGACGGATTTGCAGTAGAAAAGAGAATGCTTCTTTTGTGAATCATTTCCAATGCTCTTAAATTATGGGACGTAAAAATAAGCTGGCCTTTTGCCCCTTTTTCAAATACAGATAGGATCTCCCCTAACAGATATTCATAGATTCCAGCATCCAGTTCATCGATAATCAGGCACATGGAAGGGTGGTTATAGACGCACATCAGAACGTTCAGAACAGAGATAATCTTAATGATCCCTTCGGATTCATATTTAAGGGGGATTACAACTTCACCACGTTTTGATATCAGTTGAATCCGGTAGCCCGGCGCGCCGTTTTCCCGAAGCTGTTCTCCAAAGTTATGAATTCCTATGGTCAGTCCTGGAATGAGTGAGGTTAAAACAGAATTCATTTCTTCGATAATCTGGGTAACAAGCTGAAACTGATCCTTGCTGATCACCGAAGGATCATCAAGACGGATCGTTAAATCACCTTTTGCAATCCGGTTTCCCAGGTTTAGACGAAACGCAAATGGAAGCCTGGAACTGGTGGTGATGGAACCGGAATGAGCGCTTGAGATAACAAACAGATTAAAAGAAGCATATTGGTACAAAGCTTCTATTATTGACATATAATCCTGGGTGATCTCTTCCGGTGCTGACTGAAAGATGCTTCTGCTTTCCTGACTGAATATAAAGGAGGAAGTATTTTTCTGAGCAAGCTTTTTTGCCACACTTAAATTAATCCGAATCTCTTCTCCGCTTTTAGCCAGGGCTTCGTAACGGTATTTGGGTGTAAAGACAGGTCCGCTTGATGATGAGGAATAATCAATTAAAGTTTTCTTGTTTTCAAACCGGGTTCCATTCCAGACAGCCGTACTTAACGTTTCTCCCGATATCTCCATGGGAAAACTGTCACCTCTTATGAATAGGGCGGTATATTCGGCCAGAATAGACTTGTCAGAGAAACGAATCAGAAATTTCACAGTGATGCTGGAGCTTCCTGATTCTTCGGAAATATAGTGAACCGTGTCTTCCGGCAGTGCTTTTCCTGCTAAAAGCATCTGAATGATGTCCATGGCTTCTATTACGGCCGTTTTTCCCGAACCGTTTTGTCCATAGATACCAAGCAGATCTGCCTTATCTGAAAAATAATTCTTTTCTGCAAAGGCTGGCATCTCAATTTTTCCATAATGTGTGTTTTTTAAATCGGTTAACTGGATTTCGCTGATGCGGACAATCGATTCTGGCATAGATACCTCCTCTAATAATTTTTATATTGATTTTATAGTAACATAAATAAAAGAAAATACAATGTAAAAAATAAATATCGATACAAATTGTATCACTTTATATTATTACACATTTAAAAACTAATGATACATGCAGAAAACTATTTTATGATGGAATCAGTGATTCAGTGACAAGTTTATACCGAAAATTACATACAGCGTGTTAAATATTACATATATCTATTTTTTGTAACAAATATATGTATAATGATAAGGTAATTATAAGTGATTATCTTATATTTAGGAGGAGTATTTATGACAGAGGAACAACAGAAAACATATGAAAGGAAAGCGGAATTATTTGTAGGAGAAAATTATGGGTATTACGAAAAGCAGTGGCGTGGCAGAATGATGCAGCAAAACTTTAGCAGCTGGAACTGGGCGGCATTCTTTTTCCCCTTATACTGGCTGGTATACAGAAAAATGTATTTAGAGGGTTTTTTATTTGGGGTTATCACTTTATTCACACCCATCATTCCAGGAAGCGGACTGATTCTGCATATATTAGTTGGTGTTTACGCAAATTCTTATTACCGGAAGAAGGAATTAAAAGTTCTGGCGCAAACCCCCCAATTGACAGAATGGGAAGCAATACAGTACATAAAAAAACATGGTGGTACCAATGTCTTAGGCATTTTCATTGCCTTACTGATCACAGTTTTTCTTGCTTTCTCAGTTTTTGTTTCTGGTTTTGCATTATTTCCTGCCGGAGAGAAGGAAAATAAATTACAGTCCGTGCAGTACAAAACTTTGTTGATTCAAGCCAGTGTATTTTATAAATAAACGATTCAGGATGGAATAATGAAAAAATATGGAATAACTATTTGTTGTTTATTGGTCTTACTAATACTCTTTTCCGCTGCCTTATTATTAACAAAAAATAAATTATCAGAAGAAGCCGGTTCTTTAAACAACAATGCTGGAGTACAGGATGTAATAAATAATTTGGATCAATATACGGATTATTTTAAAGAGAATCAATTGTATGCGGAAATTGTAACATATGATGAAAAAGAATGTTTAAAAATAAAATTTACTTCTGATGTGGAAGCTTTATATGGACCGGATTTAATAAAAATCAATAATAAAATTATGTATCAGTATTATGATAAGGAATATTTAGTGAATATAGAAATTTATGATATAGATCTGGCAAATAAAACTACAAGGGTATCAACGGAATATGATGGAGGATATGGTACAACAGTTTGTTATTATCTCCCGGATTTTTATGACATGAAACCTGATTGGGGAGATTATTTGCAGGCAGACTTAGATATTAAAGAAATCATATCAAAGGAAGAACTACAGAAATTATACTGCACAGCAGAACAGATGAAAGAAATGATAAATAATGAATATATGCGGCAAAATCAAACTAAATCTGTTGAAAAGTCCCCTCAGTCTTAACTAAGCCTGACCCACGGGAGCCGGGGGAGATGGTCTCCCGGCTCTTAATCTGTTTTACCTTACCAGCGCAGACTGGTATTTTTTAATTAATTCCTTAAATTCTTCATTAGAATAAAGGTAAGAATACTGATCGCCGTTCTCCAGTTCACTCAGAATTACTTTCATCATTTTTTTTCGAATTTCTGCCGTATGGCTTGGCATTGGAATGTGACGGTACAGGAGGGAGTTATCGAGTTTGCCAGGGTGAATCAGGGAGGTCAGCATGGAATTTAAGAGGGTTATGCTTTCAGACTTCAATGGAGTATTAATTAATCTGTTTAAGAGATATATAACCTCAGGTTAAGTCCTGGTTATTCAAATCAGACTGATTTGTCAAAAATAAAGAATGCAAATGACTTGAACTTATCTGCCATTTGTAATATTCTGATAACTAAGAGACTAAAATGTTTCAATTAAATTCCAGGTACATAATATCATGGGGTACAGGAGGTTGATGCAATGTTTGTTGTATGGGTTATTTTTATACTGTTGTTTGTATTGTCAGCCGTTTTACTGACAGGACGTGGTTCATTTCTCATTGCCGGGTATAATACGTCAAGCCCTGAGGAGAAGGAAAAATATAATGCACAAAAGTTATGCCGGACGATGGGGGTTTCTATGTTACTCATACTTTTCGCGACTGCAGGACTTTTTTTCATTCCCTTAGACAGCGTTTATCGTACTCCCTATTTTATTTTTTATTTTATCTTCCTGATCGCTGATATCGGGATAGCCTTTTATATTTCCAATACCCGGTGTTATAAGGCGGGATATGAGAATAAGAAAGATATGCGCAAAAGCAAAAAGGAAACGTTGTTTATCGTTGCTGGTATCTTTATTGTTATGTTTCCAGTTCTCCTTTTGGTGAGTATTACGTTGTACCGGGCTTCATTACCCCCTGTTTATACAATCGGGGGTGATACCCTGAAGATATCTTCCTTTTATGGTGAAACCATTTCCCTTGACGGAATAAAAGCGATTACACTGGAAGAGACCATGCCTTTTGGATTAAGTAAGAAAAATGGTTCTGATTTAGGTTCCATTCTAAAAGGCCGGTTTGATGCGGACGGAAAAACTGCCCACGTATATATCGATGCTTCTAAAGCTCCTTTTATCCTGATTGAAACCGAAGAAGGACTGCATATTATAAATGATCAGAGTCGGGAAAAAACGGAGGCACTTTATACGCAATTGAAGTCACTGTTAAAATAGCCTGAATTTTAGATAGGAGTGTGTAGCGTATGGGTTTCTGGATTTTTATGACTGTAATGAATCTAATGATCCCTTTCATTATGATCGTGACTGGCTATGTTTTTATAAAAAATCCTCCCAGGGAAATAAATCATTTGGTGGGATACCGAACTAATATGTCCATGAAAAACAAAGATACCTGGGAGTTTGCTCACCACCATTGCGGAAAAAACTGGATGATCATGGGCCTTTGCATGCTGGTTCCATCTGTTCTGGTAATGTTGCTTTTTATTGGAAAAGGTACAGAAATAGTGGGCGAATTCGGTTCTGTGGTGATAGGGGTGCAGACAGTTATACTGCTGGCTTCCATAATTCCAACGGAAATTGCATTAAGAAAGAATTTTGATAAAGAAGGAAATCGTATTAAGATCTAAATACGAAGGAGAATAATATTATGACACAGGCACTGGTACATATTGCGCTGGTAGTAAAGGATTATGACGAAGCAATTAATTTTTACACAAAAAAGCTGCATTTTAATCTGATCGAAGATACGTATCAGCCGGAGCAGGATAAACGCTGGGTTGTGGTAGCTCCGCCCGGCGCTTATGGAACCACGGTTCTGCTGGCAAAGGCATCTAAACCGGTACAGGAACCCTTTATCGGCAATCAGGCTGGAGGGAGAGTATTCCTGTTTTTAGGGACGGATGATTTTAACAGGGACTTTGAAGAGATGAAGCAGCTTGGAATTACATTTATCCGGGAACCCAAGGTGCAGGATTATGGTATTGTGGCTGTGTTTGAAGACCTGTATGGAAATCTCTGGGATCTGGTTCAGTTTCATGAAGGACACCCTATGGCTGACAGAGTAGTGAGAAAAGAGACTGCATTGGCTGAGATAATCAAAGATCAGACCAACCGTGCTCTATGGGAAGTGAAAAATGTAATTGATTGTGTTCCCGATGAATTGTGGAATAAGGAATACGCTAAGATGCCGTGCTGGAAACATATTTACCATATGCTGCATTCCCTGGATCTATGGTTTATGAATCCCAGAGATAAAGAATATGGGGAACCGGAGATTCATGAGAAAGATTTAAACAATCTGGATGTGATCTCAGCTAAACAGCTTACAAGAGAAGAAATAAATCACTATTTTGAAGAGATTAACCGTAAGCTTACCGATTATCTTTTAAAACTCACCGATGACGAATTAACCTGCACGCCAGGGGACTGTGAATACAACAGATTTACCCTTGTTTTGGCACAGTTTCGGCATTTGCATACCCACATGGGCATGGTAATGGGATTTATCATTGCAGATACCGGCTTGTGGCCAAGAGTACTGGGACTGGAAAATCCTGTTCCAACAGAGGAATACAGCAAATACTTTTAAACGAGGAGATGGATTATGAAAACAATTGGAATTATTGGAGGTATGAGCTGGGAAAGTACAGTTACCTATTACCAGATCATGAATGAAACGGTAAAGCAGGAACTGGGAGGGTTTCATTCAGCAAAGATTCTGTTATACAGTGTGGATTTTTCTGAAATCGAGCGCTGCCAGGCAGAAGGTGACTGGGAAAAAAGCGGAGATATTTTATCTGGGGCAGCGGAGTCTCTTGAAAAAGCAGGAGCCGATTTCCTTGTAATTGCGACGAATACCATGCATAAAGTGGTACCACAGATACAAAAGAGAATTCACATTCCCATTGTACATATTGCAGAAGTGACAGCGGAAGAATTGAAGCAGAATCACATTACCACAGTGGCATTGCTGGGGACGAAATATACCATGACACAGGAATTTTATAAAGAAAAGCTGGAAAATGCCGGCATTCGGGTACTGATTCCTGAAGCAAAGGAGATTGAAGTAGTAAACAGTATTATATTTGACGAATTATGTCTTGGCTCTATTTTGGAAACATCAAAGGAACGGTATCTTCAGATTATTGAGGGGTTAAAAAAACGGGGAGCACAGGGTGTGATACTGGGCTGCACGGAAATCGGGTTTTTAATTAAGCAGGAGGATACGGATCTGCCTGTATTCGATACAACGATAATTCATGCCGTCAAAGCGGCGAAGCTGTCATTAGAAGAATAGCAGCCGTAATAAAAAAACAGGGACAGAATCACCCTCTGTCCCTGCATACACGAAGGCCCATATCAGCCCCTATGCCGTTTGGTTCGAATTTACCCCGGTAGGATATCCTGCAGCTGGCAACATCGCCCACCCAGCCGCCTCCTTTCCATACCCGGTAAAATCCATTTGGAATAGTGGTATCCTGATACCAGTCAAAACACCATTCCCGGACATTCCCGGACATATCAAAGATTCCCAGTTCATTGGCTTTTTTACTTCCAACAGGGTGGGTCTGATTTTCATTGGCCTCTATATCAGGCCAGTACCAGTCTCCCTTTAAATACTCTTTTCCCGCATTTCTCCAATACCATACGGTCTCTTCTTCATCAGAACTTCCGCTATATATAAATTTCTGACTATGTGATCCTCCGCCTGCGGCATAAGTCCATTCCGCTTCGGTGGGAAGCCGGTATCCATGGGCTCCTTCCACAGTTGTAACAGTCCACCTGATATCATCATAATCGCAGACGTTTTTCGGATCCGGATTTTGTTTGTCAATTTTATAATAGGAAATCAGCCCTTCCTTTTCACTTCTCCTGTTGCAATATTCAATACTGTCATACCAGCTTACCGAATCAACAGGCAGATGGCGGCCTTTAAAAGCGGAAGGATTACTTCCCATTACCTCAGTCCATTCCTCTTGGGTTACCTCGTATTTCCCTATGTAAAAGTCCTCAATTGCGGGTACTTCCTGGCTGGTTCCGGTTGAGACTGCAATAGCAGCCCTGCCTTCCACCAGTACAAGATGATCCTGTTCCTTTTTGGAGCATCCCCAGGAAAAAACAGCGACGGCCATCAAAAGCAAGACCAGCTTTTTCCTCATAGACAAGTCCCTTTCTAAGTCTTTTTCCGATCTGGTTCTATAATATTTGCATAGTATGTAGGTAAGTATATATTAATAAACGACTATTGGAAATGCAGACGGGATTACCAGACTGTTACATCTGCTTTACCGCTGCTTTGATATCCCTCTACACAAAAGGCCTGATAGGACCAGGAATTACCCAGGTTCATACCCTTGCTTTTCCATGCATTTACATGGTTTCCGAAGTTGATCTGGGCATTGCCGCCAGTAGGCCTTTTAGATTGTCTGACACTCCAGTACTGTGGAAATGTCTGATATCCGTCAATAGAAGGAGCGTTATAACGCATGGTCGTGTAGATGTCATAATTAGCTCCATCGCTGTTCACAGTTCCTTTATAGGTTCCGGTAGGTCTGTAGGTTCCCCAGCTGTCAACCACGTAATATTCAATCAGGGAATTCCTTGTCCAACCATAAAACGTTAAATAACTGTTACCTGATGGTGAGAATACACCGGCATTATAGTTGACCACTCTGTTTGGAGATCCGGCACCCCATCCTTTTCCAACTACGAAGTTACCGCAGTTTGTCCAGTTTACACTAAAATTTCCTCCGGAGCCATTCACCATATTAACGGTTCCGCCTCCATCGGTATAATTCTGCCAGTAATCCGTGGCAGCTAAAGCTGTAAAGGAAAATATTCCGGAAAAACACATGGCTGCAGTGGTAATTAACGATAAGACCTTCTTGCTTAATTCATTCATATAAAACCCCTCCTGTTTCATATAACAGATTGATACACTTACCTACATACGATATAAATATTAACAGAGACCTCCTTTCTTCTTTAAACGGTTTCGTAAGTACCTTGATTTGTGGATTTTATCTGCGGTTGAGAATCAACCTTGTAAGTGAATTCATGTAAAAAGATTAGTTTAAATGCTGTGATATTATAGAAAATAATTTTATATTAAGTATGATATCAGATAAGAATAAGAATGTAAATTAGAATATTAAAAAAATAAAATATTTGGTTAATTTAACTAATACATTTAGAGACGATTTTGTGAATAAGAGACAATTATAATTTGTTATCCGTATATATTAAAATGAAATCACTTGACAGACGAAACATACACGGGTATAATCATTACTCATGAAGCTTTCGGTATTTGATTATAATTGAATTATTGGTTAAAAGGGAGTAGTTTAAATGTACCGTCAACATCCTGGCTGTAAGAATACAGTCTGGCGGTGCGTACCAGATTATGGTTACCAGACTTTTAATGTGCTTGTTCTGAACTTTTTTCAGAGGGCTCATTAAAAGTCTTTTTTTTACTCTTTTATGCCAGAGATAATCAGACTGAAGTTACACATTTTTGATGCGGGGCACTTAAGGGTGTCAGAATGGAGGAATAGTTTGAACGAGTGGTATCAGAAAAGCGAAAATGAGATATTAAAGGATCTTCACACACAAAAAGAAGGATTAAGTTCCGGAAAAGCATCCGCTCTCCTTCAGGAAAAAGGGGAAAATATTCTGGAGGAAGGAAAGAAAAAAAGTACCATTGAAGTATTTGCAGAACAGTTTAAGGATCTGCTGGTAGTAATATTAATTGCAGCGGCTGTTATCTCCATGCTGTCAGGTAATGTGGAAAGCACCATTGTAATTATGGCAGTTATCATTCTCAATGCTGTTTTAGGTACGGTTCAGCATGAAAAGGCGCAGAAATCCCTTGCCAGCTTAAAATCCTTATCCTCACCCAATGCAAGGGTCATGAGAGACGGTAAGAAAACGGAAGTTGCTTCCAGAGAAGTTGTGCCTGGAGACATCCTGATGCTGGAAGCCGGTGATATGGTGGTGGCAGACGGAAGGATATTGAATAATTATTCTCTCCAGGTGAACGAAAGCTCCCTGACAGGAGAGTCCACCAATGTGGATAAAGAAGATGGGGCATTGGAGCTTTCCGTTCCGTTGGCAGACAGAACTAATATGGTGTATTCAGGAAGTCTGGTAACCTACGGAAGAGCGGTGGTTGTTGTAACCGATACCGGTATGAATACAGAGATCGGTAAGATCGCCAGTCTGATGAATGCGACGAAGGAAAAGAAGACTCCTCTTCAAATCAGTCTGGATCAGTTTTCCAGCCGCCTTGCCATGGTTATTATGGTAATCTGTGCTGCCGTGTTCTTATTAAGTCTTTACCGTAAAATGCCTCTTCTTGATTCCATGATGTTTGCGGTTGCCCTGGCAGTTGCAGCGATTCCGGAAGCGTTAAGCTCCATTGTTACCATAGTTCAGGCCATGGGCACTCAGCGTATGGCAAAAGAAAATGCCATTATTAAGGAACTCAAAGCAGTGGAAAGTCTTGGCTGTGTTTCTGTAATCTGCTCTGATAAAACCGGAACACTGACTCAGAATAAGATGACTGTCCAGGAAATTTACTTAGATGATCAGATATTTAAACCAGAGGAACTGGAATTAACCAATCAGCTTCACCGTTATCTGCTTTATGATGCAGTGCTGACAAACGATTCCACCATTGCTGACGGCAAAGGAATCGGAGATCCTACCGAATACGCCCTCCTTGAAATGGCAGGTAAAATATCCGTCAGCCACAATACCATCCGGGATCTCATGCACAGGCTGGAGGAGCTTCCCTTTGATTCAGACCGTAAGCTGATGAGTACCAAATACAGGCTTCACGGTGTTCCTACTATTTTGACAAAAGGAGCGGTTGATGTACTGTTAGACCGGACGGTAAGCATCCGTACCTCTCAGGGAATCAGAGATCTGACAGAAGCAGACAAAGAAGCTATTTTAAATCAGAATCGTTTGTTTTCTGAAAATGGACTTCGGGTTTTGGCTTTTGGTTATAAAGAAGTGGAAGAATCCCACGTACTTTCCCTTCATTCTGAAAATAACTTTATATTCCTGGGTCTTGTTTCCATGGTGGACCCGCCCAGAGAAGAATCAAAAGCTGCAGTAGCAGATGCTAAAAATGCAGGAATCCGACCGGTCATGATCACCGGAGATCATAAAATAACGGCAACAGCCATCGCCAGACAGATCGGCATTTATGAAGAGGGAGATTTAGCAGTGACTGGTTCGGAACTGGATGAAATGACAGATCAGGAGCTGGATAAAAAAATTGTAAACATCTCCGTATTCGCAAGAGTTTCGCCAGAAAATAAGATCCGAATCGTGGATGCATGGCAGCGAAGAGGCAATATCGTTTCCATGACTGGTGACGGGGTGAATGATGCTCCAGCACTTAAGAAGGCAGATATTGGAGTTGCCATGGGAATTACCGGTACGGAAGTATCAAAGGATGCCGCCTCCATGATATTATCAGATGATAATTTTGCCACCATCATAAAAGCTGTGGCAAATGGAAGAAACGTATACCGGAATATTAAGAATGCCATTCAGTTTTTATTGTCAGGCAATATGGCTGGTATTTTCTCAGTCCTTTATACCTCCATTATGGGTTTACCAATCCCATTTGCTCCTGTTCATTTATTATTCATTAACCTGTTAACGGATTCACTTCCCGCGATTGCAATCGGTATGGAGCCGGCTGAACACGGTCTTCTGAGCCAGAAGCCAAGAGACCCCAAAGAAAGCATACTGACAAAAGATTTTATGACAAAGGTTATGCTCCAGGGAGCTCTCATATCCGTTTGTACCATGATCGCGTTTCAATTGGGGTTAAGACAGTCGGGTGCAGCGGTTGCCAGTACCATGGCATTTGCTACTCTGACCCTGGCACGGCTTTTCCATGGATTTAACTGCAGAAGCAGTCATTCTATCTTCCGGCTGGGATTTAAAGGCAACTGGTACAGTCTGGGAGCGTTTGTTCTGGGATTTGCTTTACTGAGTGTAGTACTCTTTGTTCCTGTTATGGGAAAACTGTTTTCTGTATCACCGTTAAGCGGATTACAGGTCGGTATTGTTTACGGGCTTGCCATCATCCCTACTGTGATGATTCAGCTGACGAAAGTGATGAGAGAAATTGTAAAATAATGAAGAAAAAAAGAGGTTCTGACTCAAAAAAAGAGTTGAACCTCTTTTTTATTAATGATAAAATAATTTCGTAGCGAAAACTTAACATAGGAGAGGGAAACAAAACGACATGACAGGACAACCTTCATTGAGATTCAGAAATTACGGCCCGTTATCCAGACGGACCAAATTCCAGATTCTTGCCCTGGTGCCGATTTATTTTATTGTTGCAGGATTATGCCTGCAGCCGTTTGATGAAATCTGTAGGGGAATCATCACAATCGTACAGGAGCCGGATTTCCTGATTACGGATTACATTGCCATTGGTGGCATTGGAGCTGCGTTTATTAATGCAGGTGTATTAACGTTATTAAGCATTGCAATCGTATATTTTCTGGGGATGGATATGAGCGGTCATACCATTACCTCAAGCTTCCTCATGTTTGGCTTTTCGCTGTTTGGGAAAAATATCTTAAACATCTGGGCCATTATGATGGGTATCTGTTTATATTCTTATTATCATAAAACATCCATAACACGTTATATCTATGTAGGGTTTTACGGAACCTGTTTGTCTCCGGTCATTACTCAGATCATGCAGATTGGTAATCTGCCCCTGTGGGTACGGCTGATTTTAAGTATTCTTGTGGGTATGAGCATTGGGTTTGTGCTTCCGCCTCTTTCTACCCATACTCATTATGCCCACTTGGGTTACTCCCTTTATAATGTGGGGTTTGCCTGCGGGATCCTTGCCACGATTATTGTTTCTCTGATGAAATCCTTTGGAATCAGGATCGAGGAACGTCTGATCTGGTCGACTGGGCAGAATTTATTATTTACCAGACTTTTAATTGTTTTGTTTTTCGGAATGATACTATTTTCCTTCCTATTATCGAATCAGGTATGGAAAAGATATTTGGAGATCTTAAAATCTTATGGGGTCAGCGGAACCGATTACGTTAAAACCGAAGGGTTTGCGCCTACGCTTCTTAATATGGGGATTAACGGGATTGTCTCCACTCTGCTTATAATTTCGGTGGGGGGTGATTTAAACGGTCCTACCATAGGCGGGATTTTTACCATCGTAGGATTCAGTGCAACCGGGAAGCACACCCGTAATATTCTTCCAATCATGATCGGTGTGATTATCGGTGGATATACGAAAAAATGGAGCATTACAGATCCCAGCGCACAGCTTGCCCTTCTTCTTTCTACCACACTGGCGCCCATTGCCGGTGAATTTGGAGTGGGAGCTGGAATTCTCGCTGGATTTTTACACTCTTCTGCAGCGCTTAATGTAGGAATTGTTTACGGTGGAATGAACCTTTACAACAATGGATTTGCAGGAGGTCTTATCGCTACCTTTCTGGTACCCGTGCTGAAATCCATTCGGGATCGAAAGGCCCATGCAAAAACCCATGTCTCTCTTTAATGGCAGGGTGCTTGTATAATTTTTGTTATGTGATAGAATAAGACAAAAAGATAAATTGAGGAATTTTAATATGCTGTACCAGATTACAGAAGGAACGGTTTCGGCAGGCGGAAATGTGATTCTGTCTCATATAAATTTTGAAATACGCGGCAGTGAAAAAATAGCGGTGGTTGGAAGCAATGGAGCGGGTAAAACTACTCTTTTAAAGCTGATCGCAGGGGAACTGGAGCTGGACCGGGATGATAAGCGTCAGAACTGCGGTATTACAACAGCAAGAAAATTAACCATTGGATATTTAAAGCAGCAGGCATTTACTGAGAAGGATCGGACGGTGGAGGAAGAGATATTCTCTTCCTGCTCTTTTTCCAATGAGTACTCACAGGAACGATATGAATATGAGCGGGAATATGATATCCTGTTTACCGGATTCGGATTTCAAAAATCAGATAAAAAGAAAAAGCTGTCAGAATTTTCGGGAGGAGAGCAGACTAAAATTGCCCTGATCAGACATCTTCTTTTAAAACCTGATATTCTTTTGTTAGACGAGCCCACCAATCATCTGGATATTCAGACCATACAGTGGCTGGAAGAATATCTAAACGGATATGGAAAAGCAGTGGTTATGGTATCCCATGACCGCTTCTTTCTGGATCAGACGGTTTCTGTGATCTATGAACTGTCAGGCAAAACACTCACCCGTTATGCAGGCAGCTACACCCAGTACAGAGAAGAGAAGAAAAAGAGAATCCGGCTGCAGACAAAGGCTTATGAGCGGCAGCAGGAAGAGAAGAAACGGTTAAATGACCTGGTGGAGCGCTTTAAGCACAAACCTAATAAAGCTGCATTTGCCCGGGCAAAACGAAAGGCGGCAGAGCGGCTGGTACCGGTAGAAAAACCGGAGGATGATGAGGTCTCTCTATTTGTAGAACCCATATCCCCCGCTATTTTAGGCAGTAAGTGGGTATTTGAATCAGAACATTTAAAAATCGGTTATGAGAAACCTCTTGCAGAACTTACATTTCGCATTCGGAGAGGACAAAAGATTGGTATTCTTGGACCAAACGGGGTAGGGAAAAGTACTTTTTTAAAAACTGCTGCTGGTCTGATCCCTGGTTTGTCCGGAGATTATTCCCTGGGAAATCAGATTACCATCGGCTATTTTGACCAGCTGTCTTCCGAGATTCAATCGGATAAAACCGTAGCAGAGCATTTCCATGACTTATTTCCCGTAATGACAGAGAAAGAGGTAAGAAGTATTCTTGGAGCTTATTTATTCGGGGGAAAAGAGGCTGGAAAATGTGTGAATGTTCTTTCGGGAGGCGAAAAAGCCAGGCTGGTTCTGGCGGAGCTTTTACAGAGCAGACCGAATTTTCTTATACTGGATGAACCAACCAATCATATGGATATCAAGGCGAAGGAAACCTTAGAATCTGCATTTCAGGCTTATACGGGAACCATTTTGTTTGTATCCCATGATCGCTATTTTTTAGATCGGGTAGCGGAGTCCATGTTGATCTTTGAGGAACAATCGGTCTTTTATTATCCATTTTCTTACGGTCATTATCTGGAACGCACAAGGAAGGCAAAAGGGGAAGGCATCGCAGCTCAGATCAAAGCGGAAGAGCAGGCTCTGATTGCCGGAATCAGAGCAGTTCCAAAAGCGGAAAGACACCGGCTGAGGGAGATATCCAGCGAGGAGGCTTATTCTGACTGGAAAATGAGTCTTGTGACAGAGCGGCTTTTACAGGCAGAAGATAAGGTAAAAGAATTAGACGGTGCTTGTGAAAAGCTGATCAATGACTGGCAGGAGTCTCCGGATTTCTGGTCAGGAGATGAGTGGAGTGAGGCTGCATTCTATCGGGGGTTACTGGGGCAGAGGGATGAGGCCTGGGAGATCTGGACATCACGCTGCCTGGAATGGTTTGATGAAGCTTTGGAGGTAGAGATTTAAAAGCAGCAGGTCAGGAATTCATTGCGATTCCTGACCTGCTTTGTTATGTATGATTAATATTTATCAAAACTGTCTATGCTTCTGGCAGTTGGGTATGATGCTGGTGTTTGTTTGTATTCATAGGAGGAGAATGTCTGGTCACCTTTTAATATAAATTTGCTGACCTCCTGCTGAAGTGTAATGGATTGAGCTGCAAGCTCTTCACTGGATGCAGAGCTTTCTTCAGCAGTTGCTGCATTGGTCTGGACAACGGAGGACACCTGGGAAAGCCCCTGGTTAATCTCTTCAATTGCGATTACCTGCTGAGCAGAGGCGTTTTCGATTTCCTGAATTGCCTGTTCTACCAGCCTGGATTTTTCAGAAACCTCTTTCAGAATTCTTGCAGCCTCACTTGCCATATGTCCGCCTTCTGACACAGCTTCTACTGAATGCATGATGAGAGTAGCAGTTTCCTGAGCCGCTTCTGCGGATTTAGTGGCAAGATTGCGTACTTCATCGGCTACCACAGCAAAGCCTTTTCCAGCGTTGCCTGCACGGGCTGCTTCAATAGCAGCGTTTAAAGCAAGAATGTTTGTTTGGAATGCAATATCTTCAATTACCTTTGTAATATTAGAAATCTTCTCAGAAGCGGTGCTGATCTTTTCCATGGCACCATTTAAATTCTGCATGTGGCTGTTGCTTTCCTCCACGCCGGTACCGGTCTGATGTACATAGCCAGCTGCCAGGCGGACATTGGTTGCGTTCTGGTCTGACTGCCTTGCTACGGTGGCAATGGAAGCGTTCAATTCTTCAACAGTTGCCGCCTGTTCAGTGGAACCGGAGGCAAGAGCCTGTGCAGCGGAGGATACCTGCTCTGCGCCGGTATTTACCTGCTCTGCAGCTGTACTGATCAGAAGAAGAGTTTTATTTAAATCGTTTTCAATCTTACGAAGAGCAAGACCCAGAATATCTTCATCGGAACGAAGGGGGACTTCCTGAGTAAAATCACCATTACTGATATCTTCGGCAACTAATACCTGTTTACGAATTCCATGAATCATTTCAGTAAAGGCACTTGCAAGCTGCCCTGTTTCATCCTTGGTATCAATTTCATTTAAATCCACATCTACATGTCCCAAAGCGATCTTTTTAGCTGCTTCAACTACCTGAGTGATTGGATTGCTGATCATTGCAGAAATTTTAAAGCTTAAGTATAGGGCAGCACCAGCACCTGCTGCTACGATAATAATAAGAGCGAGGGTCAGGGCGCCTGCAGTCTTATCATTATTATGGCTGGTATCCTGAGCAGATTCCATACGCTTATCAACCAGCTGATTAAAATCTTCAAATATTTTAGCGATATTTTCCTGCTGATCCGTCAATAAGGCCAGCGATTCTTTTGAATTTTCCTGTTTAGCCAAGGCCAGCGATTTTTCAATTGCAGGGGAATAATTTTCTCTGAATAACTGATCCAATTCTTCTGCGATAGCCATAGTATCCTGATTGGTTATACTCTTCTTATACTGATCAAAACTTTTTTGAAATGATTCCTTATGTGAAGCATAATTCTGCTCCAGCGTTTCTAACTGCTTCGCATCGCCGGCATAGATAATCATTTCCCTGGAATCCGTACGTATCTGGTTTAAGTTGGTTGAGGCAGTGATCAGTTCACGTAATGGTGCTGTCTGGTTTTCATATAAATAAGTATCCATCTGATTGATTCGGACCATGCCGAAAATCCCAACAATTCCCACAAAAAGTATAATTCCTATCATACTCATAAATGCTGTGAGAAGCTTTTTGGTAATGCTGAAATCCTTGAATTTCTTCATGCTGAATTCCTCCTGAGTTTATCTGTTGTAAAGTAAATGGCATCTTGTCTGTTATGCTCCCAAAGAATTCTTACAGATGTACTATGTGTTTTTAATGTACATTATTCCTTATACACTTGTGGGCCTAATTTGTGAACACAGAGTTTCGCAGTTTAACCAAAAC
>NZ_DALYXB010000025.1:0-29671 GCF_031982545.1 Lacrimispora sp.
TAGTGTCTCCTTTCTTCACCGGCTAAGTTCAATATATCATGAAAGGCAGGGACTGCGCCCTGCCTTTTTGTAACACAAATTTCTCTATACTATTTTAAAATATTTGTACCTATCTTTCCCGCTCAAGAGGGAAAGTCATTTTACAATTGAGTAATTTTACTGGTTTACCGATAGATAGTATAAATCTTGAAATATTTGATTTATAAATCACTCTTTTTCAAATATAACAAGCTTTTCATACACTTAAACATTGGTTCCCAAAAGTTCAGCTTGCATCAATGCGTCTGTTTTTAATATATCACCTTTCCCAATTACGTTAGGAACAGTTATAATACCTGCATTTTCCCACTTTGAATAATGCATAAGGCAGTTATAGGTGTGGATTACCCCACTAAATACATCAGAATCCCCAGCACAAACTAAAAGCACACTTTCTTTTATTCGGAGGGGGTTCTGGCAATTAGGTGAATCGTAAGCATACATTCTGTCAATGGCAGCTTTAATTTGAGACGACACGTTAAATGAATACAACGGTGATACCAGCACAATCATATCTGCATGTTCCAGTAAAGGCGCTAACTCTGAAAAGTCGTCTTGGAATATACATGGAGTTCCCTGGCTCCAACATTTATCACAACCCCGGCAGCCACCAATTTTCTTTTTTGCAACTTCAAACTTTGTTACTTTATGTCCTTTTGATTTTGCACCCTTTATAAAAGCATCAGCCATTAAATCGCTATTACCCTTTGAACGTGGACTTCCTGTTAAAACTAAAATATTTTTCATAATTTTTATATTCCTTTCGCGAATAAACTTTATTTGAATATAACAACGACGCAAAATCCATATTTGATTCATTAATTAGTGCAAAGAATTTATTTATTATATCGCTTTGCCCAACTCATATGCTTCGACCAGCTTCTCATGACCGTTTATATCTCCAATATGCATAACATCACCCGCAAACACCTGCCCCAAACTAGACCACTGAAGATGATTTATTAGTTTGTGATAATAGTAAGTGACTTCATCAAAGTCGTGCTCTGCTGCCGCGATGAGCAGAACGCTGTCCTTACGAAGATTGTTAAAATTCGGATTACATTCCTCTATGGCACACAGACGATCAAAGGCTATTTTTAATTGTCCGCTCCAATTCCAATAATACATAGGAGAAGCCAGAACAACAATATCAGCTTCCCTATATACAGAATAAATTTGTTCCATATCATCCTTTAGAACGCATGGGCTTTCATGGTTTTTACCACCTTTTAAACAGCCCTTACACCCGTTAATATTCATTTCCTCCAAAAAGAATGTTGTCACAGTGCTTCCAATTTCTTCTGCACCCTTTGTAAATGCCTGCACCAACCCAGAAGTATTTCCATTTTTGCGCGGGCTACCATTTAAGACCATAATTTTCTTACCCATGATATTTCTCCTTTTTTAATAAATTTGACTAGAGTTAAAATGTATACTATACTATATATATATCAAGAATATGCATTCGGTCAAGTACGCACATTTACGTAGTATACTAACCTAAAGGAGAGTTTAAAATGAATCTAAAAAACATTTCAAGTTCCGATCTTAAAGATAGTGGATTTATGTACACTTTGTCCCTCATCAATGGAAAATACAAGATGATAATTTTATATTGCCTGATTGAATTTAATATTGTACGTTTTAATGAAATAAAAAGGTATATTAACTCTATTTCTTACAAGACACTTAGTTTAACTCTTAAAGAACTAGAAACCGATGGATTGGTTAATCGTAAAGAATATCCCCAGATACCGCCGAAAGTTGAATATAGTTTAACAGAACGAGGAAAGTCTCTTATTTCTATTCTTGATGCAATGTGTTCATGGGGAGAACAAAACAAATGCTAAACTTCCGTTATAATTAAAGGTTAACTTTATTGACACAGTTTATGGATACCTGATAATAAAGCACTCTTTTAAATTTGTTTTTTTGAGTGCCAGGAAGGTACCGCCTTTATTGATAGAGCCATTTTTGTTTATCGTTCGATAAGCCTGATTCGCGTACCAGGTGGATACTGTTCCTTCATAAATTTAAGCCATTCTGGATGTTTCATCATGTTACATTCCTCCCATCTTAATTTCATGTTCATTGATTTGCTCTGCCGTTTCATTCGGTATAGCGGCTTCCTGTTTTAAGTTCATCTTCTGTACTTCAAGTCATATACCGTTAAGTATGCCTGGTAATCCCCGAAGGCAGGATTGCCGCGCAAGCAGTAGCGGTAAGATGACGTTCCATAGTTTTCTACAAGAGTATCGTGTAACAATTTCAGTACCTCACCAGCGTAGGATACATCTTCTAAGTTTTATGACTGATCTGGTTTGCATAGTCAAGCATCGGCAATATCTTATTCACCTGTTCTATGAAAGCCTTTTGCAAATTTTTATTATCCATGTTCTGTTCACTCCTTTGTTCGTTGTTTTATCTATTATAAAAGGGCATTAAAAAAGGAGTTTTTGCTAATGAAACTCCTTTTTTTAACTCTAGTTTTTTTAATGCAATACCTTATTAAATATAACGGGCAGTCTACTTCACTTCAATAATTAGATCTAATAATATAATATTAAGTTATTTTTTACTCATTTCTTCGCTTGCTTGTACTGTGACCAGAGAAACTATACTACGATATTCTTCTGGCAACTCAATAAGCAAAAGTTTAATATTGTTACTTTCTAATAAGCCAATACTTTCATTTTTGAATATCTGATAAAACTCAGGATCTGTAATAATTAAGTATTTACATTCAGCTCCTGTTAAGCTTAAGAAATAACATTCAGCAAATGTATTTCTAATTTTAGCACTAGGTTTGTTTTTACCAGATGTAAACCCGCTATGATTAATAACTTTTGCCACAACCTTATTATCTGGAGATACCCCATCAAATATCTTATATTTTGTACTTCCAATTAATATTGATTTTCGTATTAAAGTAATGCCCAATATCTTTGCAGCCATATCAGTTGTATATTTAGAAACTTTTTTTAATTCGCTTGTATTTGCCATTTTAATACTCCTATTGATTCGTTCCCTTAGTCTTGGTGATATGTATGGATTTTTAGCTTATTGCCAAGATACTCTTCATTCTACTCCTGGCACCAGAACAAGAAAAATTGTTTCTATTCGGCAATTCTGGAATTACCTCAAAACCAAAGCACATCTAATTGATTAAATCCAAAAGGTTTGTGTCTACACATAAACTTAGACATACCGCAGCTACATTAATGTATAAATATTGCCGGGTGGACATCCGTTCTCTTCAACAACTTCTCGAACATGAAAGTATCACAACAACGGAGATCTACACACATGTTGATGAAAGCCAGTTATTAAAGCAGCCCTTCAATCCAACGTCTCATAAAATTCCAGTCTTTTACACTGCCATCTTCATTTAAAATTCCAAGATAAATTCCATCCCCTTTGCCAACCTGCCATATTGCCTGAGCAGAATTGTCTTTATCGCTTATTCCATGATCTTTTATATATTTATAAAATCTTTCTTTTCCTAATCCATAGTTTTCAGCTACATATGCAACCAAATAAATATCAATAACACTTGCACCAAGATCAACCGGCCTACATGAAAGAATATGACCTCTAATAATATCTTTCCATAATTCTGGTTGAGATAATAGTATCCTATTTTTAATACCATCAGTTAAATACGCTTTATAACTTCTCTTTTCCCATTGTTTTAATTGTGATGTGTCTCCTCCCAAATCAACTAGTCTGTTAATCATATTTTTCAAATTACATACAGTAGGTATTACCTTCTTCTCTATACTTCTTCCTCTCAATTCATCCGGTAATTTATTTTTTTCTTTTTGTATCAATATATTTACCCCTTTCTCAATTTATTTTTGGAGTTTAATAAATGCAATTATCCAATAATTATAAGTTTTAATACGCACAGCTTTTTATAAATATAATGGGAAATTCGTTTTAATTCGTAATTGTGGACAGATTGTGAAGCAATCACCCCTGCACAATTGGAGTTTGTTTAAAGCTTATTAACTTCTGATAATACATCTATCCATGAATTAGAATTTTTTATTATCGTATTTATATTATATATTTTTAAAATATTTTTAAATTCTTCCTCAACTCCCTCATAATCTTCTAAGTAATCTCCACCTTTTTGATTTTGTTTTAATTTATTCTCTTCCTCAAAAGTAACTATAAAATCATATGCACTGTTTAAATGTCTATCATTTAACCCTGCAATTTCCGCAATCCATAACATAAGCTGTGGACAATGTAAACTTGAGTATGATGGTTTTTTATCTTTTCTCTTACTATTCATATAGTAATTAGTGAAATGTAATTTTTGATTTGGTTCTGCCAATTTAGTGTTTAGTAAGTCTTTAAAATCTTCAAAATAGCCTCCATAATTTTGTCCATATCCTTTTTTTACTAACAAATCGGCAAAATATTCATTTCCTTTTTGATTATAATGATCATTAATTTTTTCTTGAATATAACTACATATATCTTGATTAATCATTAAAATCTCCTTTCTCTGTTATAACTACAATATGCTATTTTCAGATATAACTTCAACCTAAATCCGGCTTATAAATTCAAATTTGCAAATGTTATATACTTATCTTCTTAAACATTGCGTGAAAATTGGAATTTTCTATTTAATGGGTGTTTCACTTATTTTCCACAACACTTTTTAAATTTTAATCCACTACCACATGGGCAAGGAGCATTTCTACCTGTTTTTATAACTTGTCTTATAACATATTTACCCTGTCTCCAAGCGATGTTTATATTTTCTACTTTTTCATGGTAAAAAGAATTCCAGACTACAGGAGGCAACCCACCATCTTTTAAGGAAGTAATTCCATCAACATTATAATCTACAAAGCAAACAAAATTTTCGTTGCTAGAATAAAGCCCTTTATTTTTTCGTTCATCATTAATATAGACATTAATATAAATAGAATCAGCTGGTATATCGCCATATTTGTGAAACATGGTAGGTGATGGTGGATTTTTTACTTTTTTCAACCATTCGATTGCTTGATTAATAATGGCTAAAATTTCTTGCTTTTCAGTTTTTTCACCAATATACAAACGTGCTCTTAGTCTTTTCCGTTGCTCATTGCTCGCATCTTCCAGATTGTTAATTTTAAAATTTGGTGCGTTATAGTTAGGAAAACAGAAATACTTAATTTCACTCAAATCCACTTCTTCTAATGATGGATCAAATATAATAAAATCTTGTCTTTCAATTACTTCTAATAGAACAGAATCAAAAGACTTGGTCTGATTAGTCATGTCAAGAACTTCTTTGTTCTTATATCGAACCCAGCCGTTCAACATACGTGGGTTACTAAAGTTAAACATATATTGTTCGTAATCATTATGTAAATCATATAGCAAAATAGAGAGCATTGTAGCAATTTGAGCAATGTATGTGCGGTCACTATTTTCTATTTCAATTTCAATATTTAACTGCTTTAAGTTGCCTGTATCGCTTATACTTTGGCAGCAAATTCCAGGTAAACTAAATCGCATAGCAAGAAAGGCAAACGACACATATTCTTTCTTTTTTTCATCTATTTTAAGTAATATCATGTGATTATTCATAAATGTTACAAGTGATAAGAACACTGCACTAACTGCATCAAATGTATTGTCAATTATGCTATCAAACTCGTAAATAGGCATTTCTGTGCTTTTTGAAGTGTGATTTTCTACATAGAAAAAACATATCTGATCACCAGGGTTCTTTTTCATTAGAACTTTTCCATGATTAATTGCATTTCTCATATTTACATCAATGTTTTTGGAAATTTCAGTATAACCATTTGAAGTTATTACATTCATTAATTGACCAAGCGTATTTTGAGATGAATAGTCTTTACCAATTCCTTTACCACTTAAGATGGCTATAACTCTTAAAAAATTCGACAAACAGCTTTCTAATAACGTGGTGTATGTAGGCAATCTATACAGTCTAGTTTTTATCTCCTGTGCAAGGTTAAAATTTCTTAGATCTAATATTATATCTGATAATTGGCTGTATGAATTATATCCAATTAAAAAATAGTTAAAAATAGATTCATCAATTTCTAGCTGATTTCCATAATTCTGAAAAGTCGTTTCAAGTAAAGAATATGTCTGATTATAAACAACTTTATTCCAGTAAGAACATGGGTCTTTATATAGCATTTTGTGAAAAATAAATTGAAATTCTTCACTAACTTCTGTTACAGAAGGTTCGATATGTTTTTGAATTTGCTTAAGTAATTGTTCCGTGTCAAATTCTGAATAATATTTTAATTTACTATACTTCTTATATAAGTTCATAGTAATCATCTCCCAATAAAATATTCATGCAACATTGGGTTATTACTTTTCGCGCTTCCCATTATTGCTATAACATACTCTGTTTTCTTTTCCTTCACCCAAAAGCAAAAGCCCCATTTACATATTCTCTAAAGTTCTAGATAATATCTTACTACATTGGAAATATTATATAAATACAACTACCTTATATGCCGTTCCATCCCCCGTAGTTATTGCATGATTTGCGATACTGAGTTTTCAAAAATATCACCCTCTTCAAATATTTCTAGCGGCCTAAATAAATAGCTTTAATACTTTATTTCATTTTATGATAAATTGTAAAATTATTCAATTAAATAATTGTAATTCATTAATCTATTATCAGATTCTTCTCCATAATATAAATCAGGATATTTATTACCTTAAATATCTTTATACTCTCTGACATGTATTACAGATATTTGCAGATTATGATGCCAAATTGTCACCTTTACATATCTTCAATAATACATCATCAGACATAAAAACGGCAAATAAAATAAGGCGCATTCTCATCACTAAAAACATGCCTTTCAACTTCTGTCCCTGATTTACCAAGTGTCCCATTCCTTAAGTGAAAATAATAGCCACAAGCAGTCATGTCTGTTGCTTAATATATAAGTGGAAGCGAACCTCTTGAACACCATTTAAGTGTTCACCTTGCAGAGGTATATCCCAACCTTTTCTCTATCTCTAAAAGCAATTTGGACCGATTTTGCCTTCAACTATCCTATGTCATCCGTGGAAGAGCCAAAAAAACGGGGCTAAAAATCGGTAAGCGCAACATAATCTACCGTCGTGCTAATTGACTTTTTTTGCTGTAAAATAAGGACAGTTGGAGTAATTCACTCTAAGTTCTGTTCTTGAACAACAAAGGTTGTAGCATTTCACTGCTATTTTACTTCAAACTTTTGTATCATTTTACTCCATATTTTCTTGGAGGATTTTAAAATATGACAAAAGCTCATAAAGATGAATACTGGATGGATTGCATCCAGCAGTGCCGTGTAAGCGGCTTATCTGATTACGCCTGATGCAGTCAGAATGGTATACCTACCAGCTCTTTTTATTACAATATAAAGCGGCTGAGGAAGAAAGCCTCTATGATTCCTGACTCTGTTCCAAAAGTTCTAGAGAAAACAGAAGTTGTACCAATTCACTACAACGAACTGCAAGAAACAAAAGCAGTTCTTCCTAAAAAGCAAACGGATCGGATTGCAATCCATCTTGAATACAATGGCTTTGTTTTGGCTATCAGTAACAATGCAGATACCGCCATTATTGCAGCAACATTAAATGCGTTGCGACAACTGTGCTAGGTGATCTCTCCGGCGTGGCAAAGATATTTCTTGTGGCCGGCTACACCGATATGAGGCGTAGCATAGACGGTCTTATGGCAATTGTCCGGGATACCTATGAGTTAGATCCTTTCAGTAATTCCCTTTTTCTTTTCTGCGGAAAAAGATGCGACAGATTGAAGGCATTGCATTTTGACAAAGATGGTTTTGTGTTACTTTATAAACGGTTAGATTCCGGCCGTTTCCAGTGGCCACGTAATTCAGAAGATGTTAGAAATTTGACCAGACAGGAATTCCGTTGGCTTATGGAAGGTCTCTCTATTGAGCAGCCAAAGGCAATTAAACCCGTTGCCAAAAAGCCCTTTTAAGCATCTGATAAAGTACACGCAGAACCGCTTATTTACTGGTTTTGCGGTCTTCTTTGTGGTATAATAAGTATATCCATTTAAGGAGGTGCATGGTCATGGAAAAATCTGTTGAAACCGAAGATCTTAACATGAATCTTCTGGTCAATAATCTGCTCAAACAGCTGGAAGCAAAAGATCATCAGATGGAACAATTAAACCAGACCATTGCAAACCTCACGGAAACAATTAATGAACTGAAACGAAAAATCTTTGGTATTTCCAGTGAGAAATCATCGAACTTACCTTACATTGACGGACAACTCAGCTTGTTCGATCAGTTGGGAATTGATGAACCCGTTCACGAACCGGAAATGATCAATGTGACAGCGCATGAGAAGAAAAAATCCCGTGCTACGCATAATGAACTTACAAAAAATGTACCGATCAGGACCATTGAGCTTTTACTGGAAGGTGATCCTCGTAACTGCCCTTACTGTAATACTAAAATGGAAGATATCGGCTCCAAGGTTGTTCGTGAAGAGATTCATATCACTCCAGCAAAAGTGGAACGTGTCCAATACGTACAGCATAGCTATGCATGTCCACAATGCCGTGAAGATGGTGAGTCAACCATTGAGAAGGCACCTGTGCCAAAGCCACTTATCAATCACAGTATGGCTTCTGCTACAGCGGTCTCTTACATCATGTATCAGAAGTGTACGAACTATCTTCCGTTTTATCGCCAGGAGCAGGATTGGGCACAACTGGGAGTCAAGCTGAATCGTGGAACAATTGCCAGCTGGTTCAATACATGCGCAGAGGAATATCTGGAACCCGTTTATGAGAGATATCATGAGTATCTTATTATGCAGTCCGTCATTCATGCAGACGAGACGACATGCCAGGTTTTGAATGAAGATGGCAAGACTCCAGAATCAAAGTCTTACATATGTTTGTACACCAGCGGTGCATTTGAAGAGCACCGGATTGTGCTTTACGAGTATCAGCCATCAAGGGGCGGCTATCATGCAGCAAAGTTCCTTGCTGATTATCACGGGTTTGTCCACACGGACGGCTTCAGCGGATACAACCGTTTGAGCGACATTACCCGATGTGGGTGCTGGACACATCTTCGAAGATATATGTTCGAAGCGATTCCCAAGAAGAAGGGATCATGCTCCGAAACATCGGAAGCCTACACAGGCTATTCTTACTGCAACCAACTCTTTCAGATAGAGAAAGAACTGAAAGACTTAGAACCAGAAGAGCGGCAGAAAAAGCGTCTTGAACTGGAGCGACCTGTACTGGATGCATTCTGGAAGTGGGCGAATGGGATAAATGCCCTTGGCGGATCAAAGCTTGCCAAGGCAATTAACTATGCCCAAAACCAAAGATCATATATGGAGAATTACCTTCTTGATGGAAGATGCTCCATTAGTAATAACGCAGCTGAAAGGGCCGTGAAATCATATGTTATGGGAAGAAAAAACTTCCTCTTTCATGACACTGTAAAAGGTGCCAAAGCAAGTGCAATTGTTTACACGCTTGCAGAAACAGCCAAAGCAAATGGATTAAACATCCGTCTCTATCTGGAAACAGTTATGACTAAGATGCTGGACTACAAAAAAGAGCCCGATAGTATCCTGGAAGAACTGATGCCTTGGTCAGAAGCAATGCAAAAATCCTGTGGCTTGAATAAAGGTACTATTTGATTTTTCGAGAGGAGAAAAATCCAGAAAGATCAATACACTTCTTTATGTAGCGCTTACAAAAATCGTATTTTTTAGCCCCATTTTTTGCTCATTTTTCAGTCAAAAACCACTATATCTTGTGGTCTAGCCCCTTCTTTTCTTGTCCAAACCACAATACGTCATCATTATCACCGCTTCAACATGTGTTGATGCGGTAATACAGATTCCTAAAAAGCGCATTTTACCCTTGGCGTAGATATTAAATTGACTAATACTTATAGAAAAAAGATACCCGTTGGAGCCTTGAGCTTAATACTAGCATTTACTTATAGATCCAATCCAACCAATTTAATGACTCATGCAATGATGCAACTGTTTTTGTTTCAATCACACACCTAGTTCTGATTCCAATAATCTTAATAGCGTAGAAGTTCTTTAACTACTACATTATTTTTTATCTTTATAGGCGTATGAAAAATTGATCGGTGGCGAAGTAACCGACAAATAGGTAAATTCATCAGCTGAATTATTAAGCAATCCATGTATATCCCCAGAGGCAAAACGGACTGCATCTCCTTCCGAAAATTCCTTTGTTACATCATTTGCTAATAATAACTGACCTTTACCTTTAAGTGCATACCAAATCTGTTCTGAAGTTTCATGAATATGTCTTGGCTGACATGCTCCTGCTTCTAAATGTACCTCTGTTATAGTTATTCTAACACTATCAGAATTTTCTGGGCTAATTATTTGTCTTGAGACCACACCCGGATTTGATAATTCTTTTATTTCTCTCCGACATATATACTCCATAGCTGTTACCCCCTTCTTTTATTTTTTTATTCAGCCTCCAAAACTTTTCTGATGGATTAGCATCTTCACTTAGTAATTCTATATATTCCTTATTGAGCATGTTCAAATAGGCTCCTGCCAATTAACAATCTTATTTTTAAATAGCGTCCAGTCCTTCTTTGTAAACCTCTGCTCTTGCAAGCCCCAAACCTCCCATTAATTTCAGTTTTTCATTCTAATTCGGATAACTGGTTTGTTCCAATTCACTTGCTTTGAACCATCCGGTATTTTCTGTTAGTTTGTTTGTTCGTTTTCCTATGTCCATATCACTTACCACCATATTTGCATCTGGATTATTGCTGTTTTCCCTTTTGTTCCAAAAGCTTTATGCTTTCCAGATAATCCTTTTCCACACTGCTAAGCGTTTTCGCCTTGTATTTTTTATATTCCGACTGTGCCTTCTCCATGGCCTGTAAATGACTGACTGCGCCATTTCCCGTCAACAGATTCTCTCCAGTTGAAGTCAAAATTCCATCAAGATGCTTTGCCCAATCTTCCATGGTCATAGGAATCTCCCGTTCAGCCTGCCTTTCTGCAAAATCCAAATACCCGGAAACCAGCTGTCCCATAGCCCGCAACTCTTTTTCATTCAGATAATTCTTGGCAATTTTCGCCTCTCGTAACGTTGGCTGCTCTCCTGAAAATGTCATCAATCCCATGAAGTCTTTTTCAGCATCCGCACGATGGTAAATTACCTCAGCGGCCGTTTCTCCAGAAACAGCATAGTGAATTTTATTCTGCACTTTCTTGAAAAATTGAATAGAAACCTCCGCTTTTGGATTGTAATCCACACTGGTAGCATAGATTTCAAGCACCTGCCTATAAAATACCTTTTCCGATGCCCTGATATCCCTGATCCGCTCAAGCAGCTCCTTAAAGTATCCGCCTCCGCCAAGCTGCTTCAGGCGTTCATCATCCATTGCAAAGCCTTTAATCATATATTCTTTCAATCGTCCGGTTGCCCAGCGTCTAAAATTAGTTGCAATAGAAGATTTAACTCTATAACCGAGAGAAATAATCATATCAAGGTTATAAAACGGAATTTCTCGTGCCACTTCACGATTTCCTTCTTTTCGAACCTGTCGGAAATTCCGACAGGTTGACTCTTTGTCAAGTTCACTTTCATCATAAATATTTTTTACGTGTTCCACAACATTGGTTCGTGATGTCTGAAATAAATCGGCCATTTGCTGCAGAGTCAGCCATACAGTTTCCTCTTGAACTTTTACTTCAATATTTGTTAGTCCATCATCAGACTGGTATATAAGAATTTCACCATAATTATCCACTATCTCGTTCTCCTCTGGTCTGATTGTATTTGCTTTTATTCACATTCTTCATATGCACTCCGTATTCTACAGACATTATCCTTAAAGAACACATTGCAATACTCTAAATTAAACTTTCTGTAATCCCATTCGTTTTCTTTACCGGAATACATATCTGCGATTCGGGGTAAAGTGCCATCATGATCTGTTTTCTTAACTATTTCAGCAATTTCATATGGTGATGTATCCTCAATAATTCCTTTTCCTTTGCCGTCCGTAACATATGGATAGTGTGTTCCTGCTCCGCGCTTCATTTCAGATACGGATAATAATTCTATCTCAAATTCCCAGCCTGCACCATAGTCATATTCCATACTCAGCTTATCTCCTGCATTAAGTTTTAACGCAGAAAGCTTAGTTATAATCGGATCAATTGCAGGCTCCTCGTTGAAGTCATCATCTTCAAATATGATCTCATAACGCTTCCCTTTAAACTTTATATTAAACAAATGACTTGCTGTACTTTCAAATGCTGCCAATACTGCATATCCAAGTTTAGCAACACTGGAAACAGAGGTGATTTCTATATTTCGCCACATAATACTTTCCAGTTCACAGAGCCTTACTTTAAATTTATATATATCCGCCATGATATATTTCTCCCCATCTATCTTTTCACATAGCTAATTTCAATGTCCTATGCAAGAGCCTCCAGTATTAAAATCCCTCTTTTCTAAGCTCATCCATCATCGCCGAACGCCTGTAATAACAGGCCCTCCACTCTGATACCACATTCCCAGCTATTTCTTTTCCATTCGGGTATTTTGTTATTTTTTTCAAATACTTAATCAAGTCTTTATACCTTTTCCTGTCTGACACAACATCAACCTGCTTTTTTATATATGTTGTATATGCTTCTCTCATCTGTTCCGGGAATTTTTTCTTCAACACTGTTTCGTATTGATCCAGCAAAACGATTGAACCATCGGCAACTATTTCCTCTAATAATCGATCATACATTTTTTCCGCTTCCAAAAGAGGATATTTAATTTGCCACCCTGTTCTTCCTTTTAAAATCTTTTCCCTGTGATTTTCCCATTCTACATGCTCACAAACACTTTTCAATCTGTACACATAATCCAGTTTGTCCTGCCGGCATGAAAATACCTGGAAAATCAATTCTTCTTTATATTCTTTATCCTGTTTCCTTATTTTATATAAATCTATCAGCTTGGCGCTGTATTCAGCAACCAGATCAGGATATTCTTTGTCAAGTACCTTACTCTCTTTCAATATGCAGATTGCTTGATCAATTTCCTTCTTTTCCAAGCATTCTTCAATTTCCAATTTTCTTACTACTGAAAACCTCCGATTTCTTCTTTTGTACTCCTGAATTTCTTCTTCTGAAGAATCCAGTTTTCTCATTATCTCTAAGCGCTTTAGTATATTATTTTCATATCCATAATGAACACTCCACCAGTCACCGCAGTCTGTTTTCTCTCCCGCTTTGGTTATCCTCTCATCCAGCATTTGAAGCTTTTTTTTCAGTAATCTCTTATCATGAAATTCATTTAATAAAAAATCACTGATATAATCCTCCATATAATCGATTACAGTCCCGTCCGCCTGATGCTTTTCAAACCACCGAAACATTTGTTTCTTATCCGATTCATTACAGTTCTCCAGAATTTGTTTCCAGAATTCATAGCAGCTATTCCCCACTATGGTGGTACCACCGTCTGAATCATCTATATCCAGGTTTCCTATTTTAATAAATACATCATTTGTTAGTTCAAAGGCCTGCATACAAGCTCCCTTTTTAATTAATTCGTTTATATTACCATACAGAAAACTCTCCATTGCCGCAATAAAGTCACCAGAATTTTGCCAGTCAACAAAACCGCTCCGGTCAGAAAAGCGGTATACGATGTCGTCTATCTCTTTTTTTAATCGTATCATCTGTCTTACACTTATAGACGAGGAATATTTCGTCATAATGTGATTCCTGAAGCTCTCATTTTCCTGAGCAAGCTGTGCCAAGATCCCTCGGAGCTCAATCTCCGGAATTTTACCAATCACATCTAACAATTCCTGTTCAGATTCCAAATACCTTGCCTGCCATGTTTTTTCTCCTTCTTCTATCCCATGGGCAGACTCATCACTCTTAAATAATACTGCCGCCATATGTTTACAGTTGTTACCATCCTCTGCATAGGGACAACTGCACCACATATCATAAACTCTTCCATCCGTTATTTTTATTTCTACCTCATAATTTTCATTTCCCACTACAGTAGCACACAACCCCGTCTCGGTCTTCTTAACGTTCAAAACTGCTCCCATTTCATAGTAATTCAGTCCACGTTCTAAAATGTGAGGTCTGAATAAGACCTTCCAATTCTCCATATCAACCTCCCATAAAGTACAATCGCACTTTCCTTTTAATCTCTGCTTGTAATACAAAAACAGACCCCCAGAATGTTCTACTAAGATTCTGGGAGTCAATACATCTTAAATATATCCAATTCATTCGCTTTGATAATATCTCTTTTAAAATGTAAGTCTTTATCGGCATCGCCAGAAATACAATTCACTATTTTCAAATAACATCAACTACTTTGACACTAGTTTTTAGTAACTATCTTTTCTTTTATTCTACCATATAGAGGATATAACGTACATTACCATTTGTTATTTTATGCGACATATTTCGACACAAATCTCACAATGTGATGATGCGGTGATATGGATTCCTGAAAGGCGCACATTGTTCGTTTAATGCTTTCCAAATTATTGGTATACCTGCTTAGTTCATCTGTAATGTAAAATCCAGAGAACCATCTCTTGCCTCACAAGCATATCCATTTACGCCAAAAACACGTTCTACGATATCTTTTTTTAGAACTTCCACCGGGGTTCCATTACATACGTTACAGCCATTATTTACCAAATACAACTTGTCACAATAGTGAGCTGCTAATCTTAAATCATGTAGTACAATTAGAATTGTTTTTTTACTTCGCCTTAGTATATCTAAAATAAAAAGCTGGTGCTTGATATCCAAATGATTGGTAGGCTCATCTAAAATTATCGTATCTACCCCTTGTGCAAAGGCTCTGGCTATAAACACCATTTTTTTCTCGCCTCCAGACAGGTTTTGTATATTCCTATCACAGATATGAGCGATATCTAACTGTTCCAAGGCCATCATAACAATATCTTTTTCAACTCTTTTTACTTTTCTTCCTTGTACCTGCACTGCCATTGCCACAATATCATAAACAGAGAAATCAAAAGCAGCACTATTTCCCTGGCCTACGTATCCATATAACCGGGCTAACTGTTTACTGCTAAAACCTGCCAAAGAAGAATCATTGAGTAATATATCTCCTGAATCCCTGGGATAGATACCCAGTGTTGTTTTTAACAGTGTAGATTTTCCGCAGCCATTTGGACCTATGACTCCAGTAATTTTACCACTTTCTGCCACTACATTTACTTGATTTAATATTTTTTTTCCTCCTAAAGTCACACAAATATCACGATACTCTACCTTCATAGCTCTCCTCCATGGTTCTTTCGAATCATCAGATAAAGAAAGAACGGCGCTCCAGCAAATGCTGTAATAATACCGATTGGAAGCTCAGCAGCTCCAAAAGCAGTACGGGCCACACTATCTGCCCACATAAGGTAAATTGCTCCAAGCATTGCACTAAGCGGCAGCACATATCGATTGTTACTGGATTTTATTAACAATCTTACAATATGGGGAACTACCAGACCCACAAAACCGATGATTCCTGTAACAGATACCAGGGAAGCTACTATAATAGAGCAGACTACAAACATACCAAGTCGAAAATGTTTTACACAAAGTCCCATCGCGGCAGCATCTTCATCTCCCATCATCATCAGATTCAAATTCCCTGCCTGAAAAATACACACCAATCCTCCAAACAGTACTCCAAAAGCAGGTACTAACAGCGTTGTCCACTGCGCAGAGGCTAAACTTCCCATCTGCCAATTATAAACAGCTGCAATACTCTCAGAGCTTTTTGCAATAAAAATCAAAAAACTCGTTGTGGCACTCATAACTGCATTAATTGCGGTACCTGAAAGCAATAATGTCACAGGGCGAAGTTTTCCTCCTCCTGCAAATTTAGCCATTGCATATACCAGCGCCGAAGATAACAGAGCTCCAAGCATAGCCATAATGGTTGTTTGGTACTGACCATGAAAAAATGGAAGCGGCAGCAGTAATGCACATGCCGCACCTGAGGAGGCTCCCGATGAGATGCCTAAAATATAAGGGTCTGCAATTGGGTTAAGAACCAATGCCTGCATAACTGCTCCACATAATGCGAGCCCCGCTCCGCATAGTGCTCCAAACAATGCGCGTGGCAACCTTATATTCCAGATTATCTGATAACCAGGTCTTGACCAGATACCTGCTTCCAACTCCTTTCCTCCATGAAATATCTGATCGGAAAGAATACCATAAACCTCTGATAAAGGTATTTTCGTAGAACCATTGGCGATTACCAAAAGCAAAGACAGGAATAAAACTACTATCAAAATAGGAAATATCAAAATGATCATTTATGGGAGTATTTTAAAATGAGTAGATTTTTCTTGTGTTTTATTTAATATCTTGATATGATTTAGTTTAGTTTGTTTTTTGTCTAAAATATTAATTATATGAAAAAAAAATACCTTTTCATTTATGGGAGTGAATCATTATGGTTTTCAGTTCAACACTTTTTTTATTTATAGTCCTTCCACTAACGTTGTTGGGATATTACGTAGTTAAGGAAAATTATAAAAATTATTGGCTGCTATTTATTAGCCTAGTATTTTTTTCCTGGTCACAGCCCAACTATTTATGGATAATCCTGCTTAACATAGTCATTAATTATAGTTGTGCTATGCTTATTGATGACTTACAGAAATTGAGAAAGCCGGTGTTGATTGTTACAATTGTGTCTAATCTTGGAATTTTATTTTACTTTAAGTATTTCAATTTCACCTTGGATTCCATAAATAAGATTCTAAGTTGCAGCTTTACTTTGCAAGATATAGTACTTCCAATAGGAATCTCATTCTTTACTTTCCAAGGAATGTCCTATGTAATTGATGTATACCGAAAGGAAGTTCCTGCACAGAAAAACATTTATAAAGTAGCTCTCTATATCGTTCTCTTTCCTCAGTTGATTGCAGGCCCAATTGTTCGATATAAAGATATTGCAAGAGAGATAGACTGTAGAAAAACTACTCTGGATGATTTCAGTAGCGGTATTGAGCGTTTTATCATAGGTCTTGGGAAAAAAGTAATTCTTGCAAATACTCTTGCTATAACTGCTGATGCTATATGGGATAGAGGTGCACCAAATAATACTTGGATAATCGCATGGGTAGGTAGTATTGCATATACTTTACAAATTTACTTTGATTTTTCTGGTTATAGCGATATGGCAATTGGTCTAGGACGTATGTTCGGATTCCATTTTAATGAAAACTTCAATTTGCCATATACTTCAAAAAATATAACTGAATTTTGGCGCAGGTGGCATATTTCATTATCATCATGGTTCAGAGACTATGTTTATATCCCGCTGGGAGGAAATCGAAAGCACGTATACATAAATCTATCAATTGTATTCCTACTTACTGGAATGTGGCATGGAGCTTCTTGGCATTTTATTGCATGGGGCGTCTGGAATGGATTCTTTCTCATTTTAGAAAGATACATTCTGAACAAAAGAGCAAAGGCATTAGAAGAACAAGTTCCTGTTTTCAAAACCATTATTTCAAAAATATATGCGTTGCTCATTATTAATTTTGGCTGGATACTTTTCAGAGCTCCTCATACGAAAGATTTTGTTGAGTTTGTAGCAACCATGTTTGGATTAATTAGAGCTGACAAGTTTGGATATACTGTTTTCTGGTATCTGGACAAATGGACTATAACAATTATGATTCTGGCAATTTTTTTCGCTTCATCAATCCCAACAAAGATTGGCTACCTTTTAAAAGCACATATAGCCGAGAAGGGTCTGAATGTTATGAAATACATAATGTTACTTTTGGTGCTGTATTTTTCAATGATTAGAATTGTATCAGGAACATATAATCCATTTATTTATTTTCAATTTTGAAGGGAAGAGGAGCATGTTTAACAAGATTTCAAAAATAATATTTAGCATACTTTTTGTTACAATGCTGGTAATACCTCTATTAACTACTAATTTAAAGAAAAGCACTGTGTCAACAGCAGAAAATCGAACTTTAACTCAGATGGCGGAATTATATAACGAGGACGGAACCCTGAATAAGAATTTTAATTCTGATTTCGAAGCTTGGATTAATGATAATATTGGATTCAGATCTCAGATGGTAATAAACAACGCAAAATTACAGTATTATTTATTTAATGTTCTAGCCAATAACAGTGATATGTATCTAGGGCCAAATGGGGAATTCAATTATGCTACTGCAAATATATTGACGGACTATCAGCATTTGAATTTAAAATCGGATGAAGTATTAAACCAGCTTGCTGAAGGTTTTCAGTATGCAAATGATTATTTGAAAGAAAAAGGGATCCAGTTATACTATTTCCAATGCTGGGATAAACATTCGATCTATCCGGAATACTTCCCAAAATCTGTTATACAATATGGGAATGAATCCAAGACAGACGAAATTGTTCAAACGTTGAAAGAAAAAACTAATGTTTTTGTCGTTTCTCCCAAGCAGGAGCTCATTAAAGATAAAAGTGAATTAGAAACATATAGTAAATGGGGTGATTCAACTCATTGGACCCAAAGAGGAGCCTTCATTGGATATCAGTTACTGATGAACACGATCAACCAATACAATGGAGACTCCTATAAAGTGCTTCATGAAGATGATTATAAAATAACACTGAAGGACATGGGATCCACATTATTTGGTGGAATCCACAAAGAATGTATGCTGGAAAACTTCCAAATAATAAATCCGCAGGCATATTTAACCAATGAGAAATTGACTGCTCATTCTGATGACCATCGCCATCGATTTTTTACAAATAATTCAGTAGATAATAGAACCCGGGTTCTTATCTTGGGTGATAGTTATATTAATTCATTTATCATAGATGATATAGCTGAAAGTTTTTACGAGACTGTTATTATATGGGGAGACTATACTTCCGATTTCGAAAAAATAATTGATACATATCAACCCGACATAGTCATTGTTGAAAATGCAGAGCGTTGTGATAGAACAGGAACATTTGCAAGTACACTTTTACAAATTAAGGCGAATGCTTCTGAATAATAATCACAAGGATTTATGGTTATAATTACAAATATGAGAAACTATGAATAACAAAATGGCCTGTTTATAAGAAGTATGTAACTATTCAAAAAGAGCAATCGAAATCACGATTGCTCTTTTTGAATTAAATTGCTATTTAGTGCTTTAACCACTGCGGTCAAATTGGCTCCGATGTCCAGATCTTCCCCCATGCCGATCCGCTCGTAAAGAGTGTGTACAAACGCTGCTGTGTTAATCTTAGTATTGTCATTTGCATCCATATTGGTCAACATATTCTTGAGCAGGGCATTTTCATTTAATCCCATCGTAACCGCTATGGACTTGGATATCTTTCCAAGCACAGAAGCAATAGCTTCCCCCGCTATGATGTTGGCCAACTCAGTAGCCTGCTCAAAGAGTGTATTTACATCAATGCTGCCATCACTCGCCACCTTAATCCCAGCGCTTCCCTTTACCAGCCCCAGCGCGTCCTGTGTAGCTGTCTTTACGCTTAGATTGCCGTCAGTGCTGACCTCCGTTGTTATACCGTCTGGTTTAACCGTTCCTACGCTATCAGCGGTAGCCTTGCTGGTTCCCAGTGCTGATACTTGCCAGTAGTTTAAATCAGTCGGCGGAGTACCTTTAGGAGGATCAGTGTGTACCGTATAACTGCTACCATCATATGACACTAAATTTAACAGTTCATATTTTACATCAGGATCGTATTCCCCCTTGGGTACCGTCCCTATTATGCCATAGATTACTTCTGTTTCGTCCATTAAGTTGCAATCTCCTTTCCTATAAATTTACCAGCTTCAAGTCGAAAACTCATGCCTTTCGCCAAGAAGGTACTTTTTAACTTCATTTTCACGGGATCAACAAAAAATTGTGGAATAGACAACTTAGCCACCTGGTCAATTTGTTTTTTTAATGCCTGCACCTGTTGCCAGTACCACCTTGCGTTGTCCTCCGGATCCTCCGGAACTACACCACCCACTGTGTATCTCTGAGCCTGTAAAGCACTGGCCAGTGCTTCAGCTGCGCTCTGACTGGCCGCTGTCTGGCTTACTCCTGCCTGTGCCGCTTTATCTCTTGCCACCTGCTCACTGGCACCTGCTGCCGTTGCTTTTGCCGTTGTGGTTAAAACATCAGCTGCTGTCTGGTTTGCTGCTGCAGTAGCCGACGCTGCCTTTGTAGTAGCTATTCCTGCCTGTGCAATTGATACTGCTTCGCTGTCTGCGGCCTGCTGTGCATTCAGACCAGAGGTTGCGGCATCCGCTTTGGCTTGCTCGTAAAATGCCTTAGCACAATCATTCTCGCTTCCCGGAAAATCCGGATCTCCCAAGGTATACCGCTTTGCAAACTTTTGGTACTCAAGAGCTGCATCACGGGCCGACTGTGCATCAAGCATATACTGTCTGAATTCTGTCTGTATGGCAGCGTCCAGCTTTTCCATAGTTACAGATCCGTTCACGATTCTGGCGGTTATAGTATGGTCCTGAATCTGCATTGATACAGTAGCGGTACTATCCACGGAATAAACAAATCTGGTTAAATCAATGACTTTTTGTGTACCATCAGCTAAAGCTACTATATCTTCTTTGCACTTATAAGATACGGAATTCCCGATAAAGTAAGAGCTGGCCGTATCTGCAATATCCTTTTCATGATTACAAACCAGCTTTGTCTTACGGTCTTCTGATAATATTTTGTGCTGCCCTTCATAGTATTTCATGAGCTTACGGAGTCTGGTTGCTTCCCTACGGTGCTTTACAATCAGTGTGCGGATTGCCTCTTTATCTGGGCTTAGTTCGTCCCAAGACTCCCTGGGCATTGTGTATATGTACGTGGTTATCACCTTCTTTCTGTTGTTGGGTGAATTTTCCATCTTCGACTCCTATACTGTACTTACAGGCTCCTGTCAGAGCTAAATACGAAAGAAAGGAGATTTCTATGCGCCGATACAAAGTACCTTATAATGGAAATCAGTATGTACTTAAAAAATCCACTGGGGAAATACATGATCTGGATAACGAGACCAGTCAATGTAAAATCGATGAAATAAAACCAGACATGTTTATAATTGTGGAAGTTATGATACTGCGCAGGTTCATGCGGTCTTAGTTGAAAATTGCAGTAATCCAAATGGTTGTTATTACTGCATTCCATCTAAAGACAATGGATAATTACCAGACTGGGCTACTGACATTATAGTTTGTAGCCCCTCTTTGGTTAGCTGTTCTGATAATACTTCTTTTAGCTGTTCTGCTGACTCTGTAGTATTTACAATATCAAAAACTACTTCTGTAAATTTACTAACATCTGTAATTGATCTTATCACCTCAAATTTAGTCATTTCACTCACCTCCCTTAATTTAATCCAAAAGCAGACTTGCTCCGGATCTTGATTGTTTTGTTATTAAGTATCGTATAACAGAAATACCTGACCGCGTCCATAGCGTGATCATGCTGCTTTATCGGCTTATCTTCTCCCCGATCGGCAGCCTTGGGATAAATAGATATTCCAATACAGCTTCCACCTCTTCCCAATACACTATAGAATACTGTTTCTTCACGTTTATCACCGGTCAGTATTCCAAAGATATCCATATCCCACAAGAATTCCCACGGTTTTAACTTCTTAATCCGTGTTGCGATCTAATATAATTTATTCCATTCTTCTATCGTTGCTTCCGTTCTCATATACACTCCCGGCTCCACGCCAACTCCAAACTGATTATCTAAGTTCAAATTACATTTGCATAAACTTAACTCCCCGTTATCTTCTATTTGCTCCACCGTAAGCTCTGAATTTATCTACCTCACACGAGGTAAAATCAATCATTAATAATATTCTCTTTTCCCTTTCCCGTGACTGTGTTTTCTTCCGGCTCTGTTTCCAGTGCCAGCAGTTCCTCAATTGTCTTAGAAAATTATTTTAATGTATCACCTTATCTGTCATAACATTTAATATCAGATATTTTTATTTCGACAAATTTCGACACAAATCTCACAATGTCTCGAGTGGGTAAAAAGGATGCCCAAAAGGTATAGCTCCCCCTTGGCGGCCGGTCATATTTTTTCAATATGTACTAATTCTAAACCACTATTTTTGCAGCTTCAGTTATATATCCGTTATTACACAAATCTATCTCAACCCCGAGTCTACACCCATCTTGGCAAAGTAATCGACTATTACATGTTGTGCATCTCTCTTTCTTCCGAGATCTAAAATTATCGAACTTCTCTCCCATCCAGATTTCCCTTAACGTCTTGTCATACATTGATTCAGATATTCTTTTATCCCAGATTCCAAATGAACAAGGATAACAATTCATCTGACTATCTATGTACATCGAAAAAGTTGCTGCTTCACAGGCATCAATGCATACCGGAGGTATTGTACCTCCCCAACGTAATATCGCTGGTGTAAAACAAGTATCAAATCCGATTCTATATGGATGCATCTTTTCTGTTACAACTGAAAAGAATTTCTCAAGTCTATTATCTTCTTGTTCCAATACCTTCTCTACAATACCACCACCTACAGGCTTATACAGTATGAACACAACTGCATTAATTCCGTCTGGAAATAAATTTTGTTCTAACCTTATAATTGCTTCATCTATTGTATCTTTGGAAACAACAAAATGAATGTTTGTAGTACACCCCAACTCAAGTAACCTCTTTGTTGCATTAATAGTTTCCTGATTGGTTTCAACTCCATAATTCAATCGTGAATACCAAGATACCGCAACAGCTCCACAATACCTTTTTATCAAATTCATTTCTTTTTTCGTCATAAGAAAACCGCTTGTAGTCATATTAGGAACAATTCGGAATGTTCTACAGATTTGCAATACTGTTTCAAACTGAGGATGCTTATTGGGATCTCCCGCACCACCCAATGCAATTTGAAATGTTTTACCTGCTGCCTGCTTGGCAATTTTCGCAAAATCCTTAATTGTCATGTGGGGAGCATATACATCTCGACCATTCTGATAGCAATCAACTCCCGCCCTTTTGCAATACTCTCCACTGTCACAATGCCCCATGATTCCTACATCAAGCAACTCCGGAAAAGATCGCATTATTGGATTAACACCATTTACATCGCTGCGAATTAATGTACCATTCTCTTCGTTAAATATTTCAAAAAACTTGAAAACTTCGTCTTTATAAATTATCATAATTACCAAATACACGATCTACCATTAATGTAGAAATCCTTCTCTTCTATTTCAAAACTATCTGTAGTGAAAAATTGTATTAATGGCGAGTCATCACTACTCGTATATCCCCAATATGCATGGAAATCTTTATTTTTATCATACAAATTTGCAGATTTGTCTCCAAAGACCTCTTTTATCGACTCATAATCTGGATTGTCATAATCATAATATCTCAATCCAGAATCAATAGCATACATGATTTTTTCACAAAGCTCTCTACCCTGACTTTCTAATACACTACCTTTTACAAAGCCCAACTTTTCAAACAAATAATCCTCTGTCAATTCCTCTTTTGATATAATCAAGAAATTAGTGGAAGAACTATTCGTAATAAATCCCGTCCGGATCTTCATCTTCCAACCCTCCTACTGCCTTTGAAAAAGCTTCTTTAAAATTTTCATCGTAGTTCAACGTTTCTATATTTCTCTCAATAGAGCGGTAAGAACAATCTTTAATGGAATAATTCCCTGAAGCAAGCTTTATTGCCTCATCATGATCAATGTTAAAATGTTCTTCGATAAATTCCTCAATTGTACTGAATTCTTTTCGATAATATTTCCGGTACTCCTTCCTAAAGTTTAAGCACCCATCAAAATAATAATCATAAACTCTAGAAATCATATCCCCTGCAAAGGTATTTTTCTTTACCCCTAACTTTTTCATTACCTTTAATTTTCTCGGTATGTCTTTTCCTCTAAAATATATAGTTCCTCCCCTCTTATAACATGTTGATTTACTCATAGGCCTTCTCCTCTATAGCACATGCACTCTTCATCCTTAACATCATTTCTTGCCGAACCCCATCATGTGTAGGTAAATTATAGAAATATCCTCTAAGCTCCTCTTGAATTCTGACATCCTTAAATTTAAAACAAAACAAGAATAGTTCTGCTACCTTTTGAATCTGTAACGCTTTATCAGGTTCTGTATTTATCAAACATTTATGTTCCAAAACAAAATACTCAGGGCGAAAACCTTTATCAATATAATTGTTCACGATAATTACTTGGAAGGCATTTCGTATAACCTTTTCATCTTTCATCCCTAATAAAATATTTAAATAGGTATCAAGATCATTTACACCACCATAAAGTGTTCCCTCTAACATAGCATCAAAGAGCATCCCACCATCTTCATTAGGATTCTTCATCAGACAATCCTGAATATAGGAAATCTCAATAGCCGTCAATGGAAAACCAGATGTCATAACAATTCTCATTCCAAGATTCTCAAACTCTTCTCTCTGAGACCTATTCCAATAAAGCTGATTATCTTGTTTTTCTATAATACGGTAAATATCAAGTATTTCATTACATAGTTTTTCCGACTTACCCGATTCTGCAACCACTACGTCAGTTTTGAAGAAGACATATGTATAATGAATTATTCCTTCTGCACATGATGCCCCTATTTCATTCAACTCCCTAATTTTTTCAATAATTCTTTCCCAATCCACGTTGCTTGTTGAAATATTATTTAATAGAAGTCGTCTTGCCAAATAATAATCTCGCATTTCATCAAAAACAAAATATACAACTTCCGTTTCATTTCTCGCAATTGTCCCCTCATGAGAAATCAATTTTTTACTTATCAAAATGCTATTATCCACTGACTCTAGAATCATGTTATTATTTATCCCACATGCCTCCAAATCAGATAAGCTTATGTCGTCAAAATTATATTTTTCTAACATAGCATCCGCTAATGTATCAAGCAGATTTTCCAATGTCTCTCCACTATTCTTCTTTGCCATATTAATATACTGTGCAAAAATCTCATGTTTTCGAATAGAATGTGCATCTGCATCGCTATTCTTATTAACCTCGAAGAAGATTCGAAGAAGCAACAATTGCTCACTAAGCACATTTTGCACAGAAGCAGAGATATTTCCGTTGTAATTAAAATGTTTACTATATGCCTTAATAATACGTTCAATTGCATTGGGCGTATAACTTTGTTCTTTTAAATCAAACTCGAATGCAGGTATATTAACTGCATCAACAAGAACCCCCCTGAAGCGTTCTTTATAATATTCATTTCTACATGAAACAATAATTCTCACACGATTATATCTGGATAGTTCATTAATCAATGTTGCAATTTGCTCTCCAAACTGTTTACTATCATTTTCATTGATAGCATCAATAATAATAAAAAGATGTTTTCCCTGAATAGTCAGAAGTATATTTACCAACCAAAAATATTTCTCCATATGTTTTATATATATTTCTGGAAGCTTTAGTTCTTTACACAAGAATTTTGTTGCATCTCCTTCAATATCTCTAGCATTTAAAAATATAACAACTTCCTTTAGATTGATTAGAAGTTCGCTTATACTACATAACAAATTTGTCTTGCCATTCCCCGCACTGCCAGTAATTATCATATACTTTCTATTAGCTGCTTTGACATATTGTTGTAAACTTCCCAATGACTCAGTATAGGGATACGATACTATTTCAAACAGATACTTTGATTCTTCAAAATCCGGTTTCAGCTCCACCCCTCTCTCCCTAAATCTAGTATGCAATTTCAATGCTTCTCCTACCACATTTTCAATTCGCTCAAGTGAAGCCGTCCGCCCTAACTGAAAGCTTACAGAAGGCTCTACACAAGCCGCTCTTAAAATATCACCATATGCATTCTTATACACAAAATTGAAACTATTAATCAGTCGTTTTTTCCACTTCTTGTTGTATACAAAATAACGCAGTACTTCTTTACTTCCATTTAATTCAACAAAAATCCCCCTAATATATTTTCCATTTCTAACTAGATGTTCAATCTGCATTCGCGTATACTTGTTCGCTTTTTCCCGAATTGAAAAAAAAGCAAATATCAGCATAATAGCAGTAATTACCGATACAATGAACCACAACATGTTTTGTATAGTATCGCTAAAGTCACTAATATTATCAATGACCAACCGAAACCGTTCGACATAAGTCACTCCTGATTCCGTATCCAATAATAGAAGGCTATTTGCCTGCATTATCCAGTTCATTCCAACTCTTTCCCCTTCTTTTTTCTAAATATTCACAACTTGAACTCTTAAATTCAACTTTCACTTAATAAAGTGGAGCTATTCCAAATGATGTAGATACAATCATCAAAATTCCATCTCATTCGCTATGTCTTAAACATTATTATAGTGAGTTCTTATTTTGGTTCCTCTTGTCCCTTTAATCTCTAAAGATTATCTATGGCAGTTCTCCGTGCCAAAATCCATTTGTAACAAAATACTTACTATATTTAAAAATCAATTTTTTTCAGTATCTCCATCTGAGTATATCCCTGACATTCCTTGATTGATATATAACCCAACTGCTTTAATGTATAAAGATATTTGTCAACCATTGTGATATGATGTGTATTTCCATATACAACGTTACAAATGTCAGCACATGATGTTCTACAATATTGATTCCCCGATTTTACAGTCAAATCAGATATACAATTATATGTATCAATGAGTAATTGACGATACCCACCTGTTGGGTTATCTTTTTGGCTTCGCAAATATGCCAACTTTCGATCTTTATCTTCTTGCTTCATAAATTCACCGTCCTCACCACATCTTATGTCCATTATACAACATAAGATTTCCCACGGATATCATCAACTTATTTAAATCCTTCAAATATAAAAAAAACTAAATCTAAGTTTCTCTTTTTTGTTGTTGGATCTATTAGGCTTCTCTCGATATTAATCATCGGTATAAGTGATAATATCATATTTCGTACAACTGTCGCCATTTTTAAAGTCTTGCTATATAATAGTTCCGGATTTAAAAAAGTCAAACCCTTTATCTCAGAAAAAGAAAACTCCTTATGCTCTAATGTATTTCGTATATCAGCATAATCTTGAGCATCTGGTGAAAGCAATTCGTTAATATTGAAACTGTCACTTTTACTTTCCCGATACTCTTTACGCAACCAATAAATGTTATATAAATGTTGATTTCTATACTCTGTTAAAATGTTTCCATCTTCATCCTTCATAGCCCAAACACTATTAATATTTACGGCACGTTCCTTACCTGTCAATTTAAAATATCTATAAATAAAAAATGCCACTCTGTCAAAATATGAATATAAACATTGAAAAACTTGTGCTAATTCGTGTACCATTTCATCATTCTCTATATTTCTACAAGCAAATAATTTCTTTCTTTGCAATATAAATACATCGAATAAATTTTTCAATGAATGAAACCTCTCATCTGTTAATTCTAAGTCATCCTTTAATTTTTGTATATTAATATCAAATTTTGCCTCTTCATAATTACCTAAATCGTTTACAAAATTTAAGTATAGCGTATTTTTTATACACCAATCTTCATAAGAATCTGTAAAATAATCCACCTCATTAAAAAATGCATATGCATCATAATTCGCATCTTTACCTTTTGTTATGGTATCAAAATATGCTTGTTGCTGCCTAATATATTGTATTTTTTTTGATTTAAATAATTCTTGTCCATTGTCTAGATTTTCAAGATGTATATCCAGATAAAGTTCATACAACAAATTAAAAACCATACAATATATATCTTCTCCTAAACCAATTAAAGGATTATGATGCTCTATCCCCAAGGCAAAGTTACCTATAGCCATATCAAAGCAATCATCAATTTCCAATGCCTTTCTGTAATATGACAATGCATCAATACTTCTAAACTGGTTGCTATACTCATTTCCAATATTAACAAATAGCCTTCGTATTACTTCAAATATAAAGTCTTGATCCGTTTCTAATACTACTTTATTATCCTCATAAAGTTTAATACCTTTCAAATAATAATAAGTTCCTAAATAATATTTATCATCTTTACGAAAAACCACATCACTGGGATTATGCGTATCATATTGCTTGGAGTAATATGAGCCCATATTATAAAGAAAGGATATTTCATGTTGAATCGACTCAAACTCCAATTCACCCTTCCGATAACTATCAGAAAAGGAATTTATATCAGCTATATTTTCGAGTTCCGTGAATTTAATCCAATCATCTTCTGACATTACACTGCCTCCCATTTTTAATATAAAAAATTATATCACACACTTCCCATTATATCATATAAAAAATATTGCGATGAGCATACTATCAAAAATAAATGCCAGAGCTACCAAAATTAGCAGCCGCTCTGGCATTCATCATCATTTCCAATCAATTATTTCTATACATATGCGGATAATCCATCTGTGTATCTGCAATATGATAAATATAAATCCTTTCATATTCTGGCTCAACCCGATACACTGCCACAAATCTACCAGAATAAACCTCTTTATATCCCAATTTACGCAACATACTATCCTTTGCCGGAACACCAGAATTAGGGAAGTCCGCCAAATGAACAATACTGCCTCTAATCTGGTTGTATACTTTTTCTGCACTCTCCATACCAAATTTCAAGAAATAATAGTCCGTTATACTATCTAAATCTGCAAGTGCTGTTTCCAGGTATTCAACCACCATAACGTTGTTTAAACCTCTCATCTACTTCTTCCTGTGTATAAGTTCTTGCCCCCGCTAATCTGGCATTTTCAGCAGCAAGCACCCTACTCCGCATCAGCAAACTTTCTTCCAGTTCCTCAAATGCCTCCATACTCATAAATACACCATCTCCAGTGCCATTAATAGTAATATAAATAGGTTCTCTAGATGTTTTTGCCAATTCTGAAATTTCTGGATATTTATTTCTCAGCTCTGCAGAAGATCTTATATTCATATCGTCACCTCCAAATTCATAATTATGATATAATTATACATCAACTGCAATGAATTTGCAAGTCCCCAACCCTTTTTCAAATCAAATCTCGGCTCTTATCCATATTCCATTCTGAAATAAAATAACAGTCTCCGATTCATTCTCCACCCAGATCCTCTCTACATAAAACCCAACAATCTCATCACAAAACCCTGCATATTTCTGCGATTTTAACCAACCTCTTCTAACAATTTTTTCTGGCCGAAATCTGTTCATCTTATATTTCCTCATAATCTGCAACTGCCGCAACTCCACATTATGTATCTCTTTAATAACATCTTTCGCTTGATCCAATAAATATTCCCGCTGCAAAAAAACCCTGGACAACCATCTCTATACACTCTCTGGTAATAATCAGTTCCGGGAACTCACAACCGCCATCGTATCGCTGAGCCAGGTTGTTAATTCTGGTGGTTTCAATGATGTGAAAATCCTGATACAAATCTCTGATATAATCGCAGTCATTATAGGACACCATCCATTTCCCCTGAACATCACCCAGCGTATCACGAAGCCGCACATGGTCTTCCTTT
>NZ_DALYXB010000026.1:0-15311 GCF_031982545.1 Lacrimispora sp.
CCGCCGTTTTCAGCGGCGAGGTATATCATACCAAAGCTTTCGACAAAAGTCAACAGTTTTTCTGATATTAATTTTATTTTTTTTCACAGCTGCGGAACCGGCCATTTTCCCCCCGTAAAAACGCCATTCCCAGTTGATTTCTTCTATAATAAAACAACCGGTAATGGTATTTTTGCGGAACGCCTTATTATATTAACCAATCTGAAATACTTCCGAATGAAATTTACTGTAATACCGGCCATCTATTGCTGTAAATTTCAGTACGCAGTAATCAGGATCATGAACCCCCTGTGGATAATAAATGGTATCTCCTTCCTGCCATATCATCTGTCTGCTCGTTTCGTCTTCCAAAACTTCCATGGTGCCTCTAAGCATTACCCCACGAAAAAAACGCCTGTCACAAAAATAGATGCATGCATTTTGGTTTTCTCTGTATTGCCCCACTCTCATAGAAGAAGTATTTGTGGTAAAATAAAAGATTCTTATGCCCTCTCTCTTTCTGGGCGCAAGCATAGCCTTTGTATTGGGAAATCCCATATGATCCACTGAGCTTATAAAAGAAACACTTTGCTTATCAATCAGGTTACCAATTGTTTTTTCTGCATTTAACATTTCTCCACCTCCTTATAGTATTAAGATAACCCACTTTTAACATTTGGTAAATTACCCACTTTTTTGTAAGTAGTGTCAATCTATAAATCCATTTTCAATCAGAACATCTTTCATTCCATTTTCCAGCATCAGTTCAATTCCTACTTTTTGCATAATTGTAATTGCCTGCAGCAGTTCACGTCCGCGGTCCGTTAATGAATATTCAACTTTCAGAGGATAGCCATCAAAAGCCTGCTTTGAAATGATACCGAATGAGATCAACTCTTTTAATTGCTCTAAAAGCATTTTCTGTGTAATTTTTTTAATACTATGTTCCAGTTGAGACAGGGATAAGGGCTCTTTTCCCAGTACCCATAAAATAATAGGCTTCCATTTCCCACGTGTGATATCGTGGGTAAGTTCCAACGGACAAGTATACTCTTCACGTACAATCAAGCTGGTACCTCCTTAAAATTTCTATATATAATTATCTCATAAGATGGGAAATGAAAAAAGCCCCAAACTGAATTATTACTGGAATCCAGTCTGGAGCTATACACAATCTTATCGTTACTCTGTATGAATTGGATCCACTGTTCTTCTTCTCTTCTTAGGCTTTTCCCAAATCCATTCGATCAAGGAGTACCACCCCATACGGTTCCAGGAAGATTGTGTCCTTAACACTCTGACCACTGAACATCTCCTTATAATTACCATCAATCGCTGTCACAACTGGATATGCATTATGATTCAGAATGAATAAAGCATTATTTTTACCATCTGACACCTCTACTGTTTCAAGGCCTCTTATTGTGTATAAATGAACCGACAGTCCAGAAGCCTTTCCCAGGTATCTAATCAGTCTGTTCATCCCTTCTTCATCTAAGTCACACCCCAGATAATACGCTTTGCCCTCCCCAAAGGCATTGCGCGTAAAACAAGTCTTACCCGTGTAAAAATCATCAATATAGATTCCAAGACTTTCTGCTGTGTCGGGCGTTATAATATCGCACCAGAGGCTGGCCTTCCCTTCACCAAATACAGTGGATACCCTGGTCTCTTTCTGAAACTGCGGATCGTAATCATGTACCCTGGTACCTGTCAGCTCTTTTAAGGAGCCGGGAACAGTATCCATAAGCATATTATTATAACTGTCTTTTATCCCGCTTCGGAAGGTGATCAGCAAATTACCGCCTTGTCTGACGTACTCAGTTAAATTTTCTTCTTCTTTTTTATTCAGCATTACCAGCGCAGGCGCCAAAACAAGGGAATAGTTCTTTAGATCTTCATCCGGTCTGACAAAATCCACCGCCAGTCCCATTTCATAAAATGGCTTGTAAAAGCATTGCAACAGCTTATCATAATCGAAGCCCTCCACATGCCTGTGTATGGAGTGGCTCCACTCACAGTCAAATGATTTTATGATGGCTACTCTTGCTTTTGGCTGTAGAGCCCCGTAAATTCTGCTTAAACGCTCCATCTCATTTCCTACTCTGGAGATCTCCTCCAGTCTGCGATTTGGTTTACCATCATGATTAAGTATTCCGTGCCAGTTTTCTTCTGTGCCGAACGGACAGGCTCTCCACCGAAAATAAACAACCGTATCCGCACCATTTGCAACCGACTGATAGGTCCACAGCCTGAGTTTCCCCGGAGTAGGAGTAGGACCCATCTTACTCCAGCCACATGGTCCGCTCTGTTCTTCCATAACCCAGTATGGCTGTTTTTTATAACTTCTCATCAGGGTATGATCCTTTGATACGCCTGCTGCCTCAGCAATTCCCCATTGAAACTCAATATAATTGTCATAGCTGACAAAGTCCAGCTTCTCAGACATTTTATAATAATCAATACCTGTTCCTGAATTGATTGATGCATCTAACATATTCGTAGTGATGGGTTTGGTGCTGTATGTTCGTATGGCCTGCACCGTTTCATCCATAAAACTGATTACTGAATCACTGGAGAATCGATAATAATCCAGCAGTAATCCTGGATTCTGCCCCTGTGTATCATGGCATGTATCATAGCAGGCTCCAGCTTTAGGAATAATCACCTCATCAAAGCTGTTATAAATCTGACTCCAGAATACAGTTCCGTATTTCTTATTTAAACAATCAATGGATCCATATTTGTTTTTCAGCCAGATACGGAATTTATCCGCGCATTTGGAACAGTAACATCTGGTGGTATTGGCCCAGCCCAGTTCATTGTCTGCCTGCCATGCCTCTAAAGCAGGGTGGGTACCGTAACGGGAAGCGATTTGTTCCACCATTTTTCTGGTTTTTTCCCGGTATAAGCCGCTGTTGAAGCAGTAATGCTTTCTGGTTCCAAATATTTTCGGATTACCATGAATATCTTCCTGATAAATTTCCGGATAGTTATCCGCCATCCATTTTGGCGGCGTTGCAGACGGAGTGCATAAAACTACTTGAATTCCATATTGATGAAAGAAATCCAGAACTTCATCCATCCAGGAGAAATCGTACCGATTCTCTTCTGGCTCATACAGGCTCCAGGCAAATTCTCCTACACGAATCAGTTTTATATTTGCTTCAACCATCATCTGTGCATCTGTTTTCCATCTGTCCCTGTCCCAATGTTCCGGGTAATAATCTGCTCCAATCCTCATAGTTTCATCTCCTAATCATATAAATGCAATTCTTATAAACCAACGCTTTTGTAATCAAAACCGGAATGATATCTGTTGCAGTGCTTCTTTACAGCTGCAATTTCCAATATAAGCAATATAGCCGATATTTTCTTCCACAAACTCATCCTTTTTCTCATCAAAGTAAGACATGGAATTCTTTGTAAAAGACAGGCTTACCTGTTTTGTTTCGCCGGGACTTAAGTTTACTCTTTTGAAGTCTCTTAAAACCTTAACCGGACGGTCCACTGCGCTTTCTTCCCAGCCTCCATAAAGCTGAAGAACCTCTGCGCCTGCAGCATCACCGGTGTTTTTAATATTGACAGTCACTTTTGCTGTATCATGGAATATCTCTATCCTTGGCTCATCTGTTTCAAAGGTTGTATAGGAAAGTCCATATCCAAATGGGTAGAGTACTTTCCGGTCTTCTTTTTCCATTTTACAGTAACCATGGTAATATTCATATTCCGCATAAGTGCAGTCAGGATCAAAGAAGGGATAATCATCCTCTGACATTGCCACTGTATAAGGAAGCTTTCCTCCCGGGCATGCATCACCGAACAGAATATCTGCCAGTGCATTTCCGCCTTCCATTCCGCTGTAAAATGAGAATAAAATAGCCGGAGCATCGGCCTCCCATTCATCGATCAGTATGGCACTGCTCCCGACAATGGAAACTACCGTATTTTTACATATTTCCTTAATACCCCTGATTAAATCAATATCTCTCTGGTGCAGCCGCATGGATTGTCTGTCTCCGCCCATATCGGCAATATCGCTTCTGTCTGCCAGAAACTCACCTTCATCACTGTGAATATATCCGGCTATGATTACGACTGCGTCCGCATCTGCTGCCAGCTCTCTGGCCCGTTCTAAATCTGAGCCGTCGTTATATAACACTTGCGCAGCAGGCATTTTTTTCATAATTCCCTTAAGTGGAGTTACAGTATAGCTGGGGTGAACTCTGCTGGAACCGTGATCCCCGATGTTTTCCGTATCGCCCAGCACTCCCAGAACCAGAATTTTATCCGTTTTTTTCTTATCAAATGGGAGCACTCTGCCATCATTTTTAAGAAGTACCATAGACTCTTCGGCCGCCCGCCTGGCAACTTCAATATGTTCTTTGCATCCAAGGACATCCGCAGTATACTCCATCGGATCTTTTCTCGTTTCATAATAGGAAATGGTTCTTAGAATATAGCCCACTGCCTCATCAAGATCTTCCATTCCCATCCTTCCTTCTTCCAGAGCCTTAGGAAGTTCATTGTTATAATGGCAGAAGCAAGGCATTTCTATATTCATTCCGGCTTTCACAGCCTTTACTCCATCCTTGACAGCCCAGAGAAAATCAGACAGGGTAAAACCCTCAAATCCCCATTTGTCCCTTAATATATCACGAAGTAACAGCTTGCTTTCTGAGGCCTGTTCCCCATATACTTTGTTATAAGCACCCATGACGGAAGCCGCGCCTTCCTCGATACAGCGTTTAAAATGAGGCAGGTAAACTTCATGCAGCGTTCTTTTATCGGCATGAACATCCGCTTTAAAACGAGCATTTTCAATACTGTTCATAGCGAAATGCTTGATGCAGGCCATGACATTCTGACTTTGGACACCTCTTGTCAGTGCGGCACCCATTTCCCCCATATGATAGGGATCCTCTCCGTAGCATTCCTGGGCGCGTCCCCATCTTGGGTTTCTTGGCAGGTTAATACATACACCTCCATAGTAATTTCCGCCCTGTGCCCGGATTTCTGCACCAATTGCTCTGCCGATCTCTTCTTCCAGCTCTGGATCAAAGGTCGCCCCCCTCGCCATGGATACCGGAAAGCAGGTGGAGGTTCCGGATACAACTCCTCTGGGACCATCTACGAAACGAACGTTTGGAATCCCCAGTCTTTCTACAGCCAAAGTTGGATAAGGCTTTATATTATAGTGTTCAATTAAAAACAGGTCATCCAAAAGTTTCTGCTCCGTAACCTGTCCTGACATGATTCCCACTTTTTCCTCTACGGAAAGCTTTGGAATCAGTTCTTCCACAAATAACTGTATTGTCTGTTTGCTGCAGTTTTCAGTCAGCTTTGTTTTCTTTACTGTCTCCCGCATAATGACATCTCCTTTTTTATTTTCTCCTTGCATATTTTCTCATGTCAATCACAACAGCAAGGGCGATAATTAAACCTTTCACAATATACTGCCAATACATATTAACACCGATAAATGCCAGACCATAATTAATTACTGTAAATATAAGTACTCCGATAACAATGCCCCCAATACTGCCAATACCACCTGACATGGATACTCCGCCTACCACACAGGCTGCAATCGCATCCATTTCATACCCGTTACCGGTTGTATTGGAAGCGCTGCCGATTCTTCCTACTTCAAGGACAGCTGCAACGGCATATAAAACGGCTGCTGCAGAATAAACAATAATCTGAGTACGGATTACATTGACACCGGATACCTTAGCAGCCTCTGGATTGCCTCCTACTGCATACATGTATTTTCCAAATCTTGTTTTATTCCATATCACCCACATCAGAATGCAGATTGCAATTGCAATCAGAATCAGATAAGGGATCTCAATCTTTCCCAGCTTAAAAAAGCCGGTTGCTATTCCAATAATATTTTTTGACAAACCGCCGATTGGCTGTGCTCCATAAGGAGGTCTGTCAAAATAAATGGATGAGGCTCCATATAATATCAGCTGCATTGCAAGAGTTGCAATAATAGGAGGCACTTTTAATACTGCAATTGCAGTTCCGGTTATTGCTCCCAATAAAGCGCAAATGACGATTACCAGCAGAATCGGAACAATAAGCGGAAGCTCATTTAATCCCGGATACATCCGGTACGCATAGCCCGCCTGCTGCATCAGGGATGCAGATATTACTGCTGCCAGACCAATCATTCGTCCAGTAGACAAATCACAGCCCCTGACAATTAAAACCATACCTGCTGCCAATGCAATGATGATTCTTGTAGCGGACTGGGCGAAAATATTTTTAAAGTTGGTGAAAGATAAAAACTTCGGTTCAATGATAACTACAGTGATAAATAAAGCAATTAATACAATGTAGATCACCTTTTCCACCAGTAATTCTTTCATCATTGTTTTTTCATGAAATATGTTCTTTAATCGGTTCATAGATACCCTCCAACTTGCCATCCATTCACGTAGTATTAAATATATTTTGCAGATGCTTCCATAATCTGAACCTGGGTAACCTCTTTTGCATCAAAGATTCCTGCCTGGCGTCCGTTGCTCATGACAAGAATGTGATCGCATATTCCCAGAAGCTCGGGCATTTCTGAACTGACTACAATCATTCCTTTTCCCTGGGCTGCCAGTTGATTCATCAATTGATAAATTTCATATTTAGCGCCTACATCGATTCCCCTTGTGGGTTCATCAAGAAGCAGTACGTCCGGATTGGTAAGCAGCCATCTGCCAAGGATTACCTTTTGCTGATTCCCTCCGGACAGGTTGCCGATCTTTGTTTTTGCAGATGGTGCTTTTACATTCATGGTCTTCATCATTCTGCTTACTCTGTCTTTCATTAATGAATCACTAAGCAGAATGCGCTTTGAGTACTGATCCAGATTTGTAATTGTCATATTAAAAGAAATACTTAAATCGGAAAAAATTCCGTCTTCCCTTCGTTCCTCAGTGAGCATGGCAAATCCATTTTTCATTGCTTTTATGGGAGTGCTGTTAACAATCTGTTTTCCTCTTAAGAAAACCTGTCCTTCCCCTTTAGCACGGATTCCAAAGAGGGTTTCCAATACTTCCGTTCTTTTAGAACCAACCAACCCTGATATTCCCAGTATCTCGCCTCTGTGGAGTTCAAAGTCAACCTCCCTAAATGCGGGGGTAAGAGAGGAAAGCTTTTGAACTTTCAGCAAAATGTCTCCCGGTTTTGTACTTTTTTGCGGGTAGCGTTCCTTTAGTTCTCTCCCTACCATCATTTTAATGATGCTGTCCGTTGTAAGTTCTGTTGCCAGCTCTGTTGCAATCCATTTTCCATCCCGCATGATTGTGATATCATCGGAAATCCGTTTTATCTCCTCCATCTTATGAGAGATATAAATAAAGCTGGTATTATCTTTCTTTAATTTTTCAATGATCTGAAATAAATGGTCAACTTCATTCTCAGTAAGAGACGAAGTGGGTTCATCCATTACAATTACTTTCGCGTCATAGGAAACTGCCTTTGCTATTTCAATCATCTGCCTGTTTGAAACAGTTAATGCACCCGCTTTTATTCTTGGATCAACATCAATTCCCAGACTGTCAAAAATCCGTTTTGTATCCTCATACATCTTTTTATGATCAACCAGACAGCCCTTCATGGGATAGCGTCCAAGCCAGACATTTTCCATAACACTTCTGTCCAGCACCTGATTCAACTCCTGATGAACCATGGATACATGATTTTCCAGTGCCTGGGCCGGATTTTCAAAACTGATTTTACTGCCCTCCAGGAAAATCTCACCCCCACTCAGTGAATAGATACCAAAGAGACATTTCATTAAAGTGGATTTACCAGCTCCATTTTCACCTAATAAGGAGTGAACTGTTCCCGGTCTTACTTTTAAAGTTACATCGTCAAGAGCCTTAACTCCCGGGAAGCTTTTTGTGATATTTCTCATTTCCAGAATAAACTCGCCCGCCACCTTATTTCCTCCTTCAAAATTGGACTGCTGCAAATGTCAGCTGCTTTTACAGCAGTCCGTTTCTGTCATTATTCGGCATAGGTTGATTTTGCCACATCCAGATTTTCTTTTGTTATGGCCTGATAGGGTACCCGTACTGCCTGAGCACCGGCTTCCATCTTTAAATCAATTCCTGTCATTACATCTTTTCCGCCTGCCAGGTTTCCAGCCATACCTACAATGGTTTTTCCCTGTGTTTTGGCATCTTGTAATACAGAACCAATTACTTCGCCGCTCTCTATCTTATTTAACATTTCAGGTAAAGCATCAATGCCGATGACGGGAATGTATTTCTCACTTTCCAATCCTTTTGTATTATATCCGGCTGTCTGAATAGATTGAAGGGCACCCAGAGCCATGGCATCGTTTCCGCAGATAACAGCCTCGATCTGATCACCGTATTTGGAAATCCAGGCATCCATCTTGTCCTTTGCTTTTGCTGTATCCCACATGCCCGTGTCTTCTTCTAACAGTTCAACGGGTATTCCGGCATCTGTAATGGTTTTCTTAGCAAAATCAGCTCTTGGCTGGGCTGCCGTATGTCCGGGATCCCCCATTAAATCAACCAGCTGAAGTTTCCCATCTCCGTTTTTGTCCATTTTAGGATTTGCTTTCCAGTAATCCACGATCATCTGGCCTTCTATGGAAGCACCGTAATCGCCGCCGGTTGAGGTTACCTGATATGCTTTATCATACGATGCAATCACTGACTGATCGGTTATTTCTTTATTAAAGAAAATAATGGGGACATTTCCGGCAGCCTTGCATTTTTCAATCAGTGTGGGGGCTGCAGTTACATCTACTACGGAAACAGCAATTACCTTGGCCCCCTTAGCCAGCATGGTATCAACCTGGTTATTCTGCGTTGACTGGTCATTTTGTCCATCTTCTATATTGGTTGTAAATACCCCGTTACAAGCGTTTTTAATTGCCTTGCCGATATAGGAATTAAAGTTGTCCGAAGATGAATAGATGCCTGCCCCCAGAATCGGCAGTTCTCCTTTTGACGAATTTTCAGCCTTTCCCGTAGTTGTTGATCCAGCTGATCCAGCATCCCCTGTTCCCTGTGACGCGTTGGTTGAACAGCCTGCCATCATAGAAACTGCAAGGATTGCTGCCATTAAAGCACCACTCATTTTTCTTTTCATAAATACCTCCATTCTGCCGCTTTGCGGCACCCCAATCCATATCTTTTTATTTATATTGCACAATAACAATATCATTTTAAAAGTATCTGAACAACATTTTATCTTTAGATTAGGGGGGTCTGTTTTTAGAATATTAATTTTACATAAAAAAAGAAATATAAAATGTGTCATTTTGTATATTATGCACATTTCCTATTTCTTATATAACGTTTGGTAAACCTCATTTTCATCAATCATTTTGCCATTTTTTAAATATATAATATCTCCATCCACCCGATAAAGTTCTGAATAATTAGGGGTTAAGATAATAATGGAAATTCCCCGTGATTTCAGTTTGGAGATCATCTCTACCGTAATTTCCTGCAGATGGATATCTGTCTCAGTAAATGGTTTGATACAGATTACAACTTTAGGAGCATACAGATACCATTTATAATAAGCAATTTTCTGCAGCGTGGAGGGTTCAAGCCTGCGAAGCCTGATCCGGGCAATGTCTTCGATGTTAAATGACTCTGTCAGCTGACCCACGCTCTTTACATATCTGTTTTTAAACCAGAAAAATGGCACTTTTCGTGATAAAGCCATGGCAAGGTTATCCCTTACACTCATATTATAAAACAGCATGTTATCATAGGGAGACTCTTCAATAAAGCAGATTCCCATATTGACTGCTTTTATAATATGATTTGCAGAGTATTCCAGCCCGTTTAAGACTATTTTTCCAGAAACAGGTTTTTTCTCCCCTTTTAGTAAAGCGATAAAACTTAAAATACTTTCATCGTCCATATAGTATATTTTTAGTACTTCTCCCACTTCTATCTCTAAATTAATATCTCGTAAGACATCAGTACAGACATTGTGAAATTTTAGAACAGGCTCTCTATCCTCTTCCATATCAAAGCAATCTACACCTGCCAATGATTTTGTATTCTGACTTAATAATGATGAATATAACTGCTCGCGGTTAACTGTTGTGGAGTCAAAGACAGCAGCAGTTCTGCCCTGACGTACAACCACCACTTCATCAGTCCAGTCAAACAGTATCGTTTCAAATTGTTCTACAAGAATAAAAGTCATTCCCTGGTTCTGCATCTGCTTTATGAGCTGAAAAATATCACTCAGTTCGTTTTTTTTAAGAAAACCTGTCATGTAAGAAAGGACTATTATCTTCTTCTGTTCCGCATAAGCCTTTAATAATTCAATTATAACTCTCTCTTCTACCGTGACAGCCCTGACTTTCTTCTGTGTCTCCAGCTTTAGCCCAAAAATTTGAATGAGCCTTTTCAAATCGCTTAAATATCTTCTTCTTTGAATCAGCAGCTCCCTTCCGGTAAATAAAAAGACATTCTCCTCTATAGAAAGATTTTCAATCAGTTTACTTTCCTTTTCTATAAATGTGACACTGTTCTTAAGATACTTACCTGCTTCCACAGCATCGGATCTGTTATCTTCAATATAAATCTTCCCTTCGCTCAGACACAGATCCCCTTTCATAAATTCCTGCAAAAATCTCCGTTCCATAATACTGTCAAAAATAAAACCAATCATCTGCTTTTTATAAATACGAAGATTTAAGTCAGTAAAAACGGGGGTTCCATTTACTTCAATGCGACCGTTCTCAATGGTAATGTATTCTTCCTTCATAGGTGTATCCACTCTCTTTCTTAACAACTGGAAGGATGATGGAGACTTCTGTACCCACCCCAGTAAGACTATAGACATGAATGCCGTAATCTTCTCCAAACAATAACTTAATTCTGCGGCATACGTTATTAAGCGCAATTCCTCCCTTTTTATTTTTGTTCTCTTCAGAAAAAGAAGGCATTGTTGTATGCTCCAGTCCATAATTGATTTCAGCAAGAGCCTGATCATCAATTCCTACACCATTGTCCTTAATACGGATTATTACATTACGTTCTGTCAGTTCCATACCGATTCGGATCTCTCCGCCTTCCGATTTTCTTTCCAGTCCGTGAAAGATCGCATTTTCAATGATGGGCTGCAAGGTCAGTTTGGGAATAAGAAGCATGCAGATATCAGGGTCATTTTCCACAAATTCATATATTATATCCAGTTTCTCCCCAAAACGGTATTTTTGTATTTTAAAATAATTATCTACATTATCCAGCTCATCTTCTATCGTGACCAGACTTCCCGTATCAGTAATTGTATAGCGGAAAAAAGTTGCCAGTGCCTCTGTGATATTGGCGATTGATTCCATTCCAAGGCTAAGGGCATCCCCCCGGATCGCTTCAAGCGTGTTATATAGAAAATGGGGATTGATCTGGTTTTGTAAAGCTAAAAATTCGGACTGCCTTTTTGTTTTCCTTGTATTACGCTGGCTTACAAGTATCTTATCGTACCGATTAAGTACTTCTTCCATTCCTGGAAAGACAAATCCGGCTCTGTCCATAAACTCTCTGTAAATCTGCCCATTGTTAAACTTTTTAAACAATCCTGCAAAGTCCAGATAAGGGCGAATAATCCATTTTCTTAAAACCAGAGCAAATCCTAAAGCAATCGCAAAGAGGATTATTGTCATTATAATTTTTGCCATTTGCCCCATTGATTTCTGACTCCACAAAATATCAAGCCATATCGCCAAATTAACAAAAATAAGCATTGTCATAACAGTAAGCAGTATCACTGATCTCTGTGCAAATGTAATTTTTCCTTTTTTCAATGAATCTATACACTCCATTCTCAGCTATATAGCTTGCGAAATTCCGATGGATTCAGCCCGGTTTTCTTCTTAAATAGTTTCGAAAAGTACTTAAGATCTGTATAACCTACGTCTGCTGCAATATCACCAATATCTTTATTGGTCTGAATCAGCAGATATTTTGCGTTCTGAATCCGGACTTTCATAATATACTCCATAAAATTTTCACCGGTCTCCTTTTTGAACAAAGCGGAAAAATAGGCTGGATTAAAACCCGCAAGACTGCTTACGTTCTCCAGTGTAATTTCTTTATTGTAATTCTCATTGATATACTGTTTCGCCTGCCGCATTGGCTTACTGTCCTGAATCCTCTTCTGTGAAGTGAATTTTTCAAATTCATCACTGATATGCTGTTTTAACCACTGAAATATATCCGGAACAGTTAAAAATGACTTAAACTTATTCTGATACCAGGTAAGATCGGGAAATTGGTAAGGGCTCATATAATTTTTAACTCCATTTAGTATCAGGCTTACAATCTCATTATAATGCTGATATATAAACTGACTATCCTTTGCCTCCTCCAATACCTTCCAAAGTTCCTCCAGTTCACTGAGTATTCCATCAATATCCAGCACTTCAAAACAGGACAGAATTCTGTTTCTGACCTGTGTATCGATCACATCAAAAACTTCTTTTCCGGATTGGGAGTTTTCTTTAAATTCAATAATACATTCTCCGTTTCTAATCAGGCGATCCATCACAGCGGTTTGAGCCTGCTGCAAAATCTGGTGCATATTAGTCAGGCTGTCAACAACCTGCCCAATGCCAATTACAATTTTGACATTGGAAAATATATCCTGTAGGTTTGAAATCTCAATGCGCACTTTATTTAACTGCTTTTTCACTGTGGTAAGAGTGGAATCCTCTGTATTAATAAGACATAATACCTGCCCTTCCCAAGCCATAGTTACCACTTCCTCACAGCATACCTCCAGCTTCTCTTTCGCTGTACACAATATTTTTGTTAAAAGCAGGGAAAGAACTTCTTTGCTTTTGTCTTCTGGTCCCATAAACGGCTTTATAATCAATATCGTATAATATCCCTTTTCAAAATGGCAGCAGAACTCACGATTCAGCTCATTGATACCAGTTCCCGTTATTTTACTTTCCGGATCTACAAGAAGCTCCGCCAGGAGATTCTTTTTAACTTTTTCTTCCGATGAGTGGAGCATGATCATTAATTCATTCTTTTCCATATTGTCTGATAGTTTTAAAGCATGCTTTTCAATAATTTTAGTCAGCGTATTAATTAATTCCTTACTCTTAATTGGTTTTAAAAGATAATTTTCAACTCCGTACTGGATTGCGCTTTTTGCATATTCAAACTGACTGTATCCACTGATTATAATAAAATAGGTCTCCGGTAATAGTTCCTTTGTCATCCTTATTAAATCGATTCCATCATAATTTGGCATGCGTATATCAGTAATAACAATATCTGGTTTTAAATCGCAAATCGCTTCATAAGCCTTTTTCCCATCATTGATAACTGCGACAATTTCCATTTCCATATCATTCCAGTTAACCAGATGAGTGAGCAGTTGGCATACTTTTATCTCATCATCTGCAATAATCACTTTTAACAAAAAGTATCCTCCTCCCATTTCGAGATTTTCTCAGGCGCTTTTTATTCTTATTTTTTCACAGTAATCTGACAGTGTCAAGCTAATTTAAAATTTGATGAAAACCCTGTGTGCGACAACCAAAAGCCAGAAGCAGGATGTTGATAGCTTCTGGCTTTTCTATTTTTCAGGAACTCTGAACATAAAGACTAGATTGAGTTATTATTCCATTCGATTTTAACGATTTCAGGTTGTTGGCTGTTATACCTTACCGTATGTACAGACCGTGTACTGCTGTAAATGCTCAATTTATAAGTATCGCCGCTCTTGTCGGTAAATGCCAGATAGCCTGCTCCGGAAAAAAATCCTTCTGGACCCTGTGCATCCACACTAAGAACAAAATCATAAAATCCCGGAGAGCCCGTTAATGTTATACCGTATACACATCCTTTATCATTAAATCGAATAATATCATATAAATTTGAGGAGCCATTGATTGTTACCTCAGAGTTTACCGACATTCCATCTCTACGCTCGGCACTTGAATTCTCACCTATTTTTGTTGCTATAAAATCAGATACGGGATATGCCATACTAATAACCTCCTACATTTTTTCTTGTTTTTTAATTATAAAATGGAAAACTGCATTAATGAATGCATATTATAAACCAATTTTAACTGGCTGAACTGATAACAACTGGAATTCCCCACCATCTGCAGCCAGCGCCTGGTGTAAATAAACGGCAACCAGACTGCGTTGTGGATTCATAACTACGGGAGTGCTTCCACAAATTATCATATGGTTCTTACCTGCCACAATCTGCGATGCTACATAAATCATCGGTGTATAGTTAACTCCAACAATTTTACTCATCACCTGATCAAAACCATCAGCAACATCTTTGGGGAGTTTGCAGGGAATAAATTCCTCCAATACCCAATTTCCTACTTCATTCATACTTATACCCCTTTCATTTTTATTTATTTTCTATTATTGGACGCTCTTAATTTTCCAACAAATAGTATCTCATTAAAGATCACTTACCCCAGGGTAATATTCATATATTTCTTAGAACGAACGTATTTTGGAGTAACAATAAAAAAAGCAACCATCTGGTTAATAAATACCAATTGGTTACATTATAGTTTTTATTTAATTAGCTTGGTGCGTTATTGTCTATGATGCAAATATCTAACATATTCAGTAAATGTGACTATCAAACGGTTATAATTTTCTCTTATATTCTTAAAGGTCATAGCCATATCTGTCAAGTTTCTTATATTCTTATATTCGCTTAGGGTGTTCCGCTATTATTGCACAAAGCAAAAACAGCTTCCTTCTTGTTTGTAAAATTCCCAATTACTGTTTCTAAAATTATATCGTATTTAGGGGTGAATGGTTGTCAGAAAGCTCCACTTTGTTGTTATATTTCCATTCATACCAATTAATTTCCTATTTAATGTTTTATGAATATAATACATTAGGCGTTAATCTTACGCTTTTAAATAATTTTTATAGAAGGAGATACTATGCAACCTAAGAAATTACAGGGAATGAATATACACGACTGCTGTGGCACAAATAAATGCTCATCTGATAGATGCTGCAATCATGGAAATATAAATTGTGAAACATGTCGGTGCAAATGCTGCCGCTGTATAGGACCGACTGGACCGACTGGCGCTACTGGGGCTCAAGGCTCCACTGGGCCGACTGGCGCTACTGGGGCTCAAGGTCCTACTGGGCTGACTGGGGCTACTGGGGCTCAAGGTCCCATTGGACCGACTGGCGCTACTGGGGCTCAAGGCCCTATTGGACCGACTGGCGCTACTGGGGCTCAAGGTTCCACTGGACCCACTGGCGCTACTGGGGCTCAAGGTTCCACTGGACCCACTGGCGCTACTGGGGCTC
>NZ_DALYXB010000026.1:15411-17084 GCF_031982545.1 Lacrimispora sp.
CTCAAGGTTCCACTGGACCCACTGGCGCTACTGGGGCTCAAGGTTCCACTGGACCGACCGGCGCTACTGGCGCTCAAGGTTCCACTGGACCCACTGGCGCTACTGGGGCTCAAGGTCCTACTGGACCCACTGGCGCTACTGGGGCTCAAGGTTCCACTGGACCCACTGGCGCTCAAGGTCCTATTGGACCGACCGGCGCTACTGGCGCTCAAGGTTCCACTGGACCCACTGGCGCTACTGGGGCTCAAGGTCCTACTGGACCCACTGGCGCTGCTGGAGCTCAAGGTCCTACTGGACCCACTGGACCCACTGGACCCACTGGAGCTCAAGGTCCTACCGGACCAACCGGCGCTGCTGGAGCTCAAGGTCCTACCGGACCAACCGGCGCTGCTGGGGCTCAAGGCCCTACTGGACCCACTGGCGCTGCTGGGGCTCAAGGCCCTACTGGACCTACTGGCGCTACTGGAGCTCAAGGCCCTACTGGACCCACTGGCGCCACTGGCGCTCAAGGTCCTACCGGGCCAACCGGCGCTGCTGGGGCTCAAGGCCCTACTGGACCCACTGGTTCTGCTGGGGCTCAAGGTCCTACTGGTGACACCGGTCCTATTGGTCCTACCGGTGACACCGGACCTACTGGACCTACCGGTAGCACCGGGCCTATTGGATCCACTGGTGACACTGGACCTACTGGACCTGCTGGTACCACCGGGCCCATTGGACCCACTGGTGACACCGGGCCTATTGGACCTACTGGTGATACTGGCCCGACCGGCCCCACTGGCGGTGTTGGATCTACTGGGCCTACTGGTACCACTGGACCTACTGGTGACACCGGGCCTACCGGACCTGCTGGTACCACTGGGTTATCAGAATATGCTTATATTTACAATTTGGCCGCTCAGGTTGTTGCTTTGGAGGCGGATATATTATTTAGTAACAATGGCATTATCGTCGGTACCATCACACATGCTCCAGGAACATCTACCATCCAAATTGGTAGCGCTGGTGACTACGCTATTTGGTTTAATGCCGCGGGCGTTGAACCAAGTCAATTTACTGTCTTTCAAAATGGAGCTCCCGTTACTGGAGCAGTATATGGATCTGGAGCTGGAACACAACCGAATCCAGGTATGGTAATTATTACTGCAGCCGCCGCAGATGTCATAACAATACGAAATCATACAAGTACTGCTGCTGTTACTTTACAAACTTTGGCGGGAGGAACACAAATAAACGCCAATGCTTCAGTATTGATTCAAAAATTAAGCTCTTAAAGTCAGACAATTATTCAACCAAAGCAGCTGAACAAAATGGTCGTCCAACTGCTTTGGTTCTATCTATCTGCCTCATCTATCAAATACATTTCCGCGCAGTTATAGGACTTCCGTTTAAGCTACAACTTATCCATAGACTTAATATAATTGATTTTTTGTCAGATCAGAGAATCGTCTCCTACTTTCTTCAGATCCAACCTCACGATAGACGCCCTTGACTTTGATTATATCCGTCCCACCACCGGGTAAAGTACGGACTGAATACAGAACATACGCTCGTTGGGTCTACAATAAAAAAAAGACTTCCAAAATTTGGAAATCTCCATAAATACTAATTATTTTATAAAGCGCGAGACGGGACTCGAACCCGCGACCCCGACCTTGGCAAGGTCGTACTCC
>NZ_DALYXB010000027.1:0-2672 GCF_031982545.1 Lacrimispora sp.
AAAAGAATGTTGGTAGTGTGCTTTTCAAGCACACCCCAACATTCAGTATAGAACCTTTTTTTGTACTATATGAAGAGAAATTAAACCAAACCGTCTTTATTCTATACTATGTATTTACAAAGTTGTATCTAAATCATTGCTCACCTTATTAAGTGATTCAATAAAGAATGATTTATTAATGGGTTTAAAAACAAAAGGAATTGCAGAACCCAGTTCCTGAACAATCTGCATAGTTCTATCATATACAAGGGAGCTTATGATAACAATGCCTGCCTTCGGGTGCTTGCTTAAAAGTTGTTTGGAAGTTTCCAGTCCATCGATTCCTGGTAATATAATATCCATGGTTACTATATCAGGAAGTATTTTCTCATATGTTTCCAAAGCTTCTTCCCCGCTCCGGCATTGACAGACTACTTCGTAATCCGTTCCCTCAAGAAGTTTTCCAATTTCATTTCTTATTAATATGGAGTCATCAACAATCATAATTGTCTTTTTCATAATTTTCCCCTTTCGAAGAACTAATTAGTTCCTATGGTAATCTCACCTTCGCTGTTTTTGTAGAGAACACTGCTGGAGCATTCTTCCTGAATTAAAAGGCTGGATGAACCTATTCGGACACGGACTACCGGCAATAGCTGTCTGCATTTAATGAGACCAATCTGTTCCGAATCAGTAGAGGCTATTTCAGTTAATCGATTCGTTATTTCCTGTTCTCTTATATTTAAATAATCGGAAGCCTGTTTTAAACTATCCAGCAGCTGCTGCTTATCTTGTCTTTGTACCGTTTCAAGGTAAACTATATTCTTTCTGATTTCTGACAGATTGTGATGCAGCTGTTCTAATTCCCGTGTAAGCCGGGATGATTCTTCTACGTTCTTCGGAACGTTAGCTATTATTAATTCTGTAATTAGACGGCGAACTTTTGATCCAATAATGTTGGCGTTGATATTACAGGCTGCAAGCAGTGATCCTCCAATAATAACTCCTATTCCTGAAGTCACTATGATGTCTTCCCCGCTTTGTACTTTAGAGTTGATAATACTTTCTGCATAAACGTTCCCCTCTGCTTTTACAGTACAATGTTCCAGATAACGACATCTGATAAATGATTCAGACGTGAGAGTTCCCCGCCCATTACCAGACATTCCGCTGGCAATTGTAATTGGACCCCGGGCAATGATTTCAGCTCCTTCTACGGATCCACGGATATCGATGGCTCCGGTTGCCTTTACAGAGAATCCATTTCTTACATCACCAGATATGAAAATATCTCCGTCATAATCCAAATTACCGGTGCTATTATCAATATTTCCGTTAATCTTCAACAGTGGATCAATATTAAATTTACCATTAGAAAAGGTAACATGTCCTGTTTTCTGAGCTATTATAAGAGTGCCATCTTCAGTCAGCTGCATATTACGTCCGGCGGGAACCGCTACGGGTGTTCCTTTTATCTCGCAGGGATATACCTGACCTTCTATGGTTGTCCCGTTTTCACCTGGAATAGCAGAAGTAATCTCACAAATAACTTCCCCTTCTTTAACGGCTTGTATATTATTTAGGTTCTTGTAATCCACAGAACCGTTCTCGTCCTCTTCAAACTCCAGCTGTATGACCCGGTCAAAGTGATCTTTTATAGAACCATCAATTCCATTTCTCGCAAGTATCCCTTTCGCTATTAACAATACCTGATCATAAATATGCTCGTTTGCAATTGATTTTAAGGTATCTTCCAATATTCCAGTTTTCACATGTTCCTGTGCAAGTAAAGAACGCAGATTTTCTTCTTTAATATCCGAACCACCATTTAAAGGCGAGAAAACATAGATCCATGCAGCCATTCTGTCAGCAGAGATCAGTATATGGGGCTGGGCAGCCTTTGGTTCAGGTTCCTCAGTTGATTCAGAAGTAGTTACCTCATTCTTCTTATAAATATTAGAAAGAGCTTTCATCTTCATAGCAAATTGTCTGCGTTCCACCTCGAGAAGATCTTCGTTGACCCGGAGAATCAAAGGATCATCAGAAGGTTCCCATATTAATGAGGGGGCAGCGTTTTCTTTCGTATCCGGTTCAGCGTCCGAAACAGGGTCTGGAGACAAATTATAATTTGTTAATGTGGTGTCCTCCCCGCTATCGTCACTTTCTGATGCTTCAACCGGTTCAAAATGTGGTATTTCGTTTTCTTCCAAAGACTCTGAAGTGCGTTTTACATTTTGAAAGAGTCCAAAGAAACCTTTTCTGTTCTTATCTTTCATTTTTTTCTCCCCTAACATATGGACTACCGGATATATCATATCCGGTGTCGGCAAATAGAGTATAATATAGTCCCCATAAATGCGCTATTATAAGGAAAGCAATCATATATAAAGCTGCAATCCTTTTGTTCCATCTTACATACGCCAGTTAAATAGATACCCGTAATCCTGCTTGTATCTGGATTTAACCATAACAAACAGGCTTTATGGAACACCTCCTTTTCTGAATAGTTATGGATTATATATCTATATCGGCAGTTTGTAACAATAATATAACACATTATGGTATATTTTGGTTACTTTAACGGTAAAAAAGATAGTTTGAAACCGCAAAAAGTTATCGACAAAATTTTCATAATAAGTGTTGACTTTTGTCGAAAGCTTTGGTATGATATACCTCGCCGCTGAAAACGGCGG